>DKAH01000015.1 GCA_002448795.1 Fidelibacterota bacterium UBA6931
AGAAGAGTTCATAACGGTTTCGTAATCTTCTTCCGACGTCTGGCTGACTGAGGCAATAAGTTTCTTATTAGCCGGGTTGACTGATTCGATGGTACCAGCAGAACCGGTCCCCAACCATCCATCCGGACCTGAGCAGGCACCCTGGTTATTTTCTAGGATTCCTAAGCGGTGAAGAATTTCAGTAACTTTAACAGTCAAGTTTTAAGCCGATAAGTCAAGAATATTAGGTCAAAATCTATCCGGTGTGAAATCGATAGCAAAGCGAATTGATTGATTCAATAGATCAAATATTTAACATAAAGGTACATGACTGGTGACGCTATAATCAATGAATCGAAGCGATCCAATATACCTCCATGACCGGCAAGAAAAGACGAGGTGTCCTTTACTCCCATATCTCGCTTGATAAGTGATTCAGCAAAGTCTCCTGCCTGCCCAATGATACCGATAATAACGGTGAAGATTAGGAAGTCAATGAAGTTGACGGATGCCATCGTGTACTGAGAATTAAGGAATCCCGTTTGCATAATAATAATAAAAAAGAAGAAAGCAGCCACAAGCCCCCCCACACCTCCAGCAACAGTTTTCTTTGGACTAACCCGCTCCATCAGTTTTTGCTTCCCCCATTTCATTCCAACAACAAAGGCAGCTGAATCGCAAGCCCAGACGCCAGCGAAAAGACAAAAGGTGAGTTTGAGTCCCATCTCTGGAGCAATCGGATCAATTTCTCTGAGTCCGATCATGGATCCCATAAGGAACGGAATGTAAAGTATCCCTCCAAGGGTTGTGGCGATATTGGACATGGCGTTATTTCTTCCACGTAACAGTTCAGCCAGAATGATCAGCGGTACCATTAATAGCAGAATTTCTCCCGGTCGGAAGATTTTTATAGGGTGGCCCGGCCCGAAATAGAAATGAAGCGTGATCATGAAGGTTGCGGTACACCCAAGGATGAAATTAGGTCGGACATCCCGCTTATGCCCGAGTGAGTAGAATTCCCTCATTGCGAGGATGGAAACGACTGTAACGAAAGCCCAAAATGCCCACCCTCCGAGATAAATCATGAGAAGAATAAATGGTATGCCAAGAGCGTTGACGAGGGTCCTACCCCCTGAAGATTCTTGTACAGATTTCTGATTCATTTGTCCTTCCGTTTCATGTATTTGTTATCACCAAATTCAATCACTTCTATTTTCACTCGGGCTGTACCTTCTCCCACAAAACCGAGCTTAACCGCCGCACCGTAGGAGCAATCAAGAATTCGGCCTTTTGCGTAGGGACCCCTGTCGTTGATCCTCAAGGTTAGAGATTTGTCATTGTCCAGATTCGTCACTTTCACCAGCGTATTAAACGGCAGCGTCTTATGTGCCGCTGTAAGGCCGTACATGTCATAGGTCTCTCCGTTTGCAGTGATTTTACCATGAAAATCTTCAGCATAGAATGAGGATGCCCCCGTTATGATTGTTCTGTGTTTAGTTACTTTCCCTGAGGAACTGGTGGAGGTTATTGAAGCATTCCCTCTCTTTCCATAACGGGGAGCAGAGTGACAACTTATCAAGAGCAGAGCAACGGCAGCGGTTAGTAACTTATTCATTGGGGATTACCCCGCCAGTCAATTCTGACAGATTCTCAATTCCGTTTTCAGCAAGATAAAGTTCAAGTTCATCAATCATTGATCGAGCGGTGTCGGCATTTTTGTAATTTGCGGTTCCTACCTGCACAACCGAGGCACCGGCAAGAATATACTCAACAGCGTCGTTGGCCGACGTAATACCTCCAATTCCAATAATCGGGATGTTTACTTTACGAGATATTTTGTAGACACAGGCGATACCGACAGGACGGACGGCAGGTCCCGAAAGTCCGCCGACGTTAGTCTGCACATAAGGGGAGCGACTTTGGGTGTCAATGCTCATACCGAACACCGTATTGATAGCCGATACTGCATCGGCACCTGCCTGCTCCGCTGCCAAGGCGATCGAAGCAATACCTGTAACGTTCGGTGACAATTTTATAATCAGAAGCTTTTTGGTTACTTCCCTCAGTGACTCAGTGAGACGACCGGTTAACTCCGGATCAACAGCAAATTCCATTCTTCCCGCTTCAACATTCGGGCACGAAATGTTGATCTCATAACCACATATCGGCGCCTTGCACGCTTCAAGTTTCTCCATTACGTACAGATAGTCGTCAATTGAGAAGCCAGCGATATTGGTAATGACAGCTGTTCCTATTTCGTCTATCCTTGGGATCACAGTATCGATATATCTTTCAACGCCCATATTTGCTAATCCTATGGAATTGATCATACCGGAAGGTGTTTCCACTATCCTCGGCGGAGGATTCCCCTCCCGTGGGTGCCTCGTAATGGACTTGGTTATTACGGCGCCAAGGGATGAAGAATCAGTAAGCTCTTGAGTTTCCAGTCCGTAGCCGAAGGTTCCGGAAGCAACAAATATGGGATTCTTAAAGGAGACACCAGCAATCTCAACAGTGAGGTTGCAACTCATGGAAATCGAATATCCTTGGCGTTATAAATGGGTCCGTCCAGACAGACCAGAGAAAACCGTTCATGATAACTGTGTTCAGAAATACTACTGCTTTTATGTTCAATAGCACACCCTTGACATATACCCGTGGCACATCCCATATAGCTTTCAACAGAAAGTTCACATAAGACCGTCTCTTTTTCAGCAAACTGTTTAACAGCTTTCAACATCGGTTCTGGACCGCAGGCGAATAACTTGGGATTCTCCATCTCCAGGCATATACTTTCAATAGTCGGCAAGACTGTACCTTTTATTCCAACGGTGCCATCATCGGTTGTCAGAATAAATCCTTCTTTGGGGCAATGTTCAAGAAAATGTTCTCCAGAATGGCGAGCGCCAATGATGGTGGTATGATCGATTCCATTCGACCGGAGTGTTTCATCGAACCAGAGAATCGGCGCAAGGCCAACACCTCCACCCACGAGGACAGGCGTTGCTCCTTCAGTCAATTCAAAGGTGTTTCCAAGCGGACCGAGAAGATCAATGAAACTGCCTACTGGAAATTCGGACAACAATCTCGTACCTGCGCCAAAAATTTTATAGATAATCTTCAGAGATTCACCTTCCCGACCTGCAATGCTCATGGGACGTCTAAGTGGATGAAACCATGAGTCAATGACGGAAATATTGATGAATTGCCCCGGGGATGGATTTTCTCCGGCAATTTTTGGGGCTGAGACGTTCATTTGAAAAATCCCTTCAGCAATTAATTCGTTCGCTGTGACGGATGCCCGTTCAATTACCATCTTTTTCTTTATCTCTGGAAGTTTCTTTCTTAGGCGCTATAGCGGAAATCTTGTCAAAAAGAGCTATTCTTTCTCCAGCAAATTCTGCTTGATCCGTCTCTCCATACTCTAATTTAATCCTCTCGTAGACAGTCCGTGCTTTCTGTAGATTATTTAGCCGCCGGTCATAAATGTGGGCGATGGAGAGAAGAACCACAGGGGCATACTGAGTAGTGGGATATACAGTCAGGATTTTTTCGTACTGCGCAATAGCGGAATCGGGATTTCCCTCAACCAGTGATTCGCTCACAATCATCATTTCCGCCGGCACGTTAGCAGCTTCCTGTTTTGTTTGCCGTCTAATCTCAGCAGCGTACTCGCTTTCGGGATATGATTCAATAAGTCTCGACCTCAAAGTTTCAGCTTGTTCTACCTCTCCCTCGGAATTCAGCAAATAACTGAGGGAGTAGATCGCTTGGGAAGTTCTTTTCGTTGGCGGAAGATGATGCACAATCCTGTTAAAATATGTCATGCCGCTTTCAAAGTGACCAAACCGAAATGCTTCCAGTTCGCCAGCACTGTACAGGTGGCCTGCAAGCTCCTGATAGTGGGCTGAGCTATCCGCTGCATTTTTTTCAACATTCTCAGAAGGTTGGATCGTCAGTTGGAAAGGCCGAGATTCCTGATTATCCTTTTCTGTTAATTCGTCTGATTCTTCTTTTGCTGGCTTGACCCCGAAAAGTTTTTCATCCAACTCTTTAATAGCCTTGATATCGCTCAATAGATCGTCAATTTCCTGAACCCTTACCTTTGCTGATGGTACATATGTTGATTGCCTGAATTCCTTATCTACATTGTCAAAATATTTTCGCGCCTCAGCGTAATCCTGCTCCTCCTGCAGAGTAGCAGTTCCCAACTTGAAATAAGATTCTGCCGAGGCTCTTGTCTTGGGAAACTCTTCCGTAATCAGCGAATACCTCTTCAGAGCATCATCCTTTCTTTCCTGCATCTCATAGAGCTTTGCCAGTTCAAGATTCAGATCGGCCCTGATTCCAACAAACTTTTCAATTGTGGTGAGTTTCTCAATCTCACGTGAAGCTTCTTCCCACATCTCCATGTCTCGATATATCCTGACAATCTCAAGATGTGCACTCTCCACACGTTTTGCATCGGGATGAGAGGATACAACTTTGCGGTAATTGTCCAGCGAAACAGGGAGTCGATTCTCTTCTTTGGCCTTTTCAGCAATGCGAAAGTAGGCATTAATTCTCTCACGGCGGTTTGGCGCTACTGATGCAGCCATCTCAAGATGAGACAGAGACGAATCAACATTTCCCGCCGCTTCATAAATTTCAGCGATAGTCAAGTGTCCGAGTGAACGTAATCTAGTAATGCGCCCCCATCGATCATCTTTCCCCAGTGATTGAAGAAATTCAGTTATTTCAGTCAGCGCTGTCCCTTGGTTCCCGCTTTTCCAGTCGCATTTGATTTGCCAAAGCTTGGCCTCCTGCAACAGGGGAGTCTCAGGAAATTCCGTTGCCAGGATTCGAAGAGAGGCTGTTGCCAAGGAAAATTCACCGAGGTGATACTGAGCTTTAGCTCTCAAAAGAATTGCATCATCACGAAATCGAGATTCAGGGTAATCATTCAAGACAATATTACACCGCGACACAGTCTTGTTAAGAAGATCCACCGTATTGTCTGTAAGTTCCACCTCCGATGCGGTTACAATTTCTTGTTCCGCTTCCCAGAAAAACTGGGTGGCATTGTAATAGGTATTGAAATAGGCACACCCGTTTAGAATCGCAAAGAGCAAAACGGTGAGGAACCTCACCACCTTCTTAAATAGATCTTTATCGTATCTCATCGGAAAGCTTAGAAGATTAAGATCGACATCAAGATCCCACGTTGATCCCTGAAGTTCATCGAGAAAAGAGTGTGTGACTGATTTACCACCAGATTTATAGAGAGAATTTTACAATAGTCTCAAGAAATATAAACAGTTAACTTTAAGAAAGATTATGCTGCAGCGCCTACAATTACTCCTGACATTTCTAATCACCTCCACTACTTCTTTTTCACAGAAAGATACAAACCTTGTTCCTCAGCCAGAAGACGCGATAGCGTTCATCACCGTTTCCTGTGATTCAAGCGGACTTGATATCTTTGTTGATGATATCCTCGTTGGCCAGACACCTATTGACGAACCTATTCCAATCAAACCCGGCATCCACACCGTGACCTATCTCAACCCTCAGTTTGTGACGCTGTTGCGTGAATATTATGGTCCTGAAGAAGTTGAATCAATATTGGCAAAGAGCCTGCAACGCGTCTATGTTGCACCTGGAAAATCGGTTACCCTAAACCTCTGGTGGAAACCGTATGAGAGGTATCTAGTCGCACAGAAGCGGTGGGGGTGGATAAAAATGGCGGTGGGACTTACTGTAGCCTCAATGCTCCTTGTACTAAACATATAGCCATATTTGCACTTTCCGCTGACGCTCATCTGTGGTTAGATTTTGGTATGGATGAATTCACTCTTTTTGACGATCCTCTGCAATTCAATCCCGAATATAGTTGGCCCGAGGAGGGTGCAGAGAAGGATTGCCCCAAATGCGAAGGTGCTCTCACTTTAAATGAGCAACGGCCTGATTATAAGGGAAAACCGTGGTGGTGCAGCGCCTGCCGCTGGCAGTTCACGGACGAAGAAATCTAAAATAGTTTTTCTCATATTTTTCTGTAAGTGCCTGCTGAGGCAGATACTTATCCCGGCAGGAGTCTTCTATTTCTAAATTCAACTAAGCTTGGAGCAATAGATTTATGACTCAAGTCCGCCCGTTTTGTGGATTTAAATATAATCCAGAAAGGATTAATGATCTTTCCAGTGTGGTCGCCCCGCCGTACGACGTTGTTACTGATCATGAGCGAGAAACGTTAGCCGGTAGGTCCCCTCACAACTTTATCCGCATGACGCTCCCCGCACATTCCGATCCCGACAGTAAAAGCAGGACATTTTATGGAGAAGCAACCCAATTGTGGAGTGACTGGAGACAAAATAGAATCTTCTGCCAAGATTCTGAACCCGGGATTCATCTTCTCAAGGAGAGTTACGATTCTAGCAGCGGTAACACTTTAACAAGGTTTGGCTTTCTCACTGCATTGTCCCTTGAACAAGAGTCGCACCGCTACGTTTTGAAGCACGAAAAAACCCATACTGCTCCTCTTAAGGACAGAGTGCGGCTCTACCAACATACGCGGGCGAATCTCAGTCCACTCTTTTTCATTTATCGGGATGATCCGATTGAGACAGAGGAATTTCTCCTCCATTTTAATGGAAAAGAGACGCAGAAGGGAGTTTTATCGCACAGGGGAAATGTGTCTCTTGAGGTTGCGTCCACCTTCGAAAGCGAATTTATGAATGAATTCTGTGCCTCTTTTGATAGCAAACATGTCCTTATTGCTGATGGCCATCACCGATACGAAGCTTCAAGATTGCTCCACAACGAAAATAAAGATTCATCAATGGACAGTTCGGCAGTCTTGGCTTATCTTGTGCCCGCATCTTCCGAGGGACTTATTGTTCACGCAACTCATCGTGGTCTCTCTGATCTTTATCACTTTGATGAAGATGAATTCATTGACGCTCTTAGCAGTCGATTCCAGTTAAAAGAAAGTTCCCCTAACTCCCACCAACAATTTGAAATTGCTACAGAGACACGGGGTCGTTTCACTGTCGCGCCCAATACGTCATCTGCCAAATCACTGGCAAATCGGCTTGAAACCGAGGCGATGGCACAACTCCCTGTTGTGATTCTTGAAGAGGTGATCTTGAAGGAGGTTTTGGGGATGGATGATGAGGCGATCAGCGCAAAGACGAATCTTCATTATTTCCAGAATAAGCAGGACGGAATTGATTTGGTGGCAAGGGGAGAATGGAATGCCGCTTTTTTTCTCCCTCCTATTTCGCTGGAAGATCTCTTCTCAGTGACTCAATCGGGAGGGATTCTTCCCCAAAAGTCTACTTATTTCTATCCAAAAGTCGCTACTGGACTTGTCGTCCGTTCAATGGAGCAGGATTGATGCCAGCCGACAGACCCAAGCTGTTTATTCCAGGACCTACTCATGTGGATGATAAGATACTTGAAGCAATGGGTGAATATCCCATTGGACACCGTACTGCCGCTTTTTCAGATTTGTATGACACCGTCGTGTCTGGCGTGCAGAAAGTCCTCTTTACATCCAATCGAATTTTTCTCTGTACATGTTCAGCCACTGGGCTGTGGGAAGCCGCTGTAAGGAACACTGTTCTGAAGAGATGTGCAAACTTTGTTGCTGGCGCTTTCTCTAAACGGTGGCATGAGGTGACTGTCAGTTGCGGCATCAAGGCTGATCCTTTTGAGGTTGAACTTGGCCAACCCATCACTGCTGAATTCATCGATAAGACACTTTCCACAGGGGAATACGACGCCGTAACTGTTGTACATAACGAAACTTCCACAGGCGTTATGAGCCCACTTCACCAAATTGCTGAGGTTATGCATCGGTACCCCGATGTTGCCTTTCTAGTTGATATGGTCAGCTCTATGTCGGCGGTAGAGGTCAATATTGATGACCTCAGAATTGATGTCGCCTTGGCAAGTGTCCAGAAAGGGTGGTCCATCCCGCCGGGCTTCTCACTATGTTCAGTTTCAGATTTAGCTTTAAATAGAAGCTATAAATCTAAAAATAAAGGATATTATTTTGATTTTCAAGTACTTGAAAAGTATGCGCTTCGTTCACAAACTCCGGCAACGCCTTCCATTCCTCACCTATATGGGCTACACCAACAGCTTAATAGAATTTTTCAAGAGGGACTCGATAATCGCTTCCGCCGACACAATGAAATGGCGGAGCGTGTTCGCTCTTGGGCGAAGGAGAAATTTTCCCTCTTTCCTGATGAGCAATTTTCCTCTACAACGCTCACCTGTGTGGAGAAAAGTCCTGACTTAGATATAAAGCGCTTTCAGACAAGACTGCTGGAAAAAGGATATCTCATTTCAAGGGGGTACGGTACTCTGAAAGAGAGGACATTCCGAGTCTCCCATATGGGAGACTTGCAAATGTCCGATATTGAAGAACTTCTTTCTGTGATGGATGAAACAGTAGAGGATTTTCGCTTATGAGGGTGCTCTTCACAGACCCTATTTCTGATGAGGGAAAAAGCATTCTTGAAGCCGCTAAGATTGAAGTGGTAGATGTATCATCGGAGTGGCCTACAGACAAGGTTGACATTTCCAGCATTGACGGCTGGGTGGTGAGAAGCGGCACCACCGTGAGCTTAGACAATATCGAACAGGCGAAAAATCTGAAGGTAATCGGGAGAGCAGGTGTTGGGATTGACAACATTGATCTTCACGCTGCTACCATGAATGGTGTACTTGTCATGAACACACCCGACGCAAACACCGTCTCGGCGGCCGAGCATACAGTAGCCCTTCTCCTTGCACTGGCAAGAAATATTCATGAAGGATATCATTCCATGGTCCACGGAAAATGGGAGCGGGAGAAGTTCATCGGGACTGAACTGAACGATAAAACCGTGGGTATTATTGGGCTCGGGAAAATCGGTACAGAGGTAATCAAGCGTCTCCACTCTTTCAAGATGAATATCCTAGGTTATGACCCCTATATCAAGGCTGAAAATTACGATCTTGATTATGTGAGATTCACTGATCTTATCACGTTATTTCGTGAAAGCGACTTTATCACCGTTCACGTTCCAAAGACTCAAGCCACAAGAGGATTGATCAACCACGATCGCCTGAAATTAATGAAAAAGTCGGCACAGATTATCAATTGTGCACGCGGCGGTATCATTGATGAGGATGATCTGCTGACAGCCCTCAATGACGGTGTCATCGGCGGCGCTGCTCTGGACGTTTTTGAGGAAGAACCAGTAACAGATTCTCCACTACTCAAAGCAAAAAATATTCTCTACACACCTCACCTTGGATCCTCTACGCTAGAGGCAAAAGAAGGTGTCTCTAAGGCTATCTGCGGGCAGGTCCGAGATTTCCTGATCGATGGAACTATCGGAAATGCACTCAATCTTCCCATGATTGACATGGATCTACTCCGCAGACTTGAACCTTTCATGATTCTTTCAGAAAAACTCGGTTCTCTCCATCAGCAGATTGCCGTCGGTCCCATTGATGCCGTTTCCATTACTACCGCCGGAAATCTGAAAGATACGAATGTCATCACACTGGCTTTTCTCAAGGGACTCCTTAAAGAAATTCACGGCAGCACTGTGAACTACATCAACGCAGTGGCGGTGGCTGAGAGTTCAGGCATCCAGATTGAAGAGACTTACAGCCACAAGCGGGTCGACTATGCGAACCTTATTTCTACCACTGTCCGTTTCCACGATTCCAGTCTGTCAATCCGCGGGAGTCTTTTTGGGGAGTCACTTCACCGTATCATCTACTTTGACGGATTTCATCTCGATCTGAGCCCTGAAGGGACTGTTCTCTTAATCTATAATCGAGATATCCCCGGTGTCGTAGGAAAGGTTGGCACACTTCTGGGCGACATGAATGTCAACATCGCCGGCTACCAACTGGGCAGAAAAGAAGAGTCGGACATCGCAATTGGTCTTATTCGGCTTGATTCCGATCCCTCACCGGAGGTTATTGAAAGGATCAGCGATTTGGAAGAGGTGATCTCCGCCACCGTCATATCTCTTGACTGATTTCAAAATTATCCTCCTAACGGGAGTTACCACACTTTTTCTCACTGCTGTAGGCTGCGCGCCTCAGGAGTTCTCGGTCCAAACAGGACTTGAAAACCTTCTCGACAACCATCTAGACAAGTTGGCGGGTAAAAATGTTGGAATTATCACAAATCAAACCGGGATTGACAGAGATGGCAGGTCAATCTGGGAGCTCCTTCAGTCTGTAAAAAATCTAAACGTAACGGCTCTCTTTTCTCCCGAACACGGGATTTTCGGTGAAGCAGCAGATGGAGAAAAGGTTGAATACGGAGAGAACAAAAAACTGCCTCCTCTTTTCAGTCTTTATGGTTCTACTCGAAAACCGACTCAGGATATGCTGGAAGGAATTGATATCCTCATTTACGATATTCAGGATGTGGGTGCTCGTTTCTACACCTACATTACCACCATGGGACTTTCCATGGAGGCGGCGGCCGAAGCTGGCATTCCCGTCCTCATCCTTGACCGCCCAAACCCCCTCAGCGGGGAAGTTGTATCAGGGCCAATCCTCAATCTCGGTTTTCAGACCAATGTCGGCTACTATCCCATCACTTCCGTGTACGGTTTAACTGCCGGTGAGCTTGCCCTCATGATTGCTGACAGGAAATGGGTTGAAGAGGTTCCAGAGCTTGACATCATTCCCATGCTAGGTTGGAAGAGAGCAATGTGGTATGATCAAACGGGAATCCCCTGGTTCCCTCCTTCACCTAACATCCCAGACTTCGAGACGGCTATCGTCTATCCAGCCACGGTTTTGATTGAAGGAACAAATGTTTCCGAAGGGCGCGGGACTGATCGTCCGTTCCGACAGATCGGTGCGCCTTGGCTTGATGGTAAACAATTGGCATCGGAGATGAATGAGCGGGCCCTTCCGGGCGTCAAATTCAATTCCATCTCTTTCTCCCCTCGCTCCATTCCCGGAGCCGCACCAAATCCAAAACATATGGGAGTAACATGCTACGGCATTGAACTGATTAT
The DNA here is from genome assembly GCA_002448795.1 of Fidelibacterota bacterium UBA6931. GTDB lineage: Bacteria > Fidelibacterota > Marinisomatia > Marinisomatales > S15-B10 > S15-B10. Next base: position 11,004 of record DKAH01000015.1, read on the forward strand.
AACTGATCGGTTCCTCTTTAGACCGGTGGAAACAGGAATCTGGCTTCTTTGGGAAATCGCTCTCCTTGGTAAAGATAACTTCAAAATCAAAGAATCAGGACTTAATCGCCTATTTGGCTCAGATGCTTTGAGCAAAAGTTTGCTTGGAGAAATTTCTCCTGATATACTTGTAGAAGAGCTAAGAGAGACAGCCGGTCATTTCGATAAATTGAGACAGAAATACTTTCTCTATGATTAGTGTCGTCATTGGATGAATTTGATCCCTTAAATAAAACAATCCCCATAAATGGGGATTTAACTAAAAACCCACTTAAACAGATTTTTTAACTATCGGCTTGAACAGATGGTTCAAAAATGAAATCTGTTATCATTCCTCTTTCTTTGGACTTCTCACCCACGAACGTCGCTCTTCGAATGTCTTTACTCTCAAGTTGGCCCATTCGTTTACGATCTCTTTCAACAGTGACCGGTGTTCTTCATTACCGGTAAAGCTACTGTCTATGGCAGTGTTCAACTCCTCCCTCGTCTGCTGTACCTGCCCATAGGAAACAAAACGCTCATCTTCCCACGCCGCTTTCTCATCCTGTACGCGATCAAGATGAGATTCTGCTGTATCTAGCCCTGATTTCCGGCTTGCAATCATGACATAGAGTAAAATGCCAACAACTAGGAGAGCAACTAACAGTTCCATTTTTACACCTCCAATCTCAAATGTTTAAGTCAAGTCCCAGAACAGGAATCCAGTATATGAGCACCATACCAATCATCACAAGGATTGCCACAGGCCAGGCAAGTGTACCTCCTCGAATAAAATCTTTTGATTCTAGCATACCACTACTGTAAACAATAGAACTTGCGGGTGTTCCAATAACAAGCCAAAAAGCGGCTGATGTTGATATTGCAAGGATGATTCCAACAATAAGAGGGTTTGTCCCGGAAGCTTCCGCCATTCCCAGAATCACGGGACCGATGACTGCTACGGTAGCACCAGCGCTCATGAGGTTTGTAAGGGATGCCCCAACGATTATAACAAGAACAATTAAAGGGAAACCGGAATTCATACCAAGTGGTTCCACCATGGAAATAATAGTATTTGCGAGCCATCCCGCAGCACCGGTCGCTTTGAAGACGGAACCTAACGAGATTGCTCCAGCGTAAAGAACGACGACACCCCAACTCACGCCATCCTCGTAATCTTTCCAAGTAGTCAAACCTAAAAGCATATAGAGCACGGCACCAGTAATTGCGATCCCGCCGAGGCCAAGCGAAAAACCAAATAGGGACTTCACAAGACTTTTATCGGTGATCCAGAGGAACACAACCAAAAGCATTACCGCCACAACAAGCCACTGTTGACGAGTCATCTTTCCATGTTTTTGGAGATCACTCTTTAATACAGTCACTGCCTTAGTGAGATCGGTCACTTCCGGTTTGAATAGTATGGGAAGGATGAATGACATACAGAGCACCATGAAGAAAGTGTAGAAAACACCCATACTCAACCACTGGACAAAGGAGACATCTACGCCAACATCTGAAAGGAAACCAATCATAATCGCGTTTCGCGCTCCCCCTGTGGGGGACATGGGTCCACCCATCATACAGCCGAAAGCAATGGTGATGGTGAGAAGTTTGCCGAGCCTTGGACACGATATCTCCTTATCGGTGAGCGTATACAGCGCAATAGCGATGGGGAGGTACATTCCTGCGACGGCGTGTTCACCGATGAAAGCCGCTGGAAGAGAGGTCCCCAATAGCAAGCCTATAATGATTCTTCTGATGTTCGTGCCAGCAGCATTGATCACCACCATACCGATTCGCTTGTCAACCCCATATTTAATAAATGTTGAGCCTAGGGCCAATGATCCCGCAATAAACCATACGGCATCATGGGCATAGGTTGAGACAATTCGGGACGGTTCAGTTATACCAAAAAAGAGTTGGATCAGACCGATAGAAAGAGCCACAGCAGGAAGTGGAACGGCTTCGGTGGCAAAAAACACTACACACATGGAGAGTAGTGCTATGATTACCTGGATATTGGAGGCAATATCCTCAACTGAAGTTTCAGCTTGACGGGAGACAGTCATCTGATCGTACATGGACTCCGCGTGGAGCAGCATTGACTGCGGCGTTGGTATAAGAATGAGCGCAATAAAAATCGCGACGCCAATACCAAGCCACCTAAAATCGGTGCGTTTAGCAAAACCGGTGCCCTGTTCTTCCTGACTATTAGCTTTTTCGTCAGTCAATCCGTGCTCCTTTGCCTTTTAGTTGAAATGGAAGATACACAAGGTAGAAATGAATCAGTGCAAACACCGCTGCAGAAACAAGATACCATGGCCAAGGTCCGAAATAATCGAGCAAAGATGCTGTAGTTGGTTTACCGAAAATCCAAAAATAGATGGCCCCAAGTAACAAATTGACAGGAATTGTTATCACTGTGAATATAAGCAAAGCAGCGAAGGAACGCCACAAACTTTGCCATGTTGGTCGCATTCCATAAACAACTGAGGCATAGACGATTGCTACAACCATCAGATTGTGGGCGTGCCAGAAGCAAATGACATGATAGTGAGGAAATCCCACCTGGATGTCTGGCGTGAAGCTTTATTGAAACATGGCAGAAAGTCCCCAGAAATAGAGAATTTCGTAAACACGGTAATTCTTTTGCATCATGACCAGGGGAAGTAACAGGTTAGCCGTTCTGCAAAGATGGAACGGAAGATGCAGCTTGAGATCAAACGTTCCGGATACAAGTTCAAGTAGTAACCAACTAATATAGGCGAAGGCGACGGCCCACCCCAAAATGGTTCCTATTCAATCCTGCTGTTTTACAGTCAGGCTTTTCTTTGCAAAGATTGGAAGGGCAACAGCCAGAACAGCGGTAATCGCCAAATCGGAAAGGTGAGCTGTACCGAATATTATGAAGGGCGGTTCTTGAGAATAGAAATAATCCCCAAGAGAAGTGGCGTTCAATACCAGATGGGCTTTTTGCCTCCAGGCTCATCACTCAAGAATTGTGTCTTCCCGCCAACGACGGTTCTCAAAACACCAACATTCTTGATCTCCTGAGGTTGAATCATAAAAAGATCATCGGAGAGGATTACAAAGTCCGCTAATTTCCCAGCCTCAAGCGTTCCGAGAACATCCTCTTGAAAGGCAGCGAATGCGACGCCGTAGGTGTACGCCTTCAGTGACTGTTCCACAGTCAGCCGCTCTTCAGGGTACCACCCCTCGGGCTGGGAACCGTCAATAGTGTATCGCGTGACAGCACCGTAAATCCCTAGGATGGGAGAGATGGGGGCAACTGTCCAATCCGAACCAAAAGCCAGAGTGGCGCCAGCTTCGAGGAGAGAACGAAAGGCATAAGTCCCTTTCAACACATCTTCGTTAATACGTTTGTGAGCCCATCGGCTGTCATCTATGATATGGAACGGCTGTACAGAGGCGATTACATGATCCCTCCCAAAACGGGGGATTTCAGACTGTCGTAGGTGCTGTGCATGTTCCAACCTGTTTCGTCGCGGTCGTTCTCCGTTCTTCTTACGAATTTTTCCAAATTGATCTAGAAGCCACTCGTTTGCCCGGGTTCCGATTGCGTGTATAGCGAGCTGGATCCCGGCGGCGTCTGCCTCATACATCATTCTTTTGAATACAGTTGTATCCGGTTCAACCAAAACACCGCTTGTGCTAGGATCATCCTTGTAAGGATCATGCATCCATGCTGTGCGGGACCCGAGGGAACCGTCCATCTGTGCTTTAACGGCGGCCCACCGTAGCCATTCGTCACCTTTGCCATTCTCTTCGATAAGTGCGATCAGTTTTTCCCAGTCAGTCCACCACGGTACAGCGTAAACCCTCATCCTCATGCCGCCCTCCGCATGGACTGATCTGATGATCTGAAGATCTTCCCATGTACACATGTTAATGTTACACATGTTGTGGACCTGGGTTATCCCCATGCTAAGGGCGTAGTCAGTCGCTTTTTGAAAGGCTCTCCGGCGATCATCCTCCGTTGGGTTAGGAATGACTCGCTCCACAAGCACCTTCGCTTCTGACTCTCGCAGGATACCAGTGGGATTCCCCGTAAGATGATCACGATCAATTACTCCTCCTTCGGGATCGGCAACCTCCGGCGTGATACCTGCCAACTCCATCGCCTTTGAATTCGCGAACGCCATGTGCAGATCCACTCTATGAACATAGACTGGGTTATCCTTCGAAACATCCTCAACCCAGTCGATGTGTGGGAGCTCTCCTCCCCACTTTTCGTGATCCCAATTTCCACCGAGTATCCACTCTCCTACCTCAAGGGTTTGCGCGATACTGTCTATCTTAAAAATGAAATCTTCCGGAGAATCGACATCTCTGAAATTGAGCCTTAGTAGTTGAAATCCACCCTCCATGAAGTGGGTATGAGCGTCCATCATGCCGGGCACAACAAATTTACCCTCTAAATCGATGACCGACGTAGCCGGCCCTTTAAGAGAATTCAGCTCATCGTTCGAACCCACCGCCATGAGGGACTCTCCCTTTACAGCTATCGCCTCGGCTCTCGGAGCGCCGTCTACAGCTGTCCAAATCGAACCGTTAATGAAAACCGTATCCGCTCTTTCTATAACACAGGAGGAGAAAAGAATGAGAAAGCTTAAAGAAACAAGTGAGACTTTCTTGATAGCCACCAGCTATTTTTTCTTTCTTTTTCTCACGGCGTCCATCGCCTTCCAAGCCATTTCAGGCAGTCGATCAAGTTCGTTGAATTCCCCCGCCCCTTTCAACCATTCTCCGCCATCAATCGTTACTACTTCCCCGTTAATGTATGAAGCACCGTCACTGATCAAGAATGATGCCAGATTAGCCAACTCTGCATGTTCACCAAACCGCTGAAGAGGGATTCTCTTCTTCATTCTTTTCTCGAAATTGAGTCCGGGAGGCACAAGACGTTGCCACGCTCCCTCAGTGGGAAACGGACCAGGTGCAATGGCATTCGTGCGAATACCGTACTTCGCCCACTCTACCGCCAGTGACCGAGTCATGGCAAGAACCCCCGCCTTGGCTGAGGCGGAAGGAACCACATATCCTGAACCAGTCCAGGCATAGGTGGTCACAATATTGAGCATAACACCCCCTCCCTTCTCTTTCATAACTTTCATGGCGGACATGGAACAATTGAATGTACCGGTCAATACGATATCGACCACCGTGCGGAAGGCGTTTTCAGAAAGACGCTCCGTGGGGCAGATGAAATTTCCAGCGGCGTTATTCAGCAGCACATCAACTGATCCGAACTCCGACACAGCTTCATTCACCATATGGGAAACCTGTTCCCCGTCCCGTACATCACACTTAACACCCAGCACAGCAGCGCCTGTTTTCTTAAGTTCATTCACCGCCTCATCAATGACCTGCTGCCGCCGACCACAAATGGTGAGACTGGCACCCAATTCACCAAAACGTGCAGCCATGGATTTGCCCAAACCAGTGCCACCGCCGGTTACTATAGCTGTCTTACCCTTTAGTAGGTCCGATAGAAACATAGCTTAGTACTCTCGGTTTAAGTAGGAGAGCAAAGAGAGTGTTGATAGATAAATTTCTACCTGGTACCGATCTGGCAGCACTTGGAGAGAACCTTGTATGCGTCCGGGTCAGCTTTGGTGTCATTGGCTGAGTAGCCTAGTTTAGAAATAGCAGTTTCGATCGAAGAAAGATTGATGACAGAAGCCTTGTAGGTGAAGACACCCGTTTTCTTTTCATCATCAATCTCCACTTTCACCACACCGTCCAGCTTAGATATCTCATCTTCGATGGTTGCCGAACACATGCCGCACATCATTGACTCCAGCTTCAGCTCAGCTTTAGCGTTAGCATTTGAACATCCAAAAGAGAAAAGTGCCAGAATGCATACAGTAAACAATTTCTTCATCATGGCCTCCATATTAATCCCGTCCATAGGTTGCCTTCTTGATCGACACCTGAGGGAAATTACGGAACATCTTATTGATTTCAGCCACCTCATTAGCAATTATGCTGTTATATCGGTTCACGACAGTTTCTGTCTCATCACGAAGTTCGCCTAAACGAAGTATTTGAGGCTCGGTCGGTCTTGCATTGGTGCCGTCAATGGCTCGCATCAGCGATCGAAGTTCTTCCCGAAGGCGAGGTCGCTGACGATAGCTGAGACCATCCACAGGCCTTTTCAAGTCATCATCGCGAAACTCTGTAATCAATTTCATTGCCTCCTTGATCTTTGCATTCGCTTCATCTTCATCAATATCGCCGCTGATGCTGTCTTTAAGTTTTCCTTTTAACTCCTTCAACTGTCCATTCATCGCATCCGTTCCATTCAATACGGTATGGACTTTAGAAAGGAGATCTCGCAACTCAATAGCTGCTTCTTCCTGCCTCTCGAAATCTCTCTGAGACAGCGTTATTCTGGGATCACCTTTTAAAACCACTTCAGTTTCCGAAGTCATTCCGGACAGTGAGAGTAAAACGTTATAGGTTCCCGGTGAAACTCTAGGTCCGGTGTCGCCGCCCCACCAACCGGTTGCCACAGGTCTAGTCAGTGAAACAGGACCGTCGTGCCGAAGATCCCATGCGAATCGGTTAAGTCCCTTTCCGATATCGGTTACTTTCATTTCCCGAACCTGTTTACCACGGCTATCTGTGATCATCACTTTGGCAGTATCGTCAGTTACTTTCGGGGCAGTGAAAGTTACCATAGCTCCGTAGGGAGGATTTTCAGCCCTGTACTCCCTCTGGCCCTGACTGGCGTCCATTCGGGAAATCTGCCACCGATAGGTAATCCTTGGGGAATAGATATGGAGTTCTTTAGCCCTCTCTTTAGCTCTTTCCTGAAGCGAATTAATGTCATCCAGAATCCAGGCCCCTCGGCCATGTGTTCCGATAACAAGGTCGTTCGCCACAGTCTGAATTTTGATATCTCTCACCGATACCGGTGGAAGGTTATTCATGATGGACACCCATTTATCTCCTCCATCCCAAGATGCGTAGATGCCATGTTCCATTCCGGCATAAAGCAGGTTGGGATTCTTTGGATCTTCGCGAACTACTTTCACATAATCGTTTTGCGGAAGACCACGGCTGAGATTCTCAGCTCTCCTACCAAAGTTTGTCACCTTAAAAGCATACGGTTTGAAATCATCGCTTCTGTGATGATCCACAGCAATATAGGCTGTACCGGCCTCGTGATGGGAGGCATCTATCTTGGCAACCCATGCATTCTTCGGCATGCCTGAAATACGCCGTGTGACATCGTTCCAAGTCTCTCCGCCATCGGTGGTAACATGGACATTGCCATCGTCTGTACCTACCCAAATCACCCCCTTCTGGACTCGGGATTCAGAGATGGTAAGAATGGTGCAGTGAAACTCGGCAGCTGTGTTGTCTTGGTAGATTTGTCCGCCCGATGTTAACTGCTTACTCTTGTCGTTAGTTGTCAAGTCTCCGCTGATAACGTCCCAGGAATAGCCACCGTCAGTTGTCCTGAACACAACGTTTCCACCAAAATAGATGGAATTCGGATCGTGAGGGGAAATCAGGATTGGAGAATCCCAATTGAACCTGTACTTATGATCATCAATGGCGTCACCGGCCGAGCCGGTGATTTTGGGGTAAGGATGGATTGTCCTTGTGTTGCCTGTATCCATATCTTTCTCAAAGATGACACCCCCTTGAAGATTGGAATAGATCAGATTGGCTCTTCCCGGAACTGGCACGGCGTAATATCCGTCACCGCCGGTGATATAATTCCAGTCATCCTTTAGGATGCCCGCACTATTCATGGTCATGCTGGGACCGCGCCAAGTGCCGTTGTCCTGCAGACCACCAAGGACGTTGTAGGGCAATTCATCATCCACAAAAATCTGGTAGAATTGGGAGAGAGTCACATTGTTAATAATGTCCCATGTCTCACCGGCGTCGTAGGAAAGCTGGTATCCTCCGTCGCTTCCGCTTAGGAGGCGATTGGAATTGTCTGGATCGATCCAGAAAGCCTGATGGTCACCGTGGACGCCCCGGCCGATACTCTTGAACTCCTTACCGCCATCGGTCGATTTGTACAGACCTCCAGAAAGGGAGTAGACGTGGTCCGGATTGTTGGGATCGACACGGATATCGCTGTAATAGAAGGGTCGGAAATTGATCCGAGCATTGTCATTAACCATCCTCCAATTATCACCTCGGTCATCCGATCTGTAAAGCGTACCGCCGCCTTCAAATTCAGTAACGAGATAAACGGTCTCCGGATCGCTCTGTGCCACCTGAACACCAATTCGTGCCATGGCTGTTTTCGGAAGGCCATTGTGAATCTTTTCCCAATTCTTCCCGCCATCAAATGTTCGATAGAGGGCTGTGGCTTTACCACCGTCATCGAAGCGCCAAGGTTTCCGTCGAAAAGTCCACATTCCAGCGTACATGATGCGGGGATTCTGAAGCTCCATGGTGATATCGGAGCAGCCCGTATCTTCATCAATGTAGAGAACCTTTTCCCATGATTTTCCGCCATCCTCAGTAAGGAATACACCCCGTTCGGGGTTTGGTCCCCATTCTCTGCCCATAGCGCATACAGCCGCTACATCAGGATTACGAGGATCAACAGCAATTCGCTTGATCCGTTCCGTCTTTTCCAGACCAACTTTCTTCCAGCTCACCCCTCCATCTATGGATAGGTATACGCCTCTGCCGTAGCCCACGCTGTTCCGGGGATCGCCCTCCCCTGTTCCGACCCACAGAACGTTCGGATCGGACGGAGCAACTGTGATAGCTCCGATGGAATAGGCGTCTTGATCGTTGAAAATCTCGTCAAATGTGACTCCGTTATTAGTTGTCTTGAAAATTCCTCCATCGGCGCCACCTACATAAAACGTATTTGGATCGCCTTGTACCCCTTCAATCGCCGTTACTCGACCACCCATATTGGCCGGACCGATGTTCCTCCACTTCAGATCGCCGAGCATGGAAGCCTCCTTAGGCTCAGCAGTAACGCTCCCTACTATCGCAATGAAAATGGCTATAAATATTCTAGCAGATTTCATATCATCCATCTCCTTGCTTACTATTGATTTAAGCAGATTTAATTCTCCATCTTCCAGAACGCTATCCCTCCTGCCTGTTTACCTATATCGGCTTGATCAACAAGTTTCATACTGACGAGGTCAATCACATCCACCGAACCCGGTTCTGCCCCAATTCCCTCAACTGATACAAAAGCGAACCGACTATCCGGCGAAATCACCACCCCATGGGACACTTTTCTTGTATTCTTGATGCGTCCCAATTCCTTACCCGATTTAATATCCCAAATACCTGTTTTCGCCGCTGTCTTGTATGTCACCACAAGTTGCTGACCATCTGGACTCACTTCACAGTTGTACGGTCCTTTGTCGGTCGCAAAGCGGCGTGATATCATCCATTTGCCTATGTCAACTTCTACCACTTCATCAGTACCGTTATTCACCACATAAAGGAATTGATCATTGGGGTGAGGGTAAACCCAGGTTGGTTTTTCCTTCGGCATGGAATGCTTGCCCATCTTATTCATTGTATGATGTTGCATCCCTTTCATCATTTGATGCTTTTTCCCGGTGGACAATTTCCTGGTTACGGACATTTGCATGGCATCCAACTCATACAATTCCGCTGACATCATAGCGACTGAATAATGTTTCAGCCCGCTGTTGGATAGGCGAGAACCGTGAGGCATGATTCCGGTCTCCACTCTTTCAATCTCAATCATCTCCTCAGGGTCAACAATGGAGACCGTACTCACTTCATCATGGCCTCCATGCAGGTTGAAGTTGACGACATAAAGTAGTCCTGTAGCGTGAGAGACCTGCAGTGTGGCTGGAAATAGCCCGAGCTCAACCCTGTCTACCATTTCGTCAGTCCCCGTTTTATACTTATAGAGATGTCCGAAAGGAATACCGTGAGCCATGGAGAGATACCAGTATTCTCCATCAGGAGAAATGTTAATACCGTGAGGGCCTTCGATCTCCACAGGCCATACACCCACAGGGATACGTTTCTCCACGTGTGCCTTTTTTCCATCAAATTTGATGAGAGCGACTTCATCTTCAGACTCAGCTGTTGCATAAATATAATAGTCTTTTCCGTTTACTAACGCCGGTAGCATAACTGCAAGGAATAGAAAACCCCAATAGGGATAGAGTTTCTTGATCATTAGTCAGTCTCCTTCTTCTCACTACTTGTGAAGCGGACAGCGTAGAGGCCGCTGTTCATATCGGAGAAATAGATGAGTCCTTTGTACGGCTGAGGGCCCCAAGCATTTGGTGCGTTGGGTATAAACCCTTCCGGAGATCGGCCGTGGAAAAAAGCAATTTCCCTCCCCTGTTTATAGAGATCACCGAGAAGTTCACCAGAAATGTCGACAACTCTCAGGCCACCTTGGTAGTACGCAGCATAGAGTGTGTCACCCTGAACCCAAAGATTGTGCGATCCAGCCTCAGGTACCTGATAAAGCGCTACTTCTTCAGGGCGGTCTATATCTTCCATATCGATAAAATGGAATCCTCCACGTGGATTAGATAGTCTACCCATAGACTCCGCATCATTATCACTGAATGGAAACCATTCATCACCACCAATGACATAAAACTTCCCCGTAGACTGGCTCAGGAATGGAAATGCGGCGTGGTTTCTTCCTGTATCATCTTTCTTGTGAGCAATTGCTACAGGATTCCTGAAGTCACCCTTCCCTGCGACTTGGAGTAGTGGATTCGCCTGAATCATCGGTAGGTTCTTCTCATTAAACGGCAATCCACCCACATCTACCATATGGACACCATCAGTCCAGTTCGATGAATAGGCAATTCCATCTACTACCCAAACATCATGAATGGAATGCCCCGGAGTTTTCAGTTCATAAACGGAAACTCGCTTTGGCTCACGCGGGTTTTCGATATTAATAATATCAAACTTCCGGCCGTTATTTACGGCAAACACATGGTTCTGATAAACAAATACATTATGGACACCGCCGGTGAGATCATCATTGTACTCTGAGAGAATTTCAACGTTAAATGGATCGGAAACGTCCAGAATCACAAATCCGTTCTTTCTGTTCGACGCACCTTCTCGAGTGATGACACAGACTTTCCCATCCTCAGAAACCTTCACATCATTCACTGTTCTTGCATCCACTGTGATCGTATCAATAGGGGTAATATTTGACGGATCGGTTACATCCCAAAAATAAGCATCACCATTGGCGCCCCATGTTCCCGTGACAGCAAAGTCTTTTCCAGCATGTTTTCCTACACCGGGCCAGACCCAAAGGTCCGATGTATTTACGGAAGGGACAAGTCCATGACCTACAAGTTCTAGCTCAGCACTTATATCTCTCGGAATGACTCTGATGGACTTGCTAGCGCTGTAACCGCCACTAGAGGCTCGGACCGTATAGACGCCGGCTGTTTCAGCAACAAATTTTCCTGTACCAGTCACTTGCGCATTTGACGGAAGACCAATTCCATACTCTGCCGTACCAGTCCACGAGTATCTGACAGGAACATCTGGAACCGCTTTTCCTGAACGTGTAAGGGGCATAGCTTCAAACTGGATGACGTCTCCGCTGCGAGCTTCTTCCGCGGGCGAAGAAAGGGAGATACCACGGACGGGATTGGCAACAATACGAATAGTATGGGTTGTGGAGATATTTTCCTCCACAGATGCCACTACATCCAGTCGTCCCTTCTTTTTGGCGGAGAGATTTCCAAAAGGATCAAAGTCAGCGATAGCTGGTTCACGCGAAATAAGAGATACCTCTGCCTCTTTCCTCAGAAGCCCAGCTTCATCGTGAACTACAGTTTTAAAGCTGACGCTCGTCCCTTCAAAAATTACTTTGGGAGGATCTATGAATGTCACCGACTTGAGCGGCGGGAATGGAATTTCTACATCCATGCTTCCTCGAATACGATCTTCCCTCTTTCTGGTGATACTTCTGGCACTTAACTGCTGTGAGCCCGGCTTGTACGCTTTTACTGTGACAACAGCTACCCCAGAAGAATCGCTTATTCTTGGATTGGTCGAAATCGCTCTCCTTTCTCCATACACATAGAAGGGCGTTTCCACCCTTTCCCCATCATCATTGATAAGTGTTATTCTCACCCTTGCCGAATCTCCAACCTCTAGAACCATTTCGTCAGGCTGAAAGACAAAATAAACTGAGTCTTTTTCAGCATCCTCCGCTGGTTCCTCCTGAGCGTAAGTGAGGTTGGTGGACAGTAGCGTCAGCAGCAATGTTTTTCGTATCTTCATAATTCCCCTTGTGTTAGTCGCTTTCTTCTTTGGTTTTGGAACCAATTCTAATTGCATATAGACCACTATTCATATCCGAGAAAAATATGATATCTCTATAAGGTTGGGCTCCCCATACCATTGGCGCATTAGGAAGACGTCCTTCCTTGTGGGCAGAAATAAAGAAAGCAATTTCTCTCCCCTGTTTGTAAAGATCACCCATCAGTTCTCCGGATATATCAAGAATTCGGAGCCCACCCTGATAGAAAGCCGCGAGTAGCGTGTCCCCCTTTACCCACAGATTATGTGAGCCCGCCTCAGGGACTTGATAGATAGCTGTCTCTTCAGGACTGTCAGGATCATTAAAGTTGATGAAATGGAATCCGCCACGAGGATTCGACGGTTCATCCTTAGTTGCGCCAACTCCGTGTGGAAAATCTTCATCTCCAGCAATGATAAAAAAGTCTCCGGTCGATTCACTCAAGAAGGGGAAAGCTGCATGGTTACGTCCTGTGGGATCAGTCTTAAAAGAAATGGGAGTGGGATTGGACGTTGAACCTTTGCCAGCCCTCGCCAAAAGCGGATTTGCTTGGATCATGGGCATATTGCGCTCGTTAAAGGCAAGACCACCCACATCAACGGCATGCACTCCATCGGTCCAGTTAGAGGAATAGGCTATTCCATCCACCACCCAGACATCATGAATTGAGTGTCCCGGTGATTTCAGTTCATACACACCGACCCGGTAGGGTTCGGCGGGATCCTGAATATTTATGATATCGTATTTCCTACCATTATTGACAGCATAAACATGATTTTCGTAAATAAAAGTGTTGTGCACACCGCCAGTCATGTCATCATTGAATGTGGACACAACTTCCACATTGTAGGGATCGGATACATCCAACACCACAAACCCATTCTTTCTGTTGGATGCCCCTTCACGCGTGATAATCCCCACTCTACCGTCTTCTGAGATTTTCACATCATTCACGGTACGGGCGTCCACTTTCACAGTATCAATGATTTTCATGGCCGACGGATCGGTAACGTCCCAGAAGTAAGCATTTCCGTCACCACCCCATGTGCCAGTGACCGCAAAATCCTTATTTTCGTATTTCCCGATCCCGGGCCAGATCCACAGATCTGAGGTGTAATAGTCAGGGACAAGTCCAAAACCAATAAGTTCAACTTCCCGCTTTACATCCCGGGGCACGACTTTCACACTCTTTTGCGCAGAATATCCGCCGGACGCAGCGTAAATGGTGTAAAGACCCGCCGTTTCAGCCACAAATCTTCCATCCTGAGAGATCTGACCCGCGGCGGGTAGACCGATGCCATAGTCGGCGATCCCAGTATAGGAAAATTCGATAGGAGCATCTTCAACCGCACGTGAACCACGGCCAAGTGCCTTGGCAGTGAAATGAATAACGTCACCGGTTCGTACCTTATCAAGAGCTGAAGAAAGTTCCATACCTCTTACTGGATTTCGAACCACTCTCACATCGACAGTGCTTGTTACATTTTCTACTTGAGCAGAAACTTTAATCCTTCCCGTCGATTTGGCTGTTAGTTTTCCAAAATCGTCAAACTCAGCTACAGAAATGTTACTAGAGGAAAAAGATAGTTCTGCATCATCCCGGACAAGGCTCGCCTCATCAAAAACTGTGGCGCTAAACTGTAGCGATGTCCCTTCGTACATTCTGTATACAGATTCATCAAATTCTATCCGAGCGATGGGTGGGAAAGGGACAGTAACCGGCATTTCATCTCGAACCCGGTCATTACGTTTAACCGAAATGCTCCTAACATTAACAGTCAAATCGCCGGGCTTGAACGCCTTGACCAAAACTTTTGCCACACCAGTTGAATCGCTGATTCGCGGATATGTTGAAACCGTACCCCGCTCTCCACCATAAACATAGAAAGGGTTATTGGATAATTCTCCACCTTCATTCAGCAGACGGATGGTTACAACGGTCGAATCACCAACTTCGAGATAGAGTGAGTCAGGATTAAACTGGAAATACAGTGAGTCTTCTGGTACTCCCTTTTCATCATTAGAAAAAAGAGTAGTTATCAATAAAATGAAGGTGAAGCATTTCCTACTTTGTGTCATCATTAATTCTCCTCTAATGTTTGTTCAGTCTTGGAATTCGACCGGGCGTATATGGCGCTCCGGCCCTGTCAAAGACATTTTCTAAATCTTTAATATCATATTTCACAATCTGTTGAATCTCTTTCAAGATCGGTTCGAACTCTTCTTTCGCAATGCGATAGCCTTCTATGTGTGTTTGTGTCGGTGAAGAGGTAGTATTAATTGAACCGTAAACAGCGCGATTGACTCTATCAGAAATTGACGGTGGAAAATCGATATCGAGACTATAAGCAAGGCGGTCTCCGTAAAGCAACTCTTTAATTTTATCAATACGATCTTGAAGTGTATGGATTTGTTTTATAACATCACCACCATTATCTCTCTCCAGTGATTTCCCAGCAACTACCATTTTGTTAAGTTTTTTTTCGAGATTTGTGACCAAGTTACCAGTCGCCCGAAGTGACGATTGAAGATCACTCACATTTTTCTGGAACTCGGCAAGTCCTATCCTATCCTTTGTCCCAAGGGTTACATTACCCAAGGAGATCACATTGAATGGAATTGGCCCTGTGAGTTCCGACTCCAGACCGGTCACAATTTTCGACATTGTGACCGTATACTTCCCGGGAGCAACGTAAGATCCCGCTGATGGTTCCCCTTTCTTGACAGCTCCATCATCGATAGGAGCGGTTGAGGCATAGCGAAAATCCCATTCCGCCCGATGGACTCCGGCGTTAGGACTTTTTAGGAATCTTCTAACCACTCGGCCCGAGTTGTCCCGAACGGTAAACTGAAGTTTCGGCTCAAGTTCACTCTGTTCAGCTTTCAGCTGGTCCAGAGTTGGATATTTTATATCGCCCTTATCTTGCCGAATCTTTCCCTCTTCCTTTCGACGTTTAGACTTCTGAGTGGAAATCGATTCCTTCAAGTAATACGTAAAGACAGCGGCTACAGGTTGGTTTTTAACAGTGAAATAACTCGCCCCCTGAAACGACCTTCCACTTCCTCCAATACGGCTCCCTTCCATAAACAGCAGCGCATCCGCGACAGGAAATATTTCCGCCTCCTTTTCTAGTCTATCCTCGCTAAAGAATCTAAGCGATGAATAGTCATCCAGAATATAGAAGCCACGACCGAACGTCCCCAATATGAGATCATTTTCTCCTTGGTGTATTGCCAAATCCCTTACGGCAATTGTCGGAACGCCGCTTTTAATCTGTCTCCAGTGCTTTCCGCCGTCAACGGTAAAGAAAACTCCAAACTCTGTTCCGGCGAAGAGCAAATTGGGATCTACATGATCCTCAGCAATGGAATAGACACTACCCCGTTCTGGTAAATTGGAGGAGATGGACCTCCATGTCTTTCCTTTATTTGTACTCTTCATAAGATACGGTTTGAAATCACCTCGCTTATGATTGTTGAATGCCGAGTAAGCCACGTCTTCATCATGCTGTGAAGCGATAATCATATTAACGTAGGTGTCCTCCGGCACACCTGAAAATCGACTCACCTTGCGCCACAAGTCACCACCATCTTCCGTTACATGAATGAGACCATCATCACTACCAGTATAAAGGAGATTTTTATTCAATGGAGATTCATGAAAGGCCACTAATGTTCCGTACTTGGATGTACCGCGATTTTTCTCGATTGCCTCGAAACTCCAAACCCTATCCATCACCTTAAGCTTATTTCTGTCTATCTGTTGAGTAAGGTCCTCACTGATGACATCCCAGGATTGACCTCGATCATCAGAACGGAATACCTTATTGGCCGTGAAGTAAATCCTTCCGGATACGTGGGCGCTCACCTGCAGAGGCGCATCCCAGTTCCATAGGTAAGCATCTTCCCCCTTTCTGGCTCGAGGCTTGATGTCTGTTCTCTCACCTGACTTTTTGTCAAATCGTACGAGATTTCCGTACTGCCATTGGCTGTAAATAATATTTGGATTATCAGGATCAACCTGCGCCTCAAAGCCGTCGCCTCCGAGTGTTACGTACCAATCATCATTTGTGATGCCGTTCCGGCTGGTCGTACGCGAGGGGCCGCCTAGGGTCCAATTGTCTTGAGTACCGCCGTACACATTGTAAAAAGGTAATTCATTATCGACAGCGACCTTGTAAAACTGAGTCACAGGAAGGTTCGCTTTAAAATCCCAGTTCTTGGCGCCGTCAAAGGTCTCATATATTCCGCCGTCGCAACCGGAGAGCATATGATCTGGATTGTCAGGATTAATCCAGAGACAGTGGTTATCTACATGTTTGTCTTTTTCACCAAGACGCTGAAAAGATTTCCCTCCATCGTAAGATACCATATTCCAGGTGCTCATGGAGTAAAGTGTGTTCACATCATTAGGATGTGGAACAATCTCCTGATAGTAGTTCCCACTAGTAACGTAGTCACTCATCTTTTTCCAAGATGCACCTCGGTTGGATGAACGGTAGGTCCCTTCCTGATCATGCATCGCTTCAATTATTGCATAGATAAAATCAGGATTCGCAGGCGATATGGCAAGACCGATCCGCCCCATTACTGAAGAGGGAAGTCCTCTGTTTAATTTCTCCCAGTTTTCACCACCATCTTTGGTCTTATAAATGGCGGAACCGGGGCCTCCACCAACCAGCGTAAAAACATGCCGCCGTCTTTGGTGGGCAGCAGCGTAGAGAACATTTGGATCTCTGGGATCCATTACCAGATCAGTAACACCCGTATGTTTGTCAATTTCTAAAACTGCTTTCCATTCCTTACCACCGTCGGTTGACTTATAGACACCACGATCGCCACCTTCACTCCAGAGTGGACCGATTGCGGCCACATATATAGAGTTTGAATTGTTAGGGTCTACAATAATTTTTCCAATATGCTCGGACTCTTTGAGCCCCATGTGTTCCCACGATTCGCCCCCATCCCTAGATCGATAAACGCCGTCACCATACGCAACACTCCGCTGGTTATTATTCTCCCCGGTGCCGACCCAGACCACATGTGGGTTTTTTGGATCTAAGGTTACACATCCGATGGAATAAGAACCCTGCTTGTCAAATATTGGCTTATAGGTGACACCGTTGTTTACTGTCTTCCAGACTCCCCCTGAAGAAACAGCAACGTAATATTCATGAATATTATTTGGATTGATGGCAAAGTCAGAAATCCTTCCTGAAGTGAGAGCCGGGCCAATGGAACGAAACTTGAAAGCGCCTAAGGAAACATCATCCAAGTAGTAGTCACTTTTTTTCGCATCATCCTTAGAAGCGACTCCAAGAAGTTGCGAAATGAACAGAAGTCCGCATAGTTGAAAGACTCTAAGTATCTTCATTTATTGTTTTCCCACATCTTAATCATGTTTATATCATTTTCTCATCTTCTCTTGTTTGGAAGAAGATGGAGCATTAACAGATTGGTATTGTCTGATTATTCTGCCTCGAGCACGCTTCCGTCACAGAAATTGTGATGGAAAACAGCGGAATGAATATAGGAAATTTTTAGATTATCAGCTTGAGAAAAGGGGACACTAAGAGACAGTTCTGGTGTGCATGAAAATTATACAAGCCATTAAGGTAACGGTTTTTCTTCCCAATTTACTGATGTCAGATGCTAGAGGCGATGCCGATATCATCAACTCTGCCACGTTTCCGCGACCATCTATACAAGCTGTTCGGATCAATGATGAGATTATAATTAACGGATTTCTCGATGAACCAGCATGGATGCTGGCAGACTCCGTAACTGAATTTTATCAAAACAAGCCCATTCCTGGCGCGCCTGTCTCCGAGCGGACTGTGGCACGCGTAATCTATGATGACAAATTTCTCTATATCTCCGCCGTTTGTTATGACTCTGAACCTGATAAGATAATCGTGGAAAGTCTTGAGCAGGAATTTGATTCCCAAAATAGCGATGCCTTCGCTTTTGCCCTGGACACTTTCAACGATAAACGGAGAGGCTTTGTTTTTCTTTTTAATCCCAAGGGTGCGATCAAGGATATGCAAGTCAACAATGATGGTGCAGGTGTAAATCGTGCCTGGGAAGGAATAGTATATCCGGGTGCGAGAATTTTCGATGGCGGTTGGGTGGTGGAAGTAGCAGTACCATTTAATACACTCCGCTTCGAGGAAAAAGAACATGATCAAGACTGGGGAATCAATTTTATGCGACGTATAAGGCGAAATAATGAGGACGCTTACTGGGCACCCATGGAAACTCACGATCTACTTATTCGAATAAATAAGGTGGGCTCCTTAAAAGGCTTGGCTAATATCGCTCCTTCCCGGAATCTTTCCATCAAACCTTTTGCTGTTAGCGACCGTCAACTAAATGACGCTGGAACCCAATCCGATGATATTGGGTTGGATCTGAAATACGGATTGACATCAAGTCTTACGCTTGATCTTACGTACAACACCGATTTTTCACAGGTTGAAGCTGACGATGAGAGAATAAATCTCACTCGATTCCCCCTCTTTTTCCCGGAAAAAAGGGATTTCTTCCTTGAGAACTCAGACATATTCACTTTTGGCGATATCAGCAAATATGGGTACAGACTGTCCCCGGGTAGATACACCAGAGATTTTTTTCTTTTTCACTCCCGAAGGATCGGACTCTCAGATGGTCAACCGATACCAATTCTTGGTGGGGGAAGGCTCAGTGGGAATATTGGAGGGACTGAAATCGGTATTTTAAATATGACTACCGAAAGACGCGGCGATCAATTATCCCAAGATTTTGGCGTATTGAGATTGAGGAGGACTATCTTTGAAAAGTCTAGCCTGGGTGCCATGATTGTGAACCGTTCAGATAACGAGAGTCAAAACCGCAATGTAGGCATTGACGCTAATTTCGAACTGTTCAAACGGTTGCTGATATACAGCTATCATGCTTTGACTGTTGGAGAGGGTGATGGTATTGACAATAGCGCTTCACGCATCGCCGTTGCATGGCGGGACACATTCTGGAACACAGGCTTTTATCTTAAGAGGGCTGGTGAATCGTTTGATCCCCAGGTCGGCTACATAAAGCGAAGTAACGTCAATGAATCATACGGCACTATCGGCTTTCATAAGCGATATCGGAATCGGCCTATTTTAGAAATCAATCCTTATCTAGAAGGAAATCAGATTGAACGATCTGACGGGCACTTAGAGACTCAAAACATAAGCATCGGCTTGGATGTTGTTTTTCTCAATGGCGCAAGACTAATGAGTAAGTTGAATAAAAATTTTGAAGATGTTCCCTATTCTTTCGAGCTCTATGGCTCAACAGTAACAGAGGGTGACTATAATTTTAATGGATATTCATCACACTTTATTTCAAATCAGAGCCTCCCCATATCTGCATCTATAGGCTTTTCCGGTGGGGGCTTCTATGGAGGAAAGAATAATTCCACTATTTTTAAAGCCAAACTTCGAAAAGACTATCGCTTTTCCCTTGAAGTTGGTGCCCAACGAAATGAAATTCGGCTTGGAGCAATGTCAACCCTTGCAAACACATATTCAGTCAAATTCAAATTCAACCTATCTACTACCCTTCTAAATTCAGTTTATATGCAATATAATGAAGCAGACAAACGTCTTATCACCAACGCACGTATTAATATTATTCACGCACCACTCAGTGATCTCTTTCTTGTTTACTCAGAGCTCCTCGATATGAGCAACTCGAATAAAAGGACGGGTTATGTAGCTTTAAAGTTCACCAAGTTATTTGGAATCTGACCCCCTCACGCTTCGTAGACTGATTCTCCTCCAACCACAGTCCTGACAACACGAATCTCTTTGATGGCGTCCGGATTGGTATGGTGGGGATCCTTTTCTAAGATAACGAAATCGGCCAGTTTCCCGGTGGTTATAGATCCCTTCTCATTCTCTTCAAATGAGGCGTAGGCACCGTTAATTGTGCAGATTCTCATCGCCTCGGCGACAGATATGCGCTGATTCGGTCCCCAGACGCGACCATCAAAATCCTTCCGTGTCACCATGCTCTGGATGGCCATGAGTGGTTCATAGGGTCCCGGTGTATAATCTGAGGCACCAGCTACTGGAATATCGTAATCGAGAAATGATCTATGGGCAAACATGGATTTCATCTTCTCTCCCCCATACTCCACCCACTTATTGCCGTGATAGTGAACATATGTATAGAATGGAGTTGGAATTGAGCCTGTCGCCTTAATCCTTTTGAGAAGATCTGGATTAATCAGTGAGCAGTGCTCCAGCCTGTGACGTATGTTCGAACGAGGCCACTTTTCGATTACACGTTCATAAGCATTGAGAACCATATCAATGGCAACATCCCCGTTCGCATGAATTCCAATTTGAAATCCGTTTCGGTGCGTATCCTCAACTGCCTCGTGAATCTCATCCTGTGTCATGGTGAGAATTCCGTAATCATCGGGCCGCCCTTCGTAGGGAGTACTCATTCGCATGGTCCTCTCCGACGCCGAACCGTCAGCACCGTACTTGACGCCGCCTATCCTTAATCGTTCGTCTCCAAAACCGGTGGTGAGCGCTGATTTTTTCAGCTCATTGTAAAGGTCATCGCCTCTTATCATCATATAGACCCGGAACAGCATTTCATCGGCATCAAGAGCATCTCTGTAAGCGACCATGTTCTCTCTGCTGCATCCCGCATCATGAACGGTGGTGAGTCCGGAAGCGGTCATCAGTTCTGAAATCAGTTTGACCCCAGCCTGACGCTGCTCTCGTGTAATCTCTGACGGGATTAGTTTTGTGAGCATGTAGTTGGCCCGTTCGGCTACTCGCCCATCAAGTTTTCCGTCTCTTTTATAAAACATTCCTCCGGGAGGATCCGGCGTTTCTGCTGTGATTCCCGCAAGGTCAAAAGCCTTGCTGTTGTACCATGCAGTATGTCCTCCTCTATGGCGAATGTGAACAGGATGTTCTGGCGCCGCTTCATCCAAATCTTCACGCCTCAATTTTCGTCCTTCCTTGACTTTTGTATCGTCATACTTGAAACCGTTGATCCAATCTCCTCTAGGTGTCTCTTGGGCCCGCTCCCTGATAGCACTTTTGATGGCGTCAATGGTTCTCAAGTCGCAATTCACCGACACCAGCTCATTGACGCCACCTCCGGCGGGATGGGAATGAGCATCGATAAAACCAGGCACAACCGTCATTCCACCGGCGTCGATCTTTCGAGTACTTCTTGCGGCTAAATTGAGAATATTATCACTGCTCCCGACAGCCAGAAATCGACCACTCTTTACTGCGAACGCTTCAACTTGCGTATGCGCCGGATCAGAAGTGTAGATAACTCCGTTGTGTACAATTAGGTCCGGCGGATCGGTAAGCTTGGATTGATTAAACAATTTTGCTCCAGCCGCAACGCCCAGAGCCGCCGCACCACCACCAATCACAAAATCTCTTCTGGAAATCATCTTTTACTCCTACTTCAAAAATTGACCTAATACATCCATAGCAAGCTCTTCTAGAGAACCACCGGGAGATGAATTAACAAGTATTGCGATTACAAACCGTTCTTCTGGGATAATCACAAACATAGCCCGGCCACCTACTGAGCCACCACTATGACCGACCCACCTCAATCCAGTTTTTGTCTCCCCCGATCGCCAGCCGAGTCCATAGTTGGTCTTCTCTCCTTCGCTTGTCACCTGTGAGGCCTGCCACATTTCAATAATCTCTGGTTTTAGGAATGTGTCATCCAGATGACTAAGGCCGAAAAGTACAAGATCCCGGGTGTTAGAGACAAAACCTCCACCTGCCCATTTGTAACTGTTATCAACATGCTCCGATTCCTTGCGCATCTTAAAAAAGGAATAATCGCCAATATTAAAAATAGGACGGACGGTATAAAATGTAGCGAGATGCAACAATGTTGAATCCCTGTGCTCAGGGGAAATGCTGTGCATTTCTAGCGGGTTGAATACATTTCGCTCCATAAACATGAGGAAGTCCTCACCCGCCGCTCCCTCCATAACAGAGCTCACCAAGTTCCATGCATAACTGGAGTAACTGTACTCAGTCTCAGGTTTGAAAAGAAGCGTGTCTTTGCTAAAAATTTCAAGACCATCCTGAACATTTGGATAGAATCGATCTCCCAGCATTTCATTCTCGCGATAGTGGCGAATTCCCGATATATGTCCCATAAGCTGCCGTGTGGTTATAGGCCACCGCTTTTCAGGAAAATAAGGAACATACTGTTGAACAGGCTCATCAAGATCAAGAAGCTCCTGATCATAAAGCAAAGCTGCTCCAGCAGCTGTTACAGTTTTTGAAACGCTGCCGATTCTCATTTTGGTTTCCGGCGTCACACGCTCCCTATTTCGCCGATCAGCAAATCCAAACCCTTCAGACCAGACGATCGTTCCCTGGTCCGCAACAGTAATAGAGAGGCCGGGAATGAAATGTTGGCGCATAAATTTCCTTACCATTTTAGCGGCATCATTCAAAATATCCGGCTCATTTGAAAACAAGCCAGAGATAAGAATAAATCCTGCAATAAGTACTCTTTTCAATTCCCTAATCTCTTTCCTTCCAGGTTGTGATAATTCTTCCGGGAAGGGCACCGTTCGGTTGACCATTTACGACAACAAAATGACCTCCGACCATCACATATTTGATCCCCTCTGGATACTGATGCGGTTCGAAAAATGTGGCTTTGTCTCGAATACGATCAAGATCCATGATAACAAGATCTGCCACATTTCCTTTACGCACCACTCCACGATCTTTCATTCCGAGTACCTGTGCCGGAAGAGAGGTCATTGAACGAATAGCATCCACGACGGAAAGGGCTCCCCTTTCCATGGCATATTTTCTGATTTTTCTGGGGAATGTGCCGTAAAAGCGGGCATGAACGAAACCATCTTCCGGAAGAGCCAATCCCCCGTCAGAAGCTGTTATCATCCATGGTTGTCCGGCATAAGTTTCCACGTCGACTTCCGACATGGAGAAACCTCGAAGCCTGCCGCCGCCGCGTCGATCTTTCCTCCCATCAAGGGCGATTTGAATAGCCGTTTCCACAGCACTCTTTTCCATTCCACCACTAAGGTTTGAGATAGTTTTACCAACATACCGTTTATTTGGGTGGTCCATCACAACAATATTCTCAGGACCACCCCGACGCATTATTTCAAAAGCAACATCCGCTTTCAGAATTAGAGCGCTATCTGCATCTGAGAGGATTTTTTTGAGTACCTTTCTCTGATCGTCTCCTTCAACCCATTGGGGAATCAGCGTGGTATTGCCATCGCTGCCCGACGTGTTGTAAGGATACTGGTCAGCCCATATGTTTACACCGCGATCTCTCGCCCGTTGAATAAGATTTACCGCCGCCGCTGATGCACCCCAAAAATCGGCGCCTCTTGCCTTAATGTGTGTGCAGACACAGGTAACGCCTGTCGCTTCGGCAATACGTATTGTTTCATTCACCGATTCCAGTATGCCGGCTTGTCCTTTGGGTTCCGGTGAGCTCGGAAACCACCACATGGGACCCTCTCCGGATCCACGTTCATGTTCCACAAATACACCATCATACTTTCGGAGGCTTCCCACTACTTCAATCATTTCTTCAGTATTGCTCCACCGACCGGGGATATACTCAAGTCCTGCCGACAATCCTGAGGCTCCTTCTTCCATTCCCTGTTTTAACAGTCGTTTCATTTCCTCCAATTCCAATTCAGTGGCATTGCGCTTATAATCATCCCCCATAGCGAGGAATCGAATGGAACCGTGCCCGACAAGGAGAATAATGTTTGGTCCGAAACCATCTTTTTCCAATATGGCTATTTGATCTGATATAGGCCAGCCACTCCTGCCATCCTGATTGGTTACAAGTGTCGTAACACCCTGTGCCACCATATTACGGGCTGGCCGGAGTTTTGCTTCTCTCTTGCTGTCCATTTCAGCAACTCGAAGTCTGTCGTCCGGAAAGGATCTGAAACTGTCGTAGGCGTGAGAATGAATATCGATGAATCCTGGCGTAACTGTCAAGCCGGTTACATCAATCGTCTTCACAGCTTTGAGTGTCGCTTCCCCCCTCCCGATATACTCTATCCTTTCTCCTCTTATTCCCACATCACCATAGAACCAAGGATTCCCTGTTCCGTCAATAATCCTTCCGTTTTTTAAAAGAATGTCTAGCGTCTCAGACGCCGAAGAACCTGAGACCGCTCCAACCAAAACAAGAAGCAAAAATTTAAGTTTCATTCTACTCACCCCTTTTTGGAAGTTAAGAAATGATGAAACTTTCTCCTCGTGGAATATCGGCTCCAAGTTCACTTTGATCTGTTGTTGAGAAACCTTCCCCCAACCTTAAACTAAGTCTGATTAAATTAGATGATAATCTGACTGGAGTTATCATGGAACAGTTTAACAAGACGAACCTTTCTATGGACATTCTACCACAGTGGCTGTCATCTTTGAAGAAGCCACTGGAACTGTCCGGCGTGGGCGTTGCTACCTTTAATCTCCCGGCCGGCAAGGGGTATACTTTTATGCACAGTCATGATGAGCAAGAAGAAGTATACATTGTTTTGTCGGGAAAGGGTATAATTCAAATTGAGGATCAAGCCATCGATCTCGTTTCCGGCGATTTTGTGCGTGTTTCACCGTCAGCAAGGCGAGCCATTAAAGCGGACGATGAATCGAGTATGACCGGCATAGTGGTGGGCGGCGTCGCCAAGAGCGGTTATCCGCGGTACAAGGGTTCAAAAACATTGATTGATGATGGGGTCCCGGATTGGGAAAACCTCCCTCCATGGTGCGAGGGTAATGAGACAATTTTAAAAATCAATGAACGTCTCGAATCTGAGCGCGAGGCAATCAAATCTGCGGGATAGATGAGCAGGCAGTCTGGAAAAGTCAACTCCAAAGAGGTCGGTCTTGAGATCGGACTTCTTCTAGCACGGTTCTTCGTTAAATCCGAAGATCTTCACTTCGGCTACTGGCCAGATGGCTCAGAAACCGGTTTTCTCACTTTCCCGGAAGCTCAGGAAAGACACTCAAAACTGATATTTGACAATATTCCTGCAGGGGTGGAAGAAATCCTTGACGTTGGCGCCGGTTCTGGGGAACTGGCGAGAAAACTGACTAAACTAGGTTACCGTGTCGACTGTGTCTCTCCGAGCTCTTTCCTATCTGACGCCATCACTTCAAAACTCCCCCAGGAATCGAACCTCTTCCGGACAAAACTTGAAGACCTTGATACTGAACGTCGGTATGATCTCATCATTTTCAGTGAAAGTTTTCAGTATGTGAACCTTCGACAGGGGATTGCTCAGTGTGAACGGTTCCTCAAGGATGAAGGCTATCTGTTAATCTGCGACTTTTTTCAGTTAAAGGTTGGAGAACCGAGTCCCCTTCGAGGAGGGAAAAAATTAGAGGATTTCCAACAAACTATGGGCGAATTCCCATTTACTCTTAAGACTGATATTGACATTACGAGAGAGACGGCGCCGACCATCGGCATCCTGGACCAATTTCTGACAGAGTTTCTTCAGCCGGCTTCAGCGCTGACGGGAAAGTATCTATCCTCCAATTATCCATTTGTCTCAGCACTTCTCAGATGGAAATTGAAGAAGCGGCTGGCAAAGATCAGTCGTGTGTATCTCTCCGGCAATATCACCGCCGAATCTTTTATCAAGCATAAGTCGTACCGACTTTTTTTGTACGCTAAAAACTCATCTTGATTTCCTCAAGACATGGCGGAGAAGTGATAGCTTCTCTCCTAAGACGTCACGGAACACAACAGATCTTCACTCTCTGTGGTGGCCACATTTCTCCTATCCTGATCGGTGCGAAATCAAAAGGGATTAAAGTAATCGACGTCCGCCATGAAGCAACGGCTGTTTTTGCTGCTGATGCGGTTACGCGCCTTTCAGACATGCCCGGAGTGGCCGCCATTACCGCGGGACCGGGCCTTACAAACACCATCACAGCAGTGAAGAATGCCCAAATGGCACAGTCACCCGTTATCCTTCTCGGAGGAGCTTCAGCCACAATGCTCAAAGGGAAAGGGGCCCTACAGGACATAGACCAGATGGCGCTACTGAAGCCGCATGTGAAATGGTGCTCTGCGGTGAAACGGCTTTCAAAAATTGAACCTCTTTTGGAGAAGGCGTTCCAGATCGCCTATGGCGGAGTCCCGGGGCCAGTCTTTATAGAGTTTCCCGTAGACCTGCTCTATCCCGAATCTGTGGTGCGAAAATGGTACGGAATCTCTGCTGAAGCTTCCGGTAGTTTGTTGGAACAGGTATACCTTAATTGGCATATTAACAGACTTTTTCAAGAGGGAGGTTTCGATCCTTCTACAGTCAGCGCTTCTTCTCCTCTGTCACCGAGGCAGGACCATGTTCAAAACAGTGTAAGAATGATTCAAGCAGCAAAAAGGCCGTTGCTTCTGGTGAGCAGTCAGGCCATGATTTCGGCTGCAACTGTTCCGGTTCTGAGGAACTCTTTACTGAAGATGGGCATTCCCACTTACCTTTCCGGCACTGCAAGAGGCCTGCTGTCTCTCAACGACAAAATCTTTTTCCGGCACAAACGGTCCGAAGCACTTAAAGAAGCAGACCTTGTCATCCTTGCCGGTGCTCCCTTTGATTTTCGACTTGGCTACGGTAGAAAGATTCCAAGAGAGACATCGGTCATTTCCGCCAACCTGAGTCGTGAAGATCTCAAACTTAACAGGAAACCGACTTTAGCAATGCTTGCCGATCCGTCATTCACCTTATCTGCAATGGCACAGATCTGGGGTAGGCAGTTTGATGGATGGAAAGATTGGTGTGAAAGACTTCAAAAACGAGAACTGTCGCGTGAAGCTGAAATAACGGAACAGTCCGGCTATGAAAGTAACAAGATTAATCCGGTACAGCTCCTTAGAGCAGTCGATTCCAAACTTGGCGACAATTCAATTCTTGTGGCTGACGGCGGTGATTTTGTCTCCACTGCTTCTTACATCGTAACACCCCGAGGCCCACTGGCGTGGCTCGATCCAGGACCATTCGGAACTCTCGGAGTGGGAGCCGGTTTCGCCCTTGGTGCAAAACTGTGCCGGCCTGATGCCGATGTCTGGGTTCTTTATGGAGACGGTTCCGTAGCTTACAGCTTGTCTGAATTTGACACCTTTGTACGTCATGGTCTTCCTGTCATCGGACTGGTAGGAAACGATGCCGGCTGGACTCAGATCACTCGTGGACAGGTGGATATTTTCAATGATGACCTTGCTACTACCCTTACCGCCACAAATTACCACGTGGTGGCGGAAGGATACGGAGGAAAAGGATTATTGCTGAAATCGATGGACAAATTTGATGATATTGTTTCTGAGAGCCTCGCCGTTTCCCGATCAGGTATGCCGGTTTTAATTAACGCAATTCTTGGTAAGACAGACTTCAGAAAAGGATCGATTTCGATCTGACGATCTTTAGGAACCTTCAAACATCTCACTGCCTAAGTTATAAGTTTGAACTCAAATTAGAGTTTATCGTTTTGGGAAACATCAACTTAATGATTTCTTCAAAGATTTATGGAGATAAACTGTTTCATTCAATGCATGAGGCGAATTTCGTAAACTTTGGCGTAATGAGAATACGAGAAAGAGTTGTCCTAAATCCTGTACGGTTCCTATTGCTACCACTGCTAATAACGAACGTGGGCTGTAACACCCAATATAACCTCACATATGAACGCGAGATTGAAAATTTTCGTAATAAACGAGTAGCCTTCCTGAAGTCAGAAAAGGGATACCTAAATCTTGTCGGTCTATTCTGGCTTAAGGAAGGAGAAAACCGTTTCGGTTCTGGATCCGAAAACGATCTTCAGTTCCCAGCTGAGTTTCCCAAAACTTTCGGTTCCGTATTCAAATCCGGTAAGAAAGTCACCTTCACCTACAGAGAGGCGGTCGAACTCAACGGTACTAAATTGAGATCCACTACGATTAATGTGGACGACCGTTCACAGTTATTTGCCCGGGGGTCGTTTAGATGGTTTATCCTTGAAAGCGGGGGAAATTATGCCATCAGGATGCGGGATTTCGACAATCCTGTTCTTAACGAACCCCTCGATTTGAAGTTCTACAAAGTGTCTTCTGACTGGCGCATAGCCGGTAGATATACAGCCTACGATAAGGTACGGACACGTATTATCACCAATATAAGGGAGATTCATTACGAGCAGAAGGCGCCGGGTTTGATAACCTTCGAGCGCAATGGCGAGTGGCACTCTTTCGAGCCGAGGCGTAACAGTGAAGGACTTTCAGTTATCTTCATGGATCAGACCACCGGAAATGAAACATTTTCAGGTGGCCGCTTCCTTCTTCTTGAGGAGCCTGATAAAAACGGCGACATCATCCTCGATTTTAACAAGGCACTCAACTTCCCTTGCGCCTACAATGCATACACCACCTGTCCCGTACCGCCGGAGAGAAATCACCTTGCACTAGCGGTTTCAGCCGGTGAAAAAGCTCCCTCTAACTGAAATAACTCTACTTGACATGGTAAATCTTCTAAACTAAGTCCTAATCAATTTGAAGGAGGAGTCGTCATTGCTTCAACCAGCTGATGAATTTCCGAATAGGAATTCCAATGGGTATTATACCAATTATCTCTCATTTCATTAGCAGTCTCTTCACCAAATGTTTTTACCCACATCTCGAACCAAGACATCTTTGAAGGCCCCATATCAGCCATACCATTTAACCTGTTGACAACAGCTGTATAATTGCCGCCAGGTAAACCTTGAACCAGAAAAACGCCCCAAGCTCTTTCATAATTTGTGTTTTCAGCTGCTTCTTTGATTTTCTTAATTAGTTCTAATTTTTTGGCAACAGCGGCCGGGCTAGAGTTGAAATAGGTTATTGAAAACATTGGAGAGCGTCTGTCTTTATAACTGGCTTCTGGAACTCTTATATAGTAACGCTGACCACTACTCTCTTCAACATAGGTGTTGACTATTCTTTCCCAATCCTTGTCATGAGATTCATCATTTTTTCGCTCATCATAGTCTTTCCAGTAATGACCGGTAGTACCAATAAAATATTGGCCAGTCATGGGACCGCTGATCACTCTTGACCCAAATTGGTTCCACTGTCCTTCACCATGCCACTTCGACACGTGGGCTGTAACTGCTTTTTCAAAAGATGCTTCTTTTCCCCTATATACTTTTGAATAACTTCCGCTGTTAACGATAGGGGAATCCTGAGCCATGACGAAAGAAACGAAAACCAAAGTCAACACTGCTGTCAATTGTTTTCTATTCATTACTGGTACCCTCCCTTGATTATCACTTGGGCCATCATTATGAAACTACAATCTGAATCTGACAATCTCCTTAATTCTATGTTATTGGTTCAACTGTTAACCAGGAAATAAAGCATCATTTTCACCAATCTAAAGGAAGGTAGATTCACTCTAATACAACTCGTTTACTCTGTAAAAAATTCTGGATCTTACCATCTCTAACATAGTACCACTCATAGATTACTCTTTTGGGTTCAGATTTTGTTGCGTCAACCGTATAAGCCGCATTCACCCAGTCACCCCCTTCTCCTGGCGCTATGTCAACAGCAAATGCATAATCCATGGTCCATCCAGCATTTTCTTCCATTTGATCTTTAACATGCTCAATGAAGTCATCAACAGAATTATATAGATCACCTTCCGCAAAAGAAAAGCTTGCTGTATCTGAAAAAAAAGTTTTCATCGCAGAGTAATCTTTGCCCCACACTTTATCCAGATTTACAACAAGATCTACCGAAGCTTGGCCACTAATATGCCATGAGTAATCTTCATAATTAGAGACAAACCCATTTGAATTTTCCGGCTTTTTTACTGTTTCAACCTCTTTAGTACATCCACTTACAAATAATGAAAAGAAGCCAATTAGAACTATCTGTTTCATATTTATATCCTATATCTATTTCTATGGTTTTAACAACAAAGATTCAAAACGTTTTTATCGTTTTGACATCTTTACCCAGTTCCAATGAACGCCCAAGTCTGTATGCCCTGGCATAAAGTATTTGCTCGCTTTCTGGAAAAATTCCTCTCTTTTAGTCTCATTTGGCCACGCTTTTTCATGAACCTCATTCCAACCCGGATTATTCATGTCTTCAAGAGACTTATATTCCCTCATCTGTACATAGTAGTACACACCCCCTCCAGCAGATCCAGACCAGTAATGTCTTAATTCTCTAGAGCTCAATACTTTGTCATTTGTCATTACAACTTTTTTGAAGTATTCATCCATCAGCGCTTCTCTCTCTTCAGTACTTCCTCCTTCAACTTTCGAAATAGGCCGAAGATTACGAGTTTGAATGGATACAATCGTGTTTTCATCATTTTTCTTTTTGTAGCGTTTAATCCGACTGGCTACTATTTCTCTCACCGCCAAATCTGTGTGCTTCCCGGTCCAGTACTTTGAATACTTCTCTAAGGAAGCTTTACGCAAATCTTCGTCTGGCCACATTTTCTTAGTCCTATCGGATCCAGACGTAACCCATTTATCAGCATCAGCTAAACTTTTCCACTCAGTCACAACTTTAACCTGATCCGCAGACCCGCCAAAGTAATGCCCGAGAACTAGGCTGCTGATCATAAGATCACTGGCATCATTCAACTTCTGATAGTAAGTCTCAAAAATCTCCTTTCGCTCTTCTGGACTTCCATCCTCAACTTCACTAAGATATTTGAGATTGTATTCTACAACTGTTACCACATGGTTATCAGGATTATACTGAGATGAAAGTAGATTAAGAGAAAAAACAAGCCCTACCACGATTCTACAATGATAACTCATATGAAGCCTCCCTATCTATCGAATGTTCTTGAGCTTTTAACTCAGCCAATTTTCACTTGAATAATCGACTAGGTTCAAAAATATTAATTTATTGTTTCTATAATTACAAGAATTTATTTGACGGTAGTAGAAAAAATTATAGTGAAGGGTGCTGTGCCTTAAGGCCTAACTCTCTAGAAATTCTCTAATTGTCGGCATTTTCATCTTGGGAATTCTGTGACCCGCATCATAAGTATCAAAACGTACCGAGTACCCCAGACCTTTTAATAGATCAACTGTCTCCTTTGCTATCTCAGGTGTCACTAATTCATCCCTGGTCCCATGCATCATAAGGATGGGAGTGGCGAGGCTCGCCTCTGTCATATGGGCGGTGAGGTGATCGGGATTCTTCACAAATCCTGCAATGGTGACAATTCCGCCGATGGCGTAGGGGAGCCTGCACCCTGTCAGTATGGCTAATCCCGCCCCCATGGAAAAGCCGACGATAAAAGTGTGATCAAGCAGAAAACCGTCCGCGGCAATGTTTCCCAAAACTGTCGGCATCATTTCAACTGTTTTCTCGTACTTCCATCCCGCCTCATCGGAGCCGCTGAACCACGTGTACCCCACTCCTTTATCGGCGTCATAGGGTGCTCTTGGCATGTACCATTTTGCCGAATCGGCAGAAACTGATTTTGCGATTGGCTCCATAGAAAATTCGTCCCCCATCCAACCGTGTAGTCCAAGGACCGCACGGTTGGGCTCATCAGTCTCCTGATATGTTTGGATGATCATTCGTTGAGGCGCTTACGAATGACTTCAGGAACAGAAAGTGTTTTCTGTGATTCATAGTCGAAGCTTACAAGTGTGGCCAGTCCAGTCACTACAGGATCGGACTCATCCTCCCGAAATATGGCACTGAGAATCTTGAAGCTCTTGTTCCCGATCTTCACAATTTTGTGACCAATTTGGAGTGTGGCAGGGTGTTTCAACTGTTGATGATACTCAACAGTAAGTGTCCCCATAATGAATTCCGTTTCCTCACCAAACAGTGTCGCGGAAAAGTCAATCCGCGAAGTTTCCAAGTAGGTAAGATAGGCAGCATGATTAATGTGCTGACGTGAGTCCATGTCCCGCCAACGTGTTGGCATAGTCGTGAAGTGCGTGAACTGGTCCCTCGTGAAGGAATAATCAATTGTTGTCATGAGTTAGGAGATGCGCCATAAATGGAGTTTAATCGATCTTGAAGATAATCTCCAGCCTTGACAGGTTCAAATTGAGGTGGATTCATATCGTCATAACAAGTTTCCAGACAGATGATTTCGGTATCATAATTGGTCGCAAAGAAAAAAGGGATAGATATGCGATCAGATGCTGTATGGTTTCGGACGCGGTGCGGCGTTGCCGCATATCTACCGTTGGTCCAGCGGGACATCATTTCACCAATATTCATCATCATTGAATCCTCGATTGGTGGTGCATCGATCCACTCTCCAGATGCATTCATAAGTTCCAATCCTTCAATCTCATCCTGAAGGAGCAAAGTGAAACACTCATAATCGGTGTGTGTCCCAATGCCAAATTTATCGCTGATAATATCAGGCTCAATGGTGGGATAGCGTATCAGGCGCATCTGCGCTATGGGCTTATCTGTCACCAAATCGAAGTAATTCTCTCGTAGGTCAAGACTCAGAGCGAATAGTCTGAATAGCTCTTTAGAAAGATCGAGAGCCTCCTGAAAATACCGTTCAACGGATATACGAAAATCAGGCTGATTCTCAGGCCAAAGATTCGGAGCACTCAAACGTCTGAAACCAGGATGTTCAGGATCATCAATGTTCAGCTGAAGCCCAAGATCAAATGCCTCCTTTAAATCAGTGGAGTGGCCCGGGTCCGTTTTCTCACCATCCAGGGGTATGTAACCTCTATAATAACCCAGTTCCTCATCATGAATTTTCAACTTAGACTCCAGTGGAAGAGAGAAGAAGTCCCTGGCAGCCTGCATAACGTCATCGGTCACCTGCCTGCTGATGCCGTGATTTGTGATATACATAAACCCCGAACTAAGACAGGCATTTCTTACTTCTTCTACAATCTGTTTTCGTGATGAAATTTTACTGGAAAACCATTTGGACAAATTGATCAGGGGAATGTAATCGAATTGACCCTTTGGTGTCATTCTTCGTCCAATCAGGGTATCACAATCCAGTCTGTCTGTCTGCCATCAATGTACCGAACGGTCTCGCCATCGAAGAATGCATCTTGTTCCAGCATTATGGCCACTTCTTTTCCCCACTGTTGGATCTGAACTTTGGCGTTCAATTCAATGGAATAGGCAGTATTGCTGTGAAGGGGGTAGTCACCGTGACCGGGAACGCCGCCCTGGGAATCCCACATGCCAATGGTGGTGCCTGCGGCATGGCCGTGAAAGCCGATGGGGTGTGTGTAAATCATCGGCTTGATCCCCTCTCGTTTCGCCTGATCCAGCGACCGATTCAGCACATCGTTTCCTGTTCGTTCCAGTTTGAAATTATTGGTCAGAATATCCTGAAGACGATTTCCGGAGGCGAGGGCAGCTTTGAGATAATCAGGCACTTCGGTCTCCCCTTTCCGGAGAACATATGCGTGCTCCTGTGTATCTGTATTTAAACCAAGATAGGTAATACCAAAATCGACATGAAGGACATCACCGGGCATGATAATATTCTCAGCTCTCTCCGTTTTTGAGAATGTGGTGAGGAAATCAAATGATCCTGCCTCCGCGCGCTGGATATCAACGGTTGGATGAAACCATGTAATCAATTTCAATTCGCGGATTCTTTCCCTGAACCACCAAACCACGTCATCTGTAGAGGTGACACCGGGTTGAATCACTTTGTCTGAGAATCCCTCCTTAATGATATTGTGGGCGATTCTGCAGATCTGCTCATAAACCACCATTTCAGATCGGGTTCTCGTCTCAAGCCAACCCACTGCCAGTTTTTCTCCAGAAACGATACGTTTGCGATACTTGGCCGGAAGATTTGCGTTGAGTGCTTCGTATTCGGTGGAGGCGAGGCCATCGGCTAGGCCGTAATCGATTGAACGGTTCACAGCGATCTTTTTCGGATTTCGCTCGGCGATAAGTTCAGAAAGTCGTTTCCATTGATCAGGCTGCTTCTCCTTTTCCCAAGCTTTTTTAAATACCTCCCCCACATCGTACCGCGACACGGCAAGAGTCTCAAGCGGCTGATCTTTACCGGGATCATGAATAAGTAAAATTGTCCTACGGCGGGCGTTGAGCCAAGTGGCTGGAAGCATGGTCCGAATGACGGGATCTTCGTTGTACTCCCGGGCAATAATAAGCCACATATCAATTTGTTCGCGCCTGAGTAGATCCGGCATAACCGTCTCCACGCGCTCCTTTAACCATCGATCACGGACAGCCGCCCGTTTTTTCATGGAAAGTATTTTCGGCATTTCCGCATGCACGGCTTGCAACAACAGCACGATGGCAATCCACTTGAGCTTATATAGATGATTCATTTTATCTTCTCCATTCTGTTATTTAATCTTCTATCGTCTCGCTGGGCCCACCAGCCAGACACCGGGCCGTTCACCGGTGAGCGCCCCGCTCCGCATAACAACTGTGCCATTGACAATCACATGATCTATGCCTGTGGGATAACGGTGGGGATCGGAGTAAATCGCTTGATCCTGAACCGTTTGCGGATCGAACACCACGAGATCGGCAAAGACTCCCTCTTCAATACGCCCCCGCTCTGTATGTCCGATTCTATCCGCAGTCATGGAAGTCATCTTTTTAACCGCCTCTTCCAACGACAATACGCCTAACTCTCTGACATAGCGAGCCAGCACGCGGGGAAAGGCGCCGTAACTTCGAGGGTGAGGATAACCGACACCGTAGCTCACTGGATCGCCGTCCGTTTCTATCATAGCCAGATGATGCTGCATTATTCTGATGACGTCACCCTCGTCCATGGCGTGATAGATCGCGGAAAAACCACCCTTCAACTGAAGCTCGATTGCAAGCTGAATCCCGGTTTCAAGATTGTTGGGCATTCCCCGATCAGCGGCATAGTCCGAAAGACGCTTTCCGTTGTAGGACTGGTCACTGGGTAGAACCCGAAATTGAATCCTGCTGAGATCGCCGCCGGTGCGGTCGTTGTTGAAAATATCAACCATTTCACTCTCTATTCGCTTTCGCTGTTGCGGATCGGTAATTCTGGCAGCAAACCCTTCCGCACCTCCAGCCAGTGCCCATTGGGGAAAAAGGATTGACGATCCCGTGCTGGAGGCCGTGTAAGGATAGAGGTCATGGACAATATCAATTCCCTCGGATTGTGCCGAATCGATGATGGAAAGACTCTTTGCCGACCACCCCCACTGGGAAACGCCGGCTGCCTTGTGGTGATTTATCTGCGCCGGAATTCGTGCCTCCGCGGAGACACGAACGGTCTCTCGGACAGACTTCAAGAGACCTGTGGCTTCATTCCTCATGTGGGAGACATAAATTCCGCCATATCGCGATGCCACTTTAGCCAATTCTATAACTTCTTCAGGCTTTGCGAAGTTGGCAGGAACGTATAGCAGTCCAGTGGTAAAGCCGATAGCGCCCTGCTTCATGCTCTCTTCAACATACCAGCGCATTCTCTCCAGCTCATCATCTGTAGGGGCACGATTTTCGAGACCGATCACCTGCTTTCTCGTCCACGTATGTCCAGCGTAAAATCCAACATTGGGCGCCACTTTAAGTAACGATGCATATTCATCCAGTGGCCAAGGCTGATCACCGCTGTGAAGAGTGGCAAGGATAGTGGTAATTCCCTGACGGATGAAGTTCTCCGCCAATGGATGCTCATGGATGGTCGTTTGAATGTGAGCATGATTGTCAATAAATCCGGGGCTCACCACCTTCCCGCTGATGTCGAGTTCGTCTTTGGCTTCTTCTTCTTTGAGACCAGCCCGTGAAACAGCCACTATTCTATCACCCTTAACACCGATGTCCGCCCGGAATGCACTGCTTCCGAGACCGTCAACTACCCTGCCGCCAGTTAGGATCAGATCAAACTGCTTGCCTTCAGGACGCTCAGATGCGCAAGCATCCAGGAAGAATAGCATACAAACCACTATAGTTCTTTTCATAATTTTCCTCACCCTTAGTCTGTAGGATTCTTAATCAATTGCGAATAAAATGTAATATCATCCTTGAGGCTTTTAAGTGTCACTTTCTCATTTGTACCGTGAATACCTTCCACTTCCTTTTGATACCTATCAAAAGGAATGAACCGATAAATATTCGATGTTAGGCCATGAAAATGCTTGCTGTCCGTACCACCGGGGCTCAATCCGGGAACAACCATGATGCTCGGAAATACCTGCTTAATTGTGCGCTTTAGAAGCTGGAACTGAGTCACAGTCATATCAGAAACAGGTGACGCTTCATTGCCGAATCCTCCCTCAGTTTCTATTTCTATTCTGTCATCATTTATAATTCTTTTTGCCATTTCATCAATATTCAACAGTGGAACTGGGCGGACTTCCTCACCACCCGTTCCAAAACTGATGGTTCGAAAGATCCTTACCAGCAGCAGAATCATTAAGACGACCCCGGACAGTTTCATCGAATATTTCATGAGGAATCGAACCGATCCAGCGGTATGAAACGATGTTGCAACACGGGATGATTCATGCTGAAAATTAGAAACGAAGTTAACGACCTACCCTCAGCCAGTCAACGTATGAAGCTTCACAGTACACTTTCTTACAGTCGTTGTCTGAGCTAAATTGCACCCTCTTTCGCGGTTTTCTCAGATAAGGAGAATCAAATGACAACAACTGTAACTGGAATTTACAGGTCAACGCTCATGGGTTTCCTGCTTACCGCATCCCTCTCAGCCGCAGTCATAGACACAGCACTGTTTCAGGCGATGGAATGGCGGAACATCGGTCCTTTTCGCGGTGGGCGATCCACCACCGTTGCCGGCGTAGTAAACGACAATGCGACTTACTATTTTGGTGCCACCGGTGGAGGCGTCTGGAAAACCAACGATGCGGGAATTTCATGGCGGAATGTTTCTGACGGCCACTTCGGTGTTGGCTCCATCGGTGCTATCGCCGTTTCACCCTCCGATCCCAATACGGTCTATGTGGGCACCGGAACCGCATGCGTGCGAGGTGTTTCCAGCTCCCACGGCGACGGCGTCTACAAGTCCGTCGACGGTGGGGAAACATGGAGTCATCTAGGATTAAAGAACACACGACAGATTTCGAAAGTCATTGTCCATCCGGACAATCCAGATCTTGTCTATGTGGCTGCACAAGGGACGCCGTGGACAGGAAGCAAGGAACGCGGTATCTTCCGCTCAACAGATGGCGGAAAGAGTTGGAAAAAGATTCTTTTCATAGATGAACTTGCCAGCGCCTCTGGCCTGAGTATGGACATGACCAATCCGAGAGTCCTTTATGCCGCCTTCTGGCAACACCAGCGGTTACCGTGGCACGTGCGAAGTGGTGGCCCGGGGAGCGGTATTCATAAGTCCACCGATGGCGGCGACACCTGGAAAAAGCTTGAAAATGGACTCCCTGAAAGCATGGGTAAAACGGCTGTGTCTGTATCTCCCGCCAACCCAAAGCGGGTCTGGGTTTTGACCGAATCGGACAAATGGGGGCTCTATCGCTCAGATGACGGCGGAAAGTCCTTCAGTCGAATAAATAAGGAACGTGTCCTAATCTCCCGCTCTTGGTACTATATCCACGTCTTCGCCGATCCTCAGGATGAAAACACAGTATACGTTCTGAATGCACCAATGATGAAATCAACCGACGGTGGAAGGACATTTAAAAATATTCGTGTTCCGCACGGAGATAATCACGATCTCTGGATTAATCCGGAGAACAACCAGATC
The DNA here is from genome assembly GCA_002448795.1 of Fidelibacterota bacterium UBA6931. Lineage (GTDB taxonomy): Bacteria > Fidelibacterota > Marinisomatia > Marinisomatales > S15-B10 > S15-B10. Next base: position 49,037 of record DKAH01000015.1, read on the forward strand.
ATGATTAACGCCAACGACGGCGGTGCCAATGTTTCCTTCAACGGCGGTATCACCTGGTCCACTCAACAGAATCAGCCGACTGCTCAGTTCTATCGTGTCATCACAGACAATCGATTCCCGTACTATGTCTACGGCGGCCAGCAGGATAACAGTTCAGTTGCCATTGCTAGCCGGGCCCGGGGCGGCATCGACTGGAAAGACTGGTATCCTGTTGCAGGATGCGAAAGTGCCTACCTCGCCTTCGATCCGGACAATCCAGTCCTTGTCTATGGCGGTTGCTATCAGGGACTTATCGATGAACTGAACGTAAAAACAGGAAATGAACGGAGTATCATGGCTTATGAATACCTTGGCCTCGGTTCCGATCCTATTGATCAGAAATATCGCTTTAACTGGAATGCCCCCATTGTTGCCTCTCCCCATGATCCAAATGTGATTTACCACGCTGGCAATGTCGTTCTGAAAACCACAGACCGAGGTGAATCATGGGAAGTCATCAGTCCTGATTTGACCTTGAACAAAAAAGAGAATCTCGGCCGAGGAGGCTCCCCTATCACCAATGAAGCCGCCGGCGGTGAAATCTATCACACCATTCTCTATCTAGAAGCTTCAGAGCACCATAATGGAACACTCTGGGTTGGGACTGACGATGGTCTTGTCCACGTCACCAATGACGGCGGGAAATCATGGAAGAATGTGACACCAAATGGGATGAAGGAAGGGATGGTCAATACCATTGATGTCTCTCCTCAAGATCCCGCCACCGCAACCATTGCCTTTACTCGATACAAGTTCGGAGACTTCACCCCTTACATCTACAGGACAACCAATTTCGGCAAAAGCTGGAATAAAATCACCAGGGGAATTCCTGAGGACGCCTACGTTCGTGTAGTTCGGGAGGATGCTGTCCGTAGTGGCCTCCTCTATGCCGGTACGGAACTAGGAATGTTTATCTCCTTTAATGACGGAAAAGAGTGGCAGCCGTTCCAGCTTAACCTCCCCATTGTTCCCATTACCGATTTGACAATCCGAAATAACGACCTTGTCGCTTCCACCCTAGGAAGAGCCTTCTGGATTCTCGATGATCTTTCACCTCTTCAGACCATGTCCGCCGATCTCGCAAAGGAAGACCTTCATCTATTCTCACCAAGGGAAACTCACCTCATCTCCTACGGTGGAAGGTCCGATGGAACATCGAGAGGAAAGAACCCCCCCAGTGGTGTTGTATTCCAGTACATCCTGGGGTCGGAAGAAGAAGAGACTGAAGGATTACAACTGTCTATCGTGGACAGCCGCGGCGATACTGTCCGAACGTTCTCCAGCGAGGACGGAGAGCCAGAGATGACAAGAAGGGGTATCCAGCGAACGCCCGGCCTAGACAGAAAGAACGGGATGAACCGTTTTGTATGGAATATGCGGCGGGAAAACCTCACTTCAGTACCGAATCTTTTCGCTTCCGGTTCCAGGGCAGGTTATCGAGTGGGACCCGGCAAGTATACCGCTAGCATGACACTTAGTGATAAGCAGGCAGAGGTGTCTTTTGAAATTGTTCATGACCCCCGTAGTGACCAATCAGCAAACTACCGAAAACAACAACAGATTCTTGGGGATCTCTACGATACCGCCAATGAACTGTACGTATCTATCAATTCCCTCCGCTCCATGAGGAGTCAGCTCAAGAGTGTCATGAAAAAAGTGAAAGGGATGGATGGAAGTGAACAACTTTTCGACGTAGGAAAGTCCGCTGTAGAAGCCCTCTCTGAGTGGGAAAAGTCTGTAGTGTCTCTCAAGCTAGAGACGTTCCAGGACGTGGTCAATTTCGACAGTGGCCTCGATGCCGACATCACAGAATTGATGTCCAAGATTGATGGTTCGGGACCACTGGTTTCTGAGGGAAGCGAAGATAGATTCGACGACCTTATGGATCTGTGGGATGAAAAAGATTCACAACTTGAGGATATCGTGGAAGAACAAGTAGGCAGATTTAACGAGCTCTACAGGGAGTTGGATGTACCGGCAGTGATTCTGCCGAAGAATTAGAGGTCTTTTCGAAACGCGATCAGAAAAAGATAAACCAGCGCCGTAGCTTACGTTTGCATTTTTTGTACTGAGCCTGGTACATGGACGCCCGTTTCTCCACCCTGCCGGCAATTCCGATAAGATCACGTTTCTTTTTATGGCTCCCTCTTTTGTATCCTCCCCACCCTTCGTGATAGGCGAGATAGAGCGCTCTCGCGTTTGATTTGGAAATACCGAGCTTTTTATGGCTCTGTGCGTTATACCAACCGACGAAGTCAATAGCATCATTGAAATCTGTACGCTTTGAGAACATTCCGCCAGCAGCCTGCACATACTGCTCCCAAGTCCCGTCTATGACTTGGGCATAACCTTTTGCTGAGCTTTTCCTCTTCCATGGAATGATCCAGAGAAGTTTTCTCCGCTCAGCTTTTACCTTCTGCCTGAAAGACGACTCCTGAAAGATAAATGCCATGGTGACATGGGGAGGAATGCCCCACTTTTTTTCTGTCCGTCGGGCCGCCTTGTACCAGGTGCGGCGCTCCTTAAAAATGCCGCAAATGTCATTGGGCGACTCCGGAGGAGGAACGGTGCACGCCTGAAAAATAAGAATCAGACTGCTTAAGAACAGAAGCCGCTGACTCATAATAACCTGACTAATCCGGAATCTGGATTGTCCCTTCGAGATAGGTTACAGCACAGCCTTGAAGCTTTACCCTGTCTCCCTCTAAATTACAGACCACCTCGCCACCTCTTGCTGACAACTGCCTCCCCACAAGCTGCGTTTTACCGAGACGTTCAGCCCAGTAGGGCGTCAGCTGGCAGTGGGCCGATCCGGTAACAGGATCTTCATCAACGCCAGTCTGCGGAAAGAAACCGCGAGAGACAAAATCACAATCATCGCCCGGTGCGGTGACGATCAACCCCCTGGAATCGAGACAGGCAAGTTCCCTGAAATCAGGAGCTAGCTGTTTAACAACATGCTCGGAGTCCACAAGCGCAAGATAATCAGTACCTTTGTAAACCTCCTTCGGCTTCAACCCGAGACCGTTCACAATTCTTTCGGGGATTTTGCACAGTGTTTGAGTTTCAACGGGAAAATCCATGACATAACCATTCTTTTCCTGTTCTACTATCAGTGGCCCACTTCTACTCTGAAACTCGATGACGCTACCAGCGAATCCTAACTTCGTGAAAATTACGTGTGAAGAAGCAAGGGTTGCATGACCGCACAGATCCACCTCTACGCCGGGAGTAAACCAGCGGATATTATATCCCTCACCATTCGGAACAATGTAAGCTGTCTCGGACAAATTATTTTCCAGCGCGATGGAAAGAAGTACCATATCATTAAGCCATCCATCCAGCGGAACCACGGCAGCGGGGTTTCCTTTGAACAGCGTTGAAGTAAAGGCATCCACCTGGTAAATCTTTAGCTTCACGTTTGAACCCTAGTAGATAACACCAGTAAAATCACATCCACCGCGAGTTTCAGAAAACTCATATTCAATACACTCTGATGCGCTGTGGAAAAACGCCCGAACTGTCTCACCATCGAAGCACTTGTAATAATACTCTATCGAAATGTAGGCTCCGGACACAACCTTGGTGGTATCGTCGCTGGCACCGTAGGGAGCTTCGGGGATTAATCCACGCGTACCGAGCCCTCCGCACTGCTCGCATCCGCTGGATGTGAAAACTGCAACGGCGATACCAATCACCAAAAAGCTAACCGGCAGACTGGAGATCTTGAGCGATTTCTTCAACTTTATTCCAAACGCGCCAGATATTCTTGTAGCATATTTTCTCGATATCCTCTTCTGAGTATCCCCGCTTCAGCAAATGGAAAATGATGTTCGGGAACTTGGAAACATCTTTGAGACCGTAAGGGAGACTGTCGCCAACACCATCGTAATCAGAGCCGAAAGCAACATGATCAATTCCAGCAATATTCACTACATGATCAATATGATCCGCCACGTCGGTTACATCCGCATATGGCGGATTCTCTGCCTTAACTTTCTGCATGTATTGCTGCAGTTCCTCATCCTCCTCTATCAATCCTTTCAGCTTAGCATAGGCTTCTACCTTCGCCTCATTTGCGTCTCTTTTGTCCCGGGACTCCTGAGTCAGGAATGATGAGCCAAAATTGATCTGGATCACGCCTCCATTCTCAGCTAGTATCTCGATCATGTCATCATTCATATTTCGTTCAAAACCAGGAGTAAAAGCACGGCACGATGAGTGGGAAGCAATGGCAGGCGCTTTCGTGATTTTCATTACATCGTAGAACGCGTTATCAGAGACGTGCGAGATATCAACCATGATGCCGACCCGGTTCATTTCGGCCACCACATTGCCTCCAAAATCACTCAGTCCTCCCCAAGTGCCCGTTGTGTCGTAGGAAGAATCGCTGATCAGATTATCAGTGCCATGAGTCAGTGTGATATATCGAATGCCGCGGGAATGGAAATAGGCGACGTTTGAGAGATCATCTTCAATGGGTGCTCCGTTCTCCATCCCCATTGGGAGAGCGATTCGCCCTGCTGCTATGGCCTTCTCAGCCTCTTTAGGTGAAGTAACTACGGTAAACTTATTGGGAGCATTTTTCTCAAGACCGCGAATAAGATCGATCAATTCATCAGCTTTCTCCTTGGCACCGCCGGTTATCTGATATGATGATGGGACATAGATCGACATGAACGGCGCATCGAGTCCACCTTCCTTGGCCCGAACATAATCAAAATCACCTTTTTCAGTTCGGACTGAAACATCTTCCATATTGTTTGTCAGACGCCAAGGGATGTCGATATGCCCATCAGTAATGATTGTACCGTGGGCAATTTCTATTGCTTTCATCCTTAGATCAGCATCACTTGAACAACCCACAAAGATTAATGCAATAGATAAAAGCAGTGTAATTTTCTTAACCATTCTGTTAATCGTCTCCTTTTCTCTTATCCGAAATTTACATCTCTTCGCCGGTCTCGTCTCCAAGTTACTCTTCAAGCTCTTCGAACGTCCAATTCATAATTGGATAACTGTTCCAGCTTTCATAATCAAAGTGCCACCATTCTGCCTTATAAACAGAGAAACCTTCAGACTCCATCGTCTTCCTGAGAAGATCGCGATGCCACCTCTGCCTGGAAGTGCCTCCTAAATAGTCTGGGTACGACCTATCAGTAAACTCGTCATAACCGCCCACCATCTCCACTACTTTGCCGCTCTCCACTTCATAGAGTGTCAAATCGACTGCGCATCCTCTATTATGCCGGGAGCCATTCGCGGGATTGGCCACGAAAATTCGCTGATTAATCGGAGTTGCGTCATAAAACATTTTTGTCACATACCACGGTCGGTATGCATCATAGATTAATAATCCGTAACCGAGTGCGTTCAGTTTCCGGTGAGCCCGTATCAGCGCTTCGGCGGCCGGGCGCTGCATAAAGGCATGTGATGATTTATAGAACCGTGCACTCATGAAATTCTTTGTGGTGGCGTAACGGATATCGTACTTAATGGATTTATCAAAATTCTTCAGCTCCACAAGATCGGTGTCGAGTTTCCCATCTTCTCGAGGGGGCACTGCATCGAGTGCTGATGCTCGCAAATCCTCAATAGGCTTCAAAGGGGTGATTCGAAAAGTTTCCCCAGCTGAAGTTCCCACTTCTCTTCTCTTGAACACAGGTCCGTTTTCAATTTCCACCTGAGTGGCAAATCCATTTTCATCTCTTGAAAATATGAGGTTCTCGCCGTGGTACATCCCCCCAACCTCGGGAAATCTGTAGACATCATCATTAACCTCAGTCAATACATCTTTTTCGATCCACTCCATGAGAGCAGTCAAACGTCCGTGATCCTCATAGACGTAAAGAATATTGTGATCCCAGCCGTACTCACCAATAAGACCTTTCCATGTCGGTTTCGGCATCAAAGGCTGACGGTGATCGAACCGATAAAACTTCGTCCCACCAACCGTTATAGTTGTGCCATCCTTTGAAGGATTAAGTGTAACCCCAAAGCTGATTTTATCATCTGTAATGAGGCGGTTGCCAAGACGCCTGACTCGCGACTGAATCCGATCATTCTCCATGACGAGGGAATCTTTACGCTCAATCAACCGTAAATACTGATCACTATTGGAAACGAAATGACCCGAAAGAAGATGAACTGTTGTCTTCTCTACTGGCTCAGTCTTTGCATATTCTGGTAGAGGTTCATCCTCTTTCAGCGACAATAGACAGTCCAGCGCGTATGCGGACAGCCTGCCAGTTATGGTGTTTGTGACGTCAACTGATGACGTCACCGCCACACCGAGTTTTGCTTCAGGCAGCGCGTAGAGTTGAGTCGAGAATCCGTAAATGGCACCTCCGTGCCCCACCCGCCTGTATCCGCCCTGTTCCGAGATTGAGAATCCCAGGCCGAAACCAACATTGTGTCTCTGATCTGTTCCTCCGCTAAACTGACTGGTGAGCATTTCCGTCAGAGTTCCCTTTGAAATGACCGGCCCCAAGGGGCCCTCTCCTTCTTTAAACAAAACTTTCATGAACTGACCTAACTCTTTTACTGAAGAATACATAGATCCGGCAGGAGACATACCAAGTTCAAATTTCGGGGCCGGGAACTGACGTCCGTCATAAGTCCACATAGTAGCGTCGGCAAGACGATCAATGACTTCGCCTGTGGGTTCGAAAGCACTCTCCTCGAGTCCCATCGGAATTAGGACATTGTCACGCAGGGCGTTCGCAAACGGATTACCCGTTAACCTCTCCAGAACATAACCTACCACGGCGATTCCGGCATTGGAATACTTGATCCGACTCTCGGGTGCATAGACGATATCCGACTCAATGATGCTATCTACCGTTTCTCTGAGAGTCGGTTCTTCATCGTCAAAGTAATTTCCCACTCTCGGTTCTCGAAGCATCCCCGATCTGTGTGACATTAACTGGCGCAGTGTGATCGACCCTCCGTGGCTGTTTCTTGGTGTGAATTCGGGAAGGTAGTCTGTGATTGGAGCATCAAGACTAACTTCTCCTTTCTCTACCAACTGCATGATACCAATGTCCGTAAACAGTTTTGAGACAGATCCTACTCGGTAAACAGTGTTCGCATCTGCCTTAATCGTCCGATCGTGATCTTCAAAGCCGAAACCGTCCGCCCAAACAATCTCCTGATCCTTAACGAGGACAATGGATATGGCGTTCAAGTCTTTATCCTCGATCTCATACTCTATGGCGTCAGTCATCGCTTCCGCAACCTGCCTGTAGTCTCCGGTTGCGCGGATCTGTCCGGTTTCACATGCGCTGAAAAGAACAATAATGAGTGTGAAGAACGCCTGTTTGAGCGAGAGCTTCATATTTGCTCAGGGAACCGAATTACCACCCTCATAGCTGAGAATAAATGTTCTAATTCGCGAAGCCTCCTCCATGGTCTTGGCTCCGTAGCGAATGGAGTGGGAATCGATACGTTCAAACATTGAAAGATAACCGAGAAGCTCCACGGGTCGGTAATGCTTAAAACTCATTGTAACAGTCACAGGACTCTTGACACGATAAGGTTTGTACCTTTTGATGTTCTTCACCGCTTGTTCAGCTTTATCACGAATAAGATCAAAGGCTGCTTCAGGATGTAGTGTTTTTGCCGAATGGAAACTGAGTGCATACTTCACCACTGCCCCTTCTACATTCCCAACAAGAGACGATACCTCAGCCACGGTGGCGTCATCACCTGAAACCATAATGACAGGAATACCCATCTCGCCAGCGATGGCCGCATTCCATACCCCTTCACTGACGGCAGTTCCATTGAGCTTGACTGACGTCAATCGTGCGCTTGAAAATGTGTGAGCCCGGACGCCTTCAAGATTATCTGTACTTGAGTGGTAGCCCAAGAAGATAGCACCATCGAACCTCTTATCCAGCCCGCCTACCATGCCGAGAGGTCTAGGCCACGAGCGAACAATCTGTACATCTTTGGGCAATTTATCAATAAGGAGGTTCTGTCCGTTGCCGTGGGAATCGGCCACAAGAATCTCGCCGGCTCCGGCAGATCGGGCACCTTCAATGGCAGCGTTTACCTCCGCTGTCATGAATTTTCGAAAGCGCTCATATTCAAATCCTGACGGTCCCAACTGCGCGCCCGTCACAGCGCCTACAACTCCCTCCATATCGGCAGAGATGTAAATCTTCGGCCCGTTAATACCCCACAAAACACCCAACATCACTGTCACAATCATCTTTTTCATGATTCTCTCCTTATTGGTTCGCGATCCCATCTCCCATCTTCCGCCTAATCCTCTTTTTCTCTAACGATCTCTACCTTGGTAATATTGTCATCCAGGTCCCGATCAACCAGTTTGAAGAGTGGATCGATCCCTGCGGAAGATGGAAGCCGATTCACTACCATGTTAAAGGTTGATGTTGAATCAGTAATCTTCACCTTCTCAAGATAGATTGGCGTCTCTTCCTTCTTGCCCGCTTCGTTTATACTTTCGGCGAGAACACCGATTTCCACCCAATCGTTAAGAAGCCCATCCGTTTCATTACCGACGCTGTCTGCGTACACTTTTTCAGTCTCCACTCCCAACGTCACTGTATACTTTCCATCGCTTTCAGGTGTGGCTGATGCACTCACCGCTTTGTTCTTATAGATGGTTCTCCTTTCAAAAATATCGGTAATCCTGTACTGGAGTTCCTCAGGCGTCTCACTTCTAATCTCATCGACAAGTTCGCCTATGTTTGTGTAAGGTGCCTTCTGATAACGGTGTTTTTCGATAAATCTCCACAGCGCTCGGTGCATCGACTCTTCACTGATAAGATCACGCAGACTGTAGAGAAGAAGCCCTGCTTTATTGTAATGGACATAGCCTTGCCCCTCAGTCTCCATAATGGTCGGCTCAAATCGCGTTTCTGCCGCTCTTCCTACAAGGTACCGCTTCATTTCATATCTCAGAAACTTTCCGAGCTGTTTCGCCCCTTTCTCCTTTTCCAATAGCGTGACAGCGGAATATTCCGATAGCCCCTCACTCAGAAATCCTGAGCCCTGAACTGCGCCTCCCGCCACTTGATGAGGCCACCACTGATGTCCCATTTCATGAGCAGTTACCCAGAAAGGCATATCAAGATCTTCGGGATCGTCCGGATCAACATCAAGGATAAAGCCAATGTTTTCGGAGAAGGGAATTGTATTTGGAAAGGAAGCGGCATAAGAACCATAGGGAAATTCAATAATTCTGCACTGTCGATACTGATAGGGACCATACAGTTCTGAGTATAACTCGATCGATTTTTTCATCCCTTCCATCATCTTGTCAAGGTTATACGTATGGCTCGGGTGATAGTAGATTTCAAGGCTTATCCCATTCCATGATTCCTTCATCACCTCGTACCGTCCCGAAACAAACGCCGCAAGGTTGTGAATCGGTTGATCCATCTTGTAATGAAAAAATCTGCGCCCCTCCTCCACCCATTTTCTTTCGAGATATCCCGGCGCCATGGCGATTTGATCTTCCGATGTGCTCACCACTGCATTGAAGGTAATCCAATCGGAATCATCTCCAAAAAGGCTGTGATTGAGACCATCAGGATCGTTGTACTTCGGCATGGGTATCTTCGGGTCAAGATCATGCTTACGCCGCGTTGAACTGGCGTAGAGCTCGAAAGACGGATCATATCCAAATGATGGGAAGAGTGTACTACTCCAAATCATTGTCCCATTTTCGACCACGGTTCTGTTGACACCGTTAATGCTGAAACCGTTTCTAGAGACCTCACCACCAAAGTTGAGAGAGATGGTTGCACCAGACTCTATCGCCTCGTTAAAACGATATATGATGTAACCGACCCTATCATCATCCAGTACTTTCTCCACACTCTGACCGAAATCGAGAATGCTGTAAGGATAGTCCGTGTCATAAAGCACGTGAACCGAATCGATAGGTTTGTCACTATTATTCACCAGCTGATACTCGCCGGAGAATTCCACCCGCCCCTCATCCGGAAAAATGTGGACCCTGACATCGACATCAGTAATCTTCGGTTGAGGAATCCCAAGATATTTCCTATACGTTTTTTCATAATCAGCACGGAGTCTCTCTTCCTCTACAGGCTTCATATAGTCGTTCAAAATATTGGTGTTATAAAAAATGTATCCACCAACAGCGGTGAATAGAGCAAGAGTAACAAAGACACTGATTCGTGTTGCACCAACGAACCTCGCTTTTGCCATGAACCATCGTTCCTTGAGGGTGAACCCCGTACCTCTTGACCAGAACAGATTGGTCACGACCGCCAGAACAACCGCCAACAAGGCCCAGTAGACCTTGAAAACAAATGTTGTCCAGATGTATGGTTCAAAGCCGTTCATATCTGAATAGACGGGAATAGGGTATTCTCCAAACTGATAGATGACATGATTGAGGCCAAGCAGATATGAAAAAGCCCCCGCCAAGAAATATAGAATCATTATCAGATGGCCGAGGTTCTTATGGCTAACCAGCGACTGAATGGTTATCGCAAGGACACAAAGGAGAGCATAATCGGTCCAATCAATGAGAAAAAGGTACTTCAGGTAGAGTCCCAGCTGGTACTGGGTGAAACCATTGATGGTTTGATGGATGATCCCGGTAATCATCAGGACGAGCAAAATAATTGCCGGCAGAAGCATGAGCGCTCCCAGTTTGGAAAGGATTGGAATCCAGTTGGGGACCGGTAGTGTATCGACTACCTGATCAATCTTCAGCTCCCTCTCTCGCCAAACAATTTGACCTGCATAGAAGGTAATGAGGATAATCATGAAAAGTCCAAATCCGCCAGACAGAGCAACCATCACATCCCGTGTCACCGGCAATGTCTTGACACCGTACATTGAAGTCTGCATCCTCAGGACAGTTATAAGAAAGATAGCCCCTGTCATTGCAATGGCCAGGAAGTAGGGATCTCTTACCGCACGTTTGATCTCTATTCGAATCTGGTCAAAGAATTGTCGTCGACGAGCAGACGCTGTGAAAAACTGTTCGGATCTTAATATCTTAACCTCTGTTGGCGGTTTCACGCTAATCTCTTCCAATGAGGATTTCCGTTTCTTCTTCCAAAAGATGGTTGCGGCATGACTAAAGCGAAAACGCAATACCGCGAGCCCCAAAAAAACCGCTCCAACTCCGAGCCAGATCAGCCGGTTCATAAGGACAAGGCCGGTGACCGCTGGAATTTTCGTGTTCTTCTCCGCCTGTGTCCAATCCTCTGTCTCAAGGCTATGTGCGGTCATGCCAAAGGGATCAATAAGGGCACCAAGCTTTTCGTTCTCGATATCCGATACGAGGCTCGTGCCAATGAGATACCCAACAATAAGACCTATAGCCACAAAATATGTTGGAAGCATTCGTCTTGTCAATAAAGCTACCGGAAAGATAAGAGCACCAAAGAAAAGAATATTTGTAACGACAAATACGAAATAAGGTTGCCAGTAAGCCCACAGGACGAAAGGCCCAAGCCTCGCCTGATCCAGCATAGGTAGGAAGGTTGCCATCATCATAGATAAAGGTAGGGCAAGCATAATGACAGAGTTCAGCAGCACTGCACCGGTGTAGCGACCAAGAAGGTAGACAAATGGACTTACGGGATGGGTAAAAAAGAGCGGGTAAGTGTCATGAAGGTAATCTTTGTAGGCGGCGTTCCCCACAACACCGGAGGTGACTATCAGTCCAAAAAATGCAAAACTGACCATCAAACTGAAAATGAGCACCGGCGCGTTGAAATAAACATTGGTCGTCACTGTGAATCCTTCAAAAGCGCCACCGAAAGCGGCGAAGACGAAGAAACAGATTCCAAAAAAGACACCCGCATAGACATAGGTTGATACTCTGCTGAATCCCTGCTTCAGTTCGAAACGAACTATTTCGAAGAAATGGTTCATTCCTTTTCTCCGTTTACGCCAAGATCATTGATGGTTGAGAAATAGAGATCTTCAATCTCCGGAGCCACCGGTTCGCTCTCTGTGGAAGGTTGACTGTCAGAAAAAAGGCGGACCTGAAGCCTTCCCATATAAAGTCGTGAGGAAATTACATTGTGAGTGCTTTCCAGCAATTCAAGCTCGCTCTTCTCACTGATCATCCTCCAGACCCTACCCTCCATCTGTTTCACAAGATCAAGTGGATCGCCCACGAGTCTCACCTCCCCTTCATGAATAATCGCCATGCTGTGGCAAAGATCGCTCACATCATCAACAATATGTGTTGAGAGAATGACCACCACGTTCTCTCCAATTTCACTCAGGAGATTGTGAAAACGATAACGCTCGGTGGGATCAAGTCCGGCCGTCGGTTCATCCACGATGATCAGTTTTGGATTTCCGATTAGCGCCTGGGCAATACCGAACCGCTGCTTCATACCGCCAGAAAAAGAACCCAGTCTTTTCTTACGAACATCCCACAGGTTTGTCTGATGGAGAAGTGACTCTACCAGACCTTTCCGTTCCTTTCCATTAGTCACTCCCTTCATCACAGCCAGATGATCCAGAAAGTCCAGCGCGGTGACCTTGGGATAGAGGCCAAACTCCTGGGGAAGATAACCAAGAACCTCCCTTACCGCCTGCTTATCTTTCAGAACGTCGATATCGCCAAATCTGATGCTCCCCTCATCGGGATCCTGGAGGGCGGAAATGGTTCTCATAAGGGTCGATTTTCCCGCCCCGTTTGGTCCCAAGAGACCAAACATCCCATTCTTGATGTGTAGGCTTACATTGTTCAGTGCCCGGACACCGTTCGGATAAGTTTTTGATACATGCTCAATTTTCAGTTCCATTTATGTTCCTTCATTAATTAGCCACAGAGAACAGAAAGTAATGGCAATACGAAATGATGAATATTGAATTAAGATCAACGGATTCCACATTTTCAGTTCTTTTCCACAAGTTTGTAGCCTTTCGGCGGGGCAAAGTCGGCCGGATTATATGGCTCTTCTACAATTTCAAGGAGATCTACTATTGCGGTCATCTTAGGTTCTCCGCCATCACTTTCAAAGACCATCATATTCATCTTGACCATTACACCAGGGATCGGTTCCAAATTAAACTCATCGATGGACGCAATTGCATTTGCAAATTCAGAGATTCCATCGTCTGAGGCAGGCAGGCCGATTTTTTCATCGATCTTCTTCTCAATTTCAATAGCCCTTACCCTTTTAGGCAGATCCTTAGCCATCCACATTTCGAATATAACTCTGTCATCCTTTCCCAGAATTGTCGTGACCCATTTTCTAGCGGAGATGCTGTTTACATCTTCTACCCCTTCATCCGTTCTTGATACAATCGGCTCTTCTTCCTTTTCATCATCGTCGTCGCTCCCGACAGTGAAGGAAATCGATCGCCGATTGGAGGTATCCGGGTTCGTCGCTTCTTCCACAAGTTCTTCAAAAGTGGTACGCCACGTTTCCTTGTCCTCGTCATCATAGAACAGCTTGTAACCTTTTGATATATCGATAATTGACCCCTCCGATCCACCCATCCACCTGAAGATGAATCTGTCTACTTTGGTCTTCTCCTTCTCATGCAAAATTCCATCGACCATAACTTTTGTGCTAACTAGTTCTATTTTTCCGATGATGGGCACTTTCATTGTCATGGATTCAACGGTGCGAATTTGAGTGAAAAGTTGGGCTTCCAGCACTGACGAGGACAGGATGAATAGAAGAAATAAGCGCACCAGTTTCATTCGGATTTTGCTTTCTTAAAGACTATCTCTTGAGACTGGGGACCATTTTTCTCATCAAAGTCAATCAGCAGTTCCACGGAGAGAGATTTGATCCTCGCTTGTGAGTCAATCTGGAAATTGATGAAAATCCTGGCCGAATCATCTTTCACAGTTGAGTCATTCCACGTGATTCGGTAGTTGTTGTTCTGCCAATGATCCAGATCACCCTTGAGGGACGAGCCCCAATGTTTCATCATCAGTTGCCGCCGTACCCGGCTTACCTCAACGGTACCGTAGGCTTCGTGAGTGTAATTTCCCACCATCCCTTTTTCTATTTTCTCATCTAGCCCCATAAGAAGATCTGTGTTCATGCCGTTCAAAACAGTGCACAGGTGGATAAAGCTGATTAAAAGAAATCTCATTCTTCTGTTCTGGCTCTAGAAATCTTGACAGCGATAGACTTGAATCCAGGCGTTTTGCTCTGCTCATCAACCGTATTTGGGATGAGAACATTGGCTTCCGGGAAAAAAGCGGCGACATTTCCCTGAGCTATGTCAAACGCCTTCACCTGCACAGTCGACATACAGCCGGTTGGAGTTGTGATGTTAACATAATCCCTTTCTGTCAGTTCCAACTGAGATATGTCGTCACGATTCATCATTACGACCCATCGAGCCTCGGTTCCACGGTAGATGTCTTCCTGCTCGTAGACAGTGGTATTGAACTGCCCCTCGCTCCTCACAGAGCAGAGTGTGAACTCTCCTTCATTCCGTTTCAATGTGGGAATTGGAACAACCGTAAAGTTCGCTTTGCCACTTTCTGTTGAAAAGTTAGGAACATGGTATGTTCTTCCACCAATGTGAAACTCCTCTTTCATCTCATCAATTTCACTGATCTTTTTGAAACCAGGGATTGTCCGGGCGATCGCATCCCGAATGTTGCTGTGCTCCCTGAAGCGAAGCCAATCAAAAGGGTGATTCCCCATTACACTGTGAGCCAATTCTGCAATGATTTCAACTTCCGATCTAACATTGTCAAGTCTGACGATTCCCCCATCACTCATCCTGACGAAATTGAACATTGACTCCTGCGTGGTTGCTTGCTTCTCCTCATCTCTCGCCGCCACAGGCAGAATGACACACTCCCCTTCTGTAGCGGAGACATGAGATGCGTTAAGCGTGGTGGTAAGGAATACCTTCAAGGGTATGGAGTTCAATGCCCGCTTTGAAAACTGTGAATCAGGGTTAGCGGCGTAGAGGTTTCCTCCCTGCAGATAGGCCAGATCGATCTCTCCATTGAGGGCTGACTGCATACATTGCATCGTGTCCAACCCTGGACTTACCGGCATAGTGATCCCCAACTCCGATTCGAGTTTTTCCATGACATCGCTTTTCAATGCTGGAGTGACGCCTACCGAACCGACGCCCTGAACATTGGAATGTCCCCGCAGTGGCAGAAGTCCCGCATGTGGTTTGCCGACCATTCCCCGCAAAAGAGCAAGGTTTACTATCGATTTAACATTATCCACACCGTGTTTGTGGTGTGTAATTCCCATGGCCCAGGAGAAGATGACCTTCTCTGCCTTAACATAACGCTCCGCAAGATCTTCAATAGTTTCGCGTTCAATGCCGGATGAATGTACGATATTTTGCCACGACGTCTCCCCCAACTCACCTATAAAACTTTCCGAACCCTCCGTGTTATTCGCCACAAAATCATCATGAACCCATCCCCGGGAAATAAGGGATTTTGCCACTCCTTTGAAAAGGGCAATGTCGCCACCGATATTCGGCTGAATATAAGTTGAAGCAATATCACAGTCGCCCAAAGCCATGGCTCGCCAGTCGCTGGGCACCTTGAACTTTACCAGTCCCGGCTCCTTCAATGGGTTTATTACAATTACCTCACCACCACGGCGGCGGCAGTGAAGGAGCTCTGTCATATAACGCGGGTGGTTCGAGGCAGGATTGGCTCCGATGACCCAAATCATGTCTGCGTGTTTTACATCGTCCAGAACCACCGTAGCTGTACCGGAACCGATGGTCTTCTCCAGTCCAACACCTGAGGCCTGATGACAGTAATAGGAGCAATTGTTCACATTATTTGTTCCATACACGCGGGCGAAAATCTGGAGTAGGAATGCAGCTTCATTGGACGATCGACCCGAACTGTAAAAAAATGTTCTGTTCGGATCGGTCCGGGATAATTGCTCGCCAATGCAAGAGAGTGCCTCATCCCATTCGATGATCCGGTAATGATTGTGCTCGGGTGTCTTCAATAGGGGATTGTTAAGTCGGCCCAGCCGCTCCAGTTCCCTGGGTGAGAAACGCCTCAGTTCATCTACAGGCAGGCTCAGGACCTCCGCAGAAATGGCAGGCTGGAGATCGGTCAGTTGAGCCTGAAGGCTCTTCTTGCACACCTCCGGGAAATTCTCAGCTTCATTTCGAAGCGCACCCTGCTGTCCCCCCATTCCGTAAGCACAGGTCTTGCAAGTGTTCTTGGAGGCGACCGATTTGAGGAAAGGTCTGAAACCAACCTCCCGGCCGACTTTCAGCGAATACTTGACAGAGTCGAACCCTGAAACTGACCTACCCATCCAAGTTATTCCTTAAATCTGATAAAATATTGCATTTTGGATGCTGATGCCCCTAGGAGAATCTCTCACGTACAGTGATTCAATTCAACCTGTTTTCACTCATTTCAGATCGTAATATTTCCCTTAGGGTTGTAACCTTGTATGCTTATTAGAACATGATAGGTGGAAAAAGATAATGCGCGCAATTATCATAGATGAGTTCGGTAATCCTCCCACCCTTAAGGATGTACCAGAGCCCACTGTCACCGATGATGGCGCGATCATTCGGGTCATGGCCAACGGTATCTGCCGAAGTGACTGGCACTGCTGGATGGGGCATGACCCTCAGGTGACGCTGCCGCATGTCCCCGGCCATGAACTTGCCGGTGTGGTGGAAACAGTTGGAACTAACGTGGAATCGTGGAAGACGGGCAATCGTGTAACGGTCCCTTTTAGCAGTGGGTGTGGCCAGTGCCCCGAGTGCGAGGCGGGACTCCAGAATATCTGCGACAACCATTTCCAACCCGGCTTTACCGATTGGGGCTCCTTTGCTGAATTCGTTCATATCAGATACGCCGAAAATAACCTTGTCCAGCTTCCTGATGATATGGACTTCAAAGAGGCTGCCACGCTGGGGTGTCGTTTTGCTACCGCCTTTCGGGGAATCATCGATCAGGGACAATTGCAAGAGGACGATTGGGTGGCCGTTCACGGTTGCGGTGGTGTGGGACTTTCAGCAATTCTTATTGCGTCAAACATGGGCGCTCATGTGATTGCTGTAGACATTAGCGACGAAAAGGTCGAATTGGCAAAATCGTTCGGCGCCACAGAGGGCATCAACGCTCAGGCAACTCCTGATATCGCCCGGGAAATTCATAAACTTTGCGGCGGCGCTCACATCTCCATAGATGCTATTGGCCATCCGCGGATCAGCCGCAACAGTGTCAAGTCACTGAGAAAACGTGGACGGCACGTCCAGATTGGCCTTACCGTTGCTGATGAGCGGAACGTCTCTGTTCCTATGGATAAGGTCATCGCCTATGAGTTAGAGATTTTGGGAAGTCACGGCATTCAGGCCCACCGTTACGCTGACATGCTGACGTGGATCCATAAAAAGAAGATTGATTTGAAGAAGCTTGTCCATCGCAGAGTTTCTCTTGAAGAGTCCGTAGATGTACTGATCAATATGGACAGTTTCTCGGGTAAAGGTGTGACGGTGATTGATCGATTCTGAAAATAAGTGATGAAATCTTTCAAAATATAATGACCTTTTTGATATTTAAATGGAAGCGTTAAACGGCTACACATTAATTCATCTTCTGCTCTGGTTTATTGTGGCGCGGTTCACGCCACTTCCTCTGATCCCATTCTTCCTGATCGCAACAGGATGGGAAGCATTGGAAATCGTTCTTCCGTTCGAGTTTGCTCTGGAATCGATTGAAAACAAGGTAGTGGATATGGGGGCGAATCTTTTCGGGTATGGGGCTGGATGGTACCTGAGAAAAACTCGAAGATCTGTGAGGTCGTCCGGAAACTGAAAATTTGCAGAATATTGTAAGCATAAAGAACCAAAAATTATTTCATACTATACATGAAATAATTGTTTTTTTAGATCTAAGGGAGATGTGCTTCGAGATATTCGAGCATTTTCTTCTGTTGGCGAAGTCGGCCCAGCCGAACCTCCACATTCACATAACGCTGACTTTTTCGTCCCATCGCTTCAGAGAGTGAACCGTTGTACTTTGTAACACCGTTCAACTGAAGCAGTGCGTTGAAGGGTGAACGGGCGAGAATCTCATAGTCTTTTCGATCGGTACAGAGGAAGAAATCACGGCGATCCTGGTCTGGTTTAATTGAGTAGCGAGTGGCATTGTCAATTTCAGAATCGATGGAATATCCCTGAGAGTTGTTATGAAGGGCGATCATGATTCCGCCCGAAGGTGGAGACAGCTTTTCCATAAAGCTTTCTCTTTCCATGTTCAGTTCCTCTACAATTTTCTCTCTATCTTGATGGGGCACTTCAGGATGATATTTATGGAGAGTATTTCTAGTCCCATCGTTTGTGAAAATTCGGTTCGGATCAAGTCTTAGTCCATTGATATGGAACAGCCTTTCATGATTACGAATCAGGAAAGCTGTTCCTTTATAGCGCACAATATGTTGTTTAAGTGCCTTTTCAGCTGTCTTTTCATCACCGTGTAACAGGACTAACCGCCGATTGGATTCTCCGTTTATTAGAACCGTGAATTCAATAGGACCGAAACGGGTGGCGGATTCGATCGGTTTATCTGCGCCCAGTGCGCTAATTAGCGCAAGGAAGAAAAAGAGACCATTCAGGCGGATATGCTCAATCGCCGTTTTCACCGTACGGAAACCACCAATCTTTTTTCTCTTGTCGATAATCAATCAGAATGTGCTTCGACTCCCGGAATTCATCTAACCCTTCGATTCCCAGTTCTCTCCCCTGGCCTGACATCTTCATACCACCGAACGGCGCCGCATTGTTTTCGCTCAGGGGATTATTAATCCAGAAACTGCCCGCCTTGATATCGTCAGCCGCGGTCATAGCCAATTCAATATCCTTCGTATAAATGGAACAGCCGAGACCGTATTTCGTGGCGTTTGAGAGCTCAATCGCTTCCTGAAGCGACTTCACCCGTTGGATGGGCACCACAGGACTGAACGTCTCCTCGTTCATCAATTCCATATCAGAAGTCATCCCATCGAATACCGTCGGTGCATAGAAGTATCCCTTGTCAAACTTTTTCGGTCGGCAGCCACCTGTGAGAAGCCGCGCCCCTTGCTCGACTGCAAGATTGACCTTTTCGAGGGCTTTGTCATACTGCATACTCGATGCCATGGGCCCGATATCCGTTCTAGAATCCCTGGGATGACCGATATTCACCTGTTTGGCTTCCTCAACTAGCGCCTCGGTGAAACTGTCCGCCACTGAGTCAAAAACATACACGCGCTCTACGGAAGTACACACCTGTCCCGCATTCATAAATCCGCCCCACGCTGCCCCCTTGGCCGCTACCTCTACATCGCAGTCTCCGCAGACGATGATAGGGTCCTTTCCCCCCAACTCCAGTGACACTTTCTTGAGCCGCTTAGCCGCCAATTGAGAGATGTGTGTCCCAGTAGCGACAGATCCTGTAAACGCAATTACCGGAACATCAGGATGTTCAACGAGAGGTGTTCCCGCTTCTTTGCCGTAGCCGGTAACAATATTAAGCACCCCTGCTGGTAGATTATTACAGGTCAGTTCAACCCATTTCAGGATAGAAACGGGCGTAATCTCTGATGGTTTGAGTACAATTGTGTTGCCAGCTGCCAATGCAGGCGCCACCTTCCATGCCATAAGGGCCATGGGAAAGTTCCACGGTATAATGCATCCCACCACGCCGTAAGGTTCGTACTTCACTAGAGACATGGATCGGCTTGAAGTTGGCGCTACAATTCGACCGATCTGATCCCGTCCCAATTCAGCGTAGTACTCAAAGTTAGAAGCTATAACACTAATCTCATCCTCTGCCTCTACAAGCGGTTTTCCGCACTCCTCTGTAATCAGATTTGCTATTTCGTCTCGATGGTCTCGGGACTTTGCCGCAATCTTTCTCAAAATAGATCGCCTTTTTCCAGCACTCGTGAGTCGCCATTGACCAAAGGCATCCTGGGCTGCCCTCACAGCAAGCTCTATATCTTCACCTTTGGAACGGGGGACCTCAGCAAAGGTCTCTTCCGTGGCCGGATTTTCGACGGGAAAGGTCTCTCCCGATTTCGCATCTACCCAGTCATTGTTAACAAAGTTCTTGTATGCCGTCATTGTATGATCCTCAATAATTCAGATAATACTATTACAGTCGTTTGAATTTCAGGTCCGTTTCTCCTCACCGTTGAGTGTGAACCCGATGATGCCGAAGCGACTAAGAATCCCCACGATCAGGCCAGGGGAATTGCTCCGAAACCATTCAGAGAAAAGAAAATCAACTTTACCGAATTCATACGATGGGTTTGGGCCACAGGAGGCACTATGTATACAAATACCACCGATCCCCGTCCGGCTGTAGAACGGAATCTTTGGTTTGCCGTCACCGAACCTTTATTTCATCGTGACAGAGATTGCCCCATCGGGAACATCGGTCCCGAAGCGGGCGGTCGCATCAAAAGAATTGAGGTAACGAATCTCACGTATCGAGGCCGGCGCAATATTCGTAAGAGACTGAAGGCCATTGGACATTCGAATGCCATTTACATATACAGCGATACCTATGCTCCCCCTAACCCGAAGCATTTGCGGCCGAAGCCTCTGGACTACTTCGTAGGCGTCCCTCACCTCCAGTGTGGCGATCTCGCCGGCGGTAATTACATTCCTCTGTTTTCTGGGACCGGAGCCGGCAGCACCTCCCGTACCAGCGCATCCTACTATTATAAAGACGATGAATAATAATACAGCAAAATTAAGTGTCGGTCGCTGACTCCTCATTGTCTGGTTATATTGAGGGCCTTAATGCTCATGCGGAACCATATCAGAGCCGCAGCACATGGGCGACTTGATCTTTCCGCAATCGTTGGGACACCTGCTGATCTGAACAGTCGTACCATCCTCTTTTTCGAGAGTATCATGCACAAGTGCTTCACCGCAGTTGGAGCATGTCAATCCCTCGATACCGTTGCCACAATCGCCGCATTCATATTTTGTCATCTCAAATCTCCTTAACTCTAAGTGTGCAGTTTCAGTTGGATCAATTTAGTAAAGTGAAAAGTCTAATACAGGTGATTTCGGTCAACCCCATGAGTTAACTAAAAGTTGGTGGTGAACGAAAGCATGGAAGCGTCTTCAAGGCCAGGCACATAGACACAGATACCGTTCTCACACTTCAATCCACCCTGGATGGAACCGTAAAAAATTGATAGAAAGGTTGAAGATGTCACATAGAGTGTCGCCTCTACACCGAACCATTTGTTCGCAAGTTCTATCTGGTTACGTCTCATTAAATCTTCAAGGGCGTTGTCCTGTTCAGGATCTGCATTGAAAACATCGCCAGTTTTCGTCTTGGACAAATGATCAAACAGAAAGCTGAAGGCAAAGCGGGATGCCTTACCTACGGTCAGACTACTGTACCGGTAATAGAACGGGACAATATCTATCTCCACAGCTTTGACGCTGTCCGGCCTGGACTCTCCATGCGGCGTGAAGGAGGTCTTGGACCCTAATTCCTGTGCTTCCCACTGATGTTCGATATCGAAGGAGATGAACATATTACGCGGAAGTCCTAAAGTTAATTCTGTGGGAATAGAGAAAAGATTCCGCCGCGTGAACAGTTCAAACATCTTGGAACGACCTGAGAGCCACTCCGATGACCCAGCTTTGTAAGCACTGTGCCCACTGTAGATGACTACCTCACTGGATTGAGCAAGCCCCGCACTGAAATCCATCCTGAGAGGGTCATAGCGATAAGTCAGTTCCACATATCCCTCATGGAAAGGATAGAAACCGTAATCGGTGGAGGGAATAAATAACCGGTCATGGTCAGATCGCTTCCATGCAATGTTGAACTGGGCATCGGTCTCCTTTACGAAAGTGGTGTGGCGACTGCTTCGTGAGTAGTTGAACAGAAGAAAGAGGTTTTCATTTATCTGTTTGTTGAATTCTACCTGAAAACCGAGTTCGTCATCCATATCCATGACGTGAGGTGTCCTGGCGAGGAGTGTTGACGAGTGTTCTTTAAAGCCGATGGGCGGTCCCGTCACAAGACTGCTCCGCCCCAATCTAAATGGGAGATGCGTCCGCTGATCAGGCGATGACATATCGTAAAGATAATCCTTCAGTTCCACCGTTATTCCCCAGTTGCCGGGGTAAAAGGAACCGGCGAAGTGGAAACCCCGACCGGACGTTTGACGCTCATAATGGTGCCACATGGAGTGTGTTTTTGAATAGAGGCTGTCCACATCAGGAATGGACGCAGAACGGGATGTCCCTTCAAGGTAAAGATCAAAATTCTGACCGGTGTAATCCAGCAGAAAACCGGGCTTGATTGAAGTGACTTTAACTATCTCAAGATCATTGCTATCCCGGGAAGTAAACCACGACCTTCTCCCGTTCATGAAGATCAGATAGACACCGACATTTGTACCGGGCAAAAAGTCCTCCATTCTTCCCGACAAAGCGGTGACGGTCTCGTCTTCAGCAAAGTCGCGGCGGCGGGGGTCGATCCCCTCTCCCCCACCCAGATGACGACCGCCTTTAGTCTTCCCCGTAATGAGATCAACTTTGAACTGCTGACGGAGTTTCACCTTCAGCCACGCGCCACGGAGCGTGGAGTCCCAATCCATACTTTGGTTTTCCCACATGTTGAGACCAAGCCCACGGCCAATCTGCCCGTAGAGATCACCGAGTATAAAATTGTAATTATCTCGCTCCCACGATAGTCTCAATTTTCTGAGGCCAGCGAAGCTGGGACCGATCCTTGGTGGGCTACTCAGTTCCAGGTTTGTCCAGAATGACCAATCACCACGCCACGCCGATAAGTCCAAATAGTGTTCACCAAAATTGTATGGATAGAATTCACTCTTTCCAAACTGAACAATGGTCGTCTTTGCATTACCATTAAACGATGACAACCCGATAGAAAACTGCGTCTCCTGTGCGATCAGAAAGGGACAGACCGCAAACAATAACAGTGTGCGAATTTTCATGATGATTTGAAACTCAGGAATTGCTAGGAGAAGCTGGAAAAGCGGCCTCAATCTTCTCTTTCAGGATTCGCTCGTCACCAGGGGCATAGCCGCTATGCCTGTATAAAATCGATCCTGCCTGATCGATAAGGAGAGAGTATGGCATGGCAATGCCGTTCAGCATACGATAAGTTTCCTGGGAAGGATCAAGGGCCACTGGTAGCGTGTATCCTTTTGAACGGACGTAACTCTTCACCTTCGAAACACTCCGTTCACTATCGAGATTGACCGCAAGGATTGTGAGCCCTTCATCTTCAAATTCCTTTTGAAGTTTGTTCAGATGGGGCATTTTCTTAAGACAAGGCGAGCACCATAGCGCCCAGTAGTCGATGAGAAGAAGCCCCTGATCAAGAAAGTTCTGGAGTAACGCCTCACGTCCATCAGTCATCTGAAATCTCAGAGGCGGGGCTTTTCCGAGCTGAGCGCTCGCAACTGAGGCGATTAGTATCGCCATGAGAAGTATTCTCTTCATTGAATTATCTCAGATCGCCGCAGCGAGCCTTTCGGCAGCCGACAGTCCTCGATCAAGAAAATCGACGAACTTCTGTGTGTTTCTTGTAAGTCCAGGGAAGCGGACAAGCTCTTCGCTGTCTGGACTGAGAATCACATAGAACGGTAGCGCGGCTGTACCAAAACGGTCAATCTCCATCTGTTGATATTCCATATGCCGGGGACCACCATCAGTAAAAAGTTCAATCAGGACAAAATTTTCCAGCCTGCTTATCACCTCGGGTTCAATCAGCACATTCGTCTCCATCCATCGGCAGTTGGTGCAGGTGTAGCCGGTAAAATTCACAAACATCGGCTTGCCCGTTATTTCTGACATGGCTATCCCTTCATCGAAGTCGAGTACCCAATCAAGGTCGCCGTGGGAAAGTTCCCCCTCAGTCATGGCAGCCGTCTCCGCTCGGGACGCTGGGGGAAGATAAGAATCAATGAGCCCGTGGATCGGTTGACCGAACAGTCCACGCCCCATATAGAGGGCAAATGAAAAAAGAATAATGCTCAGGACCAACCGCGGCACACCAACAGTGGACGTTTCCGAATCGTGAGGCAGACGAATTTTTCCGATGAGATAGAGGCCAGTTAGGAATACGATCACTACCCAGGTCGCCAGCACAAAAGGCCTCGTAAAAACGTCCCATCCCCATACAAGGTCGGTGTTGCTGAAGAATTTGAAGGCAGCAGCCAATTCAAGGAATCCCATGGAAACTTTTACCGCGTTGAGCCATCCACCACTTTTCGGCATTCTTGAAAGATACTGCGGAAAAAGGGCTAAAAAGAAAAACGGCATGGCGAACGCCGCGGAAAAGAAAAGCATTCCGATAAAAGGCCAGAGCCAGTCACCCTGAATAGCCCTTACCAACAGCAGACCGACGAACTGAACTGTGCATGTAAATGACGTGAGCGTAAAGGTAAGCGCCATGAACAGGGTGCCGACGTAGCCGCCCCGCCCTTCCTGCTTCATCGAAAACTGCCTCAGTGATGCCGGGAGCTGAATCTCGTACATCCCAAAGAGTGAGAGGGCAAAATAGACGAACAGTCCGCCGATGAAAAGATTCATCCATGGATTAGAAGCAAGTTGGTTAGCACCGGAAGCGCCCAGCGTCATAGCTAAAAGCAGACCAAGAACAGTATAGGCAACGATGATGCCGCCAGAATAAACTGATGCCTGTTTTAATGGACTCTGTCCCTCAGTCTCGCCAAGCTTAGTAAAATACGAAACTGTAATGGGAATCATTGGGAAAACACATGGTGTCAGTAGCGCGAGGAGCCCCATACTGAGTGAGAGCAATAAGAAGGAACCAAATCCAGAGGAAATTATGGTGTCGAGATCGATGTTATCATCATCGCTGGGGAGAGCCACTAGTTTGGCTGTTGCCGCCACAATTTCGCTTCGATCCAGGCGGGTCTTCCCTTCTACCACTGAAAATGGCAGTTCAATGGTTTTAGTGCTTGGCGGAAAACAGATGGTCGGATCACAGGCCTGGAACAAAAGTGCTGCGGAGAGTGAATAATTACCTGGTGCAAGATTATCCTTGATCTTTACATCAGTCTCAAAAGTAACCGTACCCTCATGGTAATACGTCTCCATGAGAAAGCCTTCATCATACTTGTTGATGGGCGTCGGTTCAGCTGTCTCACTTACCACGTCCACCACCTCACCTTCAATTGTCACTTTGGAAGGGATTGGCCCTTCAGCTACATCATTGATTGCGTAGATATGAAATTCCGGTTCCGAAGTGGCTGTGACATAAACAGTGATCACCTCTCCCGTCCTAAGTTCAGCGGGATCGAGACTTGCCTCCACAGTAACCGGTGCCGACACCTGCCCCATCAGCATAGAGGAAAGGAACAGGGAATAGACAGTGATAAATGAACTTCCTGATGGTTTTAGCATAGCACTCAAAGTTACATCCTAGTGGGGACAGTTTTCAAATGAGTTTAGACCCATTAATCTCTAAAATTATTCGGATTTGATTAACAAATCTTTCTGTATTTTTTCACTATAATTAAACCATTCTTCACCTTGCAAAAGAAAACTTTAATTCAACAAGTAAAAGTAACTATTACTTATTTGCCATGAATCCAAAATTTCGAGTCACTTTTTGCCTATTCCCTATTCAAATATTGACAGTTTTTGTATGTTTTTTAGATTGTGTTTACCCTAAGGAATCTGTGCACCCGAACATTATTGTGTTCCTTGCTGATGACATAGGTTACATGGATATTGAAGTCAATAACCCTAATTGTTTCTATGAAACACCCAACATCAACCATTTAGCCGCAACTGGTATGCGCTTTACTGATGGATACGCAGCCAACCCGGTATGCTCCCCCACAAGGTATAGTCTGATGACAGGCAAGTATCCAACCCGAGCAATGGTAACGAACTGGTTTTCCGGAAAACGATCAGGCAAATTCAATCCGGCACCCTTTAAAAATAAAATGCAACTTAGTGAAATAACTCTAGCAGAAATACTTAAAGGAAAAGGTTATGTGACTTTTTTTGCCGGGAAATGGCATCTAGGACCAACAAAAAAATTCTGGCCAAAAGCTCAAGGATTTGATATAAACATGGGGGGACATAGTCAGGGCGGCCCCTACACAGGGAAAAAGTACTTTTCTCCTTTTGAAAATCCGGAACTAAATCCAGATAGTCCTGAAGGGGAACATTTACCCAATCGTTTGGCCGAAGAAACAGTAAAATTTATCCATCAAAATAAAAACAAGCCCTTTCTTGCCTACCTCTCATTTTATTCCGTTCATACTCCACTTATGGGACGAATTGATTTAATTGAGAAATACAAAAAATTGTCAAAAATAATAAGCGGTCAAGAGTTTGGGCATCTGCATGATAGTCAGGTTCGTGTTCTCCAAAAACACGCAGTTTACGCTGCGATGGTTGAAGCAATGGATGATGCAGTGGGCAAGGTATTAAAGGCATTGGATGATGCAGAGGTAAGCAACAATACCATCGTGGTTTTTACTTCAGACAACGGAGGTTTATCGACCTCTGAAGGCAGTCCAACAAGCAACCTCCCCCTTAAAGGGGGCAAAGGATGGCTTTACGAGGGAGGAATTCGTGAACCTTGGATTATTCGCTATCCGGGATTCACACCTATGGGATCCATCAGTGACGAAAAGATTTGCTCAATCGATCTTTTCCCTACTATCGCCGCAGCAGTCGGTATAACTGTGGAGCATAAGATAGATGGAATCGATCTGATGCCTGCATTTCGTGGTGAAAGACTCCAACGCGAAGCTTTATTCTGGCATTATCCTCATTATTCAAACCAAGGAGGAATACCAGGAGGTGCTATTCGAATCGGGGATTTCAAACTTCTAGAAAATTATGAGAATGGGGATGTTTCAGTCTACAATCTCGATGAAGACCTTGGAGAAACAAGAGATCTTTCCCAATCCATGCCTGACAAGACAAAAGAGTTGCAAAATAAATTACATCTATGGTATAAGGAGGTTAATGCAAAGTTCCTTCAAATCAAGGCAAACTCCGGCCAACCTTGGCGCCCCCGAATGATTCAGGGCTCAAGGTAGCCATGATGACTTTTATTCTAATGGAATAGTTATCCCACTTTATATCATAATAAACTCAGATGAACATTGGGTGCTTCTTTCATTCCAACCGTACCCAAGTCATTTATCAGACGCTTATCGACTCTTTATTAGTTTAGAAAAGAAATTAATCAAACTCATAAGTAGGTGATCACTTAATACCGGAAATCGAGTTCCACAAGTAGGACATTTTGAAAGAAAAGAAGAACATTTAGTTTCCTTCTTTGCCAACGATGAGAGCAAGAAAGACATTTCATAAGAATCTTCTATTGGTGTGAAATTATTGTGTTCATTTCTTAAAAAAGAGCATATGCTGAGTTGGTAATATATCAAGATTTTTTTCTAGTGAAAATCCTGCAATTTCGATTTCTAGTGTTATTTGTTGTTCTGACATCTTATGGAGTGGTTTAATCATTAATTCTTCATCTTCCTCACGATATTCCACCAAAACTAACCTGCCTCGAGTTTTTAATTTGCTATAGATATCTGTCATGATTTCATAAGGGAACTCAAGTTCATGATAAACATCAACCATCAATAATATATCAATTTTTCCTAACGGAAGATTTGTTGTTTTATGCCCTCCTATAATTAATTCTACATTATCAATATTATTTTTTAACAATAAACTTTTATTTACAGCATGCATTTCCTCTTGAATATCAACAGCATAAACAAGACTACATAGTGGTGCAATTTTTCTAGTAAAATATCCTGAACCTGAACCAAAATCAGCAACGACATCAGTTAATACAACATCTAAATTATTCACTACCTTATTTGGGTCTTCTGCTGATTCTCTCGAGTTTCTCTCAAGCCAATTAATACCTTGATGACCCATCACTTTACTTATTTCTCTTTGAAAATAAAATTTTCCAATACCATCAATACTTGGTTCTCCGAATTTATAAGTTTGGTTGAATATCAAACTTTGAAATAAAACTATAAAGTATAGAAGTTTCATTTGATTGAGGACTTTTTGAAGTTTTAGCACTAAAAGAGATGTTCTGTGTGCTTCTTTCATCGGGACCGTCACCCCGTCATTTTTTTTGAAGAATCTCAATATCGTAACCATCTGGATCTTTCAAAAAAATATATCTTGATGAAGAGTTCAACTTTGACTGTCGATACCACCAGCCATTTTCTTTGACTTTGGAAATTACCGCATCCAAATCATCAACATGAAAGGCAAGGTGACCAAATTGATCCCCCACTGTGTAGTCTCGGCCATCTCGGTTCAATGTGAGCTCAATATGGTAGTTTCCCGTATCATCGCTCAAAAACACCAAGGTTGCTTCATCACCCAACTCCTTACGACGCACTTCTTGTAAACCTACAAAATCACAATAAAATTCAAGTGAAGCTTCAAGATTACGAATGCGTATCATTGTATGGGCAAGTTTCATGTCCTTAAATCCTGAATCTTTATTAGTTATAGAATTGCTGGTTTTATTACCACTTCAAAAAATTACTCCACGATGTGGGTTCTTCTTTCATCCCGACCATCCACCGTCATTTTCCAGCTTGAGATTGGGAAAGTGGTTGAGAAAGCTGATTCATTTCAATAGAAGCATCTTCCGTGTCTGAGTGAACTCTCCAGCTTGTATCTGGTAAAGATAAACACCAGCACTGACCTCTATGCCCAAATCATCAGTACCATCCCACATAGCTATCTTGTTCCCAGCGTCCTGTGATTGGTTGACAAGTGTCTTAATCTGCTTACCCAGTATATCATAAATGTCGAGGGTTACCTGTGCCTGCCAATCGTAAACCACTCATCCAACAGTGTCGCTACCTCCTGCCCCCTCAGATTATAAATTGAGAGCGTCACTCTCGACGGCGCCGGTGGCCTCTACCTCTTGACGGACGCTCTCCGAAAGATCAAACATCTCGGCCGTAGAAAAGAGAGACGTCTCGAAGGGGAGAATGCCGTAGTAGGTCGCCTCCTGAGCTGAGGCGAAGCTAAACAGCAGGAGAAGTATAGCGAGGGACTTTTTCATTTTTTATATATCACTCCACCTTTCATAACAAAATTTACTTTTTTCATTAACGAAATATCTTTTAGTGGATCGCCGAGAACAGCCACGATATCGGCTTTCATTCCATTTTTGATTTTTCCTAAATCATCAACACCTAGCGCTTCGGCTGCTACAGAGGTTGCGGAGTTGATCACATCAATTGGCTTCATACCTGCTTCTACCATGAAACGAAATTCATCCGCATTATCACCATGTGGTGATACACCAGAATCAGTACCAAATACAATTATTACACCTTCTTTATATGCCATAGCAACAGTATTCTTAACAATTGGACCAATAGACAAAGCTTTTGGTCGAATTATTTCAGGAAAATATCCGGGCTTTTGGGCTTTTTCATAAACAAATTGACCTGCACTAATGGTGGGCACATAGTAAGTACCATACTTTACCATAAGTTGAGCTGTTTCCTTGTCCATTAAGGTACCATGTTCTATTGTCCTTACTCCAGCTCGAATGGCACGCTGCATTCCTTCTACACCATGTGCATGCGCCGCAACATACATTTCGTAATCTTTTGCAGTATCAACAATCACACGAATTTCTTCTTCAGTGAATTGAGGATTTTGACCATTTTTTGCGACAGAGAGAACCCCACCTGTTGCTGTAATTTTTACTAAATCAGAGCCATCCTTGTATCGTTGCCTTACAGCCTTTCTAGCATCATCTACACCATTAACCACCCCATCATATGGGCCAGGATCTCCTACAAGTTCTCTATTAAGACCGCTTGTAGGATCAGCATGACCACCTGTAGTAGCTAAGCTTTTCCCAGCAGAAAAAATTCTAGGACCATTTATATAGCCTTTTTGTATTGCGTCACGAGTTGAGAGCATCACTTCTCCACCAACATCCCTAACGGTAGTAAATCCTGCCATTAGAGTTTTATCAACCCAAGGTATTGCTCTATATGCTGCATCTTCTGGGTTTATATAAAAATCTTCGCCATATGACTGAGGATTAGATTCACTTGAAAGGTGAACATGCATATCAATCCAACCAGGCATCACTGTGGCATTTTCTAGATCAATGACAATATCCGTTCTGCTACCTTTTTTGTATCCTTTGAGAACATTAATTATTTGATCAC
Organism: Fidelibacterota bacterium UBA6931; assembly: GCA_002448795.1. Lineage (GTDB taxonomy): Bacteria > Fidelibacterota > Marinisomatia > Marinisomatales > S15-B10 > S15-B10. The sequence continues at coordinate 79,261 of DKAH01000015.1, forward strand.
CTTCAATTATAATAGATCGTTTTGATAGTGCTTTTTTCGATATCCCATCTAATAATAAACCAGCATGAATTATAGTTTGCTGGGCTAATAAGCTGTTAGAGCTTATCAAGAAAATGATAATAATACTTTTAATTGATTTCATTTGATTATCTCCAAAAAGTTACTCTACAATGTGGGTGCTTCTTTACTCTCGACCGTCCCCCGTCATTCTCCAGGTTGTGATTGGGAAAGTGGTTGAGAAAGCTGATGTGAAAGCACAATAGTTTAAACTACTTATTGATTTGATTTGTAGATGAAGGTTATCATTTTCATGATTTTTATATCAAAAATTGCTATCCTTAAAGTATCACTGTTTAATTCTGTAATTCTGGCGGGAACATAAACATCCATTTTTTCACTGTAGAACATTATAAAATTACCATGGGGTAGAAATTCCCAGGTGCCCCTCACTTTTTCCCCGAACAGCACCTCTTCCTTTTGGTTCTTTTCTTTAAATATAAAATAATCTTTTTTTCGTTTTTTATCAATGGGAAAACTTTGTCCGTCAATGATGTAATTTGTCAGTTTCCATTTAGTGTCTATGAGGTTCTCGTATTCAATATTCTGTGCCACGGATATTGATGTAGCAAAAGCCAAGAATAGAAGTCTACTGATTGATTTGAGTAGTTGTGTTTTCATTATTCGCTCTCTTTTTATAAAAATGGAATTATCGACAAATCTCTAAATAGATTCAGGAAATTGGATTTTACTATAGGAACGATGTGGGTGCTTCTTTCATCCCGACCGTCCCCCAGTCATTTACCAGTTTGAGATTGGAAAAGTGGAAGAGAAAAGTGCTAATGATATTTTGCATTATTTTTTTAGCTCACAAACTTTGTTTATTAACTGGTCGGAGTGGTACAACAACGCGAAAACGAGATCGAGAGCCTTCTTTGAGCTCAAAGCGACCACCAAGACTTGGAGAATCGCCCTGCCCACCCAAAAACCTTATCGATTTGGCCATAACATTACCTGAACCAGATTGCTTTCCATCAACCTGCCAAGAACCTGAACGAAGTATAGGTGTAGGATTGTAAACTATTTCAAGATTCAATTGTACTCGTTCACCATTCTCAAGCAAAATTTTGATGAAAACTTGTGTCGTTGCACCATCACGCATACCATTCACTTCGTAATTAGTCACAATGCGTGACTTGTAGACACCACTAACTAGTTCATCAAGTAATGGCTCATTATTATTTGTACATCCTCCATTGAAAAGGATAATAAACACCCAGAGAGTACTAATAACTTTATTACAATGTTTTTGCATCTATAATCACTATCGCCTTCAGTTAATTCCTAAAGTTCAAATTGGGAAAGTGGTTGAGAAAGCTGATGTGGAATCATAATGGGGATAAATCAAAGTCTTGTCCGGCTCCAAATGAAAGAAGAAAAACAGGAAATAGTTGTTTAACAATTTTCATGGTTAAACTGGGTTCCTTTCTTTTTCTTAAAATTAAATCGATCCAAACCAAAAAATGGGTGAACTTCTTTTTCACCATTTATAAGGTTTGCAACAAACTCTCCAAGGGCTGGACCCAATTTAAATCCATGTCCAGATCCACCTCCGACTATCCACGTATTTTCTGCTTCTGGATGGCGATCAACTATGTAATGGCCATCAGGACTATTCTCATATTGACATACCCTTGCTTCAAGCAAAGGCGCATCTTTCATGCCAGGGAATCGATGTGCAAGATATTCTCTAGCTGATACAATTCCTTCCTTTGAAGGGGTTCGATCCCCTGTAGTTGGATCAAATGGTTTCCCCCGTGTATCGTCTGCTAATTTGAACCCACGCCAATCAGCGCCAGGGATACCGTACCATAACTTTTCACCAAAATCCACCCACACAGGCATATTGGATTCGAAAAATCTTGAATCACCATAGGGTGTCCCAAAGAAGAACACTTCCTGGCGTGTGGGTCGTATAATATCCTTTAATACTTCTGGAAAAATCTCGCTTAACCATGGCCCACATGCAAAGATATAGGAATCAGCAGAAATTGTTGAGCCATCGGATAGTTTGAGTTTTTCAAGCTGATTATTTTTTATGGTTCCCGGTTGAACAGCCAATTGTTTGTATTCCCCGCCCTTATTCACAAATTGCTCCAAAACAACCTGGCAGCAATGGCGGGCAGGCAGATACCCAGCTTCATCCTCATAATAAAATGTTATCAGATCTGATAAATTTATCTGAGGGTATTTCTTCTCAATAGCTGACTTTGGCCATTCTTTCGCCTTCAAGCCCGCACCATTTACAAGGGGTAGCGATTCCTTTGCATAGGTATCATCAACCTGAAAAAACCACAATGCCCCTGTAGGGAAATAGAGAGATTGATGCCATTGCTTTTGATATGTTTTCCAGAAATCGAAGGAACGTACCACCATGTCTACATAAATTTTATCAGGACCGTAGATTCCCCTTATCACTCTTGAATCACCACCTGAACTAGCACGAGAGTTTCCAGGGCCGAATACATCCAATAAAGTGACATCATACCCCCTATCCAACAAATGAAACGCCGTCCAACCTCCAAAAGCCCCCGCACCAATTACGGCAATCTTACCTTTATTTGGTTTTGTCATTTTTGTGTGTTTTTCTTTTGGCATTCCTTTTACCGTGCTCACCAAGGAAGCCAGCAGGGAAGTCTTCATGAATTGACGGCGGTCCATTTCAATCTCCTTAGCCAAATCTACCCATTATCCCACAAACAAAAATTTATCGATCGGGTTATGAGCCCGACCTAAATACCCAAAATTATATCAGAATGGGTGTCGGTCTTATTCATTACACGGTACCCCCATGCAATTAAGGGGTTTAGGGGGTAAAGCAGGTTGAAATATGTAATGTGGGAGTGTGAGCACACATTGTGTGAGCACATTGGGGGGATATATGACATTATTTGACACTCTGTGACCAAAATACATAGAAATTGGGGTTCTGTCAACCCTATACGAGAAACCCCTCAGTAAAGAGGGGTTTTAGAGGAGCGGAGAGAGAGGGATTCGAACCCCCGTAACACTAGGTGTTAACCGCATTTCGAGTGCGGCGTTAACACTGTATACCAAGCTGGGAATATGTATACTCCACATATGCTGAATGTGTAATCTCCATTACCCTCAAATTCAATAACAGCTATAGTCTCTTGTGCAGATACGGAGCTGAAAAGCAGGAGCAGTATAGCAGTAGGTGCTTTTTCATTTGTCAGTTCTATCGAACGAATAAAAAACACTCATCGATATACAGGCAAAAACAAAAGCCGCCAAATACTCCCCAATGGCAATCATCACCACTACCACAATAGCCATTACTGCCAAAGTAATCTTTATTAGTTTTGGACTTGCTGCTTTTTTTAACCAATTCACTCGTTCTCCTTTCTCAAAAAATTATATCACGATGTGGGTGCTTCTTTCATTCCGACCGTCCCCCCGTCATTTACCAGGTTGAGATTGGGAAAGTGGTTGAGAAAGCTGATGTGAAATCATAATGGAGAAACTACCTCTCTGGAGACAAACTAAGGAGGGATAGCCGGAAAGTCAATCAGGAGGGTCTAGAAACAAAAACCCCACGAATGTGGGGTTTTTTGCTTCTTTATAGTCGAGTTAATGGGTCCCAACTCAATCAAGAGCTACTTAATAAAGGTAATCTCCCGCATCAACTTTTCATCTCTAACCGTACGCATTTTGGGAAAGGTAGAGGTGATTTGTTGTTGCTGTTCTTGAGAGGTGATTTTTCTCGCCTTTTCTTGAACTTCATCCCATTTTTTATTGTTCTTAGGATTGCTGTCAAGAGTTGCAAGGTTTTTATATTTTATTATAAGCAAAAGATCAAAATCACCATCATAATTGTTGATACTTCTAAGGATTTGATAATCTTCAACTAACCCTTCAGCCTTTGCAACTTCCATGCTATTTACCCAGGTACGCTTTATTTGATTCAAGTATTGGGCATCAACATTGGGTTCCAAGTCGATAGATGATACTCGATAAACACTTTCACCCACATTCCAGGTTTCACCAGGTTGAGCAAAAAGCGAACTGACGGCAAAAAGTGCCACTATCATGATTCGTTTCATCATGGTTTTCTCCTTTTGGTTTATTCTATAATCTAACTAATGAATAAAATTATGATTAATACTAAAATAGATGTGGATGCTTCTTTCATCCCGACCGTCCCCCCGTCATTTTCAAGGTTGAGATTCGGAAAGTGGTTGAGAAATCATAATCCGAATCAGCGACGCCAAAAAAAGTATGTGGGGTGTAATAAGGTATGATAAGGGGGTCAAGGGCGACATACCCCCCTGTATCTACATAATCTGTATCTACATTCAGTGAATTATAGTGTTTGAGAGTACCCAAGAGTACAAACTACGAACTCAGGAAATAATATTCAACCCTATACGAGAAACCCCTCAGAAAGAGAGGCTTATGAGAGCGGAGAGGGCGGGATTTGAACCCGCGTAACGGGTAACCGTTAACACGCTTTCCAAGCGTGCGCCTTTGGGGTTTTTTACTAATGAGAGATAGCGAGGAAGTCAATTAGGTGGTATAGAAAGAAAAAAGCCCCACACTTGGTGAGGCTCTTTTTAATAATTAAGATTAAGCTTTAGTTACTTTCGTTTTTCTCAACTTTTTCAAGCACATCATTTTTAGTGACTTTATAAACGGTTTCTTGTCCACCATTAGGGTTATGTCGCCTTATCTTTTTAATATCTTCCAACTCAGAATGTCTAGTGCAATTCTTAGAAATTGAGGCTTTATTTTTTAAATAAAAAATGTCTTTATAATCCTCATCACTATAATGGTGTAATTTTACATTAGTACTTAGTATGTGCCCACCACCAATGAAGAGTGATAAGCCAAAGAATGCGTTAATTATCATTGTAATCATTATTTATCTCCTATCAATTAACAAGTCTATGGTTGAAAAACTAAATTACGAAAATCTTACTTATTTGTTCCTGTTATTTTAACCTGAGGTGTTTCATGGAAAAAATTACAAAAAAATTATACCACGATGTGGGTGCTTCTTTCATCCCGACCTTCCCCCCGTCATTTACCAGCTTGAGATTGGGAAAGTGGTTGAGAAAGCTGATGTGGAACTGTGGGCACACTTTCTGTGGGCACATTGGGGGTATATAAGCCATTATTTGACACTCTGTGACCAAACTACATAGAAATCGGGGTTCTGTCAACCCTATACGAGAAACCCCTCAGTAAAGAGGGGTTTTAGAGGAGCGGAGAGAGAGGGATTCGAACCCCCGTAACACTAAGTGTTAACCGCATTTCGAGTGCGGCGCATTCAACCGGACTCTGCCATCTCTCCAGCGTTAAAATTCAGAGAAGAATTTATCCCTTCCGGCAGGAATTGAAAAAAGAGGTTAGGATGGATCCACATGGTTCTTCGAGAACACCTCCCTTAACAGCAGTTTTATGGGAGAAACGGGGATCAGCGCACAACTGGTAAAGAGAACCGCAACACCCTTCTCTCTCATCATAGCATCCAAAGATCACCTGCTCTAGCCGTGAATTGAGAATTGCGCCGGCACACATGGCGCAGGGCTCCTTGGTCACATAAAGCTGGCATCCTTCCAGCCTCCAGTCGGACAATTGATTGGCCGCCGCTGAGATGGCAATGACCTCCGCATGGGCTGTAGGGTCTTTCAGCAATTCGCATTGATTATGACCCTTACCAAGGATGTGGTTCCCTTTTACCACCACCGCCCCGATGGGAATTTCCTCGATGTCAAAGGCGCGTTCAGCTTCCACGAGGGCAAGCTTCATCCATTTCTCATGCTGAGAGGAGCTCATATTAAGTCAGGAAATGAGAAACCTGGGTTTAAACTTAAAGAGTGGTACGGAGTCTCGAAATTTCTGCGGCCAGCTTCTGTATTCCGAGAGTCGTCGAAAAGTCAAAGGTTGAATCGATTACATTCAGTTTGTTGGCATACTCCTGACTTTCACTGTACTTACCTTCGGAAAAATAGGAGGACGAGACTGTCCAGATAATATGTCTTGAGTTGAGTTTTTCGTCTCTGGAGAAGCTCCATTGCGGTGTCGACGTCGTAGATGCGTTGTAGGTTTCATCCTTGGCAGACTGAAGAAACTTCAAACCGTTTTCAATCGCCTTGCCATAGGAACTCTGTGCATGGTACGCAAGTGTGAGGCCGGCCCTGCACTCTTTTGCTGGATCGTGAGAAGGATCGCTGAAGAGGAGTTTTTGATCGTCCCATGTGGTATCCGCCAGAGCTTTTGCTAGCCCTTTTTCAAACCGAACGATACTGGAATCGACCTCACCGAGCTTACCATAGGTCCACCCCTGTCCGTTGTAACCATCTTTATAGGTGGTATCCCTAGCAACAGCGCTGATGAACCATTCGTTTGATTCAAGGAACTTCCCTTCTGCATATAGAACCCAACCATACTCACTCATATCAGCGTCGGTAGCGGTCACACGTTTCCTACATCCAGTTGCGATGAAGAAGAGCACCATGAGGAGTATGAACGAAATTTTACTTATCTTCTTCATCGTACAAGCGTCATTTTCTTCGATTGAGAGACACCGGCGTCGGAGACGAGACGAATAACATAGATCCCTGAAGATACAGGTGATTCCCTCATATCACGGCCGTTCCATCTCAAGGAGTGGTGCCCTATGTCTAGTGGACCTTCATGGAGCGTCTTAATTCTTTGACCGAGAATATTGTAGATGGCAACACGAACTCGTTGATCCGGTCCCCCAAAGAAACCGATGTCGAATTCCACATTGGTGGACGAATTGAACGGGTTGGGGTAGTTGTTTCCAAGAAGCGTTTCCTCAGGTACTTCAATGGTCTTATCTCCAATTTTGAAGTATCCCATAGAGCTCGTCCAAGCCATGATATCTCCCTTTTTGGAGATTGTGGGGAGTTCCTCCCAGATGCCCCCGGTCATCTGGTAGATGGCCTGATCATCTGGGTTAAATCTTTCATCAGCTGTGATGGTTACCATCACCGGTCTATCAAATTCGACCAGCGGGTGCCCCATTCTGTAGAGCCCCCCTTCAGCTTCCCCAACCTCAAACAGAAGCGAATCGACAATCATAAACGGTTTGTCAAATGGGACCGAATTGGCGGACTTGGAGGTGACCCTGAAACCACCATCGTAACTGGCAGCCTGCCAGGGACGGTTCGCTCGAGCGAGGGCGTGTGTGGCGGTATCGTAAACAGTGGTATCACCTACCAGTCCGTCCCCTTTCATCTCAAACCGGTAGTGCGCAGTGGTGTCAAACTCAAAATTGCCCGCCCACGTATAAAGTCCCAGTGATTTCATCTCCACGGCACCCACAGGAACAGTCTGATCCCTGAAAATATACATCTCAAGGTTCTTGGCTGTCTCTTCTGGATCTGTCACCATCAGTTGATAATAGCGCGTGAATGAAGGATTCTGACCGAGGGACAGTGTGTAATGTGGTCTCGGAACACGCTTTACATCCATGACAAATGTGGTGTCGATGCTTCGGATGGCATTATTAACGGTTCCGTCAGAAACCCTGAGAGTTACACGTGACTCTTTGGACCAGAATGGTGCGGGGACAAAAGACACCTTCACTGTGTCAGGCGTCTCATAGATCGTTGAATCGGAATACAATACTTTCAGTTTGGACGAATCGGCAGTTATACTGTAACTCAGTGTGTCATCATCCAGATCATTAATCGTGAAAGCGATAACCAGAGTATCGTTTTCCCACAAATCCTCAACTTTGGGTACAAGACCCGTCTTGACTGAATCTCCGGTAGTTTTTATATAAGCGAGCTCATTGTATCTCGGTTTTTCGTTCAGTTTAACTCTCAAGGGAAAACTGCCGACGGCATGCATGCTGGTGTTGTCAATCACTTTCACAGGTATGGTGTATTCCGTTGTAGAGCCATGGTACGGTGTGGCCCAAGTAATCTCACCTGTATTTCTGTTTATCGCTATCTTTGGCGAACCTGTCTTCAGCAGTAATGAATCGGTAGCTATTGTCTCATCGTTAAGGTCAGTAAATTGGTAGGAGAGTGTATCACTGAGCAGTGTTTCGACATCAACATCGGTGGCCTGAAGGAAGTACGACAGAGGCACTTCTTCTTTAATTTCTACCAATCCTCCATCAAGGATTACCGGAGCCGAATTGAGTCGGTGAAGACCGGGATTGAGGGTAGTAAGTGTATCGGACCGGTTTCCAGCATTATCAAGTCCCCTAACACTTACCCTATGATCTGTAGCATGCCTGAGGGGTGCTGCTCCACTAATGACCGAATCTGAGTTCGCTGTCCACTCTGTCCAAGCAAGCATACTGTCAAGCTCCGTATAACGGGCGTCTTTATGCTTACCAACAGCAAATTCGAAAGTTGCCAGGCCTGAGTGGGCGTCGGAGAAACCAGTAACTGTCGTATTGATGAGATCAGATGAGACAAGGGTATCAGCTGTGAGATCGGTTACTTCCACAAAACTCCCCATAATCGGCTCGATGATATCGATGGTGAGCGTATCAAGTGAGACAGCACCGATTGTCAGATTGTTGGCACGATCATAAAGGTCGATCCATGTAGAAATTCTGGCCATCTGGGTAAAATTTGCTCCAAGAGCATTCGTGACGGTTAACTTTTGCAACACAATAGTCTGGGTCGGCAAAGATGTGTTAGTAAGCGTATCAGGCTGGCCCAACGCCCACTCTAAATCCACACCTTCAATCTTCATTTTAGGCTGAGCCTTTCCCTTCGTCAGGGTGAGGTCGCTGTTCAAAATGGGGAATGAAATGGAGAGACTGTCTGTCCCCTTATTGAACCAGCGCACCTTGGGGA
>DKAH01000005.1:0-55250 GCA_002448795.1 Fidelibacterota bacterium UBA6931
TGTGATATATGACTATCTGAAATCATAAAAAAGTAAACGCCACTGGGTAGATGCCGCCCACTGTTGTCTACACCTCTCCACAGAAAATCATATCTTCCTGGACTAATCCCTTTTCGAAGAAGACTGAAAACTTTTCTCCCCCTGATATCATAAACAGAAAAAGTGACATCGGACAGTTTGGGGATTTCCATACCTATGGAGATGGCAGGGTTAAACGGGTTGGGATAGGCTGAGACAATGGAAAACTGGACAGGAAGGATTGTCTCTTCCTCAATCCCCAGCACACGCTCGGTCATGGATCCCCAAAAGCCCGAATCCAAATCGTAACGGATGGAAGAACTGATCTGGCTCACCCATTCTCCCAGGCTCCCTACCACGCTGAACGTGTCCCCCGCCGCATCAACAGAAACGCTGGGGAGAACATAGAACGTCTTTGATGTGTCTTGACCTGACAGTGTCACCATTGCCAGAACAACTGTGGATATAAATGACCTCATTCTTTTGTTCTTCATACCTACTTAATGATAGCCATTTTTCTTGCGGCCATAAACTTGCCCGCCTGAATGTGATAGATATAAACACCAGAAGAGACAGGGATACCCTTAAGGTCCCTACCATCCCACCGGGCAGTGTGGAAGCCCGCCTCCTGCCAACTACCCACCATCTTGTGCACCTCCTGACCCAGTATATTGTAAATACTAATATTGACAAACTCAGGTAAAGGCAAGGCATACCGAATGGTGGTAGTGGAGTTAAACGGGTTAGGATAGTTCTGACTCAAGCTGAACCGCTCCGGAATACCCGCCAAAATCTCCTCCACCTTACGGATGATATAGTCCCCATCACCGGAGACCACCGTGAACCGGTAAGGAACATCTTCATTACCATGATTAATCTTTAAATCGGGGTCTTCTTTGAGATCAGTCACCTCACGGGTCTGGTGGTCCAGAATCACCAGGCCAAGATCCAAGGGATAGTGCTCATCCAGTTCTACCGTAAAGGATATAGGCTCCTTTATATCCTTAACCATCAGATCCATAGGCCAGGTACCGTTATGTTCGGCCATGGATCGCATATCACGGGCATACATAAGCGATCTCCCGTTGCCCTGACGAAAAGCAAGTGAGATACCTCCCGGCATGATGGGCGGCTCAGCGTGATCAAAAGGACCAATACTCTCAGAAGCACCGGGTTGCCTACCAATCTTGTTATAAAGATCCCCCACCCTGCCACTTAATGCTGCAAAGTTTACAGTCCATCCTATCTGTTTTCCGGCTATCTCCCTTTTTAAGGTTGAGTCAGTTCCCGCTGATGCAAGGGGTCTTAGAACAAGGGTCTGTTCTTCCAAAGTAAGGTTCTTTATGATATAACCGGCCCAGGGCTGGAACTGTGTCACCACGTCGGACCAACCCTCCACTCCGTCCAGGGCGTAGGCGAAAGGACCTGAAAAAATCTCCCCATCAATATCCACTGTAAAGGTAAAAGCATAGGGAGAACCTATGATGCTCCATCCCGACCGAACCGTCAGCTCATGACGGCTCAGATCTGATGTGGTACCTGCACCTGTGGAAATGGAAACATTCTCCTTTACCTGTTGATAGAGCCACATACCCATGCCCGGGGTTATCTCCTTAACATCCTGCCATGTTTCCTTGCTTACAAAGTCGCTCACTAGACGCCATGACCTTTTGTTCCGATCTTTAAGTTCATTACCAAATATCTGTGTAGCCTTGTTCTCATCAATCAGGTTAGGGACGGAGATGAGTCTCCAGGCATCTTTGCTCATCCCAGATGGATACGCCGAGCCAGAAACATCTGTTGAAAGTTGCTTATCACCGAACTGAACCGGCACAGAAACAGTGTCTGAATAGGTGATATTGCCCTTTGTGTCAGTGGCCACAATAAAATAAACAAGACCCGTAAAATCGGCTGTACCAGTTGGAATGTTCCCGGAATAAATTCCGCTGGAATCTTCGGTCATTTTTGTAAAATCAAAGTTTCCGATTCCATTACCATAATACAGACCAATATCAAAGACACCGGTCACATCCAGCACATGTACCGTAACCTCTACTCCTTCCCCTACGGCGGCAGTAGTAGGCATACTTTCAAGCTCGATAATGGCTGGACCGCTCTTGTCCCTGACACTGGCTGAGATAAGAAGCTCTTTTGGAAACTGATACGGGTCGTTGTGTTCAACATAAAGAACAGACTGCTTCTTCCCAGCTTGTTCGGGATTGAAAAAAACTCTCACTAAAGAAGAATCCCCGGACTTGATGGGGCTGGGAGCAAACATGGTTGAAAAGGCACTATCGTTCACGGAAACTCCGGCAATAACTAGTGTGTCTGGACCAACGTTCAAAACATAAACAGAGGCTGAATCCAGGATTCCTATTCCCGATGAATCAAAGCTCATAAACTCAGATCCAGTGGTGATTTGCGGTTCCCTGTCCAGGTTCACAGCATTTACTTCCTTTGCGTCGAGGCGGCCGTAAGCGGGGCTGGCTGTAATAATGGACTTACCAACCAGTATATTGTAACGTACATTGCCGTCACCAAGGTTGTCGTTGACACCCGTCACCGTTATTTCCTGAGCAACATCCCAGTCGGCCGGAGTGAAAGTAAGATAATCGTGAGAGACTGTCCCTTCAGTAGCATCATCCGAAGAGACCGAGAGAGCAACCGTCCCCGCGGGTTCCGTATTTAATTTCACTGTAAAAACCGTATCTGTTCCCATTTCATTCGTCCTGACTATCCTGTTGTAACCAAGAGCAAATCCTGCCACATCATCATCAATGTTTATTGCGAGAATATCCGTTGGGTCCACAGCTGAATAGTCAGCATCCTCAGATACGGATTCCCCCAGCACTATCTTGTATTCAATATCATCGTCATCCTCATCATCATCCAGGCCGGTGAGTGTTACAAGCTGCTTTTGGTCCCAATCTTCCGCATCAAAAACAAGCTGGGTCACATCTACAGACGCTTCTGTAACATCTGAAGTGGAGACGGGTATGGTTACCGTGGCGGTGGGCCTTGATAATAGCACAACCCCGAACTGGGCCTGCTTTCCCTCTTCCGAAGTGAAAAGTCGGCTGATAGGATAGACTTGGACCCCCGGAGGGTCGTCATTAATGTTGATAGCTTCTACAGAGTCGGCCTCAAATTCGTCATAATCAGGATCATCTGAAGTAACGTTAAAAAGCTTGATATGATAAATAATATCATCATCCGCTTCAGGATCATCCACCCCGGTCACCTTCACCCATCTTGCCTGATTCCAGTTGTTTTTATCAAAAGAGAGCTGGGTTGGATAAGGCATGCCTTCTGTCACATCAGAGCTCATAAGGCTTAATTCTACAGGAGCGTCCGGTTCACTGGTGAGAGCCACCTCAAAGGTGTCCGACAGCCCCGTCTCTGTGGTGGTAATACCTGAAAGAGGATCAATAGCAAAGCCGGGAATACCAGTGGTAAAGAAATAGCCCACAGCACTTCCAGCAAGGTTGTCGCTGTAGTCCTCCAAGCCTTCTTTTAGACCGAAAACGATCTTTTCATAAGGAGGATATGCCTGTGAGGGAGAAAGGGTTATCTCGTCCCTGGCCGCGCTAACAGAAACAGTGAAATCAATAGCTTCACCCTCAGGGTTCCAGAGGTTTACATATAAAAGGTCTTTAACATTATTAGGTGTCATGACACTGTTATCCATGAGCCTAACAGACTCGGAAAAACTGATGGAAAGTTCTGCCTCCAAGGGGACATCCTTCTCTCCCGGTTCCGGATCAAGCGTAATCTCCGGCGGTATGACATCAGCCGTGGTAAAGGTGCCAAAGATACCCTCAACTAAAGTGCCGTTTATATCTGAAAAATGGGAGTTCACCTGCACGTAATAGGTCTGTTCGCTATTTAACCATTCATCGGCTTGAATAGTAATGCCGGTGGTGTCCAAACTAATTTGAGCGTTAATAGTCAATATGCGACCTGATGCATTATCCTCTCTGAGAACCACCATACCTTCAGTCACATCAGATTCATTAAACCTTTCCCCTGTCTCCGAAAAGACCCGTTCACTGAATATGACCCGGATATAGGTGTCCACAGCCACATCGGTGGCACCGTCAGCCGGAACAAGCGTTACGGTGGGCGGTTCTATATCATCGGCCATGAAATAGGAGCTGTCCCCGGTAAAGGAGTTCCCGGCTTCGTCGTACACCTCCGCGGTAATAGCCACATAGTAATCCGCCGCCGAGATAAGACTGTCCGGGGGTGTTAGCTTGATAACACCTGTTGTATCGTTATATGCCATGCCAAAGGACTGCACCTCACCATCAATACTATCTTTCCTGACGAAGACTGAATCGATAAACTCACCTAAAGCCGTAGGATCTCCATCATCGGTAAAAACAGGTTCAGAGAATGTGATATAGACCTTTGAGTCAACAGCAACGCCCAAAGTGCTATCAGCCGGAGAGAAAGTGACGGTAGGCGGTGTACTGTCGTAAATCAGGGTAACTGTATTGGAAGCAGCGTTGCCTATATCAAACTCATTAAAACCTTTCTCTCCTTCAACCTGTAAAGTGACTTCACCTTCTGAAGGAGTGATGGAAACAATGTAGCTTGTACCCTCTCCTGAGAAAGACGCTACTTCACCGCCTGAAATAGTCAGGCTGTCAGAGTTGAACTCTGTAACCGCTTCACTGAACTCAATGGTAAACGCAATGGGTGAAATATTGGTAGGGCTGGAGAGTTCTGTGGAAACTTCTACCGTTGGGGCATCTGTAGCAGCGGTAAGAAAACGGGAAAACTGAGGCGAGGGATCTATGGAGTTCCCCGCTTCATCCATGATAGCCTCATCGATCTCCATGCTATAGAATCTGTTACCAAGAAGTAGTGTGGGGTTACCGTCTCCATCATCAGCAAGGGTCAAGGTGATAGTGTCAGCGGCGGCGTTTATGGCCGCATCAAATGCAACATCTTCCCAGTCGCCTTCTTCTTGTTCTTGGTCATAAGGAGGAGAAGACTCGAAAGCGATCAGGCTCGCCACATTCTCATCATTAATCCCACCATCTTCATCAATGGTTATGGGCTCTGAAAAATCGATAATAAGATCCGCATCCACACCAATATGCTCACTTAAATGCTCAGGGGTGAATGTCACCACCGGCGGATCAAAGTCTCCCGTTATAAATTCAAATACTTCAGGATCATCGATGCCCGCATAAGCATTGCCCTCTAGATCAATAATGGCTTCAGTATCGATCAAAATATGATAGGCGGTATTTGATTCCATTGATCCTTCCAGTTCAATGGTCAAGGTCTGATTTTCAATCACAAAGCTCCCATCGACAAGATCTATTTCCGCGTGTGACTCACCTGTCGCTGTCGCAACGACCGACAATTGACCTTCTCGGGCTGTTATTCGCTCGGTAAAAATGATTTCAATTTCAGTATCAGGATCTACACCTGTTTCTCCTGACTCCGGGGAAGTAGATTCAATCTCTGGAAGAACAACATCGGCAGTATAAAATAGGACCCATGTTGTTTCACTAATATTATTCCCATTCTCATCTCCAACTTGAAGTGACTCTAAAACTCCAATCCTGTAATCATGCTCTAGATCTCCTACTGCACTTTCTAATGGTTCATCAGGTACAAGGGTAACGACTTTTTTATCATCTGATATACTACCTACAAAATCCATATTTGTATCAACACCACCCAGGATTCGAGAAAAACTTGCTACTATACCGATATCGTCGTCTTCTATAGTCCGAAGTGGCTCAGAAAGTGAATACAGCATCTCATTGAAATGGATTTGTATATGACTGTTCAGGTCTATATCGCGAGCAATTATCTTTACCACAACGGTATCTTCAGGCGCAGCATAAGCATCCAAGTTGTCCCAGTCTGCCTCAAAGAACGTGGGTTCATCTTCTCCATTTAAAGTGAGGCTGTAGCCCAATATAGCAGGCCCTTCAATATCCGTTGTATGAATGACAATTACGTCCTCGGCCAAAAGTCCGATATCTCCCATAAGATTACCGGAGGCATCAACCAAAGCTCCTTCACCATCATCTGATTCCGCTTTGATAAGAATACGATAAATACCTCCGGATTGAACGTTCTCAGGAGAAACTTGTATCGTTCTGGATCCGTCGGATATCTCTACTTCAGAAATGTCAATAGTCTCAACCCAAGTCAAGCTTTCACCATTATCTCTATATATCAAAACTTCCCCATCTCCCTCAAATACTGGTTCACTGAATGTGATTTCTATTATTGCCTCCTCATCTTCCAGATCAAAGATTTCCCCATCATCAGGATTAGGAGTATGGTTGACATACTCAGGCGGTTCTTCATCTCTTGTTACAAAATTCCAAGTTGTTGCATCGTCAATTCCCTCAATCTCGTTATCACTGCCATCCATAAATGAACCGGCATCTAACTGTATGTAATACTCAACAGAACTTTCCAGAGGGTCATCAAGTGTCAATGTGATTTCCTGTGAATGATTCCCACTCACATTATCGCCGGGAATGGATATTGTACCAATCTCTTGATCCTCGCCATCAACTACTTTCTTGAACAAGGTGAGATTACCTTCAACCATCTCAACATCTTCATCAAAAACCATCATAAGATCAATGTCGGTAGGCACACCTGTTAGGCGTTCGCCAGGTGCATGGGGATCAACAGAATCTTCTCCATCATTAACATACCTGAACTGGGTAATCTGAGCAGGAAGATTGTCAACTGTGGAAAAGGTGGAACTCGAAAATTCATTGACGAGTTCTGAATCGTTAAAGTCAACGATCTTGTCCGCATTCACAGCAACGTAGTAGTCACTTTTAGAATCCAGGGCATCGCCCTCAGGATACAATTGAATCCGGTGCCCAATTGCAGTCCAGCAACAGCCATCCAACTCCAGTTGGACCAGTGCAATAGTGGCGGTGTAATCGACGCTTGTTCCACCGACTCCATCAAAATCCGCATTCTCAGCGGTGGTGGCCTTTTTCAAGGTGATAATATCAGAAAGGTTATCGGGAGTAATATTCTCAACACCGGCCGCAGTTTTTTTCTTGACACGTTTGCTGAAAATTATTTTGATATTGCTCAGGTCGACCGGGATATCAATTTCCCCTTCTCGGGGATCGTATGTTACCATTGGGGCTGTAGAATCATAGAGAATTGACAGGTTGTTGCTGGCCGCATTGCCTATCCCAAGATTGCTCAACGCAACCTCTGAACCGATAGATACAGTTACTTGTCGGGCCGATGGTGTAATATCAATCGTATAAATTCGACCCGCACCCACTTCAACAAAATTAGAAAGATCCGCATTGACCGCTGAAATATCCGATAGTGTAAATCCAGTCACTTCCTCAGCAAAAGTGACTGTAGCGGAAATTGGTGAAACAGATGTAGGGGAGACCACAGATTCATCAACAGAGATTTCAACAGCAGGTGCTGTGATAGTGGCTGCCGTAAAAGTAGCATTGAGGGATCCGGAAAGTTCATTGCCAGCCTCATCTTCCACTTCTGAATCCAACGCTACGTAGACTACCTGTTCACTTTCAAAATTGGAGGCAGGCGTAACGGTGATAACCTGTTTTATATCGTTTATGGTGGCTGTGAAATCAATATCAGAACCACTGCCATTATCTGATTTAAGCGTAATGAGATCTCCGGCATTAGCATTTGTAATAGCTGTGCCATCACCGTTTACTACTGCCTCACTAAGCGTAATGGTAATTTCAGAATTAGGAGACACACCTGTTGCCGAGTTTGCAGGTGTAAAGGTCACATCAGGTGCTACAATGTCAGCTATATCAAAGGTCGCATCACTCTGTTCCATAACATTGCCAGCTTTGTCTCTTAAATCACCAGGGGCAGCGATGGAAACATAGACCCGCTGTTCGCTGGTAAAGTTTTCCGTTGGGCTTACAGTGATTATGGTCTCATCTCCATTTGTAACAGTAGCATCAAAATCAATGGCAATTCCCTCAGCATCATCTTCCCTGAGTATAATGAGATCATCTACATTGTCATTATCGAGATCACTGCCGTCCTCTGATAAAAGAACCTCCTCTCCAAAGGACAGTAGAATATCAATATCCACACCATTACCTGAGCTGCCGGCCGCAGGGCTGAATGTCACAGTAGGTAGCTCTGTGTCAATAATAAATTCCCACTTGATCTCTTCTTCGTCAGCGTTCGTATAGGGAATAGCGCCAAACGGATTGCCGGAAGCGTCTTCAAATGTGCCGGAAGGAATTGCTACACTATAGATTGTGTTGGTTTCGAAATCCTCATCTGGATCAATCCTGATGATTGTATTATCTTCACCTTGAATCTCCACATTCGCATCAAGTGGATTGATTGGTACAACAATGGACTGAACCTCATCATCTCCCCGCATGATCACAATAGTGCCAGTCCCTTCCATCATTTCTTCATTAAGAGTAAGTAAAAGATCTGAAGATTCGCTGTAATCAGAGATAGCATCTGGACAGTGCTCCATGTCAGGACAGATAGATACCATCACAGGTGCATCTTCGTCTTCCACTTCCTCGTAGGTTTCATAGGCACCTATATCAATAACACCTTGGATTCTTTGATTACCATCCAGGTCATCTTCGGGTAAGTCTAGGCCATCGCTATATCCGCTGTTAATGGCCGGAGAACTTGCACTTAGATGAAAATTCCCATCATTAGATGGTGCATCATTTGGGTCTAACGCTTCAATAAATTCAGGATCCTCATCCATGTTATTTCCCTCGTCATTACCGAAGCCTCCATCCCAGCTATCACTGCCGCCGCTACCTTCAATGATGGAATGGGCCCAATCGCTATCACTAGCGTAACCAGGATACGCGTTAGTATACACATTGTCACAATCTCCAACTCCTTCTTCACAGTTACCTTCCGCGTGATTACCCCAGATAATTGTATTGATACTGATGAGGTTTGCATGGTACACATTCCAGGGCCTTCCGTTATGATTAAAAATCCCACCACCTTTCCTCGCTGCACGGTTACTGCTTATGGTACAGTTGGTAAGTTCAATATTCGATTCGATGCCGTGTTCACTTTTTTTTACCTTAACGTATATCCCACCCCCATCTTTGTTGGCATAATTACCGGTGATTGTACAATTGGTGAGAGAGTAACCAACTACGCCATTGTTAGTAGCTCTATTTGCCAGGCCGCCACCATATCCACCGCTATTATTGCTAATTATACAGTTGGTGAGTGTTATCACTGCGCCTGAACCGTCTGCCAGGTTATAAAGACCGCCTCCTTCCCATGTAATATCGCCATCGTTTTTAGATCCATTTCCCGTGATAGTACAATTTGTAAATGTGGGATTAGCATCTGCACCCCCATTTGCCTTGTTATACACCCCACCACCATTGCGACCAGAATTGTTGTCTTCAATAGTACAGTTAATTATCTGAGGACTTCCGTTTATATTATATATGCCACCTCCATTCTTTACTATACCATGGGCATATCCCCCAGTAATAGTAAATCCGTCAATGACAGTTTCCTCTCCCACATTCTCCATACTGATTACGTGATAAGCGTTGTGACTATTATCATGGGGGGTCCCATCTATATCACCACTGAGAATCGTTTCATTGACTTCCCAGTCTCGATCCCCAAGACTTTCTTCACCACCAGCAAATCCGCCAAATACACTTACACCATCAGGTATATTAAAGGTAGAGCTCTTGTTGTTATTGATCGCACCACTTCCTTCATCAGGATAATATGTACCCTCAGCCACCCAGATCTCATGATCCATATCTGAGGCTAAGGCGATGGCGCTTCGAAGATATTTCTTTGCGGTGCCCCAAGAAGCGCCGTCACCATCGTCATCACCGCGGTCGATGTCCACATAAATTCTGGTCTGACCAGGCAGGTTCACCGCCAACATGAGGAATAAGGCAATACTGTATCTCAGACTTGTTCTCACATGATCTCCGGGTATGGAGGCGGGTCACCAATCACCGGCGGCCTATTGAGCAAATAAGCACTCAGAGCGGATGCTAAGAGCACACCTAACGCAACATTGATGAGGGCTGGTGAGTTCTCTATATACAGAATAAGCTGAGACACTTCGAATGTAAACGGTTCCGGGGGAAACCTCTCTTCAGGCGGTGTTTTCTCCATCAGGACCCAGATTCTGGAACGTATCCGAACCATAAGCTCCTCCAGATCACCTTTCAGCTTCTTGGAGAAGGTCCTTTCAGTCATCATTATTGAGATGTCCTGTCCTGTATCTATATCTTTACCAAGCCCAAGTTCTCCAAGAGAAAGGGTGAGTTTCCCGGAGAAATTTTGGAACTCTCCAAGTGTTGCCTCCGCTTTAATTTCCGAGAGATCAATGAGAATTATCTTATCCATGGAGATGAGTTCCGCTACCTGCCTAACGCAATAGTTGTCCTGGCACCCCAATCCATCCTCCGTAACCTGGAATATGGCGCTTACCATTTCATCTGTCGGAATCACTCGCGCTACTCCCAGGGAATCCATGGCCTCAAGTTCCTCAGAAGCGGCATCTATAAAAGAATTTATAAGTGACTGCAGTTCCACCTCATTTGCTACATCACTCATGTGCCTCATATCCATGACAACAACACCGTAGGTGACAATACTGTCTTGAACAGTACTTTCTTCCTGGCCCATAAGTGTTGAAAAAAACAGCAGAAATACTATGAAAAGTCTATGTGCTCTCAGTACCACCATGATATTCGCATTCCCATAGGATTCTATGGGGTCATAAAAGAAAGATAAATTTCTAGGATGGTCTGCCCAAAAAATATGACAAGGACCGTTCCCACAGCAAGAAAAGGACCAAAGGGGATTCTATCTCCTTTACTGAGTTGACCTGTAATTATGACCGTCAACCCAACAATGGATGCCACAAGAAAAGATAAATACAGACTCATAACGCTCATCTTCCATCCAAGTAAGAATCCCATCATGGCTCCCAGTTTCACGTCTCCCATACCCATGGCTTCTTTCTTGAAGATCCGTTTGCCCACCATTCCAGCAAAGTACAGAAATCCCCCATAGACAAAAGAACCCATAAAGGCTTCTTTCCATCCAATTTCTATTGCACCGAGAAAAATAGCCGCAATACCGGTTATTAATCCAAAACCTACCAGTCTGTCAGGTATAATCATGTGATCCAGATCAATCACAGTAATTACGATCAAGATATAGATAAAGATAATATAGACGCCGCCCAATAAGTTCATTCCGAATACATTAGCCACTGCGGTTGTCAAGCCAGCCGTCAATATTTCTACCAATGGGTAACGAAGTGAGATAGGCTGACTGCAACTACGGCACTTCCCCTTTAGCACTAGATAGCTGATAACGGGAATATTATCATAGAACAGGATTTTGCTATTGCATTTGGGGCATGTAGATCCAGGCCTCATAATAGAGCCCTCTAGGGGTATTCTGTAAATACAAACATTGAGGAAACTCCCCATCATGGCTCCAAACAAAACAGAATACACTAGCATAGAACCAATTTAACCAAGTTTCAACCATGAAAAAAAAAGCTGTAAAGAGCTCTGTCATTTGGATTACCCTCCAACACCTACCCAGCAGTGTAATTGGCTTGACATCAGCCGTGAATAACAAGGCATTGCTCTCCTTATTTCACTGCCAACTTACATTTGTGCCTGTTTTTCAGTAATATCAGGAATTATCGGACAAGACTTAATGATCCATGGGACCCTATCAAAGTAACTTATTAAGGAAAGGCAATAGAAAATGAACAGATCAAAACGCTTATCCATCATTCTTTTACTCTTCGCGGTCTTCTCCCAGTTACCCGCCCAGAATATTATCAGGGATATAAAGAGCTACCACGACTCCGGGAGACCCCTGGAGATCAGTGAATATGAAGAGACGGAACAGCAGGTGGAGCTATCCAGAACAGTGCAACTTTATCTGAGTGGCAAGAAAAAAAAGGAGACCAACTACAGTGGCGGCACCCTCAATGGACCAACCTACTCCTGGTACACCAATGGTCAGATGAGTAGCATAATAAATTACACTCAAGGCAAAAGGGATGGAAATTGGATGTCATGGTATGCTAACGGAAACAAAAGGATCGAAGGATATCACAAGAACGGTAAGAAAACCGGCACCTGGATAATGTGGTCAAAAGATAGGGAAAAAATTACTGAGGAACTTTATGAAGAAGGAAGGCTCATCAAAGAAATTACATATTGAGTAATCTTATTCGATTATAGCTTTATCTGGAAATTGTTGATTTTATTTCCACCCCGTGGGAACCCACTGCAGAAGCATCATTTACGATAATTTGATCCCATCTGTCCCCATCATGGTCAACTTCATAATTAAATTCTGCTCCATCCTCCGGGGCTAGCCTTTCGAAAATAGCATTCCCGGCTACAGCATTCCAATGAGCCTTTCTTTGCATCACTGATTCAGCGGAAACTGATAAAGAGAGCAGAATTTTCTGGCTCATAAAACCAATTATTGTTGTAAGAATAACAATTAAAACAAAAGCATACATAATAATGATTCCTCCACTCCTCTTATTTCTACCAAAATTGGAAAAACACTTTTTGTTTTTTTTCATCTAGGAAGGAGTACCAGGTCTAACAATTGTCATAAAGGGTAATTCCATTTCATCCCAATCTAACTGAAATTCTACTTTTATGAAAATTACTGGTGTTTCAAGCTCTGTTGGTGACATTGGATACTCAAAGCCTCCTGGATCAATATCATTTTCAACCTCAATTAACTCAGTATAAAACTTGAAACTGCTTTCAGCAATGTTCACATTTGATGCCAGCACTCCAAAGTTTGCATCATCATCACAGCTTTCTTTACACACTTGAAAAGTCTCACTTTCACTGTCAAAACGATAATATCTTTCTTCGCCATCAGCCAATGTAAAATGAAGATCGTCATCATCAGCATTTTGAATTTGGTACATTTTTCTTATATCATTTGTTACAGACCTTAAAGCATTGTCAGCTGATAAGGATAAATTGTTGATATTTAATATATTTGAGTAGTAATTGTAAGAATCAATAACTAGTGAACTAGTTATTGGAATCAAGATACCCAACATAGCAATCACGAACACGAGTTCTATGAGGGTAAAACCTCTAACCCTACGTTTGTATCTTACGTCAACGCTCATTTTATTCAAGTATAAGAAAAGATTTCTTCGGGTCATCTTCCGATGGTTCACCTATAGTTGAGGTAACAATTCGCATCCAACCTAGTTTTTTTTTAATAGTGTTTGCATCAATATCTATTTCCCATCTATCAGTTGCATCATTATACTTCCAAATCTGACTTCTCTCCTCATTGTCGGAAAGCCACTGTTCAGCATCTACATAGTCAGGTTCTGAATCAGTAAAATTGGACCAATTTCTGTATCTATCATCAACCAAATTCTCTGGATTATTCAGATAGATATATTGGCCAAATGCTATAGTTGCTGCAGGAACTACGCGATCATAAAATGTACCGTTTCTTTGGCTGTATGCGCCATACCCATACGAACAACATGGGTTTTCTGGAGTATTTAGGAACCTTTCAAAATCTGTCGCATTAGCTCCTGACACCCCATTTGTCAACAATGTGCCATTTTCCCCTCGGGCTACTCCAGTTTCAAGATCAAGTGATATATAGGTATCAGCATGATAATCATCATCCAGAGCATTCTGTCTGGAGGTATTAAAGCCACTTGTTTGTGCCGTAATAACATTATTGTCTCTCGTAATTTTTACCCGAGCATATGGAGGACTGGACGACCATCCATAGCCTGGATTTTCTGATTTTTCTCCCCAAAGACCAAAATATTTTGGTCTGCTATTTATTCCCTTATTACTAAAATAAGAATGGTTAAAATAAGAGCAAGAGTGAGAACCTGGCGAGCCTCCAGGTTTCTTGGTGTGGGTGTGACCAGTACGTTTATTGCCGGCGTGATAAAATATCTCTGTTTCCCCCGCAACCAAACCCCAAGTACATGGATCCACACCATTAGTAGAATGCATGGCACTTATATGGTAGTTCTTATTAGTCTCCTCATCTCTTACAAATGCCAACACCAAAGCAATCATATCATTATCGCCATCAGAGCTAGCCATGGTAGCTTCAATTACATAGTTTGAATATGTTTCAGGACTCACAATTCCATTGAACCCCCAGTATGTATTCTCAGTAATCTCTACTCTTTCATTGTTGGTACCTACTGCCGATAATATCCAATAATCCATACAGCTATTCTTTGTCGGAGTAAAATCGTTGGAATTTTGACAAGGAGGGCTAAGACATTCGGAAAACCAATGGTCATCAAAAAATGACCAAGATTGAAAAATCTCTTCAAAAGTAGGTGGTGGGTCAGCCTCTTCAATTAAAGTTTTAAACAGATCATAATCAGTATAAATCTGAGTTTCCATGGGAGGCATAAAAATCATTACTTCATCTGCCAACAAACTATTATCATCTGATGGCATGTCTAATACAGCTTCAAAATTCACCTGAGGCTGACCCAAATCGTCTTTGGCAACCAATCGAGCCTGGTCATTACCATAATTAATTGAAGCAACCGCAACAAAAGTGTCTATATCAGGACTTGAATAATGACTATTTCCTTCAATATCACCATCCGGGTTATCAGGATGCATAAGAGAGAGCTGAAACTCAAGTTGATTTGCCTCCAAATCCAGGTCACTATCACTCATCAGCACAGCTTCCAATACTAAATCTTCATCACTTTGAACAAATGGGCTTTCATCATCATCTCTTATTGTTTCCCTTATATTCGTTAATGTCATTGTTATATCAGAATCATCACCACCGTTTCTCATTACAGGTTCGGTAAAGGTTGCGATGATGCTCATTATTACCTCAGTAGAGGAGAATACGCGTTCGTCAAATAAAAAATCCCCTTCTCCATCAGCATTATATGTCTCACTTAACCGGATAGATTCAAGTATTGGAGGTAGCTGATCCAAGGCAACCAGTGTTTTCAGCTCAATTGGTTCACTCAGCCCTCCATCGCTGATAGTTACACGAACTTGCTTGAAATCTGGGTTATCAAGTGGTGATTCAGAGATGCTAATTGTACCTGCATTAACCTCCGCGTCATTAACATTTACAGTTACCGTAAGACCGTAATTAATTACACTATAATCATCAAAATCATCTACATCATCCCGATCAGAACCATCCTCAGGATCAGTATCGTCAGGATCAGTGAACGGGAAATGCGTGATTTGTTCCATATAGCCGTTAGCTACCCAGTTCGCCTGGATCCTTTTTGTTATCTGGCCACTCTCCTTTAGAATTCCCAGTAGAACATTAAATGTGGAGATAACAAAAAACCCTATTAGTGTGGTCCCGATCACCACATCAATGAGGGCCTCGCCCCGTGTAAACTTATTCCACATTAACTCTCCCGGTAGAAGCATCGATTCCCAAGGTCTGGCTTGGCTGTCCAGACAAGGAGAAATTGATTTTTACAGCACTATTGTCCCACTCTTCCGTTAAGTAATCATAGGTTAATACACAAGGATCGTCACAGTCACTTACTTCAATTTCAATATTGTTGCCTATGAGTACCATATCATCCGTAAGAATCTCCCCAGGTGGGACAATTGTGATTGGAACTTCTTCACCATCATCAGGATCATTCTTAACAGCAAACTGATATTTCCCATCCGACGGCCGTATACTTACAATGCAAGATTTCTCTCGACGTATTGCATAGTTCCTGGCCCAGTTCATCTGTGTTCTCATTTTATCTACGCTACCGAGGAGATTTAGTCTATTGTTTTGGTTAGAATAACTAGAATAAGCCAAGCTGAAAAGTATCCCCATGATGGCAATCACCATAACGAGCTCAATGAGCGTAAAACCCTGATTTTTTTTCACAACAAGAATTTGATCACCTTAAAAAAAATGCCGGATAAACCGGCATTTAATTGTGAACAAATGAGAGTTTATAGCCTCAGGCTACACACATCTCCTCTTACGGATTAAACCTTTGAACTTTATGTGTGACCTGCAATGTCGTCAAGGTCCACACTACCATCTTCACCTTGGCCAACCACAGATGCCCCCGCGCAAGCCGCGTCAGCTGCCT
Organism: Fidelibacterota bacterium UBA6931; assembly: GCA_002448795.1. Classification (GTDB taxonomy): domain Bacteria; phylum Fidelibacterota; class Marinisomatia; order Marinisomatales; family S15-B10; genus S15-B10. Next base: position 16,154 of record DKAH01000005.1, read on the forward strand.
CAACGCCGAGATCGTCGTTTTGAACCACATCTGGTGTACAGCCTTCAGTTGCATAAAATACCAGGTAATCAGCATCGGTGTTGTCTTCTGAATCATTACTTCTCATGTAACCAATCACGAAATTCTCATCACTTACCAAATTATAGAATATATGAGCCTCACTTCTAGCATGAGGAATTTCTGATTCTTCCCATGCATCCAACGAAGCAGGATCACCAGATCCGAAAGCTAATGCGAGTAAATCCACATCGGCTGAAGGATATTGCTCAAGGCCTGTTTGCACTAGGCTTTGCATTGCCTGAGTTTTTATATACAAATTTACCTGGCTAGCGCCAGCTTTCGCCTGAGCAGTTTTTGCTGTATTTGCTACTCCATTGTATGCCGGCACAGCTATAGCCATTAGTATCCCTAAGATAGCAACAACGATAACCAACTCAATAAGGGTAAAACCCTTCTCTCTATTCTTTTTCATTACTAGGTCTCCTCGGTATTTACCTATTTCTCGAAGTTAAACTTATATTTCTCGAAGTTAAACTTATGATAATCAAAAAAACAACTGTTATTCTGTTTACGGATTTCCTACCAGCGATACCATCTTGAACATAGGAACAAAAATGCTCGCCACAAAAACACCAATAAAAAGACCCAGTACCACGGTTACAAGTGGTTCTATAGCAGCGGAAAGGGCGTCCAGTTTGTCTTTCAGTTCCACCATAAAGTAATCACTCACTGTCCCCAGCATGGTGGTAACTGAGCCTGTCTCCTCCCCAATGGCGATCATGTTGTTGGTGATATCGGGAATATATTCGCTTTCAAGCGCTTTGTTGATGGGAACACCACCCACAATCAGATCTTTAGCCCTACCAATCTCTTTTTCATACACCAGGTTCCCTACAGTCCTTTTCGCTATATCCAGAGCATCCACAATTTGTAGCCCACTTGCCAAGAGCGTTTTCATAATAAGCGAAAAACGAGCCATGGATGAAGTGATAAGGACCCCTTTAACTATGGGGAGTTTCAGTTTCAATCTATCCCATTGAAAAGCACCGCCAGGGGTCCTGATGTAGCTTTTTACCCCAAATACAATCCCGATAAAGACCACAATAATAATGAGGGCATAGGCTGTAAGAAAATCACTTACCGCCATAAGAATCTTGGTAAGAGTGGGCAGCTCTCCACCGTACTGGGTAAATATACTCGTAAACGAGGGGATAACCTGTGTCATGGCAATAAAACCTGCGACCACAACCACGCTCATTACAATCATGGGATAACGGAGAGCCTTTTTCACACTGCTTTTTGTAGATATCTCAATCTCAGTAAATATTTCCAACTGTTCTAATACATCGTCAATCTTTCCAGTCTCCTCACCGGCCTTAACCATGCTCACGTAAAGGTTGCTGAATGCATTCGGATGGTTGGACATAGCCTCGGAGAGGGATTGGCCTCCTATAACATTCTTGTACATATTTTTGATCACTGCCTCAAAACTCTCCGAGCTTGCCTGTCTCTCCAATGTTTCCAGGCACTTAGTAATGGGTATCCCCGTTCTGAGCATTACCTTCAACTGGTTGGTAAAAATGGCCATGTCCTTCGGGTTCACTTTTTTGTATTTCTCAAAAACCTTCCCCAGATCAAGACTCAATCCTTTTTTCTTGATGGAGATAAGCTGTTCTTTCCGCTCCTTAAGAATGGAATAGACTGCATCCACGGAATCACCCGACAAGGTCCTGTCAAGAATCACACCTTCAGCCGTCACAACTTTGCACTGAAATTCAGGCATACTTAGAGCACCCTTTTCACTTCCTCAATTGAAGTGACTCCGTTTTTTACATACTGAAAACCTTCATTCTGTAGAGAGGACATGCCCTGGTCATAGGCCATTTTGCGTATATCAACATCTGGCTTGCTGTCTTTCACCATCTCGTTAATTTCAGGAGTAGGCACCAAGAGCTCGTAAAGCCCCGCACGCCCTTTGTAACCTCTGCCACTACAGGATATGCACCCTCTTGGATGCGGCCTAAAAATTACTTTTCCCGGATTATCCATCCCGACGCTCTCCAGTTCTCCTTCGGAAGCATCATAGGGTTCCTTACATTTTTCACACAGGCGCCTGATGAGCCTCTGAGCAAGGATCGCCCTCACCGTTGTTGACAGAAGAAACGGGTCGGAACCCATATCAAACAGACGAGAGTAAGTGGCAGCAGCGTCGTTGGTATGAAGGGTGCTCAGCACAAGGTGGCCCGTCAGGGCTGCCCGTACTGCAAGATCAATAGTTTCACGGTCACGCATCTCTCCCACCATGATGATGTCCGGGTCCTGTCTTAACATGGCCCTCAGGGCGCTGGCAAAAGTCATTCCCGCCTGCTCGTTAAGCTGACCCTGTACGATTCCATCAAACTTGTATTCGATCGGGTCCTCGATGGTAATAACATGTTTCTCAATATCAGCAATCATTGTTAGGGTAGCATAGAGGGTGGTGGATTTTCCGCTGCCCGTGGGACCCGTAACAAGTACAATGCCCGTTGTCTCGTTGCACGCTTTACTCCACTGCTTAAAAGTGCTGCGGCTAAATCCCAGCTTCTCAAGAGGAATATTCCCCTTGGAAGGATCCAGTATCCTCATAACAATTTTCTCACCGTAGGCGGAAGGATAGGTAGAGACCCTCAGATCAACCTTCTTCCCATCATTTGATTTGAACTCAAACCTGCCGTCCTGTGGCTTCCTGGACTCAGCTATATCAATACCTGACATAACCTTGAATCGGGAGACAAGGGCCCTGGCATTGGCCTTGGACACTTTAATCAACTCCTGCATAATGCCGTCCACACGTACCCTCACTACCACCTGTTTCTCCAAATGCTCAATATGGATATCACTAGTCCCCAACTCCATGGAGTCATTCATGATCTGGTCCGCAATAGCCACTATGTGCTCTTCTTCGGCAGCCTCTAACTGTGGTTCCTCATCATTTAAAGATTCCTTGTTCTTGAAGAATGCTGAATAGTCCTCAACACAGTGAGATATCTGAGTAATTGTAGCCAGTGCGGGCTGCACCTTAAGTCCAGTGATACGATTTACAGCATCCAGGGCATTTACATTCAGCGGCTCGGCAGTGGCTACCGTTATTTCATCTTCAAAGGCATAAAGGGGAACTATGTTATAATTCTTGGCCAGCTCTTTGTCCACCATATCCAGGGCATTAGAATCCACCTCAAAATTTTCCAGGTCCACTCTGGGAAGGTGGAGCTGTTGTCCTAGAACGTCCATGAGCTGGTCCTCATCAATAAAACCGAGCTTGATACAGGCGTCCCCGAAACGTGCCCTGTTCTCATCCTTATATTTCAAAACCTCATTGATCTGATCTGGAGAGAGATAATTTTCAGAAACCAGTACCTGTCCAAGTGTCTGATTCATTTACAGAGCCTCCACAGCTTCAGCGGTATCACCTTTCACCGGCTTATTTTTGTCAAGAAGCTGGATCAGTTCATCAGTGAGATGATTTGCATCTATGGGCTTTCTCAGGAACAGGTTGCCCCCCACTCTTCTGGAGTTTAGGATATCATCAGGATCTTCCCTTGAAGATATAAAAACAACAGGTATATCCTTATATCGGCTATCACTTTTTAAAAGTTTGCATACGTGAAAACCGTTCAGGTATGGCAGGGTAATATCCATGATAACCACACCAGGTTTATTCTTCTGGGCCATCCGAAGACCCTCAGTCCCGTCACTGCTCACCAGGACTTCGATGCCGAGACCTTGAAGGTGATTTCGGCACTGTCCGATGAAAACATCATCTGTGTCTATAATGAGTATTTTATTGTCCATTAATTTTTCACGGCTTAGGAAACAATAGATGGTGTAATGAAAATAAGCAACTCTCTCTGGGAAGTTTTTGAAACAGTATTTGTGAACAGCTTTCCAATAATGGGAAGATTCCCTAAAAATGGGACTTTATCCACCGCTTGACTATCATCATTTAATATGAGCCCTCCGATCAAAAGCGTCCTTCCGTCAGCAACCCTTACATTTGTCTGGGTGGAACGTGTGGAAACTATAGGTCTGTCAGCATCGGGGCCCACATAGCCTATAATAGCCTGGATCTGGGCATCGATGGCCATGGAAATAAGCCCCTCAGCATTGATCCTGGGAGTTACTTGAAGACTAATATCCACATTTTGAGCTTCAAAAGTGTAGGGGTTCACACCAAATACACCTCCTTCAGCTTGAGGTACAAGAACAGGTATGCTGGTTCCCACATTAATATTAGCTGGGGAGTTATTGAATGTGGTAACCTGAGGTTCCTGAAGAAGCCTTGTCTCATTATCAGTCGTAAGAAGCTGAAGTATACTGGTAAATACAGGTAAAGACAGCTGAGCCATGCTAAGTTCATTCCAGCGTCCGATATTGACAAACAATCCTGAGGTATCTGGGACCGTGGGACCTAAAAGTTCCGCCCTTAGGCCCCAGTTAATACCGAGATGTTCATCTGCCGAAAGCGTGGTCTCAATGAATTTTACGGAAATATGGATCTGCTGGGTTTTTTGATCCAGTGAATTGATTAACTGTTCAACAGCTGGCAAATTTGCCTCAATATCAGTCACCATAAGCTTATCGTTGAAAGAGCCTGCTATGCCGGTGGTAAATGCAGCACTAGTGCCTTTTGAGCTAAGTACACCGTTACCCAATGCTGAAGCTATCATATTTCCATCGGCAAACTTTAGATCATATACTTTGGTAATCAGTTCGCCCTGAAGCGTTAAATCAAGCGGTTTTACAATAATAATCTCATTATCCAGGTACCAATCATAACCATTCATCTTTAAAATAAGACTTAAAGCAACTTCTATGGTAACATCCTTTAATAAAAGAGTTATGCCGTCCGCTCCATCACCCTCCTCATTGAGATCCGGATGCAGAATCATATTAAGCCCGTAACTGACAAAAAGAAGCCTCACAACGTCCTGTATTGTGGCCTCGCGGAACCTCAGTGATACTGTTTGTTGTAGAGCATCGAGGACAGTCATTTCTTTGATTTCTAGAAATGACGTATCGGGTTTCACCTCTACCTTGTCCTTGAACTTTTCCCACGACACAATGATTTTTTTATCGCCTGACTTATTGATCTTTATTTCCGTATTAGAGAAAAAATCAAGCCGGAGTTCAAGATCTTCCCTACCGAAGGACGTAGTAACAGTCCTGATGCTGTACTGATAGAGAGGGTCTGTCATTACTCTACGGGCAAAATCTCCCTTCCCCCAATCCGCCCCTGTAAATGTGATTGTAAATGAGGGAGGTTCGTACACTTCTGATGTACGGTATTTCGGAACTTCATCAAAGGTGAGGGTTAAGAAGTAGGAAGTCTCCGAATCAACAATGGCTATATCCTCAAGGGTTTGACCGGTAATAACTCCGCCCGTAATGAAAAGAAGGAGGGTTAGCCGCTTAATTTTACATAAAGTCATATTATTCACTTAAAGACAGAACAAGTTTTTTTTGGTTGCGACTCAATATAACCATGTCCTGAAGAATAGACTCCACAATATAACGGTCAATGATCTGTCCTTCAGTAACTACTTCGTCATTGATAATTGCACTCCTAACAAATCCGGAAGTCATAATCCCTGACAGAAAAAATTGTGCTTCGACGTTAACTACTTGAGATGGTGCTGTATTCACCACAAGATTAAAGATGTCCCTGCCCCATCTGGTTAGGGTTACAACTTGCGGAGATTTCCCACCACCAGGAATCATGGACATAATAAGTGCTGCTTCTTCCATTGGATTACTGGGGGATTTTATCTCTTCGGTCTGTGTAGCATTATTGCCGCCAAAATCAAGATACAAAAATGCCACTGGGATCAATAAGACGCCAAGGACAATGAGAAGATTTCTTTCCCTTTTGCTCACAGTTGTCTCAATCCATAGGAATAAGCTGTAATCTTCGCTTCAACATTGGACATGTCAACAGGATTTATAGATATTCCCTTAATATAAATTCTTCTATTATCCGTATCAAGATATTGGATAAATCTTCCGACATTACGCAATTTCCCTCTCAAAGCTAGCTCTATCTCATATCGTTCAAGATAGTTCTCAGTGATGGAAATATATTGCTTTAAAGCCGGCATGGTATCTTCCAGTTTTGGTATCAGTTCCGTCACCTCTACATCATACCTTGTAGCCCTGTTTTTGAGTGTTTGAAGGTCTTTTAAGTATCCTAGCTCCGTCATATATCTGTCAGAGTTCTCCACAAGAAGAGTAAGCTGTTGTTCATGCTGTGTTTTCACATCAGTAATGTCACCGGTCCGGGAAAGAACCTGTTTTAGAGTATTTTCCAGCTGTTGGTACTCCTGTTGGAATCTACCTGTCTTAGTAGCTATCGTAACATTCAGAATAATGGTGACCACAACCAACAAACCCAAAACCGAAGACCCCAATATAAATTTCGTTTTTCCCGGTAAACTGCTCATAAAGTGACCTTGATAGAAAAGTTTAAAGTGCCCTCATTTTGAACCATTGATTTTATGAGCTCTACATTGGCAACATGTTCAGCGCTGCGCAACAGATAGAGAAAATTATTTAATATAATATTTGTATCTCCGCTGGGCGGGGATATATCTCCGGATAAGGTAAGGAGGTTACCCTCATTATTGTCCCCGGGCTTATTGAAAGAATCTGAGGTTATGCTACTCATGGTTATTCTATTTGAAGTAGAATTGGTAAGATATTGAAGGAGATAAATAATTTTCCTGCCCTCAGTCCGGTCATATTCACGAATGGCTGAAAAGCCCTTGATTGCCTGCAATTCCTTAAAGTATGTATAGTATTCGGACTGTCCATCAATGGCTGCATTCAACTCAGTTTGCTTTAGCGGTATCTTACTCTGGAGCTCCTTCATTGAAGAATTGCCTGGAACCGTAAACAGAGTGGAAAATATTAATACTATTCCCACAGCTATCTGAATAAGCCGGTTAGGAAGAAACCATTTGAAGTTTTCCTTATGCTCTTTTGGCATTAGGCTGAGTTTTTCCGAAGGATCCAGGATTAAACCTAGGTTCATCATAAAGTACTGTCTGTTCTCTGGCGACATCTCACCTTCGAAATCTTTATGGATCATTGTCTCCATTGGCAACTCCAGCATCTCTATATCTTTACCTACGGAAGATGATATAATGTCGACAATATTGGGGATGGCTGTACCGGGACCATTGGCGTAAATCTTGCTGGACATTCTATGCCCTTTGAGATTAAAGTTCCTCAAAGTAGCATAGATGTCTGAAAGTAACTGAGAGGTGACTGAATTGAGGATTTTATCATAAGTGCCAGAAGAATTAGCCTTTTCAATATCATCATCTGGCATTTCTTCAAGATCATCTTTTGAAGCAGGAAGATCACTTTGGAATAACACATTGCAGATGTCGCCGTAGCTCATCTCTTGAGCCTCTGGGATAGATGAGGATGCATCTCTGTAAGCTTGGACAAAATTCTCCAGTCCAATAAGCATTTCCCGAGACTCAACTATCTTCCAGTCGTCCACAAGAGTTATTCTGCTCTTTTTGTGACCGAGATAGATGAGAATAGCATTTCCCGAAGAACTCGTTTTGTACTGTTCCTGGAAAATATTGTACTGAAGTGTTGTGATGGAGGTGAGATACCTTGGTTGTATTCCCCTTTCCGTCAAGAACTGATAGTCATGAGTTACGACGTCCTTGTCCGTAAAAATGCAGCAGATGGGACTCTCTAGGACCTCTTTGGATTTCTCACCGTAACTCAACCAATCAATTAACACATTTTTTTTCTTAATTGAGAATTTGTCTGCTATTTGATTACCGATAAATAGTGATCTTTCATTTTTGCTCATCTGCGGCACTTTTAAAAAATCTATTTCGATAGGATAGTCAGAAGAATAAAATCCCAGGTAATATCTTTTCCACTTCTTTTTCATTAACTCTTGTTCATAGATGTAATGAATAAGTTCAGTGAATTCCTCAATCTGAATATCCTCCGTTTCAAACGGGAGTCTATACTCTCGGGCCTTCCTGATAAGAAATCCGTCTTTCCTCACTTCCGCCATTAGAAAAGTGACCTTATTTCTGCTTTTTACAAACGTAACTGCCTTTGAATAGCCGTTCAGATGCCGATAAATGTTGAGTGCACCACCCTTGAAAAAAGCGACTAGAGGATGATCAGGATTATTTTCAGCCGAAACATTATACTGCTCATCAGACCTTTCCAGTTCATCTCCCAAACCTTCAAATTCATCATCCTGCTTTGAAGAAAGGAGATGATCCTTAAGTAATGTTTTTTCTTCAATGCTCATCATAGTCCCATCGGCCTTACGTGCATTCCTCACAGCAAAATCTATCCCTTCAGGAGTGAGATCACACTCAGGCACGAGGAATTCCTTATCGTCAACATTAACTGACTGTGTAAGTGGTATTTCCCCTTCAGATGGTCCAGGTCCAGATACGTTTTCAGATCCTTCTCCAATTTGCTTGTCAGCAGAAATACCTGATGGAAAGGACCGGACCTTCAATAAACTTGATAGCAGGGAATTTTCTTCATCTCCAGCACCTGAATCATTGCCAGTAGCGCCGGTTGTAACAGTTGCATCAATGTTCTGTTCCTCAACAATATTAACTACCGTATCTGCCTCAGTTGACATTTCAACCTTTTCCACAATAGTGTTGTTGATCTGTGTAGCTTGTATAATTGGAGCTGCTTCTACATTTACAGCTTCCTCTAATACTTCCTCAATCTCTTCAGCTGATGACTCTTCAACAGGAGCTTCATAAATAAACTCTTCTTCCTCAGAAGCATCTGAAACCGTCTCTTTAAACTCATCTTTTTCCACCATTGGGTGATGGGCAGAAGATTGAGCCGGTTTTTTCTGCTCTTCCATGGGTGCAGGATTTTCTGCAATGGGGAATCCTGTTTCAACAAAAAGTTGAGCTTCATACAGAGAAGGAGAGATTTGAAATGACCGGGCAATGTTCAGGTATTTTTTCTTGCTGATCCCATGAATCACCTTTGTTTCCGCTACAAAAATCAGGTTTACCTGAAGCAATTTCTTAAGGTGATAATATATTTTTTCCCGGGGGAAATTTATCTCTATGGCAATCTCCTTGGCAGAAAGGGGGTTACTATAAAGGCACTGAACGATGGATTTTCGGGTAGGGTTGGAAAATTCCCTCAAAGCATTAACATCATCAATGATATAGGTTTCCATTTGGTCTTTATAGTGTTCTCTCGCATCTCCCTCTTCTGCCAATTCCTCACCGCCCTTTTCTTCATTGGGAGAAACAGGTTCCCCTGCGTTAAATACATCATAGCTTTCAGCCAGGTTGGTGTGAGGTGAAGATTCGTCCAGAATTTCATATGCTTTTCCTTCTTCCTCAGCCTTATCCACAGCTTTATCGAGCTGGTCTACATCCTCCTGGTACGAAGAAACATCAATTTGCAGTGACTCTGCGTGCATAATGGCCTGCAAAAACTGGTCCCTGATGTTGCGAAGAGTAACAAGATCCGAATCTTCCAGAAGGGATTTAATCTTTGATTGAACCTCATTGAGGTTCGATAGCGCTTCATCCAGGTTACGCTCATTTTCTTCTGCCGCCTGAACCATCTCCGTAAGATTGTTGATAGTTCTCTCATCGTCCTCTTCTTCATCCACTCCTGCCAGTTTCGCACGTTCCATGGCTGATGTTAGGTTTTCTCGAATTTCCTTTAGTCTATCAGGCCCATCATCAACTGAAACCGATTCTGCTTCATCTCGCGATGCAGCAAGTTCTGCCTCTGCCTCCTTTTTTTCACGGGCAAAAATGATGGCCTCTTCAAGGTCTTCAATCGATTTTTCATCCTGTTCCACATTGATATCACAGGATGCGGCACGTCCAACTGCGGCAACCAAAAATTCAAGGACAACAGTCAGTGCATCAGGATCATCATCCATAGAAATGGACTTAGCATCTTCCCGTGCTTTAGAAAGCTGACCTTCGGCTTCGATTCTTTCCCTGGCACGTTTAACAGTCTCATCAAGCTGATCAACTTTGAGCTGATCTTCAACTACGTCAATACCTGCTGCATCAGCTCGGTGAACTGCCTCGAGCAAAGTGTCTCGCGCATTCTCAATTGTCTCCGGGTCCGAGTCTGCAGCTAGAGTCTTCCCCTGTAACCGGGCTGCAGACAGTGCTTCTTGGGCATCTGCTTTTTCTTCTGCAAATCTTTTCAGGGCCTTTTCCATCTCATTCACTAAATCCTGATCCTTATCCGTCCGCATACCGGTTGAGTGTGCAATCTCCATGGCCGTTTTCAGAGTATGGAGGGCCTCCTCAATGAATTGTACGTCGGCACCTGAAAATACCTCCTCAGCTTCCGTCCGTGCTTTGTTCAGTTTTTCAGCATATTCAATTCTTTCCTGAAGGTCTTCTAACATTTGACGGTCACCCGTAACATCTGTCCCGGATGCCTCAGCCCGTTCAACAGCTTTTTTCAGAGAATCATACAAAGATCGGAGAACAGCGGGATCATCATCAGAAGATGCTTCATTTACGCTTTCCTTCGCATTGGAAAGCTGTAATTCTGCCTCCGTATTTTCAACAGTTTCACGAATGGAATGCTCCAGTTCATTAAGTTTGTCCATCTCATTTGAAACATCAATGGCGGATAATTTTGCACAATCTATGGCTGCTGACAGCCTGTCTCGTTTAGAAGTGAGCACTTCTAGATTCAGGTTGCTAGAATCTTCATCTGATGCGTGGAGTGCTTCACGGAGTTCTATCACTGCATTAGCCCTTTCACGGATGTCAGTGATCTCTTGATTAAGCTTGTCAACCAACAAATTTTCTGATGAAACATCACCAACACCAGCGGCCGTGCACCGCTCAATGGAAGAAATGAGTTTATCACGAAATTCCTCCAGCTTAGCCTCATCACCGCTTGCGGCTTCAGCTTCCTGCTTTAATTCTTTAAGCTGGTTCAGAGCACTTTCTCTTTCCTCCGCTTGATCAATAATAACAGCAAGGTTTTTCAAACGCTCCGAGTCACCCCTTAGGTCAACCCCTAAGGAATCTCCTTGGACCATGATTTCCTTGAGCCTATCACGTATAGCCTTCACGGCAGTGGATCCGTTTTCAAGAAGAGCTGAATCAGCTTTACTGCGAACAGACTTTAGATTGGCCTCTACTTCATTCCTTTCCCTGGCGATGGCAATGGCCGCTACTAGATCTGAAGAAAGGGCCTTGTCACGGCTTACATCCAAACCAACCAGTTCCCCATTTCCAATGGCAGTGCTCAAGCTCATTCGAAGGGTCAATAAAGTTTTAAGACGTGGTTCTGATAAGTTGTCTTTTACCTTGCTACGTATGGAATGAAGTTTTGACTCAGCTTTAGTTCGTTCTCTCGTTTTTTCAATTTTTCCTGTCAACTTCCCAAGAGTTATCTTGTTAGCGGTTATATCCAATCCCAGTTCCTCAGCCCGGGACATAGCTGAGATAAGATTCTCTCTTATTTCCTTAAGTTTATCTAACTCTTCTCCCACAGATGCCGATTCAGCATTATTCAAAGAACTTTCTAATGCTTTAGATGCATCACTTTTTTCTCGAATCAGTTTCGAGAATGCTTGTTCCAACTCACTCAGTAATTTTTCATCTTCATCCGTTGATATACCCACGTTTATCGCCTTTTCTAAGGCGCTTGACATATTGTCACATACCTTGCGGAGCACCGATTCGTCATTCCCTTCCAAATCCAATGACTTAGCCTCTTTTCTAATATCCAAAAGATGCTTCTTGGCTTCAGTCCTGTGGTCCAATAATTCAATATCTTTAGCCAAGTCATTAATCTTGTCCTCTGCTACAGAGATAACGCTTTTCCCGAAATAACCTCCGGAAATATTAATCCCGGCTGTCTTTCCCAATTTTGCTGCGGTAACAAGTCTTTCCCGTGCTTTAACCAATGAACCCCTGCTCGCATCGTTGGAAAGAGAATCAGCCATTTCTTGAGCCTTTTTCAATTCAACCTCGGCCGCCATTTGATCAGTAGCACTTCTCACTTCAGAATTGAGCGCTGATAATTGGGATTGTGCATCGGTTGTGTCCACATTCAAAGACCGAGCACTATTCACAGCTCTTTCAAATCTATCTCTGAGAATCTGCTGTGATTCCAAATTTTGATTCTTAGGCAATGACCGCACCAGTTCCTGAACCTCAGTCAATTCACTGATTACCGCCATCCTCTTTTCACTCAAGTCAATGACTCCATTCAAATCATTTAACAGTTTCTTTTCACCAGATACCTCAAGACCGAGTGCGGTACCCTTCATTACAGCTTCCTTGAAATCGTTGCTGAGCTCTTGGAGCTTTGCTATATCAGCATTTTCATCTAGGGACTGCACTTCAACGGAAAGAAAAGATAGTTTTTTTCTGACGGTAGCAACTTTATTAGCAAATTCTTCAGCTTCATCAAGATTGTCAAGTAACCGCTGATCGGCGTTTAGCGGTCGGCGGCTTCCAAGCATTCCCTCAGATACTTCAATACCAGCCTTATCAGCATTATCAATGGCTTTCAACAATTCTTCTCGAACCTCTTTAATAGAATCTTCACTTGAATCATTGGGTAAAGTAGTGGCCTTTTTCCTAGCTAAAGAAAGTTGACGCTGAGCACTCTCTTTTTGCTTTGCAACATTTATGGCATCAATGATCTTTTCTAACCTGTCATGATCAGGCTGCAGAATAGTAGCGCCAAAATAGCCTTTCTGCTCGTCCATACCAGAAGATTGGGCTAGTTCAATGGCGGAGGAGAGTTGTTTTGCTATCCTTTGGAGTGTTCGAGAGGAAGCATCCAGGGGCACTTTTTCTGATTTTTTTCGGGCATTTTCCAATTGATTACGTGCTTCATTAAGTTTTTGCACTACACCAATCCTCAACTTCAGCTCCTTCGCCTTAACTCGATCATCAGTCACATGAATGCCCGCCCTTGATGCGCGATGAATAGCTGATTTCATTTCTTTATGAATATCAAAAAGAAGATCAATGTCATCTGAAATTGCATGAGATTTGAATCTCTCTTGGGCAGCTTTAAGTTGTTTATTTGCTTGATCCTTCTGTTCCGCAGCATCAATGACTTTTCCCATCTCCTTAGTAAAAGACTCTTCCGCTATTACATTGATATCCCAGATTCGTGCCTCTTCAATGGCCTTTTCAATTTTTTGTTTTACTGATCGGAGTCTTTCTATATCACTATCATCAGATAGTGGCTTAGCTTCAGCCAAAAGACTTTTAAGAACCTGTTGGGCCTCAACTTTTGCTTTGACTCTCTTCTTCGCATCTGACAATGATTTCTGCAGATCTTTTACCATTTTTCTAGCATCGCCTGTATCAATTTCCGCGGCACTTGCTCTCTCAATGGCTAAAGAAAGCTCATGCTGCACCCTGGACAGTTCTTCCAGTTCTTCAGTTGCTGTTACAGATGGTATCTCTGACACTACCTTTTGTAGTTCGGACTGGGCGTCCATCCTTTCATGAATTTTCTCCAATGTGCTCTGAATTTTCTCCGCCATAGACATTTCAGAAGAGACATCTATACCCAAAGATTTAGCCTTTTTAATGGCTGACAGCAGTTTTCTTCGGGCCGTTGTGAGTGCTTCAAACTCATGTGCTGATGAAGAGGCTTCCTTCCGTGCTGCACTAAGTTGTACCTCCGCCCTAGCTTTTTTAAGGGCAAGAGTAATGGCTTCTTCCAGTTCAGACAACAGTGTGCGGTCGTTTTTTATGTCCATAGAAAGAGACTCGGAACGGTTCAAAGCTCGAGAAAATCTCTTCCGTATTTCACGTAGACTATCGACTTTTAATCCTTCATCAATTGTTTCCACTTCCCGCCGTGTTTCTAGCAAGAGAGATTCAGCATCCATTATTTTTCTTATTTGAATGTTAATCTGGTCCGGAGAGAGGAATTTCTTTTGCCGGACCCTTCCCTCAATAAAAGTCGTTACAGCTTTTAGTACCAAGGTTGAGGCATTTTGAGTTAGGTTTTTCAAAGCATCAAGCTCAGTGATGGTCTCTGAAAGGTTCTTTACCTGAATGGTGTTACGGTCAAGAACATTTGAAAAAACGTCATATACATTGGTCCAACTATCTTTACCCTTTCTTGAGGAATTACCCATATTGTCACCAGAGTTACCAGGATCGGCCTTTATGGTTTTAGTCTTTTGCATTTTCTGGTTCAAATTCCTGTTAGGGGTTTCACTCCTAGATGATCATTTACATCCATTAGATAGAATGGATACTGATATTCAATACCCCATGTCATGAATCGATGATTCATCATTATGAGGTACTGTCTTTTCCGGTCCAATCTCATTGTTTTTTCTGTTCTCCACAGTTTCTATCAGGTTCCTAGAAGCCGCAGCATAATCTTTGGCACAGTTGTGTCTTCTGTCATATTCAAATATGGATTGCCTTGCGCTATTTGATTTTGTAATAGAGGTAGTATCTCTTACACATTCTGGAAAAACACCCTTCTCAAACGTCTCCTCGCATATCTGCTTCATATACCTTGATTGTGTATTATTCTTCTTGTACCTGGTAAGCAATACGGGAAGTGCATTCAATTTTGTGTTCAGTTTTTTCACGTCGGCCACAATCTTGTCCATAATCACCCGGGCGTCCAAAGCCCACTGGTCTTCCGCCCCTATGATATACCAGAACCAGCTACTTACAATCAATGCGTTCAACATCAGTATGGATGATTTGGATGGTGGTGTGTCAAAAATAATGTAATCGAAGTCTTCACGGGTTGACCTGTCCAGTTTGCTCTCAAATATCCTATGGCTATTCATAGTTTGATTACGGCGCAAGTCAGCCTCTGTTTTATCGGTAAATAGGGTAGATCCCAAAAGTTTCAATCTTGAGTGCCGGGTGTCTGAGATATAATCGGAGAATGAACCGGTTCCGTTAGCCATCATTTGGCTGATATTTTTCCCCGATTCTACAACGGTGTAATCTTTTGAAAGGTTGTAGGAAGCATTGGCCTGTGAATCAAGATCACAGATGAGGACATTCCTGCCCGCATCGGCTAGACTCCAACCAATATTTACGGCTGTTGTCGAGCGGCCCACACCACCTTTATTGCAAAGAAGAGTAATGATATTTGCTGTTTTTACCATGCTCTAATCTTTCGCTGTTTCCTTGTCAATCGTAATAGCTGTCTGTCTAAAAGAAACAGTCTCCCATAAGGGAAACCATACCAAATGACAGTATCTTACTGCTTGGGTCCAATGAAACATTTCTGCCTTACCTCGGTCATTCATTAAAAACCAGCTGAATAGTCGAGCTCCCGTCGTCAGCGAATATATCTGACGTTCTCTGTAAAACCTAGTAAAATTGGACTAGCAAAAATAATTTGTTACAATGTTGTAATGTAAGAAATTTTACAGTCAAGCGATAACAGTCTCGTTTGATGTTCTTTATACTAGAGATAAAGAATCCGTTTTATGATTAATTCATTTTAGTTTTGCTCTATTCTATCAATGAATATACAAACTCGTGAGAAGAATAAAGGGTCATCTTGATTTTTTCCATCAGTTTCTGACAAAAACAAATGAGAAGATTGTTGCATCTGTAAAGAAGGTATAAATTAGCGGTAAGTCAATCCATTAAAGAGAAAGTCTCCCTCCCTAAACCATTGAAAAAGCAAATTATACTTGTATTTCTTATCGTAACAGTTCCTCTGTCTTTAAAAGGTCAGATGTCAACAGTTGACGAATATGCAGTTTTCATTGCGGGAATGGAGGGTCCATCTGACAATGCACTTAAGATCGATATTGCCAATGAGATTGTCTCCTCCACACATATAGAAATAATTGCCTCTGATTCAATCGGTATACGACAAATACTCCGTTCTGAAGATATAGAAGATGCTATGAAAGAATTCGATCCGGACGGATTAACCTGTCCGGAAGCTGATTGTGTTGAAGAAGTCGCCAAAAATCTGTCCATTACACGACTGATACTCATCGAATTGGATAGGATGAAATTTTCGGGAAATGAAAAGAACCGTTTAAAAGTCTCCGGAACCCTGGACATGTCTCTGGTAAATGTTGAGATTGTGGCTGGCACTGACGTTGTTATTATGATCACCGAAAATTCTACTGAGACAAAAATCCGAGGAAACTTTAAAGAACTTATTACAGCAATTAAAGTGAATACCTGGACACTTTTCGGTTCAGAACTGCCGAAGGAAAGATTTTCGGAAGAGGAGGTTACAGTCTCCCAAGAGACTTTTTCTCAAAAGATGGCTCCTTATATCACTGACCGCCGATTCATGCTAACCGTTGCTGTGGCCGCAGGCCTAGTGATCGGCGGTGGAATTTTTCTTATGGCCTCCTCGAATGATGTGACTCACACATATCCACCTGACTTTCCAGAAATACCATGAAAAACTCCAAAAATAAATGGTCACTCCTTTTCCTTAATGGGATCTATTCAATCTTCATCATGGCTGGTACCCTATCAGGTCAGGGGTTTACAATTACACCTAGTGAAGAACTTATTACGACTGAGTTTGGTGCTTCTGACACATTAATGATTAATCTCACATCTCTACCTACGTCCGATGTTAGAATCCCTGTTTCTGTAAGTGATACTACCGAAGGATCAGTCTCCGTTTCCGAAGTTATTTTTACTTCTTCCAACTGGGAGACTGTTCAAAAGATTGTTCTCAAAGGAGAAAATGACGATGAGCAGGATGGTGACGTTATCTATACCCTTATCCTTTCCGATGCCGTTTCTGAAGACGGTTCCTATAACGGCCTGGATCCTGCAGATGTCTCATCTATCAACTATGATGATGATCGCGTTGCTGTAGAAGTCTTCCCAACAGAAGGTATTATTGTTAGTGAAAGAGGTGATGATGCTGTTATCAGCGTACGCCTCGATTCCAAGCCTACGGCTGATGTTTTTGTAGGTCTCACATCATCTGACCCGGCTGAGGGTGCAATTTCTCCTCCCTCACTCACCTTCAACCCGGAAAACTGGTCAGATTACCAGTTTGTAACTGTGGAAGGTGTAAGCGACGGTATTGCTGACAGTGATGAGATTTTTACCGTCATTTTTTTCCAGGTTGCATCTGAAGATCAGGATTATAGCGGCTTCGATCCGCCTGATGTCACCGTAACCAATATGAACCTGGATCCCCCTGGAATTAACATTTATCCAACCAGCGGTCTCACAACTAGTGAGATTGGAGATAGAGCGAAATTCAGTGCTGTTCTTTTGTCAGCGCCCAACAGTAATGTCACAATAGGTCTCTCAGTTTCAGACTCAACAGAAGGTGAGCTTCTTTCATCTCTCCTCACTTTCACTCCCGAGAATTGGAACACCCCCCAAAACGTTACTGTGGTAGGAAAAGACGATTTTGATGATGATGGAGATAAAAGTTTTTCAGTTACCACAATCGCCGCTGCCTCTGATGATCCCCTTTACAGCGGTTTGGATCCTGCAGATGTTTCTGTCACAAACGTGGATGAAGACGGCTTAGGTTTTACCTTTTACCCCATTGATACACTATCCACCTCTGAAGACGGTAAGAGTGCTCAGTTTACTTTTCTTCTCACTTCAGAACCCTCTTCCCACGTTATAGTACCTGTTGTAAGTACCGATGCCAGTGAGGGAACTGTCTCCCCAGGGTGGGCCATGTTCAAAAAGGATAACTGGTCAAAACCGAAAAAAGTGACAGTCACCGGCATGGATGACGATATAGCCGATAATGATATTCGTTATGCCATCATCGTTGGCCCTGCGGAATCTTCAGATACTAATTATGAAGGCCTCGATCCCGTAGATTTCTTTGTGACCAACAGGGACAACGATTCAGCTTATGTGTTAATCAGTCCCACATCAGGTTTGGTTACCACAGAAACAGGCCAGCAGGACACATTTTCCCTCACCCTCGCCGCCAGACCCAGGAAAGATGTGATTATTCCCCTCTCCTCTTCAGATAACTCTGAAGGAAATATTAAACCTGATTCTGTGTTGATCCCCGTAAACAATTGGTCTGATTCTTTCGAAGCTGTTATAACCGGTAAAAATGACGATGATGTAGATGGTGATCAGACGTTCACTATTCTAACCGCACCTGTGGTATCGCTTGATTATATTTTTTCCGGCATCGATCCACCAGATATTGAGGTTATCAATCTGGATCGCGAACCTGTCCTGAATCTTTCTCTAGCAGCTTTGGATTTTAATTCTGTACAAATTGATACTTCGGCTGTTATCTCCCTATCTGTCTCCAATGCTGGAAATGACACATTGAAGATCACTGAAATAACATCGAAAACGACAAACTTTTCTGTTTTACCCGAAGAGGCCACAGTACCAGCCGGAGACTCAGTGTTTATAGCGGTTACCTTTTCTCCAGACACAATCGATACTTACACAGATACACTTACCATTATGAGCAACTCATCCCAAAGAAACATTAAAATAGCTCTTCAGGGATTGGGTGTTACAATCGACAATGTAAAACCGGTGCTTTCTGAAGTGACACACCGTCCTGAAAACCCCGGCATAGGCACCGATCTTGCTATTTCATGTACAGCTACTGATGAGAACGGTATGCTTGACGTCCAAATCTTTTATCGTCAGGGCGGAAATGGTGTTGAAAAACAGCTTGCAATGATATCATCTTCCAGCGACACAGACACATATCAAACATCTATTCCTGCTGAGGATGTTACCTTAAACGGCCTCTCCTACTCAATCGTAGGCATGGATAATAGATATAACTCAACAACCACAGGGCCGTATTCCGTAAATATCAGTTTTTCTTCAGAACAACTTACATCTAGTATGAACGGAAGTGCGTTGGCCGGCGGTATTCCCCTAGAGACCTGGAGAATGTTCTCTATCCCAGCAACTCTCGATGAAGATAACTCAAGCAAAGTGTTAAATGATGAGCTTGGCAAAAGAGACGTCACCACCTGGGAATTGTGGACTTGGAATGAAAATAAATGGAAATATCCCTCCAGTCTTGAAGCCGGTAAAGGATACTGGCTTATCCAATGGATGGGCCCCTCAATATCTATCGACCCCGGATCTGGCACTACTGTTGATCAAACAAGTTTTGCATTTACCCTGCAACCGGGCTGGAACATGATTGGAAACCCCTATCCTTTTGAAACATCACTCTCTTTGGATCAGGCCGACTATTACGGCCCTATTACGTACGGTCTGGTAGGGGAAGGGTGGAAAAATGTAAATAATAGTCTACTTCCCTGGGGAGGCTATGTCGTGTACAATAAAGGAAGTGCGCCTGAAACAATAACCCTGAACCCGATAAAAACATTTCAAACTCTCACCAGAAAGAATGTCACTGTCGCTGACGGCTGGAAGCTGAATATTGGTGCTTACGGTAAAACTTATGTAGACCCTGGTAACGCTGTTGGGAGACTCTCAGGTTCATTAGATGAGCTGGACTTCAGGGACAATCCGGAACCGCCCTACATGGGTGGATATGTTTCTGTGGTTATGCCAAGGGATGACTGGAGTGAGGATATTTCCAATTTCACCTCAGACATACGCTCACTTGCTGAACCTGATGGTGTCTGGGACGTGGAGCTTAGAGTCAAAAAGGAAACAAGCCCCGTTACTCTTTCCCTAGAGATGGAAGGTGACTTCCCTGTAGAACATGATATTGTATTACTTGATCTTATTAATAAAGAGACCCATCATATTAAAGAGCTCTCTTCAGTTACACTGAACCAGAACTGGGAGAAGCTTCCCGTCTATCCCTTCAAGGTCATTGCCGGTTCACCTGAATATGTCAGTTCCATGACCCAGGAGATACTCTCTCAGCTTCCTGAAACGTTTACCCTTTATCAAAACTATCCCAACCCTTTTAATCCTACCACCACCATACGTTTTGAGGTACCTACCCCTTCACAGGTGACCTTAAGGATATATAACCTTATGGGTCAGGAAGTAAGAACCTTAACTCGTGACTGGTTCCCTATTGGAAGTCACCAGCTTATGTGGAACGGAAAAGACCAACGGGGTATACCTGTCAGCGCCGGGGTCTATATCTACAGACTACTGTCCCAAGACTTTCAGAAAACACGGAAGATGGTGCTGCTCAAATAGAATTCCACTATTGCCTGACGGCTGAGGATCTTGATACTGCCTGATATAGGTTCTTAATCTTTTCATCATGAACGGTTGCTGACGGGTCCCAGCGCCCTTCTTCAATAAGAGTCACCAGCTGATCCAGTTCACTTTTAGCTGAAAATTGCATCTTTTCACCTTGTTTGGATAGACTAGGTAACGTTAATCCTGGTTCTACGGTAAATCCCTTTCTCGCAAGCAAATCTTTCAACTTTAGCGCCAGGCCGGCCAGAGGTGACCGTCCAAGTATCTTTCTCTTTCTGTAGTAACGATATAGAAGCTGAACGCCGGGGATGAACCCTATGGTGGCAATCATAACAGTGGCAGTCTTCCAGTTTATCATACTTCGAACATTTGATCTCATTTTAATTCTGAACTCTCTCGCTGACACACGTGTCCCAAGATCAATACTTTTCGAGTCCGGTAGGATGGCATTCCACAACCCAGTATATAACAGAGTTTGCCGGTCCAGATTGTAAAAGACCACCCACTTATACCATTGAAGTTTCATGGAATCAAGCCAGAGCCTCAGATTGGTAAAAGCAGCTGCAAAATAAACCTCTGAAAGTGAGGGTGGCGTAGGATCAAAGGTTATCCAGCCGTGCTCAGGAAAGAACACTTCAACCCAGGTGTGTGCATTGGCCTCTGTAACAATATAATAGTCTCCATAACTGTTATATTGAGAACCGAGAAATCCATTAACTGGTCTTGCGGGAATTCCCTGTGTACGCATCATAAGCACCATAGCTGTGGCAAAATATTCACAATGTCCTTGTTTTCGCTCAAAAAGAAAGTTGGAAATAGGATCTGTAGATCGCCCCACTCCCTCCGTAGTGTAGCTGTATTCCTTTTTAAGGGCATTCTCTATAGAAAGAGCCAAAGCATAAGGATTTTGAGCTCCGTTAGAATATTCTTTTGCCAGATCACTTATTCTTCCATCCAATTCAAGGGGAAGTTGAGTGTAACGCTCCTTCAAATATGGCGGATATTCCTTCCTTAATTGATCAAGATTAAGCGTTGTATGGTTGATCAGTGCCGAACGAACCGTATAGTCTAAAGGTTTGTTCTCTTCATGATCATGAGTAAGGTCGTTTACGTCATCAATGAAAAATTTTGTGCGTTTATGTTTTGTTCCAGAAGAGCCTCGGTTGTGAGGTTTGATTCCCAAAGGGTTTGCTGCAGCAAAGATAACAGGGGTGTCATTATGTAGTGGCTCCTGATAAATATTATAATCAAGCTCACTATCATTCGTTATTTCAAGGTTAAGTTTATCAGGAATAGTTAAGTATCCATCTCTACTGTATTCTAACAAGGGATAACTTTTTGATTCACTTTTTGACCATCCATTACCATTATAACGATCAAAGGATACTCCCCTCAAAAAGATAAATTTCAGGGTGTTAGGCTTTTCTTCAACGGAAAGCAATTCAAGTCGCATGACAATTTTTTCTGAGGTTTTCAAGGTACCGAAATGACCTAGATCAATTTTATCAGAAAAGCCCTGGACTATCTCACCTTCCTCGCCCGGGGCAAAAAAGCCAAGGGTGAATCGGGGGAATAGAAAAAATACAGTTAAAGAAGAAACAAGAAGAACAAGTCCCAAAAACGAAGAGCCTAAGAGAAACCGCCTTGATACGAATTTGGATGCTTTGTGAGCAACAATGTCCTGGTTCGTAGAAGATTCAACTTGTTGATAAACATGAGTATAGATCAGAGTCCAGGTAAGAAATATGGCGTAAAGCAAGAAAGTAACAGCAAAGGATATATCAAGATTTACGATAGCAGAAGCAACCAAAATAAGAAAACTCAGTCCGATCATCTGAAAGTAGTGTCTGCTAGTTTTCAACCGCATTCCCCTGGTTATGATGGCAAGAAAAACAAGATTTATGCTGTTCAACAGGTGGTCACCTTTTTCAAAACCGGTAATAACAATGAACAACAGAGTTACCATAACTAGAATTCGAAAGATTGATTCAATATCTTGTGAAAACGTTTTTGATCCGATTGTCATCCCCATTAATAAACCAGCAATTGCCATCATCCAAAAAATTGTCGGCATTGCTTCAGACATATATAGCGGGAAAGCGGCAACAGTAATAAGGGCAACACCCATGAACCGTATCATGCGGGATAGCGTCATTATATTCCCTCTCTCCCAACTGCCATTTGGTAACGCATCCTTGAGCGTCCATTCATATGTGAAACTTTCAGTGTGTCCAGGTTTACTGATATTAACGCGTCAGGAAATCTTGTTTTCTGCTTAGACCCACGTATCATAAAATCCTGATCAGCATCTAGAAGCGCCAATGCGGAAAAAATTCTCTTTAATGAGGAAGTCCCCGCTGCCTCATTAATATGTAAATTGGGAGCTAACAGGCCCACATGAAATTTTCTGTAAACTAAAAATCTGACAATGGACGCGGCAATCTCAATTCCTTGCTCCCGCTTTTCTTGAATTATATGATCCCTGTGGCTGCCTGTAAGGTAGATTGTGGCCCTCCTTCCTGCCTGTTCTTCAAACTCCTTAATGGCAAACTCTTGTCGTGAAGCTGTTTTCTTCCAGTGAACATTTCTCCAATCATCACCTGCATGCATCTGTCGGATAGAATAAAACTCTAACCCCTGCCCTTTATTGTTGTGAGTGTAAAAATGATCATCTTGCTTAATGGATAATTGGCTTAAGATTGTTTCAACTGGCTCTTCACCCTTGGGCATCACCAAAACAGAGCGGCTGAATTCATAATGTCTGCTTTTTGAAAAAAAAGAGAACGGGAAACGGGTACTAATTGATATTCCTCTTATTTGCTGTTTGCCCCTTTTTGGGAAAACCAATCGTACCATCATATGCCCTTCTTCTCCGGCTTTTAGCTTCAGGAGTCTTCCTTTCTTTTGAATGATACCACTATCATCAGCAACTAACAGATCTCCTTCCAATGAGAAAGAGCTCAAGTACTGTTTTTGGTTCTGAACCTTGATAGATCCAAATGTCTCAGATGCAACAATGGTTTCTGATGGAAGGTCAACTTCCCAGCGCAGTTTTTTCAGCGTCAATTCTGACAGGATTCCGCTTGCAACAATGATCGATAGGAGCATAGCCATCAGGAGATAAAGAAGGTTTACACCGGTGTTCACAGCAGCAAAGCCTATCCCCAGTGTAATGAACACTAGAAACTTTCCTTCCATGGTAAAAGTGAGCTTTCTTGGAAAAAAGCTACTCTGCATCATTCTGTTAATTAAACTTTTCCTCTGGTCCCGAAACCGTACAAACAGCAATGTGTTTACCACGAACAGAAAGACAAATATCACCTTCAAACGCATATAATACGGGAACTTGAAGATCATGAAAAAGGAAGACCCCGTAATAAACAGCATGATAAGTCCCACTAAGGAAACTTTCATTCCTTTGGGTCTAATATGAAGAATTTCTAGTATGCGGTCTCTCAAGGGGCCGGAATAGAATTCAGTATATCTTCTATTCTTGATAAGACCTGGCTCCTTTCACCCAATATATTTGAAGAGTCTCTCAAGGTGAGCCTGTGTGCCAGAACGTATGGCGCTATGGTTTGAATATCGTCAGGTGTAACATAATCCCGCCCT
Organism: Fidelibacterota bacterium UBA6931; assembly: GCA_002448795.1. Lineage (GTDB taxonomy): Bacteria > Fidelibacterota > Marinisomatia > Marinisomatales > S15-B10 > S15-B10. The sequence continues at coordinate 39,916 of DKAH01000005.1, forward strand.
TTAAGAAGTGCGTAACCCCGAGCCGCCTGCATCATTTGGATACCTGCTCTTGGGCTGGCGCCAAGCTCAAAATGATCTGCCTCCCGTGTAGCTAATACAATGGAATGTACATAATCGATCAGCTCATCCTGTGCCGACACTGAATCAACACTCTTTTGAAGAGCTTGTACCTGTTGTATGTCCAAAACCTTGTTAATTTGATCAAATGATTCGTTTTCATTCTGACCCCCGATAATCTCTTTCTCTATAGAAGCCTCAGGGTAACCTATGGTTACAGAAAGAATAAATCTGTCAATTTGTGATTCAGGAAGAAAGTACGTCCCTTGAATCTCCTTAGGGTTTTGAGTTGCCATAATAAAAAATGGGGTGGGCAGTTGGAATGTTTCCGTATCGATGGTTACCTGGTTCTCATTCATTGCTTCTAAAAGTGCACTTTGTGTTCTGGGTGATGTACGATTTATCTCATCGGCCAAAATTATATTGCTAAAAACGGGACCTGAACGAAAAGAAAATTCGGCGGTTGATGGGTTGAAAACAAAACTGCCGAGAATATCTGAAGGCAACATATCTGAAGTAAATTGTATCCTTGAAAAATCCAGATCCAGTGCTTTGGACAGTCCTTTAGCCAAAGTTGTTTTGCCAACCCCCGGTACATCCTCAATTAGAATATGGCCTTTAGCAATAAGAGAAGTGATTGTCAACTCCACTACAAATCGCTTCCCGATAATAACTTTTTCTACTTCATCCATAAGATTTTCCAAGAGGTCGGCCCGAGCTTGTTTAGTGTTCTTCATTGAAATATTATTCACCTTACTAATGTCGTTATTATTCAATTTAGTTTATTATTTTCAAATTGTTTTACAACGATATCGTTAATTCTACTATCACTCACTATTAAGGCAATTTGTTTTTGAATTCTTACCGTTTTCTATAACGATAGAAACAAAGAATGAGAAGTCCAGCAAGATTTGTTAACCACACTTCTGGGGTGGCCCAGCTAATGCCGTCCACCGTAAAGTCCGAAATTGGCCAAACAATCTTTGTGGGAAAAAAAGAACGCGTATGGAACGGAAAATCAAGGATAATATGGAAAGGCCATCCCAGCATTGCGAAAGCAACATCCTTCCTGAACCTGCTGACAATTCCGATGATTGTAAATGCGCTGATGAAGCTGTGAGAGATATCATAATTAATGAACACCCACCAAGGAATAGTCTCAAGTGGAGGCGGCTCCATATCTAGGTGGAATTGGAAAGTAAAAATTTGAACGATAAGCAACAGCCCAAATGAAAACAGATCCGGGGCCGCACCCCAGAAAAGCGCCAGCCATGGATGTCCTCGGTAACCAAAGAGCCCTCTTCCCCAGAAGGCGTGACTCAAAGTGTCCATCTATGATCTGAGTGCAGACAATTCCTTATAAAGTTCAAGTGCTTCGGGGTTCGCCAGAGCATCCCTGTTCAAAGCTTCATCGCCGTGGATGATCTTTTTTACGGCGATTTCCACTTTTTTGCCGTTGATGGTATACGGAATGTCCGCAATGGGAAGGATGATCGCCGGTACGTGGCGTGGCGAACAGGCTGCTCGAATGGCTGATTTAATGCTTCGCTTCAAATCCTCACTGTGGTCAAAACCGCTGTTCATTTTAAGAAAGAGGATCACTCTTTCGTCCCCTTTCCATTGTTGGCCAACGGCGAGGGAATCTTCCACTTCTCCAAATGATTCCACAACTTGATATATTTCGGCCGTGCCTATACGAACTCCTCCCGGGTTCAACGTGGCGTCACTCCGGCCGTATATCTTAATGCCCCCTTCTTTGGTGATAGAAATGTAATCTCCGTGTGCCCAAACGCCGGGATACTCAGAAAAATAAGCGTTGTGATACTTGGAGCCGTCGAGATCGTTCCAGAAGTAAATGGGCATGGACGGGAAGGCTCCAGTGCAGACTAGTTCGCCTTTTTCATTCGACAATGGTTTCCCATGAAAGTTGAATGACTCCACTTTCATGGCCAGAGCCCTGCATTGAATTTCTCCCCGGCGGACTGGCAGCATGGGATTCCCACCGGCAAAGCAAGAAATAATATCCGTGCCGCCAGAAATGGATGCCAACTGCACATCTTTTTTCACCTGGCTATAAACATAATCATACCCTTCTTCCACCAAAGGTGAACCTGTAGAGAGGATTGTCCTGATGGATTTCAGATCGTGAGTTTCAATAGGACTTAATCCTTCACCGTTGCAGGTGGAAATAAACTTTGCGCTTGTCCCAAAAACGGTGATCTCAAAATCGTCCGCCATTTGCCACATGGCTGATAGATCCGGGAAGAAAGGAGCTCCATCGTACAAAACAATGGTCGCACCGATCGCAAGGTTGGTGACGAGCCAGTTCCACATCATCCAACCGCAGGTTGTGAAATAGAACACGGTGTCCTCCTCGCTGATGTCGCAGTGAAGACGAAGTTCCTTCATGTGCTGCAGAAGCGTGCCGCCTGCCCCATGGACGATCGATTTAGGAAGGCCCGTAGTCCCAGAGGAGTACATGATGTAGAGGGGGTGGTCGAAAGGTAACTGCTCAAATTTCATCGATCCTAATTCACCGGCCGTGAAATCCTTATATAGAACGCTATTGTTAACGGACGAGATTTCAGGCAACTGAGATTCAAAAGGTACCACCACAACGTGCTCCACGCTTGGCAGTTCAGAAAGAATTCCCCTTAGCTTACCAAGTGAGTCAATCTTTTTTCCGTTATATTGATATCCATCTGCCGCAAAGAGAACCTTTGGTTCTATCTGGCGAAACCGATCCAGCACCCCTTGGATCCCGAAGTCCGGGGACGAAGAACTCCAGATAGCACCAATGGAAGCCGACCCTAACATTGCAATAATTGCCTCCGGGATATTTGGGAGAAACCCCACTACTCTGTCGCCTTTCCGCACCCCAGCAGAACGCAATGCCAAAGACACTTTTTCAACTTCACCAGCCAGTTCGGCATAAGTCATCCTTCTATCCGATTTCCCTTCCGCCCGTGAAATAATGGCAAGATGATCATCACGACGCCTGAGAAGATTTTCAGTGAAGTTCAGTCGGCTATTGGAAAACCATCGTGCACCGGGCATCTTTGTGACATCGTCCACAACTTCATCATAATTCCGGGACACGAGTACATCGGAAACTTCCCACATGGTCTCCCAGAATGCAGTAATCTTATGCACTGACCAATCGTAGAGATCGGAATAGTCCGATAAATTTATGCCGTACTTTGTGTTCACCGTCTTCCTGAAGCGATTCATCTGAGATGAAGCCAATCGTTCGTGTAATGGGTTCCACATTATTTTGGACATGGTTAATCTGATCTTTGTTGTTGATCAAGATGGTACACATTGCTTCTCTGAAAATCAACTGAATTACCCGTTGGTTCGCCTTCTACCCCGCTCTAAATTCATCGCATGTTCATCAAGAAAAAGGAGAAGAGACTTGAAATTTGTATACTTTTTTGGTGATTCGCAGTCTGACGGCACAGCGGAAATGAAGGAGCTTCTTGGAGGGAAAGGGGCGAATCTTGCTGAAATGACAAGCCTTGGCATTCCCGTTCCACCGGGATTCACTCTTACAACTGAAGTGTGTAACCAGTATTATACAAATGACCGGAATTATCCTGCGGACCTTGAGGAACAGGTCAATAAAGCTATTGCCCGCACTGAATCGGTAATGGGGCGGAAGTTCGGCGACCCAGAGAATCCGCTCCTCTTTTCCGTCCGTTCAGGGGCGCGAATTTCCATGCCGGGTATGATGGAAACAGTGCTAAATGTTGGATTGACCACCAAAACAATCCCGGGCCTGATCAAAAAATCTGGAAATCCAAAGTTCGTCTACGACGCATATCGCCGCCTTATTATGATGTATGCCGATGTGGTAATGGAAAAAGCAGCGGGGTTGGAGCCAAAGGATGGCATCAGTATTCGCGAACGGCTCGAAGACCTAATCGATGAACGGAAAGAAGCAAAAGGAGTTGAACTTGACACCGAACTGGGTGGTGATGACTGGAAAGAGTTGTCCGAGAGATTCAAAGTCACGGTCAAGGAAGTTCTTGGGAGTGAGTTCCCTGATGAGCCACATACCCAAATATGGGGCGGTATTAACGCTGTGTTCCAATCTTGGAATGGAAAGCGTGCTATTGCCTACCGACGTATTGAAGGTATTCCCGAAGAATGGGGGACTGCTGTCAATGTTCAGAGCATGGTTTTTGGGAATATGGGGGATAACTGTGCAACGGGAGTTGGCTTTACACGGAATCCCGCCACGGGTGATGATCATTTTTTCGGAGAGTGGCTAGCAGATGCGCAGGGAGAGGATGTTGTAGCGGGAATCAGGACTCCGAATCCCATCAATCAGTGGGGCAGGACCGATAAGAATAAAGAACTGCCAACGCTTGAAGAAGTCATGCCTGATATATACAAGCAACTGGATGATATCCGTTCCAATCTTGAAAAACACTACCGTGACATGCAGGACATTGAGTTCACCATAGAAAGCGGGAGGCTATGGATGCTCCAGACCAGAGTTGGGAAAAGGAATGGAATTGCCGCGGTAAGAATGGCAACAGATATGCTATCCGAGGAGCTTATTTCAAAAAAGGAGTCGCTAGTGCGAGTAAAGCCCTCGCAGCTGGATGAACTGCTTCATCCCATGGTCGATCCCGCTGCGGAAGCAGACGCAATGAAGCTTGCTGATGGTTTACCCGCTGGTCCTGGCGGCGCTACCGGGCAAATCGTCTTCACTGCTGATGATGCCGAAGCGTGGGCCAAAGAAGGCAAAAAGGTGATACTTGTCCGGAACGAGACTTCACCTGAAGATGTTCACGGCATGCACGCAGCCGAGGCAATTCTCACCGCAAAAGGAGGAATGACAAGCCACGCCGCTCTTGTCGCCCGAGGCTGGGGCAAGTGCTGTGTTGTGGGATGCAGCGCTCTAAATATAGATAGCCGAGGCAAAAAACTTACAGTAGGCGATCAGACTTTCACCGAAGGGGATATCGTTACACTGAATGGTACAAAAGGAGTTGTCTATGCCGGCGAACTTTCTCTGACTCAGATCGATCCCGGTGAAAATGCTTCTTTCCGAGCACTTATGGAGATTGCTGATGAAGTCCGGACATTGGGCATTCGCACCAACGCTGAACGACCCGAAGATGCCGCCCAGGCCCGAGCGTTTGGGGCACAAGGCATTGGCCTTTGCCGAACAGAACATATGTTCTTCGATCCTGAACGGATCAGCGCCATGCGCGAAATGATTGTAGCGGAAAACGAGGAAACACGACGTGATGCCGTCATGAAGCTTCTCCCATTCCAGCGTCAAGATTTCTATGAAATACTTAAGGCAATGCACGATTATCCCGTCACCATCCGACTTCTCGATCCTCCGCTTCACGAATTCGTGACGCTCACCGATGATCAAATTACCGGATTGGCTGACGACTTGGGGATCAAGAGAGAGAAACTGAGTGCGCGAATTGACGCCCTCCATGAACTCAACCCCATGCTTGGACATCGAGGCTGTCGTTTAGGGGTCGCCTATCCGGAGATTACCGAAATGCAGGCTCGCGCCATTTTCGAAGCAACAGCCAAACTAACTGAAGAAGGCGTCCAAGCTCTGCCGGAGGTGATGATCCCACTTGTTGGGACACATACCGAATATGAACATCAGGAAGCGATCGTGCGGAGAGTTGCTGATGAAGTAAAAATTGAGTCCGGCACAGATTTCCCCTACCTCGTGGGAACCATGATCGAGATTCCAAGGGCATGTCTTACCGCAGACGAAATTGCCAAAAAGGCGGAATTCTTCTCATTCGGCACGAATGATCTGACACAGACGACATTTGGATTCTCCCGAGATGACATCGGCGGTTTCCTGCCTGCCTACATAGAGGGTGGAATTCTACCGGAAGATCCTTTTCAGTCCCTTGATCAGTCTGGAGTGGGTCAGCTTGTGGAAATGGGGGTAGAAAAAGGACGCGGACAGAACGGGGAATTAAAGATTGGTATCTGTGGCGAGCACGGCGGCGACCCGGCCTCTATTGATTTCTGCCACAAGACCGGTTTGGACTATGTTAGCTGTTCTCCTTTCCGTGTCCCCATCGCACGTCTTTCTGCAGCGCAAGCTGTTATCAATAATTGATTAAGTGTTAAAGCGGCTCTTTGTTAGCGGTCCAATTGAGCTACACCCAGCACTAACGCATAAATACTCTGACGCGATAGCGCACGTTTAGCTACGTCACCGCCCCACCATCCACGCTGAGGACGGTTCCCGTTATAAAACTTGCCTCGTCGCTGGCAAGAAAGGCGTAAGCAGCAGCAATATCTTCAGGATGGCCTGCCTTTCCGAGGGGAACCTTCTTGAGCATCATCGCCATCACATCCTCAGGGATTGATTCAACCATAGACGTCTCGATAAACCCCGGGGCCACAGCATTCACACGGATTCCGTTCTTCCCCAACTCTCTTGCCCACACTTTCGTCATACCCATGATGCCGGCCTTTGATGCGACATAGTTAGTCTGGCCAAAGTTGCCATAGACAGCGACAACCGATGAGGCGTTGAGGATTACACCGGCTTCTTGCCTACGCATCACCTCGGCTATTTCCTGTGTGCATATGTATGTACCACGAAGATTGATATTGAGAATTTTATCAAACTCTTCATCGGTCATTTTCTCCAGCGTGTTATCTTTAATAACCCCCGCATTATTCACAAGAATATCTATCCGCCCGAAAGAACTCAAAGTTTCCGACACCATCGCTTGAACGGTCTCCCGTTCAGCCACATCTACTTCAATGAACTTTCCAGTTTTGCCCTGCTTAATAATTTCATCAACCACTGATTGTCCCGTCTCGCTGTTAAGCTCAGCAACAACCACTTGTGATCCTTCTTCAGCAAACCGCAGTGCTGTTGCTCGGCCGATTCCCTGTCCCGCCCCGGTGATTATGGCAACTTTATCTACAAGTCCTCTCATCTCGCCTCCAACTGCTTCCGTGAATTAAAGTGTGAAGAAGAAGACCTCCAATCTTTTTTCTCTCGAGGTTCGGCATTAACTTTGTTTCATGGTGAAGCTCTTGACTTTTCTGGCGATGGCCGTGTCCCTATTCGGACAGGCCGATATCTACTTTTCCCCCGCCTTTGATACGCAGGAGGCAAGAAGTGGGTTGGAGTCCATTTCTCGCACAGATCTTGAGGCACATCTAAGATTTCTCGCTTCAGACATCACAGAGGGAAGGGCCACAGGAGAGCCAGGACTCGATGTCGCTGCTGAATACATCGCGTCCCAGTTTCGTCGTATCGGTCTGACACCACTTGGCAGCGGCGAATCATACTTCCAGCGTTATGAGCTTCTCAAGACAAAACTTGGAAAAGGAAATGAACTTTCCCTTCTTCTTGACCATGGCTCCGGATCGACTCGTGAAAGATTTCAGTATGGTGAAGATTTCTTTGTCTCTCCCCGAGGTCTCACAGGTAGGATGGAAATTCAAGCACCAATTCTTTTCGCTGGCTACGGGATCACCGCCGAAGAATATCATTACAACGACTATTCCAGAATCACGGCGGAGAATTCTGTCGTCCTTATAATCGATGGAGAACCTGAGCTGAATAATCCAAGCCGGTTCAATGGCAAGTCTGATACACGCTATGCCGACCTCAGAGAGAAATTGACAACAGCCAAGAATAACGGCGCCGTGGCCGTTCTAATAGCTTCAAACCCAAAAACTGATGAACTTTTTTCAGACAAATATAAACGATGGAAGAGCTGGCTGCGTCGTGATAGCATGTCCCTGCCGACTTCAAAAACAACTGTTCCTGTTTTCACCATCTCCGAGACAACAGCAGATAAAATTGTGAGCAGTGCTGGAAAATCATTGAGAGAACTACAGATTGAGCTTGAGTCGGAAGGAACCTCCAATAGTCAGGCTCTAACAGGGAGTTACATCCGACTCAATGTAGATATTGAGAAGGAAACCATTGTTTCCCAAAACGTCGCCGGCTATTTCCCGGGGAGCGATCCGTTCATCGGCCATGAAACAGTGGCAGTCTCTGCCCACTACGATCATGTAGGAAAAAATGCGGACGGGGAGATTTACTATGGCGCCGATGACAACGGAACAGGCACTTCTGCTTTGATTGAGATTGCCGAGGCATCGGTGTCCAACAAGAACCCTCCGAGACGGGGTTTCCTTTTTCTTGCTGTCTCCGGCGAAGAGCGGGGACTCCTTGGCTCCAACTATTATGTGAACAAGCCTCTACTCCCTCTCACCAATACAGTAGCTAACTTGAACATCGATATGATCGGCAGAAATGCTCCCGACAGTGTTTATGTGATCGGATCCAATATGATTAGCGAGGACCTTCATGCGATCAACGAGTTTACAGCATCTCAGATGGATGAAATGTTTCTGAATTACCGATACAACTCTAAAGATGATCCGCAGCGCTTCTACTATAGAAGTGATCACTACAATTTTGCTCAGTTAGGCATCCCTATCATTTTTTACTTTGCCGGCACCCACAAAGATTACCACAAACCAACAGACACGGTAGACAAAATTAATTTTGCCAAGCTTGAAAAAGTGTCGCGGCTTGTCTTCTTAACAGGATGGGGTGTGGCGAACAATGATACGCGTCCCCGGAAGAATACTGGTCAACTCCCAAAGCTCCCCGACCAGATCAAATACTAAAGTACTTTTATCTCCGTGTATCACGGGTGTAAACTTTCCTCGGTCTCGGCAATTGGAGCAATTTCTCTTCTAATATTCTCTTCTTGCGTGCCACCGGTATTAAGGACTGAGGAAAACTCAAAAGAGCCGCCATTCACCAAAGGCGATGTTGCTGCGGCACAGCAACTGACTGGTATCACTTTTTCTGCTGCTGAGATCGATACTATATACAATTATCTCATTCGTAATAGGACTGGTTTTGACACCATGCGGACCTTTGCTCTTGACTATGGTGACCTGCCTGCAATCCTCTTCGATCCCCACCCAAAAGGGTTCAAGATTCCCGACCAGGAGGGGAGTCAGACATGGGCAGTTTCAGCTGACGTGGCTCTCCCAGAAAACCAAAACGACTTGGCGTTCTATTCCCTCTTGGAGCTGGCATCGTTGATCAAATCACAAAAGATCACATCCGAGCAGCTAACACTGTTTTTCCTAAACCGACTACGGGCTCATGACCCTATTCTCAGGGCGGTCATTACTGTGACAGAAGCGCGTGCCTTGGAGCACGCCCGGCTAGCTGATGCAGAAATTGCCGCGGGCCGATATCGTGGACCGCTCCACGGTATTCCGTACGGTGTGAAGGATATTATCGCCGTGGAGGGATACAAAACCACCTGGGGGGCAGAACCTTATAAGGATCAGAGTCTTAACGAAACTGCCACAGTTGTCAAAAGATTGGATGAAGCTGGTGCTATACTCATTGCCAAACTGACGTCCGGTGCCCTCGCCCGGGGCGATGTCTGGTTCGGAGGGAAGACAGTTTCTCCGTGGGACACCACTCAGGGGAGCAGCGGCTCTTCAGCCGGGTCGGCAGCCGCAACGGCAGCCGGGCTTGTTCCTTTTGCAATCGGGACGGAGACATGGGGATCGATTGTATCGCCATCCACCCGATGCGGTGTAACGGGACTCCGGCCTACCTATGGACGCGTCAGCAGAGCAGGCGTTATGACACTTTCATGGTCCATGGATAAAGTAGGACCGATCTGCCGATCTGCCGCCGATTGCGCTGTTGTGTTCGATGTCATCCAAGGCGATGACAAAAATGATCAAACAGCAAAAGATGCCCCGTTCTTCGTGGACTGGGAAAGGCCGATCGAAACATTACGCTTGGGCTTCTTGGAGGAGGTCTTTAACAAGGACACCACTGAGGCTGGAGAGAACGGCCGCGCCGCCTTGGAACAGTTTCGCGACATGGGAGCTGACCTGATACCGGTGAAACTCCCCGAGGCGTTTCCTTTTCGGACGTTCGACATCATCCTCCGTTCAGAGGCTGGTGCTTTTTTCGATGACCTCGTCCTGTCTGGTGAAGTAGATCGTATGGTACAGCAAAACAAACGTTCCCGGGCAAACTCACTGCGACAGTCCCGGTTCATTCCCGCTGTGGAATACCTTCAGGCAAACCGCCACAGAAGAAATCTCATAGAAGAAATGCACAGTCTCATAAAGGATTTTGATGTGATCATAGCTCCACAGAGGGGCGGGAATCAGACACTTATTACTAACCTTACTGGCCATCCTGCAATGGCTGTTCCCGCTGGCTTTGACGAGAAAGACCGCCCAACAAGCATTATCCTCATAGGCAACCTGTACGATGAAGCGTCAATTTTGGAGGTTGCCAACCTATTCCAGCAACAAACACCGTTCGACAACGCACGTCCGCCCTTATTCAGTGGGAGCCAGCAGCCGGCAAACTGATCAAGCTGGAAAGGTTTTTATAAAAGTAACGTTTTTCTATCCAACCATTTCGGCGGAACCGAGAACCTCTTCCAGACTGAATCTTCCATCTTTTTCCATCTGGCGGGCAGCATCAACAATAGTCTTCTGCGCTTTATCCACATCACTCTTGGCTACTGCCTCTTCCACCGGTTCGTACATCGCCTGCTTTTTCTGGGGAAGGTTCTCTAATATCTTATTCACCTGAGCCTGATCTCTTCCTTTCAATGCCATGGCTATGGCATCGAGTTCGACAGAGTTCATCAAGTCCCGCAACAGATTGTCAGGGAATGATTCAAGAATGTCATCGAAAGTAAGGTGGTATTTCTTGATTTCTGCTGCCAGATCAGGATCTTCCCGCGCGATGGTATCTAGGTATTGTTCCTCTTCAAAGGGCGTCATCTGTCCAAGAATGTCTGCCACATCTTTTCCCCCACTCCGAGCAAAATCGACTGCTTTCGGAAGATAAAGGGCCTTCGTACGAAGCTGCGACGCCACATTTACGATTCCTTCAAGAGGAACGTTCTTTAGTGATCCCATACTCATCAGTACATTCCCCTTTGCTTCCGGACTCAAACGGTTCAGCACTTTCATCTGCTTTTCAGCCGGCACCTGCGCAAGAGCAATGGCAATAATCCGCGGCTCTTCAACTTCCAAAAGGGCGATCAGTTGTTCATCCGCTAGCTCTTCCAGGAATTCAAAAGGCTTTTTCGATTGCGGTTCCCCTTCGCTTTTCAGCTTTTGAGAAATTATCGCAAGATAGAATTCGTCCATAATCTGCTTTTTTAGTCCTGTTGAGACAGGCTCCATCTCTCTGGAACGAGCACGAATTCTTCGGACTTCCGTCTCACTCAAATCCTTGAGAAGCTTCACGGCCACATTTTCGCCGATGACTGAGAAAACGACGGCAACCTTATCAATTCCGGCCAGCTGGTAGTATTCAGTAATCATCACTTATTTCTTCTTCTTCTTTTTCTTCTTTTTCTTTCCCCCGTCATCTTCTGCTTCTTCAGGAGCAGCTTGAACCGGAGGTGCGGTTTCGGCCCGTTCGGGCGCAGGGGGTGCTTCCTGTTCCAGCCAGTCCTGCACAACGGCTGTAGCAACATTAGGATCGCCTACACTCATGGAAACCACCGACTCCCGTGTTTTTGTCATTTCAGACTGAAGCACGCTGGGATCCTCTTCAAAAGCCGGTGGGGTAGATTCCTGAGGCGGTGCCGCAGGTACAGGTGCAACAGAAGCATAGGGGGCTGCTGGGGTTGCCACTGTACCATTCCCGTTACTGCTCACTTTTTTTTTCGGAGGTTGCATCATCCAGGGCGGTGGCATGACATATTTTGGTTTAGATCGCCCGTTAAACAGGATTACTGCTGCAAGAGCCATAACGGCCAGCAACGAGATAGCACTCATTAAATAAATGGGCATATTGCTCATTCCGCCACTCATGCTCTCCATCTCTCTTTGAGCCTGCTCGAGCATGGCAAGTTTCTCTTCAATAAGAGAATCGAGGGCAGCTTTCTCATCCTCTTTGGAGGCCACTGCTTCTTCAGCCGCCGCTTGTTCTTCCTCAGACAGCTGAGGCTCAGCAAGAACTTCCCGCAATTGCGCAATTTCCGCAGTTAATTGATTCATTCGGAGAGAGTCTCTCTCAAGCATCGCCTGACGTTCATTCTCGAATTCCCGTGCCATTCGGTCATTTTCTAGCCTTTGTATTTCGCTCTGCCAGAATTCGCTTTCTTTATCGCGACGTGTAGCTTCTTCAGCTTTCCAAAGGTCAAGCTCTTGTTTCCAGTCATCAGCTACCTGTGCTTCAGCATCGGCCTGCTTTTCTTCAAGCTGATCAATCTTTTCAGCAATAGATCGGAGGATGATGGATTCGGCTGTCCGCTCATCCTTTCGCTGGCGGAATGATGCGGTCATCACAGAAAGTACATCGCCGCGGCTTCTGTCGAAGTGGGACGCCACCATAATAATCTGACGCACGTTTTCGATCAGCTCAGGAGCGGATCCTTCCGGAAGAATGCAACTCACCTCAAGCCGCTCCACCACCGGAACCGAAGCCTTAGTGTCTTTATATGATTGACTCAGTATCTGCGAACCTTTGGAAGGGCCTTCTGTCATCGTTGGTTTTTCGGAAGGTTCTTCGGCAACCACTGCCTCGATCGGCTCTTCATCTCCCATACTTTGAAAGTCGAAACCTGGAATCGGAATCCCTGTCATCCGTGAGCGTGGCTCCGGGGATTCAGATGTCAACGGAACCGAACTGGACGATTCTTCTCTGCCCGATCGGACCGCCGCTTTGGCATCGTCTGATCCTGCCGGACGGAATGTCACCTCCTCGGTGACTGTGGGGGTAAACTTCAAGTCTACCGTAACATCAAGGACATACCTGTGGTCATCCATGACTTTCTGCAGTGCCGATTCAATCCGGCTCCGCAAATCGTTCTCGAGCATCAGCTTTTGTGCCAGGTATGTCGATTCCTGACCCATCATGCTCGCTATGAGCAAAAGTCCTACAAAGGACTTGAGAATAATCCGCATCTTCATTATTTCACTCTCCCCCTTTACCTCGGAGTATTATTAACTGTTCTCAGGAGTTTTCTCCTCAAGTTTTGATATTTGTGACCCTGGCGCAGTAGAGGCAAGAAATGTAATCTCCACCCTACGGTTGCGTGCTTTCTGTTCTCTCGTTGCATTTAATTCTTTGATCAGTTCATCATCTATTACTCTGTCAGTAGGACGATCCCTCGGGATATATTCTGCAAAACCAACAGCCTGGAGTCTTGTAGGATTCACCTCCATATTGATGAGTTGTCGGACCACTGCCGCAGCTCTTGCCCCAGAAAGTTCCCAGTTGGAAGGATATCTTGACTGAATGGACTGCGGGAGAACATCGGTATCAGTGTGCCCTTCCACCGCCACCATGAAATAAGAAGACTGAATGGTGGGAACTATTTTGTCAAGGACATCCACGATTTCCGGTTTTAGGCTAGCTGAACCAGATGTAAAACTGATGTCTGATGAAATACCAATGGTAACCCCTTTAGGCCCAGTCGTAACTTCCACCGGTTTTTCGCCTGTTTCAGGGTTGGTATCCATCTCTTCCACCATTTCCTCTGCTGCCTTTTTTATATCAGCCAGGGACATGGCCTGATTTTCTAATTTCTCTTTCTTACCAACTGATTTACCCATCCCATCCGCCATCTCCTGCAACTTTACAGGGTCGATTGTGGAGATAGCTGCCAAGAGTACAAAGAAGGCAAAAAGAAGCGTCATCATATCTGCGAACGTGCCGAACCATCCCGGTAGACCCTCTTCTACCTCATCACGGCCTTTGGCTATATATTTCTTTATTTCTTGAGGAGTTGCAGCCATTCTGTTACTCTTCTCTCTTCCACTCCTTTGGAGGGATGAACGAATTCAGTTTTTCCCTGACGATAAGAGGATGCTTCCTTTGATGGATCAGTCGGGCCCCTTCTACAAGCATTGCCTGCATCGTACTGGTTTGTGAAATTCTTGCATTAAGCTTGGCCGCCATCGGCAGGAAGAAAAGGTTCGCCAGCAAGGCGCCGTAAAATGTCGTGATAAGTGCAGCGGACATGCCAACACCAAGCGATTCTGTGCCGCCGCCTTCACCACCAAAGCCGGCCAGCATAATAACCAGTCCAATAAGCGTTCCAATCATTCCCCAGGCAGGAGACATGGTCCCCATTGTTTTAAATAGTTCCGCCTGACTTTTTTCCCGGATTTCCCTGTAATCGATCCGGGTATTAAGAATGTCGACGATCTCTTCTTCCGAATAGCCGTCAACAACCATCTGAACTCCATCCCGGAAAAAGAAATTGTTAACACTATCGATACCTTTTTCAAGATCTGCGGCTCCCTTTCTACCAACACCTGCCAATTCCACACATTCATCCACTAGCCCACCGAGCTTTGTATCCGAACCTTTGAAAACCGCACCCATGGCCGCGCCCAGCTTCAAAACATCGGCAAGCGGGAAAGCGACTGAGACTGATGCAACCATTCCCCCAAAGACAATAATGAAACTTGAACCCGAAACAAATACCATGGCTGAAGCCCCAGCCGCTATAGCGGCCATAGCAATGCCACCGATCGTAAAGCCGAGCCCTAAAAGAATTCCTATTAGTGTGGCAATATCCATAGTTAGTCCTCGTCTCTTGAAAAACTGGTTGTCTTAAGTCTGTTTTCGTGCAGTGCTTTCAAGATGTTCCGCACATCATCGTACTCCGGGTCCATCTGAAGTGCCAGGTTCCAGTTGATGGTTGCCCGCTGGGGATCCCCAAGCTGATAATAGATCGATCCCCGCCGTGCATAGGCGAGCGCCAGATTGGGGTTCAATTCCAAGGCCGTCTCTACTTCTTGCAGTGCTTCCCTGTAATCTCCCGAATGAAAATAACGCAGAGAACGAGAGAGATGCCTCATGGCCCGATTAATGTTCTTCTGTGAAATACTTTTTTGCAGGTTGAGTGATTTAACCGAGTCTGACAGAGAAACTGATTTCTGTTGAAGCAAAGACACTTTGGTGGCAAGGTTTCTTACCTGATGCCGGGATACTTTCAGCGAGTCCCGAAGCGTAGAAAACGCTCCGTCAGCCGCCATCAGTGTGGAATCGATAAGGCCAGTCCCGGAGCCCGTAATTCTGTCAGGAAGCGGTGATGGCCCGCCGGGCACACCCGGCATTCCAGGCACGCCTTTTGGAATTGACATGGTGAAATTCATCACAAAGCCCGGGTGCTTTACACTGTACTTGTTGGAGAACTCGGGCAAATTTTCTAAGTGGGTGAATCCTAAGCCCAGACGGTAATCCGAGGTAAGGGGGATGCGGAGTCCCACATTGA
>DKAH01000005.1:55553-148220 GCA_002448795.1 Fidelibacterota bacterium UBA6931
GATGCGGAGTCCCACATTGATGCCTGAACCGTCGAATTCACCCACAAAATCTATACCACCCCATTTCGGCATGTATGGAGTGTTTAACAAAACGCCAGCAAAAACACCCGCACCCATTCCCTGTGTTGTGTCACTCTCAGTAACGCCGGAAGCTACACCGGCCGGAGTCACAGAAAAACCGCCCGTTCCAAATCCCATGTAGGTGCTCAGGTGATACTCACCGAACTCTTTCTCACTGCCGACCGTGGCGAAAAAAGAGAGCTGCTTTGGATCGAGGCGTAGGCCGTCTTTTGCATCATTCTCAAAAATGATGTCATGAAGACCAATAGAGACAGACATGTCCTGCCGGACAAATATCTTATATTGCGTATGAAAGCCAAATTCTACTGGAGGCACATAGGAAGACTCGAGAAGTTTCTCCACCGCCGTGGTGTCACCACCTTGCCCTGAAGAGAAGCCAAGGGTAAAACGCTCGGAGACGTCCATGCTGAAAAAGACCCCTTTCGCTGTATTGAAAGGAGAAAAGTTGTGAATCTCAGTAGTAAACCCCGTGGTAAACAGGTGCGGCGACCGTTTGATATAAGTCGTGGGGATTTTCATCATATGACCCGGATGGGTAAAAGAAACGCGGGTCACCGCACTGAGCGGACCCGCACCCGCAAGGAGAAGAAAGAGTGTAACAGCTTTGGTTATTCGTTGTAACACCATCAATTAGATCCCTTTCTCAATTCCATCTGAGCCAGACGGAGAAATTCACTATCGGGGAACAGATCTATGATTTCGGCAAATGCCTGCTCCGCCTCGCTGTTATTGCCCATCTCCCTATGAACCATTCCCGTCAGAGCCATGGCATCATCACGTTTATCAGATTCAAAAAGGATGTCGACCCTGTCAAGAAGCCGCAATGCTGCCGCATAGTTCCTCATCCGAAAATGACATTCGGCGAGCCAGTAAAGGATGTTTCCGGCGGTCATATCATCAAGCTCAGACAGTGAAAGCCTTTCAAAGTGGCCCACGGCCACACCGTAGTCCTGACGCTGATAGGCAAGAACACCATTCATATAAACCATCCTGTTGAACGGTGTCTCCATGGAAACTGACGGCCTTGCATCTTCTTCCGGCTCCAGTTCCGTATAATCGTCCAGCGTCACACCCGGCAGGGGCGGCGCAGTTTCAACTTCAACAGTCGGGGGAGAGAACGCTTCTTCTGTTGGCAGTGTCCCTTGAGCAAGAACATCGGAAAGCATAGTCCGCAACTCCTTGTTTTCCGTCTGGAGAGTTTCCATCTGAGCCCCCAACGCTTTTTCAAGGAGGGCGATGCGATCATTCATCCTCCGGAAGTTCTCTTCCTTGAGCCCTTCTACCTCATTGTATATATTCGACTCGAGGTCGGCAATTTTTTCGTTAATACTCTGAAGTGTGGCATGAAGCTCTTTTGTAGAAGCCATATAGACTGATCCGCTCGGTTTTTTGTCCATGAAGAAAGAAACTTCCTCAGGCGGACTCTTTATATAGCGGTCAACTTTTTCTTTTCCACTGGCGGGCTCAATAACAACACCAAGATCAAGGAAGAAAGCGTCGTTCCCAGGAGTGGTTGATGAAGATGACTCTTGGCCAATCAGAGTTGATAGAAACACGCTTGCCGCAAGGAGGAGCGGCGCAGCTGTGAATCGCTGACTGCAGATCATTCGTATTCTTCCCAATCGATAGTATAGGAATAACCGAGAAATGCCCCCACATCGGCAGGGATGATCAGCTCAAAGTTTCCAGAAGCCCCCGGCAGCAGGGACGAATCAGTGGTGATGCCAGAATCGAAGGTGTGGTAGGAACCGGAAACGAAGGTTGTGAGCGTTCTCGTCTCTCCGCTCCAGTTCTTCCTCAAAACAAAATTTACTTTCACAAAGTCGGCTCTGTTTCCACCAACATTTTTCACCTGCCCCGCAAGTGTCTTGTTGTTGGATCTGTCAGTCTTTTCCGCAATGTTGCCAACAAGAACAATATTGGCGACCCTGTCACGGCTTGAGGATCGAGCCGATGGATCAGCAGATACATACCGGGGCTGTGCCAGCTTCGGCATGGGTGGCGGACTGTAGGACTCACGGATTTGCTCGGGAACATACTCCGGCTCTTCCTGTGCCATCACATTCTCCACAATCCTCACAACCGTGCTGCGGTCAATAACAAGGTAGCCCACCAGTGATTCTACCTTCAGCACATCCTCATCCTGATAGACAACCTTACCAAACACGGTGCTTCCGTTGTCAAGGATAATTTCTTTCTGGTAAATGGAGAGAGGGTTAACCCACATTTCGCTTCTGGCCTGTAGGTCTCTTACCTGTCCGGCGAGGTGATCCAGCTCCGCCGCCATTTTTTTCATCTCAAAACTGATTTCGGTCATCACATATTCTTCCTGAGGCATCCGCCCCGGCGCCCCTTCTTCCCCTGCCGCTGTTTCACCCTCCGCTACACGCTGTTTTTCTTCCGACGGTTCGGCACCCAATGTCAATTCCACTTCCACATCACCCTCAACTACTACCTCCTGACTGGCCTCGCCAGCATCGCTGCTTGCAGAAACTGTGTAAGTCCCCGGGGAAATCTTGCTGAACTCAAAATTACCCTTCCCGATGCGCTTCTTGGTCGTTTCACTGCCGACCTCTTCCCCGTCCGCATCACGAAGGACAACTTCCACATCACCAACGCCTTCTCCTTCTAGATCAAGCACTTTACCGCTAACATCGAAGGAGTCTCCTCCCCTTCTCAGGAGTTGCGCAGAGAGGCTATCGCCGGCTAGCAGACAGAAGGCCAGCAGAACAAAGATACTTTTTACTGTTCGATTCACAGGTTACCTCGGATTTTCGTTTAGCTATCTACCCCGGATTAGGGAAGCCAATCGTGCCGAGTGTAACCTGTTTGTACGATAAATGTCAAGAAAAAATGAAAACGTCTGAAATAACCCTTCTCGGGGCTTTAAAAAGGCGGAAGCTGGTGTAAATTACAATAGCGTGATTGACAGCTATACCAAGTACGATCATCTCTTTAATCATGTCCTTCCCAATGCTATGGGAGACATAAAGATATTCTCCAATGAAGACGATTACCTCATTGAACAAAATTATGACGCGGTGACTGGAAAAGAACTAATTGTCTGGAAGCGACTCTTTGAAAAGTTGGTGGAACCACTGAACCGGTACTCGTCCATGCAATACTTAGATGGTCTATCGACTCTTGGCCTCACTGCAAATGAGTGGCCTAACTTTTCTGAACTGTCCCCCCGGATTAGAGATGCAAGCGGCTGGGAGATGACCCCTGTCGCAGGTTTCCTCGATGAAATACTGTTCTTTGAATTAAACTCACAAAGGAAATTTCCCGTTACAGATATTATAAGGCAATCGGAGCGGCTCGAAGAAAAATACACCGGCCACTCCATTGCAAACACGGATGAGTATACACCTGAGCCGGACATCTTCCACGATATTCGCGGTCACGCGCCTTTCCTCATGAACAAGGCTTTCGGCGACTTTCTTGCAGACGTCGGGAAGGTTGGTCACGAGATATTGATGGATGAACGGAGCCTCGGGGCCGAGTTGGTCGCGCATAACCTGAAACGTCTCCAGAATTTTGCGTGGTGGAGTTACGAATTCGGTATCATGAAGAAACAGGCGGAGAGCGATGATCGGCGTTCATGTAGCAACGATATGGAACACGAAATTTACGGCTCCGGTATTCTATCCGGTTATGATGAAGTGATGAATGTGGTGGCGTGCAGTCAGGGTGAATCCGACTTCTCCCAGCTTCTACCCTTTGATATTCAACAGGTTGTGATGACACGATTTGACTTCAGCGAAATTCAAGATCGCTACTTCGTTATCGACTCCATGGAAAGGCTCTACGCTGATTTCTATGATAATCAGGAGCTGTTCTTTTTCGAAGGATAACCTCTCGTCTCTCGCTCTAGTAATCTCTTTATGAAAATATTCGGCAGGCTGAGCAGTCAACACTAATCGACCAATTCCCAATCTGCTACGATTATTCTCTTTCTTACTTGCTGTGTTCTTCTTTTCCGGTTGTCTGCCGAAAGGAGATCCGGCCGATCCCCGTGTTGTTCTCATCTCTATTGATGGTCTGCGTGCCGATATTTTTCTTGATCCCGGCGGTAACGGCTTCTCCGAGGAGGATTTACCGAATCTGAGGCGAATAACTTCCGAAGGAGCCCACATTAAGGAGGTCACTACGATCTTCCCGTCTCACACCTTCCCTGCTCACACTTCCATGGTGACTGGGAAGCTGCCTTTCGAGCACGGGATATCCCACAATCACCCGTTCGATCCAGAACGAAACTTTGATTCGTGGTACTGGTGGGCGGATAGCCTGAAAGTTCCCACCGTATTCCACCTCGCTCAGGAGAAGGGATTGGTCACCGCCGCAACGCCGTGGCCGGTATCGGTGAACGGGCCGTTTGATTACAATATACCTGAAATTGAACCCATGAGGGGAGAAAGAATGTCGACCCTTGATCTTGTCCGCCGGCATGATAAACCATCCAAATTAATCGAATATTTTGCTCTTTTCGGCGGACTAAGCTCCAGTGAAGAGTCGACACACGGTTTTCAGAGAGATCTAAACCTGCATCATATTTTCAAAACCATTTTCAAGAAGACTCTTCCTCACCTTACCGGTTATCATATTTTTCAAACGGACGGTGTACAGCATCTGCACGGGCGCCAACACGAAAATGTGAAAGAGGCGTTTGTCTTTGCCGATTCGCTTGTGGGCTCGGTGATGGCGTTGATCACAGAGTTAAACCAGTGGCCTACCACAACACTTATCGTTACCGGCGATCACGGTCATGTAGACCATCACACAGACATCCGTCTCAATGCTCTCTTTGAACAGAAGGATCTTCTAACGATTCAGGATGGTGGCATTACATCGTGGGGTGTAGTGGCCCATCCGGCAGGAGGAGCGGCATTTATCCGGCTCAAAGATCCCTCTGATGATTCAATGCGGAACAAGGTTGTTTCACTCTTGGAAGATGTGTCTTGGGGAAAACTTCTGCCTGCAAGAGATATTCCCCCTGCTCTGAGCGGCTATGGGAAAACAGATTTCCTTATTTTAGCTGAGGATGGGTACAACTTTCACGGCGAACTTGAACAGCCGTTTATCTTTGAACATGGGGGGGGAGGGCACGGTGGTGATCCTAGAAATTCCCAGCTGAAAACGACTCTTTTCGCCATGGGAAGAGGGATTGAGATCGGAGCTGTGATCGATTCAAGCCACACAACACAGACCGCCACACTTATTGCCCATCTCCTTGACTTCCCTCTTAATTATCAGAAACCTGCCCCGGCAGTTCTGAAAACATCTGTGCTGACACAATCTAGGCGAGAACGAAATAAAGAATGAGTGTTATGCCCGCTCCTACCATAGCATAGGGGATCTGTGTTCGAACATGATCAATGTGGTCCGATGCTGACGCCATGGAAGATATGATGGTTGTGTCTGAGATGGGAGAGCAGTGATCGCCAAATACACCTCCACCCAAAACCGCCGCCAGAAACATGGGTGTGCTCCCATCCAGAGCTGCAGCCATCGGGACAGCAATAGGTACCATCACAGCGAAGGTTCCCCAGGATGTGCCCGTTGAAAATGCCACAAAACACGAGATCAGAAAAAGCCCTATCACTGCCATCTTTGTATTAAGGACACCGGAAATTACTCCCGCCACATAAACGCCTGTTCCTAATTCCCTCACCACACCGCCCAGGGCGAAGGCGAGCAACAAGAGACTTACCACAGGAATCATGCCGCCCATTCCTTTGAAGATGAGATCGATGAATTGGTTCAATGATAGCCCCCTGAAAAGATTCAATGTGGCGATGATTAAAAGACTCATGATCACCGCCCAGAGGACAGCTGTGGAACCGGAGCTTGCTTTGATGATATCCCAAAGCCCGGCATCCGGTCCGGCGCTTATGCGCCCCGTGAGAAAGATTCCTACCACAATACTGAGGACCATGGTCACCACTGGCGCAATAAGATTCACTGCGCGATGTTTGATACCTGCTATCGGTTTCACTTCCACCACATCATCGGCGATCATGGGGTGCGCGTTGTCTCCGTAAACTTTTCCCTCCTTGTGAGCTCTCATCTCAGCGTTCCTCATGGAGCCAATGTTCCATTTCCGAAGTATAGTAAAAAGCACAATGGCGATAGCAGCCATGGGGTAGAAATTGACCAAGATACTTTGAAACAAGACCGCCACCGGTGACTCAATTCCCTGCACGGAGAGGAGTCCGATAATAAAAGCGCCCCACCCGTTAAAGGGGATAAGGATACAGATCGGTGCCGAGGTAGAATCACAGATGTAGGCAAGTTTTTCCCTGCTCACTTTGAACCGATCGGTGAGGGGCCGGCCCACTGTCCCTGCCACTAGGCAGGTGATAGAACTTTCAACGGTGATGAGCAGACCAAGTAGGAAAGGAACCAGCTGGGCTTGCGTTCGATTGCCCACCCACCGCCGTTCTTCTAGCCAGTTAACGAAGCCAGCTACACCACCCGTGGCGCTGATAAGTGTAAGTGTCCCCCCCACGGCAAGGCTATAGAGAAGGACGCGCGTATTGCCCGCGTCTGAAAAAACATTTACGATACTTGCCACAGTGGCGCCGGTGGCGGAGATGGGATTCCATTCGTTCATCACCAACCAGCCGAGCCAGACGCCAAAGAGCAGCGCCGGATAAATCTGTTTTTTCCAGAGCGCAAGACCCAGAGCTCCTACCGGTGGCAGAAGAGACCAAACGCCAAAGTGCTCTAGGGTCAAGATTGAGGGGAGGTAATCAGGCACTCCCGACCGGGAGCTCTCTTATGCTCACGAAAAGCCCGTCCCCTGTTTCTCACCGCAGGGGCATGCCTCAGACGCTGTTGAGACTCCATTCCCCGTCAGTGGAGCCGGGGCGCTCATCAGTTTTTCGGGCGATAGAGCACTGCAGACAGGGCACATTTCAGGTTCGTCTCCACTGGCAAAAACCAGTTCTTCGAACCTGTGTTCACATACGTCACATTTGTAATCGAACATCGGCATGGTTTCTGGCGGGAGTTTACACCGCGTCGAGTGCTGTTTTCAAGCGTTGGTTTGCGTCAACGGCAATGTGCTTTAGGTTTGCGCCCGTCACAGATAAGAGTGACTCTGCATCTGCCGCGGAAAGTGTCACGCTCCCATCATCATTCTCCCAGATAACCACGTTGCAAGGCATGAGCATCCCTACCTCCAATTCGGCTGTGAGCGCCTCATGGGCAAGGGGGGGATTGCACGCACCAAGAATTCGATATCGCTGAAAATCGATCTTAAGTTTCTCTTTAAACGCTTCTTTTACATCAATTTCCGTCAGGATACCGAACCCTTGGGCCATCAGCGTTTCCCGGACTTTTGAGTCCACCTCGTCAAACCCGATCTTTACGGTTCTCTGATAACCATAATTCATTTCATGCCTCCTCGCCCTAGCAGGAGTCCCCGCTTTTTGGTTTCTTCCATCAACTGATCGGCGGCCGCGGTGTTAGGAGTCCTGTCACCGGCTGTCTCATCTACCACAAGTTCAATTCCTTGCATGAGTCCTTTTCCACGAACTTCACCGATTACTTTGGGATACTTTTCCTGTTCAAAAATGATGTGCTTTCTGTTTATTGCGTATTTCCTGGCTATTCACTACATCACCTCACTCTCATGTAAAACATATCTTTCAGCGCCTCCAGTGATCGGAATAACCACTCTTTCTCCCTTTTTTATCCATCCTGCCTCCACCAGCGTCTTGAATGTAAGCCATGAAACGCCAGCTTCACAGGAGCCATCAATTCCTGATAGATCATTCACTTCCGCGGTGGCGTCCATCACTTTATTTTCATCAACCATCACAGCCATACCATTACTTTCGCGAACTGTTTTCAGAATCCATGCGCCACCGAGCGGCGCGGGGACATTCAGCCCCAGTGCGTCGGTGTGACTGTTGACCCACGGTTCATGTTGCGGTGACCCGTCCGCAAAGGCTTTCACGATGGGTGCGCACCCATCAGACTGCGCCACAACCATCCTCGGGAATGCGGCGGGGCCGTCAATCCATCCAAGCTGTGACATTTCATTAAAGGCTTTCCACATCCCAACTAGACCCGTCCCACCACCGGTAGGATAGACAATTGCATCGGGCAAGCTCCAGTCGAGCTGCTCCGCAATTTCATAACCGAGCGTCTTTTTCCCTTCTACCCTAAACGGTTCTTTCAGTGTGGAAAGATCAAACCATCCCTCACCCATACTTTCGCGCATTTTTGCCGCAGCATCGGCAATTGTCCGCCCTCCCAGCCGTAGGTCGGCTCCCGATTTTTCTGTAACCTCAACAAACGGGGCGGGGATTGTTTCAGGAAGAAAGACATGGCATGTGATTCCGGCAGTGTCACAGTAAATAGCAGCGCTTACACCGGCATTTCCGGCTGATGGGAGGCATAATTCTGTAATGCCACTCCGTTTCGCATGCGAGACCGCCATGGTCATTCCCCTGTCCTTGAACGAGCCGGTGGGATTGACACTCTCATCCTTGAACAAGACGGAGACACCGCTGTGTATCACACCGTTAATCATAGGAGTCCACCCTTCATGAAGAGAGACAATGTGGTCATTCTCAATCGGTGGCAAAACTGCTCTGTAACGCCAGAGCGAATTATTTTCACCAGCGATGTTATTTCGGTCTGGAGTTGTCGCTCCCCAGTCGAAAACCGCTTTTAGCGGTTTTCCGCACTCGCATGTGGTTAGGACACCATCTTGAGACACCTTTGTTCCGCACCAAGTGCATTGATAAGATGTTGAGACTATCATATGTGTCTTACAGCGGGGTGAAGTTAGCAAGGTACAATCACTTTCTGGTTGCATCTTTATTGCGACGACCACAAAATTCATCCCTCATTTAAAGCTGTATGTTAATTCCCAACCAACGCCACCTTTTCGATATTCCTGAGGACATCGCTTATCTCAACTGTGCATATATCTCGCCTTCTCTGAAATCTGTCATTGAAGCGGGACGTCAGGGGATGGAGCGGAAATCAAAACCGTGGAAAATCAAAACAGCTTACTTCTTCGATGAGTCGGAGCAGGCTCGAACTCTCTTTGCGGAACTGCTTGGCACCAAATCAGATAACATCGCCATCATCCCTGCCACCAGTTATGGAATTGCCACCGCCAGCCGTAATCTGCCTCTGGAGTCCGGTCAAAATGTTGTGGTGATGGAGGAGCAGTTTCCTTCCAACTATTACGGATGGTTAGAAAAGGCGAAAAAGGCTAGCGGTAATCTCGTTGTAGTTAAGCGACCACAGAAAAGGTCTATCTCCTCAGCCCTGTGCGATGCTATTAACGAAGCAACCGCTATTGTCGCCTTGCCCAATTGTCACTGGACAGACGGTGCGATCATTGACATACAAGCGGTGAGCAAAAGATGTCAGGAAAAAGGGGCGGCTCTTGTGCTGGATCTTGCCCAATCTGCCGGTGTTATGTCCTTTCCACTTGCGGATATTGATCCGGATTTTATCGTTGCCCCTTCTTACAAGTGGCTTCTTGGGCCCTACTCGCTGGGATTTCTTTATGTGGCGCCGAGACAACAGCAAGGAGAACCGTTAGAACACAACTGGATCAATCGCGCCAACAGCGAAGATTTTGCCGGCCTCGTGAACTACCGGGAAGAGTTTCAGCCCGGGGCCCGAAAATTTGATGTGGGGGAACGAAGCAATTTTGCCCTCATGCCCATGGCGGTCGCAGCACTGGAGCAACTCTTGTCGTGGGGCGTTGATAACATTGCCGAAACCTTGACTCAGTTCACAGGGGAGATCGGGGAGCGGGCGGACAAGTTGGGACTTAATATCACTTCCCTGAAAGAGAGGTCGCCCCATATGATGGGCATCCGTTTCATGGATGGTGTCCCTTCAGGCCTGCTGAAAAAACTTGCTGAACGAAATGTCTTCGTAAGCGTCCGAGGAAATTCAGTGAGGGTGTCACCACACCTTTATAACAACAGCCATGATATAGATCGGCTGTTCGAGGCCCTCGCTGCTTTACTCTAAAGTTCGCCTCAGCTGATCAGAAGAGGGCAGGTCATGCAGTGGGCACCACCATTGCCCTGCCACATTTCATCGGCTGGAAACCCCTCCAGTATGATGCCGTGTTTCGCCATTTCGCTACCAATCCTTGTTGCCCCTGCAAAGCCGATAGCGTGCTCTGACTGTTTTGTCACTACGATGTTCAACAAGCCTGCATCCTTCTCCTCCTTGGTTGCGGAGATGCAGGTGAAACTGAGTTCGTCAAGCAGTTCTGTGAACATTACATTCCGAAACCCCGGATGGCCGTCTTCATAGAGGCGGCACGGAAAAACCTCAAATGCCGGCTCATAAATGACGCACAGTTTTTCATCCAACACCATGAAAAGTCCGTCTATGTGCACATTGCCGTAGGGGAGCGGTACTTCTAGAAACTGTTTCACTTCTTTACCAAGGATCAGCTCTCTTAATGCTCGAGTTCCCGCTTCATTGGCCCTGTCGCACAAAGATGTTGCCGCCATTTTTTCGCCAATAAGCGTTACACCGCCCCCTTCTAGAAATCCGGGCTGATCGATACTCCCTAGGACGGGCACACCCAGTCTCTCCAGTGCCCGACCCACAATCCACTGATCACCCCAACGTCCTTTCAAGTGAGGCCCCATGAGTACAGCGCCTCCCTTGAAAACTGCCGCCAGATCACGTGAGTATGTCATGTTGGGGCGGTGGCGAATGGTATTTAAAGCATCATTATCATTCTTTAAAATATCTGTTAGTAGGAGCGTCTCCACGCCATGGCTCTGAAACAGTTTCAACATGCCGTCATAATCGGCGACAAACTGATCCCGATCCACCGGCCGCCTGAAATGGAACTCCGCTAACGTATCCTCTGTCACTTTCAGCAGTTCCTCGCCGGGGCGGTGCATCAGGACTCGTTCAAGCGTACCGTATGCCAATTTGACGCCGAAGGAACTCACCCACTCCTCCTCTTCAGCCAGAGGTAGACAGGTATGCCTGTGGCGGTGAGTGCTACACCGATTAACGTATCGGTGGGGCGATAGATAAGAGCGCTTATAAGGAATCCAGCGATAGTCACAATATAGATGATAGGCACCAGAGGATAACCAAATGATTTATACTTTTCACCACCACTTCGTCGGACAAACCTGAACACAGCTGCGACGAGAAGTATGTTAAAGAGATGGTTAGGAACAACGAAAAAATTGACTATTCTGCTGAACGACTGAAAGAAAAAAAGCGCAACGATCGATGTGAAGCAGCTTACCCAGATAGCACCTGCGGGCACCTGAGTTTTGGGCGTGACTTTGGAGAGGAGTCGGAAGAGTCCGTTGAGTATCCCCTTCTGACCTTTCTGCTTGTATTGGGTCCCGGCGGCAAACAGCAGGCGGGGAAACGTCATCACTAGGCCGCCCAGTGCACCGAAGATCGAAAACATCATCAGAAGGATGATAAACTTCCCCCCGGCGACGCCGAAGGTCTTTTCGGCAACGACAACCGCCGCAAGTGATTCATTTGTGGCCATCTCCTCCAGTGGCACGATCCTCAAGTAGGCGTAATTTGTGAGTAGGTAGATCACGATAATGAGTCCGAGACCGAGTGTCAGCCCCAACGGGAGATTCTTCCGGGGATTCTTCACTTCTCCCGCCGCGTGCATAATGTCGACCCACCCATCATAGGTAAATAGGACGGCCCCTATCCCGAGACCGATAAGCCGGAACAACCCCCAGATCCCATCGCCGGCCGCGGTAGCTGTTTCGACCGTTTTCGCCGGCGTCGCTTCTACCAACAGAAGGCTTCCAACAACAAGAGAAAGAAGGGCCACAATCTTAATTGCGGTGAGAATAATTTGTGTTCGGCCACCCCATTCAACGCCAAAGAGATTTATAACTGTAAACGTCACAATAGCCAATATTCCCCACCCCACCGGAGACAGAGCAACCGAGCCCACCATCAAGTCCGAACAAAACTTTCCAAAGAGGATCGCTACTGCGGCAACCGAGCCCGGCCCAGAGACCCAGACATTTTGCCACAGCTTCACAAAACCGGCCATTCCTCCAAACCCTTCCCTGATTATGTGATAATCGGCTCCGGATCGTGGCATCCCCGCCCCGAGCTGCCCAACTGTCAGAATACCGCAAAGGGTTATGGTACCACACAGTCCCCAGAAAAGGTAAATATGCCAAGTCGTCAGAGCAATTGGAGCCAGTTCCTGAGGAGTATAAAAAATGCCGGAGCCCATCATGTCCCCGGCAACAACAGCCATGACTGCCACCAGCCCAAGCTGGCGGCGAAGATCCCTCGTCACTGCCGACCGATCTTCAGCTTTGCCATGGCAACCGCTTTCTTAAAAAGTTCTTTAATTCGGCTCGGCTGCTCCGGCCAGATCGTTCCCTGAACTACATCCTTCCGTTCATCCACACTCAAATCGGCGAGCCTATAGGTCGTCACATCATCGATGATTTCCATCTTCCAGTCGTACCCTTTCAGCAGTCCGATAACCGTCACCATATTCAGGGCAATGTTAGTGATCAGTTGCTGACCGCTGTTCAGGTCTTCGGGTCTTGGACCAAACAGTTTCAGTGAGCCAAGCTCTTCATAGGAGAGCCACCAGAGGATAATATTTCCCATCATATAGCCGGCGCCGTAACCGATGACTGATCCGCCTGCCATGCCTGTAAGTCGAGTCTTCCACGGTACCCGAACCTTCTTCTTTTTTAAGAACCGCAGTTCATTGATTTTTTCTATGTCGAAGGTTTGGATGTACGATGCAGGCTTCTCCTTTTGAATGGCAAGTAACACTTCTCCCTGTATCTCTGTGAAAGAGAGGCCTCGGGCAGTATCGCCCGAAACAAGCACAGCTTCCCAATCCTGTGCCGACAATATACCCCCCAGAAGAATAAGCAGGATGCTCCGGAACAACTTCATCATGCGAACACCCGAAAAGCGGAGGGGATTACCCTTACAGAAAACGGTGTACTTCCTTTTAGTTCTCCATCAAGGTTAAGAATTTCATTTTCAGCCGGCGTAACTGAGAAGGAGCTCACTTGATGGTACTCAACAATCGGATCGTCAATATGTGAGCCGTCAAACACTTTCGGAAACATCCGTAACAGATTAAGCCTGCCCGCATCTCGCACTAGTACCAAATCGATGAGGCCGTCATTCAGTTCAGATTTTGGCGCCATCTTCATCCCCCGGCCGGTGTGTTTCGTGTTACAGGCAATGGTGAAGAGGAAATCGTCCTCCATCTCTTCGCCGTCTATAACAAGTTTGGCTGATCGCTGTTTGAGCTTCATCACATGAAGCAGAGTTGTCACATTGTATCTCTGCTCTCCTAGCCACCGCACTTTTTCAGCACTCTTGTTGATGTCGGTAACCATTCCCCATCCGACGATATTCATACAGTAAACTTTTTCATTCGGCATTTGCACTTCTGCCAAATCGATAGCCATGGTGTCTCCATTGATGATTCGCTCTGTAGCCTCAACGGGATCGAGGCATTCCATGTCATACATGAAGGAGTTTCCCGTTCCGCCAGGGATATAACCAAGAGGAACCTGCTTACCATCATAGCGTGTCAGGAGACCGTTGATGATTTCATGAAATGTTCCGTCTCCACCAATTTGGCACAAACCGGTGGTGCCGTTCAGGTCAATCTCCCGAGCAAGTTCAGTTGTGTGTCCTGCATATTCAGTTTCAAGCACATCAAGTTCAGCACTATTATTCTCAAAGATCGGCCGAACCTCATTCAAAATATCCAAGCCGCGTTTTGTCCCTCCTTGAGGATTAACGAGAATAGTGAATTTTTTGGATGACATGCTGTTGCTTCACGAATGAGTTTCGGCTAATATAGCCGTCCCCGCCCGTTTAGCCCTACCCTTTTGTCTGAGGAGTCAAGTGATCTACGGTCTGTTCCGTGTATTCCCCTCCTCTCCCCCATCCATCTGCCAAAGATATTGTCAAACAGATTACCGCCTCGCATCTCAATCTCACCATTTCCATTAAGAAGGCGGCACATCACAGGATATAATCTTTCAGTTTTTCAAAAAGCATATGTGTCGCTTCCACATCCTTCATGGCATACTTTTTGATCCCTTCCAGATTTTCTTCTTCGAAGGCTTTCGCCACTGTCTCCCCCGTTACCTCTCCCTCTTTGGGCGAAGGGATTCCGAAGGAGCGGCAGGCGATATCGAAGCTGACGATTTTCCTGAAATCCCAGTTTGCCAGAAACATCATCAAATCGATGTGGCTGTTGTAGCTGTACCGCCGAAGATCTGTGAATTTTCTGTTAGTAATTCTGATGCCGCAGTGAGCAGCCCGAACAATGAGGAACGGAATGTCGAAACCGAGCCCGTTGTAGTGAACGAAGCGAACATTCTGTGCCGAATCATGATTCACAACATCAAAGAATCTTTCCAGCGTCGCCCGTTCATCTTTTTCACAGACAATGTTATCCCGATATGATCCATCATTGCTAAGTAGCCGCATGGCAACGCAGACCACTCCTCCAAAGAATGCCGAGGTTGCCCGAATCAGAGATTCGGCTTCCTCAGCATCGCCGCTACTCTGCTCTAGACGCCGTTCGGTACGCTTGGCAACTTCCGCCTCCATTACCTCATCAAGTCCCTTCCGGGGGACGGTCTCAATATCAAGAATCAGAAAACTCATCACTGGTCCCTCCATTGAATTTCTTTCGCAATATAAGTCTCATTTTTTATCCTTTGGTCGCCATAAACTTCCTCTCAGCTGAGTCAAAATCCTGCTCAATTGATACACAACATCAGCTGAAAACTCTCGGCTGTTCATCCGTTTGTTGGGTGCGTCTGGAACAATCGACTTTCGCTATCCTCTTCCATCTCAACAGCCCTAAGAGTATCTTGTCCCAAACAAATTTCCAAATAATTCCTTCCATGTGAGTGGTTGATGAGCCGCTATAGAGCCCGAGAAACTTTTTGGTTGCAAAACAGGTTTAATCAGTAAGTTCTTGCAGAAAGGGGGAAATTATGAAATTTTCATCCGTTCTATCTGCTACCATGCTGATCGCACTACTCGGTTGTGTTGCCAACGCCCCGGAGGTTAACCGCCTCACCCTTGGCACTGTTCAGCAGACCATCTCGAAAGGAGCGAATCAGACCGAAATCATGGAAGCGCTTGGTGCTCCGAACATTATCACCAACGACGCCGATGGGCGTGAAGTGTGGACTTACGACAGGGTATATCGGCAGTCCGAATCGAGGAGCGGTGTGCTAGTGACGTGGTGGAATCCCATCACTTGACTGGCCGGCTTCTCGTCCGGGAGCGCTTCCCTATCCTCCGCCACATCCAAATCCCCCACCATGCTGATAACCTTTGACAACAACAAGCGTGTGGTGGAATTCATGAGTTGGAATTCTTCCAGCGCTTTTTTGCCAGCCTTGACAAGGCGCTTTTCCTCGAGCAGTAATCTTTCCCCATTGACGTGGACTATCTTAACTTTTCAACCGTGGTTAAACGAATAATCATTCTATCAATCGGATTGCTCTTCCTTCCGCTTGAAGCGAAAAAGGTAAACATCAAGCTTGCCACCCTGGCGACCCACGGCTCACCCTGGGATCTGCGTCTCAGAGAAATGGGTCAGGACTGGAGGGAAAAATCCGGCGGCGATGTGAAGCTGACAATTTACCCCGGAGGTGTGGCTGGCGATGAGTCCGCTGTCATACGAAAAATGAGGATTGGTCAGCTCAATGCGGCATCGCTCTCAACGGGTGGCCTCGCATACATTGTGCCCGAATTCACAGCAGTCACCCATATTCCTATGCTTTATAATTCCGATGAGGAAAAGGATTACGTCCGCGAAAAGATGACACCAGAGCTGACCCAGAAGCTAGAAGAAAAAGGCTACGTTTTCATTCATTGGGGTGAGGTAGGATGGGTCCGCTACTTCGCCCAATCACCTGTCCGTGTCCCCAACGATCTTAAGGCTCACAAGCTATTTGTGTGGGCCGACGAAGGGTCGGATATAGGTATTTATGACAATCTCGGTTTTTCTCCCGTTCCCCTTGCTGCTACAGATCTGCTCGTGGCTCTTCAGACCGGAATGATAACCGCATTCAACACTACGCCACTTTTGGCCCTTGGCGGTCAGTGGTTTGCCGGTGCAAAGCACATGGCCGACATGCGGTGGGCGCCACTCATGGGAGGCACCATAATGCAGAAAAAAGTGTGGGATCAAATCTCGCCTGAAATACAGCAACTGATCTTGAGTGCCTCCAAAGAAGCAGAAATTGAGCTGACAAATGAAATCCGCGGGCTTGATAACAAGGCCATTGAAGTAATGGCCGAACATGGCCTAGTGGCCCACAAAGTTTCCGATACAGAACTGGTGAAGTGGCGCGAAATCGCTGAAACTGTCTACCCCTACATCAGGGGGAATCTTGTCCCAGAGGTGGCATTCGACAGAGCAATCGAACTGCGGGACGAATTTAGATCAAATCAGCCCTCCAACTGATCTCCCCCATTCCGGGCTGATTCAAGCAGGAATACCGTAGTCCGGCGTATACATCATCGCTTTCACGTGTTGTTCAAGATCTTGAGGTTTGTCGCCCGATGACAGCCCGCTCCGGAACGCTTCCTTCGCAACCGCCACAGCAATCGCTTTAGAAACTTCTCGAATGGAAGTAAGGGGTGGATAGAGCATCCCCCGCTCAAGTTCGCTGTCACCCACCATATCAGAAAGGGTGGTAGCTGCCGCAAGAAACATTTCATCGGTCACACTCCTCGCATCACTCGCTACGATCCCAAGACCGATTCCTGGAAAGATGTAGGCGTTATTACCCTGGCCCGGCTCAAGCAATCTGCCAGATTGAGTGACCGGTTCAAATGGACTTCCACTGGCAAAAACTGCTTTTCCATCTGTCCACGAGTAAGCTTCCTCAGCGGTGCATTCTGCTTGGGATGTAGGATTGGATAGAGGAAAAATAATGGGGCGATTGTTGAGTTTTGCCATTTCTTTTACCACCTCTTGAGTGAACAGGTTGGGTCGCCCCGAAACTCCCACGATGGCCGTCGGCTTCACTGACCGAACAGCTTCAGCAAAGTCCTTTGTTCCGGGATGGTCATGGGCAAACGGCATCTGCATTTCGCTTATCCTGTCCCGGCCTGCTACCACAAGACCTTTGGAATCGAAGAACCAGCTAGCCCTGCAGGCATCAGTTTCGGAAACCCCTTCTTTTTCAAGGGCACAGGCCAGAAGTGTCCCGATTCCGATTCCCGCTGCTCCAGATCCCATGAACAGAACCCTCTGGCGGGACAGTGAACCACCGGTGACTTTCAAAGCTGAACGAAGTCCCGAAAGGGCTACTGCCGCCGTCCCCTGAATATCATCGTTAAACATTCGATAAGAGCTGCGATACCTATCCAGCAGGTCTAATGCGTGGGCGCCGCAAAAATCTTCGAATTGGATCAGCACTTCGGGATATCGCTCAGTAGCTGAATTCATAAACTCATCCATCAATTCCAGATAGGCGGTCCCTTCAATTCTTTTTTGTGGCAGACCGATATAGAGGGGATCTTCAAGTAGAGTTTCGTTGTTTGTCCCCACATCGATAGTGATTGGCAGGCAGTGCGAAGGTCGTATTCCTGCGCATGCCGTATAGAGTGAAAGTTTCCCCACAGGAATCCCCATCCCGTAAGCGCCCAAGTCACCCAATCCAAGAATCCGTTCACCATCCGTTACCACGATGACAGAAACATTTTCGTGAGGCCAGTTCTGCAAGATTCCATCGATTCGTCCCTTATCTTCCAACGTGATATAGAGGCCCCGGGGACGACGGAAAATGTTTCCATATTCTTGGCACGCTTTTCCAACTGTAGGAGTGTAAATGATCGGCATCACTTCCTCGATATTATCCAGGAGCATCCGGTAAAACAGCGTTTCATTCCTGTTCTGGAGGGCTACGAGGAAGATGTACTTCTCCAGGTCTGTCGGTTTTCGTCTCAGGTTTGCCAGAACTCTCTTCACCTGCTGATCTTGACTGCTGACTCTCGGCGGAAGGAGCCCCCGCAGTTTGAATTTATCCCGCTCCGTTTCGGTAAAAGCAGTTCCTTTGTTAAGGATCGGATTCTGAAGGCGCGCCATGCCAGCGGCAGTGTTCTTGGGTTTATCTTTGTCTGATGATTTCGATTTCGGCAAAGTGCTAGTCCCCGGCTAAGAAACGAATTTAACGCGGCCCCCGGCGAAATCAATGTCCCAAAGATGTTGTTGTGTTTATAATCTCCTGGAGCGTTCATCCTTGATCAACGAAAGGGATTTGTGAAAAGGAGGCTCGTGCATAAATTTTCTGCCGGTAACGACTCAACAATTAATCCGAGGACGTTCAAATGAGTGAAGATAATGAGGAAAAAACTTACCGCTATCTTGTGACCCTTCGATGGTATGTTGAAACGGATGAGGAACTCGTTGCCGGTGCCGCGGAGACAGATGACAAAATTCTTGACATTGTACGCCATCGATCCAACGGCACAACATCCTGTTCCACCTGCCCAACCCGGAATCAGCAGGGGTACGCCATTCTTCCTCATCACGACTTTATGGGGAACAAACCCGTCTACATTACGACAGAAAAAATAACAGAGTAGAAGATGCACACTGAACACAATGGAAAGAGCGGACTGGGCGACATTATTGTGGCACCACTGAACAAGCTGGTAAACTGGGCACGAGCCACTTCGCCGTGGTACTTTCAGTTCGGACTAGCCTGCTGTGCCATCGAGATGATGGCCACTGCTGCTTCTCGTCACGACCTTGAGCGGATCGGCATGATGCCTAGGTCATCACCGCGGCAGGCCGATGTGATGATTGTGGCAGGGACAGTGACATTGAAAATGGCAACACGCGTCAAAAAACTTTATGAACAGATGGCTGACCCCAAATATGTCGTCTCCATGGGAAGTTGCGCTACTAGCGGTGGCCCTTACTGGCAGTACGGTTATCATGTGCTGAAAGGGGTCGATCTTGTGGTGCCTGTGGACGTTTATATTCCCGGGTGCCCACCGAGACCTGAGGCACTCATTGAAGGACTTCTGAAACTTCAGGAACAGATTTTGCAGGAACGGCCTATGCAGGACACCGTCTCCAAGAATATTCGGGATCTGTTTTCCCGGAAGACCAAGGAGCGCAAAACAGTGGCAGCGACCGAGGCCTGAATACCCCTGCCTCGCATAAAAGAGAGTGCCTCGCTAAGGAAACCGCCTAATGGCGGTTTTTTTATTATTCAGGCTCGAAATCAGATCATTTTGTTGTTACGAAGCGTAAAACGCAACAATAATGAATACTGCAAATATGATCATGGCCGGCATGGGGAGATGATCAATAAAGCCCCTCGCTTTAGTTAAGACCAAAAGAATGATATAACCAAACCCTAAGCCGGTAAGTAGCATGCTGGCTTCTGCTACGGGCAGGTTTCTGCAATAAAGAGCTGTAATCCCGATGGCCATTGCAAACGCGCCGGTCATGGTACTTAAAGAGGCTGCGGGCTTTACGGCTTCTTCATGTAGATCACCCATTATTTTTTGGTTGGCGGCCACAGGCACCACATTAAATACAATCCCGATCAGAAACGAAAGAGCACCGATTATGGTTAATACTAAGCTGATGTCCATTTTTTTCTCCACTTTGGTTGTCCCTTCTTGGAATATTGCAGTATAGTAACGCTCAAGCGCAGAAACCATCAATATGGCTACGAAAAAATAGGACCGAAATCGCGTTAAGTATTGACTTTAGATTTTTAGAATGTCTCCCAGATTGCGTGGGGCACTTTTACTGTATGTGGCTTGGAGGATTGGGGGTCTCGCCGTACCACCAGATGATCTGTTCCCCTTCACCAGGGACAATTTCTGACGCCGGCTTGGGAATTTTGTTTCTTTCTACCGCATAGCGCCAGAATTGTGGGTCGCTGTTCTCTAGGCCGTTGATGGATATCACCATTCCGCGATGAGATGGATCATCGGCCACTGAGACATCATGCTCCGCCTTCAGCAGATCGATGGCCGATGAAATGCCGTCTCCCTCAAGGATAATCACTCGAGCGTGGAAAGCTTCCCGCTGGCTCTCAAGGAAGTTCACGATTATGTCAGGTTCTCGCTGAAGAAACCTGCTACGAGACCCCACGCTTTTTCAGCGGCTGCCGCATCATAGACGTCGGGGCGGGAATCGTTGAAGAAGGCGTGGTTGACGCTGGGAAAGATGTGAAATTTCGGCGAGTGACCATGGGATTCCAGCCGGCTTCTCAGTTCATTAGCATTCTCCGGTGTTACGAATTCATCTAATTCTGCAAAAATGCCGAGAACAGGCGCGCTCAGATTCGCAAAGTCTGGTTGTACGTTAGGATGAATCCCGTAGAAGTCAACACAGGCTCCGATCTGGTCGTTGGTGCAGGCGGCGAAGAGAGATAGCTGTCCTCCCATGCAGAAACCGACAGTCCCGATTCTGTCGCTGGATACTGCTTCATGGTCAGCAAGGAAGCTGACGGCGCCGGCAAGATCCTTCGCGGTTTCAGTAATGTTCAGGGCCATCATCATACGGCCGGCATCATCGGGATGGGTTGTTGATTCACCGTGGTAAAGATCAGGAGCTAAAGCAGTGAAGCCAGCCTCCGAAAACCGGCCCACAACATCTTTGATATGATCAACCAAGCCCCACCACTCCTGAAGCACAATAACGCCTGGCCCACTCCCCGATTGCGGAATGGAGAGGTGACCCTTGCAGGAGTGTCCGTTTGCCTGAAATGATACTGAAGTCCCGTTCATCTTCTTTTCTCCATTTTAAATAGGGGCTCTTCCTAGTCATAAGAAAATACTACGCTTGAACAGTTCTGCCAAGGTTGTGCACTAACTTTCCCTTGCCTACAGACACCGGAAAGGAGTAATCTCGGTCACCGAATCAGTCATTTATTCTTGATGTACTCACCTGAAATCGCGGTCGCTGTCAAAGGTGCCATCGCTTCGAACTTCCGCAAGAAGAGTGACCTCAGCATAGGAGCGGAAGTGGAGAATATTGTTTATGATGATACTTTCAACCGCATTCCTGTTGACCGTGGCAATGCATTCTCCACGCACGATCTGCGAGATGAACTAGAATGTGCCAACGCTGGTACCGGAATTGAGCCGACACTCACCATTGAACCGGGCGGGCAGATGGAATACGCGTCAGCGCCTCACACAACGCTTCAGGGGCTGGATCGTGAATGGCGGAAGTACATGAACGGCTTCCTGTCAACGGCAAAGGAGAAGAGGCTGATTGTCTCAGATTTTGCGCTTGAGCCCGTCGTCCCCGCTGATGAGATCACCATCATTGACCACCCGAAATACAAACTGATGCATGACCGGTTTGCTACAACAGGAAGCCTGGGCCATGAAATGATGCTCAACACCGCCAGCGTTCAAATTAATCTCGATTACACCACTATAGAGGAGGCTGCCCGATTGGCTTTTGTGGCGGATGTGCTTCATCCCATAGCGGCACTTCTCTTCTCCAATGCGCCGTTCTATAGAGGAAAAACGGCCGGCACCCGAAACATGCGGGAGATCATCTGGCGCAACACCGATCTCGCCCGGAGCAACTGTCTCATAGATCACGGAATAGACAATGTATCCACACTTGTGGATGACTTTGGAGATTATGTGCTCGACACCCCGGTCATTTTCACTTTTCAAAAAGACGGTTCCGTGGGAACGTTTGATGGCACGCTTGGCCAATGGCTCTCATCCCTAAATCATGTTGGCAAGATGGAAAAAAGTGACGTCATGACAGCCCTTCACCAGACTTTTACACAAGTCAGATTCAAGCATGTGCTGGAAATTCGTGGTCCCGACAGGCCCCCGTTTGGTTATGAGCTTGCACCGGCAGCTTTCTTTCAGGGATTGCTCCGCTCTCCTTCAAGTCTGGAAAAAGCGATGGAAGTCTGTTCTGGCTACACCGCCTCGGAACGGATGAACCTCAACAGTGCAGCCCAAACATTGGACTTTGGGCAATCACCAGTGGCCGGAAAAACAGTGCGTGATATGTGTGAACAGTTTCTTCAACTCGCCCTAGACGGGCTCTCCAAGGATGATGGAGAATCCTATCTTCATCCCTTCGCTGACAAGTTTCTGACGGGCGGAACTTTCTCTTTTTCAACTCAAGAATCGTACCAAAAATCGGGGAAAAGTGTGGTACAGTTCACGCGGGATCGATGGGATGAACAGAAAGAATTCCTAAAGAATTATACTAGAATATGAGGAGGCAATTGTGGCAAATAGACCGTTAATCGGCATAGCCCCGTGTTATTTTGTGAAAGAGAACGCTTACTGGCATATGGCCCAGGAGGCGTACAGTCAAAGTGTTTGGAAAGCGGGCGGCATCCCGCTGTTGCTGACATATCCCGAAGATGAGTCAAAAGTATCTGATGTGGCGGATCATCTAGACGGACTTATCCTCACCGGCGGACCGGATCTCCCTATCGGGATTTACGGCGGTGCTCCTTACGACATGAAAGGAGAGGAGCCGATGCATCCGGCGCGTGTTTCATTCGATCGGAAAATTTTCGACGCGTTTTTTCAGAGTCAGAAACCTATACTTGCAGTATGTGCCGGACTCCAGATTATTAACGTCATGCGAAGTGGAACACTCTACGAAGATGTCCCTTCTCAATTGACGGGCGCCATGGATCACGGTGATTACAAAGGGCCGGTAGTGAAGCACTCCGTGGAGGTGGAGAAGTCCAGTCTTTTGAGGGATGTTCTGGGAAACGTGACCCCTACCGTCAACAGCACACACCATCAGGGAATTCGCCAACTTGGGGAAGGCCTCCTTCCTATCGCATACGCTCCGGATGGGCTCATTGAAGCTGTGGGGCCCGTGAACGGGGAGTCATCATTTCTTGCCGTTCAATGGCATCCTGAACAGATGCAGGAGGACCCTACCCAAATGAAGCTTTTCCATTGGCTGATTGAAGAAGCCAATGCTTAACCTCTAAACAACCATAGCATAGCCACCGCGCCGCCGGTCGCCGGCACCTCCTTCTGGCGTTACCGAATTGGCGCCGCCGAAATAAAGATTCCGTTTCTCCCACCGGTGAATCTTGTAGAAGCTGGAAAGTTCTTCTAGTGTCGCCTCGTCTGCTCCCGGCTCAGCCTGAATAGTATCACCGTCCACGTGAAGCCGAGGAGCTATCGTTGCTTCTTCAATATCCATTTCTCCCTTAATTACCTCTACAATCATCTGCACAATAGCGGACCGTATCCTATTGCTCCCGGCGCTTCCTGTAACCAAAACCGGAGTACTGTTTCTTGTGATGATTGTCGGTGCCACCATGGATGGGAGACGGTTTCCACTTCTGTGGCAGTGAAAACCCTTCGGATTCAGGTCTTCTTCTCCCAGCATATTATTGAGCATAAACCCAAGACCAGGCACCATGTAGCCGCACCCTTCGCCGTTGGTGGTCGTGACGCTGGCGGCGCTACCTTCTTTGTCGAGGATACTCACTTGTGTGGTAGATCCGCGCGAATAAGGGGCGCCATTTTCGCTTCCGCTAATATTTCTTTTAATCAAACGATCGACCCATTCAGGAAAATCCGGATCAGTTGAAAGCTTTCCTCGAGACGTTTCTACAATGCCCTCTGGAAGTTTCTTCTCTCTCGATTCATTTGTGAGTCCGTTTGCCAATGCCACATCTGTGAGATTTATATCATCCCCTGAAGCGACAGCCTGGTTAAGCAGGGCCAGCGTGAAGTCGATGAGTATTCCGCTCATGGCGGGAGGAGGGTTCAAATGAACTTTGTGTCCGAGAAAATCTGTCGCAAATGGGCGCCTCTCTTTCACCTCGTAATTCGACAGATCTTCTTTAGTGACAAGTCCACCTTCACCTGTCATCTCAACAATTCTGTCAGCCACTTCCCCGAAATACATAAGTTCGGCCCCTTCATGGGACAGCGCATCAAGAAAATCCGCCATGGCAGGCTGGATAAGCTTATCGCCGTCGCGTACCAGTTTTCCATTGGGTGCATAAATATCCGCCCCTTCTTTATCGTGAAGTAGGATCGGCTTAAGAATTTCAATAAGGTAGGCCTGCATCTCAGAAAGGGCTGCTCCTTCCTTTGCAACCCGTATGGCGGGAGACATAATATCCTTAGTTTCCAGTCGCCCAAGATGTTTCATAACATAGAACAGGCCCGCGACCGTACCGGGGACCGCTACCGATCCCTTGCCAATATGGAACTTTTGTTGTTCTGCGCCGAAATCAACTTCAATGTCGAAAAAATCCAGATCAGTCTCTGCAGGATTTTTCCCGGGCATGTCAGCAAAAAAGTCAAAGAGAACCGGTTTCTCACCTGAGGGAAGCGCCATAAAGTGGCCCGCGCCTCCGGGGCCTGTCAGAACCGGTTCCGCGGCCATTGAGGTAAACACTGCCGCCACTGCCGCATCAAAGGCATTGCCCCCAAGCCATAAAACCTCCGTCGCTGCTTCAACGGTGGTCTTGTCTCCCGCAGCAATGATATGTTTATCCATAATATGCCCGCTTATCTTTGAAGCGGAGACAAGTACATCACGGCATACTCATGAAAAAATGATTATAAAGCAATTGGGCGGGTCCGGGGTTACTTGGACTTACCCATCAGCTTGCGAGTTAACCATTTGATAGGATCGTAGTACCGGTCCACTACTCTCTCTTTTATGGGGATGATGCCATTGTCGGTAATCTGGATATGTTCAGGACAAACATCCGTACAACATCTTGTAATGTTGCACATTCCAGAACCGTACTCATCTTTGACATCAGGAATACGGTCTTCCGTATCGAGAGGATGCATATCGAGACCTGCCACTCGGATCATAAATCGGGGGCCGACAAAAATGTCCTTTTTATCGTGATCCCGAAGGACGTGACAGACGTTCTGACAGAGATAACACTCTATACATTTTCTGAATTCCTGAATCCGGTCCACGTCCTTCTGCATCATGTGGTAGTCGCCATTGCTGTCTTTCTTGGTAATGTCCGGTTTAAACGGGGCGATTCTTTTGTTTTGTTCGTAATTCCAGGAAACGTCCGCTACAAGGTCTCGCATAATCGGGAAAGATCTAATGGGTCTAATAGATATTGTCTCATCATCATCATATTCATTCATCCGTGTCATACAGGCGAGTTTCGGTTTTCCGTTGATTTCCACACTGCATGATCCGCACTTGCCCGCCTTGCAGTTCCATCGTACCGCCATATCGTTGGCCTTCTCCGCCTGAATGCGATGAATGACATCCAGAACCACCATCCCTTTGCCCACCTCAGTCTGGTAGTCCATCATTTCTCCGCCGTCGCTGTCACCACGATAGATTCTAAAATTTCTCAGTTCCATCTCAGCTTTCGGCAGTCACTTCCGCCTCTATTTCTTCTATGGACAGGTTAGCAATTCGGTCCAGCTCAGTGTTTGGAGCGGGCCGTTCAATTTTTTCACTCTTCATGGCACCGTCTTCACCCTTGCTCAGCACCACATTGTATTGCAGCCATTCATTCTGTTCTCCAGGGTAGTCCACGCGTGTGTGGGCGCCTCTGCTCTCCTGACGGATGAGCGCTGCATTCGCCACCGCTTCTGAAGTGATGAGCAGATTCCGCAGTGCAATTGCTTCGTGCCATCCAGGGTTAAACTGGGAGGCTCCGGATGCCTTTACTTTCCCATAACTTTCCTTCAGTTTTCCGAGCCCTTCAATACCTTCCATCAGTAGCTCCTCTGTCCTGACAATGCCGACGCAATTTTGCATCAAGTCTTCCATTTCTTCGTGTAACAGATAGGGGTTTTCCCCTGACTCCCTGTTAAGAATATCGGTGGCGTCACGGATAATAGATCGAATCTGATTGTCATCTACCATCGGTTCAGATGTCATGCCCTCAATGTATTTAGCAGCTCCCTCACCACTAAGTTTTCCAAATACGAGAAGATCCGAAAGGGAGTTCCCTCCGAGGCGGTTGGCACCATGCATACCGGCAGCACATTCACCACAGGCAAATAACCCGGGGACTCTGGACATCTGACTATCAGCGTCCACACGAA
Organism: Fidelibacterota bacterium UBA6931; assembly: GCA_002448795.1. Lineage (GTDB taxonomy): Bacteria > Fidelibacterota > Marinisomatia > Marinisomatales > S15-B10 > S15-B10. Next base: position 81,696 of record DKAH01000005.1, read on the forward strand.
TGCCTCCCATGAAGTAGTGAAGTGTCGGCCCCACCTCCATCGGTTCGGTTGTAATATCCAGCTCCGCCAGGACCTTGAACTGGTGGTACATGGACGGTAGCTTCCGTTGAATGTCTTCGGCTGTCCGCTTTGATGCGATATCCAGAAATGCTCCACCGTGGGGTGATCCCCGTCCTTCTTTCACTTCTTTTCTAATAGCTCGAGCAACCACATCTCTCGTCAACAGCTCGGGCGGACGCCGAGCGTCCCTATCGCCGGCAAGCCACCGGACCGTTTCTTCCTCTGTCTCGGCAGTTTCATCGGCAAAACGGTCCGGGATATTGTGAAACATGAAGCGCTTCCCATCACTGTTCAGCAAAACGCCTCCTTCCCCTCGGACACTCTCTGTTACCAGTGTCCCTCTCACCGAGGGTGGCCAAACCATACCGGTGGGATGAAACTGGGTAAATTCCATATCCATCAGTTCAGCTCCAGCTTCATAGGCCATACCGTAGCCATCGCCGGTGTATTCCCAAGAGTTGGACGTAATCTTCCACGCCTTACCGCCACCACCCGTAGCCACGATGGCTGCCTTAGCTTTGAAGATAACAAACCGTCCCGTTTCACGCCACATTGCCACCATACCGGAAATTTTATCGCCATCTTTCAGGAAATCGAGTCCGGTGCATTCCATGTAGACATCAATTCCCTGATGGATGCCGTGATCCTGCAGTGTTCTGATAATTTCGAGTCCTGTCCTATCCCCCACATGGGCCAGTCGGGGATACCGGTGCCCGCCAAAATTCCGCTGATTAATGAGTCCTGCTTTTGTCCGGTCAAACACTGCACCCCACTCTTCCAGCTCACGGACACGGTCAGGCGCTTCCTTGGCGTGAAGTTCCGCCATTCGCCAGACATTCAGAAATTTCCCTCCCCGCATGGTGTCACGAAAGTGAACCTTCCAATGATCTCGAGAATCTACATTGCCGAGAGCTGCGGCTACGCCGCCCTCTGCCATAACGGTGTGGGCTTTTCCCAATAGCGATTTACAGACGAGACCGGTGCTCAATCCTCGCATGGAGCATTCAATTGCAGCTCTCAGACCTGCGCCGCCAGCACCTAAAACAATTACATCGTGTTCAACAACCTGTATATCGGAAATGTCCACCTTCACATCCCCCAGGTATTGAAGTCTGTCCATCTCCCCATGGCCACCATCCTAACATAAACGTCCGCCAGCGCAACCCATACCATACTGAGCCAGGCCCAGAGCATATGGCGTCCATTAAGCCACGATACTCCTTTCCAGAGCCTGTATCGCTTTGTCGTCTTTCCATTGGGGCAGGTGAAGCAATCCTTATTCCCGCCCACGAGATGGCGAAAGGCGTGACAGCCGAAAGTATATCCCGCTAGGAGAATAGGGTTAATTATCAAAATGATAGATCCGACGCCAACACCAAACTTCCCTCCCCTGAAAAAGCTCATGATTCCATCGTATGTCAGAATCACAATAAAACCAAGGGCTATATAAAGCGTGTAACGGTGAAGATTCTGAAATACAAGAAGCGTTGTTTCTCCTTTGTATTTTTTTCTGGGGATCCCTGCCACGGCACAGGCCGGAGGAGAAAGGAAATATGCGCGGTAGTAGAACTTCCTGTAGTAATAGCATGTCATTCTAAAGGAGAGAGGGCCGATGAGAATCAGGATGGCGGGGGACGCGGGAATCAACTTGGGCCACCACCCAGGCCACGAACCGAACCATGCATGATCAAGGGGCGCCGCACCGTTGGCAGTGGGGTTGATAAAAATCAGCGGAGAGTAGAAAGGGGAAAGATAGCCACCAAATCCCTCCACGCCTGCGCTGAACCAGTAGAATTCCGCCTGAAGCATGGACCAAGTCGTATAGAAAACAAACGCAAGAAACCCGGCACCTGTCCAGATTGGCTCAACCCACCACCGGTCGGTTCTTGATGTGTAGGCGAGGGGTAATTTTTCTGAAGATTCCACTGGGCTACTGATCCCTCCGCCCGAAGGAATTGGTTATCCTTTCAAGCGGAAATTGACAGGAATGGAAATCCATACACCCACATCCCTGTCGCGCTGCTTAGCAGGCTTAAATTTTGTTTTTTTGATAGCAGTCATGGCGGCTTCGTCCAATCCGGTATTTGGAATCCCTTTCAAAACCACCGTGTCTGTCACTTTTCCTTTCTTATCAACGAAGGCCTGTATAACTACCGTCCCTTCAATCCCCGCTTCCTGGGCAATCTCGGGATAGATAATGTGTCGCTGGATGGCACCGTAACCTCCCACCGGCACTGGCGGATCATCGTAAGGGATGAATCGGACACGAGGCCCCTCAGACGGGGGGGGTGGGGGTGAGTCCCACTCCACAAAATCGTCAAGTTCTGTCTCCTCGATTGTAATGTCATCAGCCAGGTCATCATCCTCAGATTCTACTGGAATAGATGGTCTAGACGGGGGCGGTGGCAATTCAAACTGTTGTGTCTGGGGGATGTCAAACTGCTCTATTTCAATCTGAATCTCTTTCTCGAGGAATTCCTTCACACCAAACCGTGGAAAGGCGATAAGGAGCGTAATTAGCATCATGACGGATATGAGTATTGACACTCGCACCGTAATAGGATAGCGGAGCTTTAAGGAAACGCTGGGGTTTTTCCTCAAAATCACGACGACGCCGCTACTTTCGATGAATAGTTGATTTTAAGGGCATCCGCTTCTCGCAGTTCGTTATGCATATCGCTGATGAGCTCCATGGACGCTTCTCTATCAGCCTTCAGCGAGACCGTTAGCTGGGGATCGGCCACACGTTTGTCATACATCACATGCTTCACATTGTCCATGGGAATGATTTTATCATCTATAGAGATCATCCCATCTTTGGAGATGAAAACATGTGATGTGTGCCGTTTCGACTCCAACCGTTCTATTTTCCTCGCCTGCGGAAGGAACACATTAAGTCCTTCATATTCCCGAAGCACCGTTGTGACCATAAAGAAAATGAGTAACATAAAGATAATGTCTGGCATGGAAGAGGTGGGGATATCGCCGGAGACTTTTGTTTTAGCGGTAAATTTCACTGTTCCGTCTCCGCTATTGAGATTCGCGTTGCATTGGCCATCTTGAGCTGATCCAGCACCTCAACATAAGTTTGGTATTTTGCCTTTGGATGGGTTTTCACGGAAAAAATCAGTTTGTCGTTAGCGGCCATTTTTTCCATGACCACCTGCCGAATATCTTTGATCTGTAAGGGCTCTTTATCCAGAAGAACATCGCCTCGGGCATTTATAAGAAGGTTGGAAATGTTCTTTTTCGGAATTTCCTTCTCTTCACCTTTTGGCGGCAGTACAAGGCCTAGCCCTTTATCCATATCGATCGTTGTGGTGACCAAAAAGAAGATTAGCAACAAGAAAGCGATATCGGCCATGGAACCACTCGGGATTTCTCCTGCTTTAACTCTTTTTTTCATTAAGTGGTGTGCTGACCTATTTCTTCAGTTTTCCTTCAGAATCCAGCTCAACCAGCTCATCAATTAACATGACTGAATTCTCCTCCATGTCGATGATCAGTTTGTCCACCCGAGTGATCAGAAAGTTCTGAAATGTTTGGATGATAATCGCTACCACAAGCCCAAACAGCGTTGTAAGAAGTGCGATGGAGATACCGCCTGCCACAACCGCCGGCGAAATATCATTGGCCGCTTTAATGTCATCAAACGCCTGAATCATCCCAGCGACCGTTCCAGTAAATCCGAGCATGGGTGCCAGTGTAACAACCGTGCTGAGCCAAACCATGTTCTTCTCAAGAAAGGCCATTTCAATTGTGCCGGCATTCTCTATAGCTTTTTCTACTGCCTCGAGGCCGCGGTGTGCGCGGCTTAGCCCAGCGTGGAATACTTCCGCTACGGGGCCTCGTGTCGTGGAGCACACCTCCAGAGCACTCTCATGGCCTTCGTCGTGCAGAGCAGTGCGGACACTGTCCATGAATTTCTTTGTATCAACCGATGCACGAAACAGTGTGTAAACCCTCTCCAGGCCAAACCCTAGGCCGAAGATTAATAGCCCAAGAATTGGGTACATAAAAGGCCCGCCATCTAAAAAATATTGAACCATTACCGTTTTCTCCTTACTAAATCCTCAAAAACGTCCACGAAACTAATGCTCCCGACGAGGAATATCAAACGCCGATTCTCTCTACCGATAATCATATAAACCTGTCAGTGCGATGAAAGGAAAGTCGATGCCTCATCAAGATGAGTCATGGCCACCACCACCTGTGGGTCATTGCTCACAAATATCTGGTAATATGCGGATTTGCCCCAGATTGCACCTGCAATTTCCGCGTTGAGAACAGATTTGAGATAGTGGCTGTCTTTATCTAATTCAGACCTGTCGACTTCCACCTCCTGTTGTGCAACATAACTTAGAAAGTCTTCTAAAAGCATGTCGGTGATCTGAAACTGATTTTTAAACTCCTGAATGTTTTGCCAATCGTCTTTCCTCCCTTTCGCATATTCGGTTCCCCAATTAAAGGTAAACCTCTTGGGGTGCCCCACAAGACGTGTTGTGGTTGTGGTATATTCTGTCAGCGGAACATAAATATCTGGAGAGATGCCGCCGCCGCCATAAACTTCTCGCCCTTTCTTTGTCTTATACTTTGCCTTTCCAGTTCTGAGAGAGTCGAGGGCTTCTTCTCTGTCTTTTTTCCCAAAATCTTCATAGTAGTCCCGAATCCCGTTTTCATAAGGTCTCTGGATCAGTCTGCCGCTTGGAGTATAGTACCGCGCAATAGTGACGCGAAGGGCTGAGCCGTCCTTTAGAGGCCACTGCCGCTGAACCAACCCCTTGCCAAAGCTGGTCTCTCCTACAACAAGACCCCGATCCAAATCCTGAATAGCACCGGCGACAATCTCACTGGCGCTGGCGGACCACCGGTTAATCAGAACAATAACTGCAAAATCATCGTAGCCCCGATTGTTATTCGCAACATACACTTCGGACATTTCAGCCTTCCGTCCCGCGGTGTAGACGAGAGTGTCAGGAGTTGTGATAAACAGGTCCGCCACATTAACCGCCTGTTCAAGATAGCCACCACCGTTTGTACGAAGGTCAAAAATGAGGCGGGTCATCCCTTGGGATCTAAGTTCGTTGACAGCCGCAGAAACTTCCTCTGAAGTGGATGACGCAAATCTCGTCAACCGCATATATCCTGTCCGGTCGTCAATCATGAAGGATGAAATGAGACTGTAGATCGGTATCTGATCGCGAATGATTTCCACATCAAAAGTCTCTTCCAGTCCGGGGCGGCGAATAGTCAGCATGACAGCGCTCCCTTTCGGTCCTCGGAGCGTTCTATAAACCTCTTCGCGTGATATTTCATAGGCGTCCTCACTATCAATCGCGACGATTTTATCGCCGGGCTGTAGGCCGGCACGATCAGACGGAGAGTCTACCACCGGTGTAATGACCGTTATATAACCTCCCAGAAGATCAAACTCAATGCCGATTCCTTCAAACCTCCCTTGGTACTCCTCATTCACCTCCTCCAGTTTATCACGAGGAATGTATGAAGAATGGGGATCCAGTTCATCGAGCATGCCGAGAAACGCACCGTCCAGCGCATTGTCCCAGTCCACTGGTTCAACATAGTTTTCGTTGACAATGGAAATGATCTGGTTTAGAACGCGGATTTTGTCATAGATATTGACAGCCTTGCTGTATGCGGTAGGTCCGACGGATGCAGCGGTGAATAGGAATATGGCTGCGACGGCTCCAGCTACAAGGAGTTGTTGTTTTTTTCTACTGTTCAAAATCACAATCTTGTCAGTTTTAACAAATTAAGATTAGATAAGTTTACTGTACAGTCGTCAGCGTGAGCAACTATAAACCAAAATAAATCATTGCCCTTACCGCCAGGGAATTCAGGCCTGTTTTAGGGGAGTCCGTTATCTTTTTTCGTCCTTCGGTTTTCCACTCGCCACTGTTGATCGTCCCAGTATTTAAGCCGACAGTCATCCGAAGGCCCATCCGGTCCAGCAACTGAACCTTGACCGCAAGGTATGGCTGAACATTCACAAATGTTCCCGAGAGTGATGTTGTGGTGCCACTGAAAGCAATGGTTGGTATCTGACTGTTATTGACATGCGTAATGTCGTCATCGGTAATCTGACCGTCAGAATTGGCGTCTGTAACTGGTGTCTCACCATTGGGTCTAATCTGAAAGACCGACCTGAATTGATCCTCCCAGGAAGGGCTGCCGGTTGTCTGTGAAACATTGAGGCTCAGCCGGCCGTAACCAAAAAGTGCGCCGACGGAAACTTCCAGTCCCCTGAAGAGCGGGTACATGTATTCAATGGTTGCGCCACTCAGCCACATAGAAATCTTTGCTTCCAGGTCTGGCGACTGATTCCCCACATTTGCGGGCGGAGAGTAAGCGGATTTTTGTTCCGTGTCGGCGTCAAATTCACCATCTTGATCGAGGTCAAGATAAAGCATTATTTCGGGCCGCTTCGTCAGGAAGCTGCTTCCTACTCCGGCAAACCCCCCTATTCTGATCCGTTCGGTAATATTGGAAAACCCTTCTCCGCCATTGAGCACAAATGGATTGGAAAACTGTGTTAAGTCAAAACCAAAGCCAGCGCTGTCCCCCATCGATCCCAGCATTTCAAAACCGTCAAGCTGACCCATGTTTTGAAACAGGAACATCTGGCTGAATCCGACACCACCGCCATAAAACGACTCCGGCGGATAGTAATCCTCCTGACTGACAAGACAGATCGGTGCTATGGAAAAACAGAACGCCACTCTTTTGATTACACCAGTTAGCATATTTTACTCACCTCGGATAAGCGAGAGGGCAATTTAACTTTCCGTTTGTCTTATGAACAAGCGACAATTGGCCCCGGCCAATTTTTCTTGGTTTTGCCGAGGACGTCCGATATATTCACTGACGGAGAGAGGTCGAGTATGCGCCTCTCTTTGAAATTACAAGCCGAGGTAAGGTAAACATGTTTCAATTTGCGCGAACATTCGCGTACTGCATATTGATCTCGCGTTCCCTCTTGAGCGCTATGAGCGCTTTTTGTGTAATGGTCCCGTTTATGTCTCTGACCTTAGCTCAAAAAAATGTGGTTTCTCTCAGCAAAAGTTTTGACATCGATGGCGACGGCTTCAGCGAATTCCTTGCACTGGAGAAGCAGAGTGCCGACGACCCGTCTACATCCAGTGCCGCCTTTTATGAAATTGATGAATTAGGATCTCACACCGAACTGTGGCGCCATACTAGCCCACGTCATATCATCACCGCGGAAATAGGGGATTTGAACGGTGATGGTTCTCTAGAGATTACGCTACTGAGCCGTTCCTCATCCCTCGGGGCCGGTGCAGACGATCCACCATGGCTTAAGGTCTTCCAATGGACGGGCTTTGATTTTTCACCTTCAGCAACCATAACCTTGAATGGAGTAAGAGACAGTGAGCGTCTCCGGCCGGCCGGCATTGCTCTAATCGATTTCGACTTAGATGGAACAGACGAAATCTCATTCGCCCAGTCGAGTCCTAGACGGGCTCTCTCCATTAACTCGCTTTTGGAGACGGGAGATCTTAAAGAGACTGCCTCCCTTTCTTCAAACACCATTAACGCGGGATATGGCCCCATCCATCTGGTGGAGATTAACTATGACAACGATTCGGCTCCAGACCTTATGGCTCTCAGTCCGGAAGTTGCTCAAGTCCGGCTACAGGTTTTCACAAGCCGAGATGGTCGATTGTTGCCAGGCACTTCCGCTCTTCCCAGTTACCCACCTGGAATTTCCCCTCCCATTGGACTCATCTCAAGTGGCATTGTGAGCGTAGACATTAATAAGGATAATGAAGATGAAGTTCTTCTCCCTTTTCAGCAGGGATCAGTACTGGCCGTTCAGCGGAACGGCTTAGACTATAAACTGGTCCCTCTTGAGGATGATCAAGCGTCTCTCTTCCAGTTTTCTGCTCCTCTTACCGAACTGGATATAAATGATATTTTGCTGGATCGCGCTGAGCTTGGAATGATCGGCAGCACCCTTCAGCCGATGCGCTTGAATGCTCTTCCTGTTGCTACGGTTAAGCCACAACCAAAAATCTCTAGTGTTTCTTCCTCTCCGGCTTCAGAAATCGTTACAGCCATCCGTGAGCCTGAACCTCTGTCTGCGCCATCCTTCGGAACTATGCGTCTCTCAGCAACCCCTGTGGCGGCGAATGAATCCCCACAACCTGCATCACCTGTTGAACCGTCCCCCGCTGTAATTGGTCTAACGGGAAGTGTTCAACAGGTGGGCCTTGCATCTATCAATCGTGAAACCGGGAAAGTTTCAGCTCCCTCTAGCTTCGGGGCAACGTCCGCTTCCGGACGAATGAGGCAGATCTCTCTCTCAACGCTGGGAAATTCACCAGGAGGTTCAACCGCTGTTTCCGATACTGCGTTTGTGGGGGCCCCTTTCATTTATCCTGTTGTTCCTTCCAGTGGAACTATGACTACATTTAGGAAAACAATGATGCCTGATGGAGCTCGGTTTAACGCAAGTTCAAGAAATATTGAGTGGACACCCACACCTGCTCAGGTTGGATTCCACCGCTTTGAGTTCCAGATTGTGGTTCAAGGCGGGGGCGGCAGGCCTGATGTTCAAGAAGTGAGGGGCCAAGGTGTGACCGTCCGCTCCGCCTCCAAGACAGAGTTCGTCCAGTTTATGGTGGCGGTGCTGGAGTAACATGAAAGCTAATAAAATATTACACATCTTGATGATTTTAGCTACCTCGGCAGTGGCGCAGAATCTTCAGATTGTCCATATAGACGGCGTGTACGATCTAGACAATGATGATTTGGTGGAATTCATCGCTTTCGAGGAAGCACCTGAAGTTGGCAGCGCATTAACGCGGATCGCTTATTATGAGATTGATGACCTCAGTTTTCCGCAGTTGATATGGAATGTGGACACACCGACAGAGATTAACGGACGGATCGCCGGAGCACGCCTTGCTGACCTTGATGGGAGTGGGACACCTGAACTTTTCCTAGCCGCAAATGTTGTATCAAACGAAAATCCGGAATTCAGTCAAGTTGTAATCTACATCTATGACTGGGTTAACGGCACTTTTGCAAACTCACCAGCCCTTTCGTCGGCCATCACCGAACCAGAGGCTCGGCAGGCAGTGAGTAACATCGACATTATTGATCTTGAAGGGGACGGTAAGGAGGAGATAGCCATCGCTCTCAGCGGCCCCGAAGCGATGGTTACCATCATTGGCGAACAAAACGGTGACGAGCGAAGATTTGGGGAAGTGCTCACATTCTTGCTCCAAGATTTTTCAACAAGTGCTGGCGATGTTCATGTCGCTGGGATCGACTTTAACAGGAATGGTCAGTCTGACTTGATCGCTTTCAGTCCTGAGCGTAATGTTCTTAGGGTTCAGTCGTTTCTAAATTCAGGCGGCATCCTCACCGTCGGCCCTAGCCTCCTCAATAGAATTCCAGGGATGTCCAATATTCTCTCCAAATCCATTGCACGCCTTAACTGGAATAACGATGATGTCGATGACTTGCTCATCCCGTTTCAATCCGGCCATGTTGTTTCTGTTTCCTTTGGGTCGCAGGGAATAAATGTGCGGGAACTCGGGATCGAAGCCGGCCCCCTTTCCGATATGAAGCATGCCGATTTCAACCAAGATGGATTATCTGACCTTCTACTTGTGAGTGGTCAAAAGCAAAGTATTACTGTTTCCTACGCTTCGCAGGATGAGATCGCTCCATTAAATGAGTCCTTCTCTGTTGGTGGCAGAGAAGGAGATACAGATATACAGATATTTTCCGTGGTGCCGGAGATTATTGATGAGATATATCTGGGAATGGTCATTGCTGGTGGGTGGACGGGACAACAGAGCGAGATTTTCTATTTCGAACTTGGTTCCCTCCCTGAGTATCCCGAAGAAATTCTTGTAGACACCTATATCCCACAGGCACGCATTGAGGAAGCGGTGGAAGAAATGCCGGTAATGCCGCCCGCTGAAGGCCAGCCTCTGCCGATGGGAATCCTTCCAACTTATGTCTTGCCTGTTAACCAAACTTTTGCCTACACCATCCCTGAAGAAGACGATAGAGAATTCTTCAGTTTCCGATGGATCGAAGCACCGCCGAGAGGAATGTATTTTCACTACGAAACACGCTCCATCGAGTGGGTCCCAGACGAGATGCAACTGGGAGCTTACCAACTTTCCTTCCTATTGAAGATGAAAGTGGGTGAAACGGTAGATATTCTGACAACGGATGAGGAAGGAGTTGTCACCTATCAGGTTATCCCTGAGCTCGCTACAATCGAATCCCGTTTCTGGATTTATGTGAATGACCCTCCAACTATAGTATCACAACCCGATCAGACGGAATTTGTGGCAGGCGATCCTTTCATTTATCAGGTTAACGCCACCGACAAAAATCATGACGCTTTCCTCAGGTATACATTGGAAAAAGCACCAGAGAAGATGACCATCGATCAGGGCGGTCTACTGCAGTGGCAGACTGACGCGTCGCACATCAACATTTATGATGTGAGAATTGTCGCTTCCGATGGGTTCGATAGAGCTGTTCAAAATCTGCAACTCTACTCCCGAGGGCAGGTTGTTATTACCTCTCTTCCTGAGTTGAGCGCTACCATCGATGAGGAATACCGTTACAATGTAGACGTTCGCATGCCGGAGGATAAGCAACACGAACTAATCTATACTCTGGTCTACTCACCTTATGGAATGATGGTGGACAACACAGGTCAAATCACATGGACACCACAGAGTACGCAAATTGATACACAGCGGTTCGTCATTGCGGCCAACCATGGTATTGCTGTGGACACACAGCATGTGGCTCTCTTTGTCAACCATCCTCCTATCCTGTCCTCTATACCTGAGCCGATGACAAAAATTGCTCTAAATGATACGTTTGATTTTGAGCTGTTGGTTGACGATCCGAACGAGTTTGACATTATCAGATACGAGCCCATCTCCCTCCCAGATGGCATGAGGGTCGATCCATCTACCGGCCGCATGCTCTGGGTGCCAACAGAAGCCAATCTCGACTTTTCTACCGCTGAACTGGAAATTTCTGACGGCCACATGTCTCACGTACAGTCTTATGACTTCTTTGTGAATGCGCCGATACAGATTGTTTCTGAGCCTACCACGCTGGGAGCAGTTGGTGAAGGATTCACCTACAAAATTGAAACGAAAGACTTGAATGAAGGGTCACTCATGCCCTTCGCAAATATTACCCCAGTACATACCACCGATAACAGTACTGTATTCGCCATTGAAATTGATGATGACGTCTATCGTGAAAATATTGACCGTTATATTGGCGAATTCAAGGCGAAGAAAACAATCCTCCAAGAGGTAAAAGAGGAAGAGCTGAAGGCCGACGAAGAAACAACAGACAAGGAAACAGTCTCCCGCATCAACCTTAAGCGGTATGTTCAGGATGTTTTCTACGAAGATGACCAGCTGATTGTTGTGGTCAACAGGGTCGGAGGGCGAACGGTAAAAATCAAGGACGTCCTTTGGCATTTCTTTGAAGGGAACAAGGGGAAACCACCAAAAGTTCTGGTGAACCGCGTCCCCTTTTTCAGGTACACCTTACTTGACTTTCCAGACGGCATGTTTGTGGATGAGCATACGGGCACCATTACCTGGACACCAAACACCAACCAGTATGATAACCACATCGTCACCTATATGGTTTCTGACGGCTATACAAGAGATGAGCAGAGTTTTGAGCTTTATATTAACCACCCGCCAACTATTATCTCCACCGCACCCAAGGTTGCCCGTGTGGAAGAACTCTATAAGTACAAAGTTGTTGTTGAAGATAAGAACGCTGACAGAAATCTTGCTTTCTCTCTTTCGAAAGCTCCCAAGGGGATGCAGATCACAAGAGATGGTCGGATCTCGTGGAACCCAACACCATCACAGATTAACAGCAGGCTTTTTGCTGTAGAGGTGTCAGACGGTTATACGACAGATGTTCAAGAAACGAGGCTTTTTGTCAACATCGGACCAAATGTGCTGACGCAACCAAAGCCTGTGGCTCTTACCAATTTTGAGTATCGCTACAGAATGGTCGTGGAAGATCTCAACGGTGACAACATGAAACTTCGTTCCGTCAAGATACCAAAATACGCCCGCTTCGATCCTGAAACAGGAATGCTTCGGTGGAAACCTCGTATGGCCCAGAGGGGTGTAAACGACATCGTGCTAGCAGCCGTGGATGATCGCGGTGCTGCCACATCACACGAATTTCAAGTACACGTTTTTGAAGACCCCTCATCTCAGCAGTTTGTATCTACAAGCTGGCCTCTGTTGCTTGCCTTTGTCGGCACAATGTTTACAGTTGGCGTTGCTGCTCTAAACTAATGTTCAGAAGAGTTTCTGTAGGGCCTCATTCAAGCACGCCTCCCCCTCGTTAAGCCACATCACATCTATGGGGACCGGCACGATAAGGTTCCTCTCCTTCTCCGATAAAGGAAGTTTCACCCAATCCTTTTCAGTTGTTACAAGAGCGTCGGCATTCTCTTTTTCCAACAATTTTCTAAGCCTGCTTAGATCGCTCTCATTATAGACATAATGATCCCGAAACTTCTCAAGTCCAACAATGTCTGCTCCAATCTGAGTCAATGTGAATGCGAAGGAATCCGGATCTGCAATTCCGCAAAAGGCGACAACCTTCAATCCCTTTAATCTCTCTGTCCCCCGAGGCCGGAGAGTACTCTTGAGCATCGTCTTTGCCTTCTGCGATATTTTGCGCTGTACTGATGGTACTGTTATCTGACGATCCACCTTTGTGAGAATAATTATGTCCGATCTCCCCACTGACCAGGTCGGTTCCCTCAATCGACCGTAAGGAAACATTCGGTAATGCTCCTTCGGCTCCCGACTGTTAATAAGAACAATATCTAGGTCTCGTTCTACAGCCCGATGCTGAAATGCATCATCGAGAATAAGTACATCCACGCCAAACTGTTCAACAGCCGCCATACCTCCTCGAAAGCGTTCTTCATCCACTACAACAGGAGTGGATGGAAGGCGCGTTGCCATTAGAAGGGGTTCGTCACCTGATTCCTCCCACATAACAACTTTTCCCTCACCATCAGAGACGACAACTGTTCCTGATGTAGCCCGTCCATACCCTCTGCTCACAATGGCTGGACGTTTACCCATATTTAATAACGTTTCAGCTATTGATATTACTGTCGGCGTTTTTCCTGAGCCTCCCATTGTGATGTTCCCCACACTAACCACGGGAACGGGGAGTCGATGAGAAACGAAAAAACCCACTCTGTAAAAGAATTCTCGCCACAGCGTCAGTCCCCAGTAGAACAAAGCCAATGGAAACAGTAAAAACCTAAATCTTTCCATCAATCCAAGCATCTGCATCTTTTTCTGTTTTATTCATCGCTTGTCTTAATTTTTTCGACAGCTCAGTTTCTTCCCCTAATTTCAGCACATCAATCGGCTCTCCAACCACATTCACGATACGACCGAACGGCTTTGGAACAACGAAGGTATCCCAATTTTTAATCTCCCATCGTCGTGACGCTTGCCCAGAAATAGGCACAATTATAGCATCGGTTTGCTCCGCACTCTTAATAGTCCCTTGTTTTATTTCTTGTTCCGGACCTCTAGGACCGTCAGGTGTTATAAACACCCTTCCTCTTTTCTCTAAAGTATCTAACAACTGTTTGTACACCTTCACACCGCCCCTGCTGCTTGATCCTCTCAACATCGACCATCCCAGTTTTTCACCGATCCTTGAAATGATTTCAGCATCCATATGTAGTCCAGCTAAGGCGTGTGTTCCTTCCTGATTCCACCGAAATACCGGAAAAAGCAACCGGCCGTGCCAGCAACAGATCAAAACCGGTCGTCCAGTGGATAGGATTTCTTCCCAACGGTCCCCATTGATAACAGTCTTCTTATTGAGGGCAAATACTGTTCTCAGAAACCAAAACCCAAGAAATCCTGAGATAGCCACTTTTAAACCTGCCACACCAGCACCCTCATTTGAGGCTGTCAAGAATAATCTGGGCTGCCCTGTGAGATGCGCCCGGGCTGCCCAATTTCGCCTTCACTAGGCTAAGCTCTCTTTTCGTGTTTTCACAATTTTTTTCGTTATTTAACCAGTTGCCAAGTTCAGCGGATATTGTGTCGACCGTGGCATCATTCTGAAGCAATTCAGGAAAAACTTTTTTACCTGCAATGAGATTCGTCATGGAAACATGCTTCACTCTCGATACACCTTTGGCAATCCACCAACTAATTTGGTTCATTTTGTACACTACAACACTGGGAATACCATAGAGAGCGGCCTGCAGAGAAATGGTTCCAGAACTGACCATACCCACAGTACTGTACATGAGAGCACATTCCGGCGCTTCTGTTTCAACAAAAACCCCGTTCGGCAGTGATGATGAGAGGGTAACGCTTTTAGCTTTCCCGATAATCCCCTTTACATCAAAGCTTTTTTGTAGCATTTCAAATGCTTTCAGCATCAAATCTAGATGTCTGTCAACCTCCTGTTGTCTGCTTCCGGGCATAAGTGCGACAATTGGCTTTTCGCTCTTCAGTCCATGCTTGTCAACAAACTCTTTTTGGGAGAGAACAGCTTCTTCAACATCCATAAATGGATGGCCAACAAACTGGGCTTGTACGCCACGTTCTTTGTACCACTGTGCCTCAAAAGGGAAGATACAAATCATTTGGTCTACACAATCTCGAATAACGGATATTCGTCCTTCTTTCCACGCCCATAGCTGAGGCGATATATAATATGTCACAGGAATGCCCCGTTCTTTCAGCTTCTTTGCCAGTTTTAAATTAAAGCCTGGGTAGTCAATAAGAATTGCCCGGGCAGGTTTTCTATTGTCTATTTCACCCAGTATTCTTTGAAAAGTCCCTCTCAAGAATCGATAATAAAACACAACTTCAAAAAAGCCCATGACTGCCATCCTGTCGGCATGTTCAACAATTTCCATCCCGGCCGATGACAGTTCGTCACCTCCCACGCCAAAAAAGGACAGGGTTGGATCTCTATTTTTCATTTGGTCAACTAAAGCGGCCCCGTGCCGATCTCCTGACGCCTCACCCGCAACAATCAGTATTGATCTTTTCGATGGCATCTATCAGCCTAATAAAAGCTTCCAATAGGAAATAAGAATAATTGAGATACTCAAGGTCTGAAGGCTGCGCTTTTCCGTTTGCAACGTCTTTTTCCACGGATCAGGACCGGATAGCTGCCTGCCACTCCAGGGAGAGAACCGAGGGAGCAGCCGAGGCACTGATTTAACGTAGAGACTGTAAGGCTCTCCAAACTTCCCCCTAAGGGTCTCTTCCTCAAGTGAAATAATGAGCCCGTACTGGAACACGAAAAAAGCCGTTGTCAAACCAAGAAGCGGGTACACCTTTTCACCTCCGGCGAACAGAACGATCCCAACATAAATAACGATATTGCCCAAATAGAGGGGGTTTCGAACATAGGCATATGGGCCATCCGTGCAGAGTGCTGGTGCGCCCACTTTACGTGTTCGCGTTGCTCCGCCGGCGTATCGTACACCATTCAATCTGATAAATTCACCGAAAATGATTAGGGTGGTTCCCACGATCGTCATAGTGCCGCCGGGATTCGCGTAAAATATAATCGCTAAGGCGAATGGAACCGGTGTATAGCTTCTGTTTTTGAAAAAGAACTGACGAATATCCATTTCTGAGTTAACTACCGCGGAACTACTCAGCCAATGTCCTGCTCAATTTTTTCTTGAATGAGCAGAGCGAGTCTCAGCGCCTCCCGTCCATCATCACCTGAAACTATCGGCTGCACCTCTCCCTTTATTGCTCCCAGGAAATTCTCTAATTCCACTGCGAGTGCGTTGATCTTCTGATGCTTCGGCTTCTCATAAACAATTTTCCGATGCCGTCCGTTTCTCTCAAGCGGAGCGGAGAGCAGTGCGCCTGGGTCTTCCTCGTCAGCGTCCAACACTTTGTATACCTCTGTTAATCCCTGAAGGAAATCGATGGTGATATAAACATCGCGCTCGAACAAACGGAGTTTTCTCACATAGTCCTTTGCCACGCGGCTCGAGGTGATATTCGCCACACAGCCATTTTCAAACCAGATACGCGCATTGGCGATATCCACTGAATCCGTCATGATTGAGACCCCTGTTGCAGAGATTCTCTTCACGGGAGTGTTTACAAGAGAAAGAATCACATCCAGGTCGTGTATCATCAAATCTAGAACGACTGGAACCTCTGTCCCCCTTACCCTGTACGGGGCGAGCCGATGTGTCTCAATGTATCTCGGTTCCAACGGAATGTTCGCTTCTTGCAGCGTTAAAACAGCGGGGTTGAGTCTTTCCACATGCCCGACTTGAAGTACTCTGTTTTGACTGGCCGCAAGTTCGATGAGGGCATCTGCTTCTTCAAGTGTTGAGCAGAGCGGTTTTTCAACAAAGATGTGTTTTTTCTTTTCAAGGCACGCCTTCCCAATCACGAAATGATCCGAAGTAGGAACGGCCACAACAACGGCATCGCTTGCACGGATCAATTCATCCAAAGATGTAAACGCCTCTCTATTTGTTTCTTCCGCAACGCGTTTTGATGTGTCCATGTTAATGTCGAAAAAGCCTGAACAGGCATCAGATTCAATCTTCAATAGATTTTTCAGATGTTTGTGTCCAAGATGTCCTACACCTACTACGCCGATTTTTTTTGGTGATTTGAGATTGCTCATATCGGTGTCTCGATGGTGAATATAGAGACGATTCCACGATTTGCCGAGAAGGAAACTCATGAGTACCAAGAGGCGCAAATTCTCTTGCCTTTTTTGCCGGATATAGTGATATTCACAATTGGTTGTTGCGTCCGAGGTAGACCAAACCCAAACATATGAATAGAAGAAGCAATTCGTTTGTCAGTGCATTTGTGTTGTTATTTACCCTCGTTGCCTTTGTTGCAGCCATGAGTTCAGGAGAATATCTCCTCGCCCTCGCTTCAGTGACCGGGGGTCTTTTTCTCTGGTTAGCTTTTCTCAGTGTGTCGAAGGTGAAAAACGGTGCGTTGCCTCTGGTGGTAACTATTTCAGGCCTTCTGGTAGGCGTTTCTCTCTTTATGGACAGCGCTGTTGAACAGAATATATGGGGCGGCTATCAAGTTGAATCCGATGCAGCGCTTTTCTCCTTCGTTCTCCTTGTACTTGCTATGACACCAGGGCTGCTTCTTTTCTATTTCAGATCCACAGGTGGTCTTCGCCATTCCGTTCCCGCTACTGTGGGGACGCAGGCTCAAATGGTACCTCTCAGTTCTAAGCCCGAGCCTCAAACAATTGAATCAAACCACCTCAATGCTTGGGGTTCTGAAGATTATGAAATTGAGTATGACCCTGAATTGATGGCAGCCTATTATGAGGCTTATGAGGAGGGTGAGGAAGAAGAATAGTACTCGTCGGCAACTGTTATTACCTCCACTTAGTTAAAAAGGGCGCTATTGATGTTGCCCTTTCTTATTTTCACCCAAACCATGGGCAAGCTTCTTATCGGTACGCAAGGATTGAGTCATGACGACTGGGCGGGGAACTTTTATCCTTCCCATTTGCCCAACAACAAGCGACTGGTTCACTACAGCTCCACCTACAGAAGCGTGTCAGTTTGAAATCGAAAGCGGCTCTTTGATGACTTCTTTTCTCTATTACAGGATTATAACGTAGCGCTTCCCAGTATCCGAAAACTGTATGTCTACATGAATAATTACTATGCGGGACATTCTCCTAAAAGCCTCTCAAAGTTCCTGAAAATCTACGTAGAGTTGATCTGTGAATAACCTCACACGTCTTCTTGGAATCACCGACAAGGAGTGGCGCCGTTGCCTGAGCATGGCGCTGCTTTTCTTCCTTCTGATGGTGGGGTGGGGTTTTGGCCGCGCCGGCCGCGACGCTTTTTTTATCGTTGAGGCTGGGCCCGAAAAGTTACCCTATATGTATATCATCAACGCAATACTGATGGTTGTTTTTTCAGCCATCTATGCCAAGGTGGTAGACCGTCTTAATCGGCACACTTTTCTTATTTATCAGCTAATTCTTTTTTCCGTTGCTGTTATTTCTTTACGGATACTTGTCCCATTTCGGTTTGGCTGGATGCCCTACGCCATATTCAGCCTTTCGGAGGTAATAACACTCTTCTACTTCATGCACTTCTGGACCTATGCTAACGATATTTTCGACCCCCGAGAGGGGAAACGGATATTCCCGCTGATAGGCGGCGCTGGCCTTATGGGGAATGTCCTCGGAAGCACCTTCACAAAACCTGTCGTGGAATTGACAGGTACTGTAGATCTGCTTCTTGTCTGGGTGGCCACAATGATAGTTTCCATCCCAGCCACGTTATATGTCAACAGAACGGCCGAAGCAGCAGGCATCGGTCCCACAGAGAGCGGTGAAGAAGAGCAGTTGTCCTTCCGGGAAAGCGTTGCATCTGTCTGGTCAATCAAGCTTATACGGACATTGACTTTTATATCTCTACCAATGTGGCTGACAATCTATTTTGTCGACTTTCAGTTCTTTCTCGCAATGGATGAGGTGTTCACCGATCAGGATGCTCTCTCCGGCTTCCTCGGGGTATTCAATGGAATCACTTCTCTGCTTGGTTTCGCAATTCAGATGTTTATTACCACTCGGCTCATCAAGCGATTCGGTGTCGGTACCGCTGTTCTCGCTCATCCTATATCCGTAACACTCGGATCTGTTGGGCTTGTTATTCGCAGCTTCCTTCCGATGGCGGCGGCGCGACTTTTCAGCTTCAGAGGATTGTCAGCTGTGTTTGCAAAATTCAGCGATAACGCTCTCTTCTACTCTGTGGGAGAGTCCGCTACACAGCTTCTCTATAATGCCGTGCCTGAAGAAAAACGAGGTCAGAGCAGAGCCTTTGTCGCTGGAACAGTGGAGCCGCTATTCACCGCTGTGGCAGGCATTGCATTAATCGTTTTCACAGCATTCGCTCTTCCTATACAAGTTCTCGCGATTATCACTCTCGTTGTCTCTATAGCTTGGGTTTTCCTTGTCCGAAAGGTGAAAGATGATTACGTCTCCGCACTCGTAAAGAATCTCTGTTCCCTCGATATCGATATCCAATCTGCTGCATTTGCAGAACTTTCCCGCCACACGGACAGCAACTCCATTGAGATTCTAATAGAAGCTGCCAAGTCTCCAGACTTTGTAGTGGCCCGTTTTGCCTTGGATCTTATTCGAAATTCGGGCCGAAACGAGGAGACCACAATGGTTTTAAATGATTTGAGCACTTATGATGACGAGATCCTTCCTTATGTTATTGAGACGCTGTCGGCAATGGGGGATGTCGATCTCAACTCTGCCGTAAAACCATTTCTTAATTCATCGGACAGTGATATTCGGTGCGCCTCTATTCGTGCTTTGACTGCTGCCAAATCAATTCAGGATTACCATCTTCTCCGTCCGTTTCTCACTGATCCTGTTCTCACGGTTCGTGAGGAGGTTGTCGGTTCATTCTACCTCTCGGGTGATGACAAGCTCACCTCTCTTGCCAGGAATGTGCTCAGCAAAATGACTGAGAGCAATCAAAAGCCGGACGTCATAGCCGCCATCCGGATTATGGGGAAGACAGGAGATTTATCGTTTATCTCTCGCTTAGAAACGCTGCTTGCCTCTTCGGACCGATCAGTGGTTAAAGCGGCGGTTGAATCGTTAGGAAGACTCCCGGCATCCGAGGCTGCATTATGCTTGGTACCTCTACTCGATGATAGCACTATCGGCCCGGCAGTAGAGGCCTCTCTGGTCCGTATTGGATCTCTGGCTCAATACGAACTCTTGAAGAACGTGAATGGAGATATCTCCGTAAGCTGGGCATCACTACGGTGTCTCACCGAAATACGGATGCAATCATCTATAAATGATTTCCCAGCATCAGATGCTCTCGAGTCAGTAGTCTCGTTCCTCACTGACGAGTGCACCCGCCTTCAAGAGATGATCACTTGTGACGGCATGCTGGGAAATCTCGAAGAACACCAGGCTGTAACACTTCTCAGGGATGCCCTCTCGGAAGAAGCCAAGGCTACGGAGGAAGGTCTTTTAAATTGCCTCCAGTTGTTGGCTGATCAAGAGACGGTTCGCGCTGGAATTACAAGCCTGAGGAGCGGCGTAGCCCGGACCATGGCTGAAGGGTTGGAGGTTCTTGAGGAAAGCTGCCCCCACGGCCGGGAGGTGGCCCGAATCCTGGAGAAGATTCATTTCCCCACTAATGATATCAAAACTCAAACAACACTGCATGAGGTTATATCCCAAATGCTGGTAATCCTTTCGGTGGAATGGACAAAAGCGTGCGCTATCTATCTCGCCGGGGAAATGAGGTTGAATGGTTTGACTGTAATCGAAGAATTTGCAAATAGTGACTTTGTCTGGCTTCGGGAAAACGGACGGTTAGCAATGAAAAAAAATCAAAAAAATGACCAACTTACAGAGGAGGAAAAAAGGATGGCTCTGAATATGGAAAGAATGCTCTTTCTCAGAAGCGTGCCTCTCTTTCGCAATTTAAGCGGCAGTGATCTTGCTATTGTTAACGACATCGCTGTCGAAAAGTCTTTCAATAAGGATGACCTTGTGGTGGAGGAAGGGAGCGTCGGGGATGCCCTTTACATTATTCTCGCTGGCAATATGCGCGTGGTAAAAGGTAAAGATGACAGTACAACACTGGCCCTACTGCAGGAGAGGGAAACCTTCGGCGAGATGGCAATTCTGGATGATGAACCTCGTTCGGCCACCGTGGAGGCTCAGACAGATGTCCGGCTACTTGAAATTCGACAGGCTGATTTTCAGCGGCTTCTTATCGCCCGACCCCAGATTGCGTTGGCCCTTTTCCGAACGCTGAGCCACCGTCTCAGGAAAACAGGCGAGAAGCTGGTTAGCGCTGAGAGTCCTTGAAAAATTATCTGGTTGATGAATTAAGTTCAGTGTATCGGTGCACGATACAGGACATACGATATTCAAAACTCCTGAAACTAATGTATAACCTTCACTCCATATCCCACTTCGCCCCGATCGTGACGTAGACTTGCCATCCTTTCTTAGGTAGGAAGTTTTGTGATATTCTTGCTTCGCCCCCGATATAGAGTTTTGGTGCTATAGAGTACCACAACTGCGGCTGTGACATAATGACCACTTCCTTTCTGTCCTCACCTCTTTTGTCCTGTGACCAGATATCGGCGAAACCGGTAATGTGTGCCTTGCCATCAAGTAATGGAAGAAAGTAGACAAAAGTAAGCTGACCATCGTGAGCTGACGATCCATAAGCTGAGCGGTAGAGGAGTTCCATGGAGATGTTTGTAAAGCCGAGATTTAACGGATGTACCACTCCCGCAAGCCAAATATGTCCTAAAGGTCCCCACGGCGCTACCCCGTCGTTGAATTGAAGTGTAGCCGACAGCCCTTTCTTGAATGGAAGTTTGAAATACCGAGCAAACTCCCAGTAACCGAGAGATGCACTCTTATTCCCGGGCTGATTATAGTCAAAATCGACAAACCAGAATGTTGCTCCTTTTTCGTCTGGGCGAAACATTTCAAGAGTAGAAGTAATGTACTGCCTGTCAGATGCAAAATCGTAATGGAGCTGAAGATTCTGTCCTTTCGCCACGGTATTTATAACAATAATAGACATTAAGATAACCCGAAAATTTTGCCGCATTTTATTATCCTAATAACCTGTTTGTGAAAATCTTATCGCCTCTCAATTACGCCGCAGGCGAGCCTCGCACCGCCAGCGCCACCTTTCTGGCCGGTTGTCCCTAAATCAGGGTCGACATGAACAATAATTGAGCTGCCGTTGTCATCAAAAATGGTGAGTGGTCCATCGGATATGGTGATTCTGCTTGTGCGGTGTTCGAATTTTGCCACACCGTTATCATCAGCCACAAGATTTGGAAGGTCTCCCATGTGGAACGGATGATTTCCATCTGGGTTAGACATACCGTAAGGACCAGGATCGAGATGGCCTCCCGCGGCGCTAAAGTTTGGTTCACACGTTCCGTTTTCATGGATGTGGCAGCCGTGCACCGATCCTGGCTCAAGCCCAGAGACCTCCATCGTGACAAGGACTGTTGGCACCACACCGTCACTTGTCTGCACCATTTCTACATGGCCTGAAACGCCAGATCCTTGAACACCTGCGATGGTTGCGGTCGCACGATGTAGTTTAGATTCTTTTGCACAGCCCGATGTAAGAACCAAAAAACCAATAGCAAAGAGCCAAGAATTCTGATTTTTCATTTTATCCTGTTTTATGAAAGGACAAAGTTTAGGGCAGACTCCACTATGGATGAAGGGTAAATTACTGGTTCAGATGAAAATCGGCTCTGTTAAGATCGATTCGCCGGTGTTCCTTGCCCCGATGGCTGGTGTAACCGACTATGCCTTCCGGATAATCTGCAAAGAGATGGGTGCCGGGGTAGTCTACTCCGAGTTTGTTTCCGCTGATGGCATCATCAGGGAAAATCAGAAGACACTGAACCTCATTCGTTTCAAGGAAAAAGAGCGTCCGATAGGGATCCAGATTTTTGGAAGTTCACCGGAAGTGATGGCGGAGGCAGCCCGTTATGTGGTGGCTAACTTCCATCCTGATATTCTTGATATCAACTACGGCTGCCCCGTTCCTAAAGTGACGAAGCGAGGCGCAGGCTCAGCTGCTCTGAAGGATCTCTGTCTTATGGGTGATATCACTAGTGCTGTGGTGGAGGCGGCTCGCGATGTCCCCGTGACAGTAAAAATGCGCGCTGGATGGAATAAAAACTCTATCGTTGTGCCCGAAGCTGGAGAGCGTCTCGAAAAAATCGGTGTTAAGGCTATAACTCTTCATCCTCGCACCACTGTTCAGTCGTTCGCTGGTAGCGCGGACTGGTCTCTTATCCGTGAACTGAAACAGGCTGTCTCCATCCCGGTCATCGGTAACGGTGATGTCTCTGCTCCAGAGAGTGTGGTGGAAATGTTCGAAGAAACAGGATGTGACGCAGTGATGGTTGGGCGCGGTGCCTTTGGCAATCCGTGGTTTTTTAAACAGGCCCTTTCTGTAGTTCGTCAGGCACCCTTTCCTGAATTACCTTCAGTATCAGAAAGGTTGGAAATGTGCCACCGTCATTTCGCTTTGCTTCTTGAGGACAGGGGTGAACATTGGGGGATGAACCTGATGAGAAAACATTTTGGCTGGTACATACGGGGTTTTCCCGGCGCCGCTGCCGTCCGCAAAAACCTTGTAACCGCTCAAGGGGTGAGCGATATGAAACGGGAACTGGATATGCTCCTCGCCATGCACACTCGCAAGTCTTTACAAGCTGGGCTGGCCTAAAATGTTTTTCTTCCTTCCCTCTAGTTCTTAGTTCGCCATCATTTCCTGACGGATGAGTTCAACGGGGATGTTTCCTTTTGAATTAAACTGATCCAGAAAAGATTTGAGTGCGAAGGGCTTTCCTTCTGTTTCTATTTTTTCTGCATACTGTGTCATTAGATTTTCAATAAGGTATTTTCCTGTGATATAGCATGTGCCGTATCCTGGCTGTCGAAGATAAAGATGTTGTTCAAACTGAAGTAGGTGGGGCTCCCGCTCCATCCACCCCCGAGGTGTCCATTTGACGTGGACCTGTCCTGCCTCCGCCATGGTCATTATATTGGCGTGAGCATAGAGGGAGCCTAGCCCGCGTGCCGCGCGCTGGGCTAGCATGATCCAGACAATTTCACGGGATCTCGGACTGTCGTCGTAGAGCCCGGCATGCATGAACATTTCTTCCACCGCTGTGGCTATTCCTTCATTCTTGGAATCATACATATTGTAGAGGGGCGGTCCCCCGCGAATGGGATTTGGGTGGGGATTGTCCCGTACCTCAGCCAGGTCAAACCAGTGATAAAAGTGAGAGTAAAGGGGCAAAGGATCCATATGGAGGCCGATGGAAAAAAAGTTTCTTTCACCTTTTGGCACATATTTGCCCATGTGCTCTCGAAGAGCTGGTTCCATGTTGTCCTTGATCACCATTATGTCATTCTCTTTCAAAAAGCGCATCATCCGCTGAACCCCCTCCTCTGTCAGTTCAGCAAACTGTTCTGGCGTGTCCGCCGATTGCATTGGCGCTAAATTCTTGTTTCGCTCCTCTTCCAGCTTGAGAGAAGACCACGCCCGATCCAGCTCCCGCTGGAGAAGCTGTACCTCTTCCCCCCATGTGAGGGGAACACGGTGCACTTTGTTTTGGTACCATGTATAATTATCCTTACCAATTCCCGATGGGCCGGTCTTGTCTGGCGCTTTTTCTTCTAACCACCTGATAAATGCTTTGTTTGCTGTTTGGGCTTTCTCTACAGCAATTAATAGTTTTTTGTCTCTGCTATTATTGTGGTGTTTCTGAAGCTGTCCTTCAATCGTTTTCAGGTTTTTTCCCTGATCACGTATATCTTTAATTCCTGCTATCCAAAGGTCGCGGGCGTTTCCGGTTAAGTTTTCCTCGGCTTGCTTGAGGAAAGAGGGAATCAGTTCCAGCTCTCTAAGAAATTTCTCTTTTGCCTCACCTTTCAGGGGAAACGTATACTGCCAGTGCTCCAACAGGGCGTGATTGGTAGGCCCTTCGTGTGCGGGCACATCGCTCTGGTACATCCAAACGGTTTGATAAAAGGTAGGATCTCGCTCCCACGACTTTAGAATGCGACGATTGAAATCGTAGCCGTTCATTTCCGCCTCAACGATCTGCCAATCCACTTTTCTTGAGGCGGACCACCCCGCTGTGTCGATGGCCGCGAGCCGCTTCTGTAGAAGTCTGAACGAGCGATGTCTTTTCCTAAATTGCCGCTCCGTGTAATCCGGTGCACCCTTTAGCAAGGGAGGGTTTTCAAACTCCCGCCAATCGTGAAACAGTGCTGGCAGGGCCTCATAATTATCTGGTGCTTGTCCCGTTAAAACACTAATCAGTATAATTGACCTTAATTTCATTTTTTCTCCATATTTTTTATTGAAGCATTGTCCACATAAGGCAGAAATGCAATCCCGAGCAAACGTTACTAAGACCTCAACAGAACCCCAGGCCAAAAGATTCTTAATTTCGTCGTCTCCGTATCTCTCAGTTAAACCGTTCTTTATGGATTTTCTCCACCTCCTCAGGATTCACCGGCTCAGACAGCCCCATCTGAAACGCGAGAAACCACATGACAAATATCCCATAAGCAAGGAACAGCAACTGCCACACCCAAAGGGACGGCAATCCAAGTGGTGTCCATGTCGCTGGATTATTTGGGTCTGAGAAAAGGCTGTTTCCTATGGTTGCGAATGGGCCAAATCCAACGAGAAACCAGGTGAGGGTTAACCCCCAGGCCAAAGATACTTTCTTTTTTCTTTCTGGTGTCATTCCAGACACTGCCTGAAGAAAATCGTGACGTTTATTCTTTCGGGCCCGGTCATCCTCTGTATCACCTGAAAGCTTTGACATTCCCAGCGCTACCACCAGATTAAACATTATGCCCCAGCCTGCGCTGTGAATCGTTAATGGATAGGCACCCCATGGCACACCGAACCAGACAGACGTTCTATCTGTTAGTGTAACCGCGATGAGTCCCGCGGCTAATCCAGCTACCACGCCCTTCCTTGTTAACCACGGGAAATAGCAGACGCCCATGAGGGCAGGATACATCTGAAAACCATAGGCCACGGCGAGTCCTCCCAGCATGACAATGGCGGATGTAGACTTGGCCGCCACCACAAGTGACGCACAGGCGACCACCACAACCATCAGTCGGCCTCCCAGCTTTTGAGCACTGTCTGAAGCGTTAGGGGCCATATATCTTTTATAGATATCTCGGGTTACCATGGCACTAAAGGTTGACATATAGGCGGCGCCAGTGCTCTGCATGGCCGCCAGGGCACAGACAGCCAGTAACCCTACCAGCCATGGTGAAGAATCAGACAGAAGATTGATGAGCTGAGGGACAAGATTTTTGTCATTAGCGCTTTCGATGACACCGTTAGCGATGAGTACATGCCCCCCCATCCCCTGGATTATGGTGAATGTGAATAGAATAACCCCAATCACCACAGAAGATGCCACCACCTGCTGCCACCTGAAAGGTTTGCTTGTCTTGTTGGAGAAGGCCCACATGGAAAAAGCTGGTGACGACTGAATTCCCATAAGGGCAAACATATAGGTCATGCACATGATTCCGGTCCAAGTTCCCCCCGCCGCTTTACTTCCAGTTGACACCATTTGAATGCTTCCAGGAATGGCTACTGATGAAGACTGTCCCGCCGATGTCAGGTTGCTGTTTGATGCAAGATCTGTGCGTACATGATCAGCCATGCCAGAAACAAAATCCGACCACCCGCCAGAGTAATAGATGGCGATGCCACCAAGAATACATATCCCCAGCGCAAGCAAAATGCACTGAACACAGTCCACGTATGCTACGGATCGAAGGCCTCCCGAAGCCACATAAATAACCACCACCGCCGACAGGGCAAACATGCCAAAATTCACGCTCACCATTCCGTCTGTCAGCACATTGAACAGGTCGCCTGAGGCTCTTAATTGAACGCCGAGATACGGTACACTAAACAAAAACGCAACTAAAACGGTGAGCAGGCGGATAGCATTACCACCATAGTAATCGCTGTACATTTCGCCTGGCGTGATGTAGGTGAATGCTCTTCCAAGAACCCACTGCCGCCTCAGAAAAAGAACTCCCGTGAAGGGAATTGTAAGCGCATAGAAAGAAGCAAAAGCGTAAGGGAGGCCATCAGTGAATATTTTCCCGGGATGCCCCACAAAAGTCCAGCCGCTGAAACTGGTCGCTGTGGCGGCAAGAACGAATACCCAGAGGCCTATAGATCTTCCCGCCAAAAAATAGTCCGTAGATGTGCGGGCGCTTCGGGCTCCCTTAATTCCCCAAAACAGACAGTAAGCCCAGTACATACCCACAAATGTCATCAACCATACAAGCTTAGGACTCATTGTCATTTTCTCCTGTGAGTTGACAGGAAGTCTAGTTGATCACTTTTTAAGAGTCAAGACTTTCTTCGGGACAAAAGGGTTCTGGAAGCGCGTGAAGAATATTAGATTTTACCCCTTCAGTGGAGATGAAAAAAGAGACTGACATGCAAGGGCAATACCGATGGCAGTAGGGGGAATGAGCGTTGCTCTCTTGTTGCTCATCTTCTATTTTGTAAAGAGAACGGGGGCGGATCAGAATCTCGATCTCGATTACTCTGTGGAGTTTCATCCTAAGCGGACGACCGTTTCAACAACTATGGACATAGAGGCTCCGCCAAGGGTGGTCTGGAACATGCTTACTGATATGTCGAATTACAAGTTATGGCTTCCTTGGATTCATCGTATACACGTTAACAACAATGATGTCGATCGATGGGTCCACAAACACTCCCTCCTCAAATACAATATGGAAGTGGGAAGTCGATTTCAGATTCAACCCTTTTTTGGCGCTCCTTACAATGGATGCCGGTTTATTTCTATTGACCCAGAGAAAGTCCTTATGATAGAAATGTGTTTTTTCCCATTAAACAGAGAGGTGGTCACGTTCACCCTAACACCGTATAAAAATTGTGTTGAAGTGACTTATACTTCCACAAACAGTTCTTTGTTAAACTTCATTACAGCATCCATGTTTGCGTGGCAGGGGAAGGATGTGCTGAAAAATCTAAGAGAGGCATTACCAGAGATTGAGCTTGATGAAGAAGTTTCTGAAGCGGTCGCCGCGGCTCCGCAATTTGTTATTGATGATAACTTTATCAATGCTCTTGTGGCCAAAGCTTATGCTGAAGGACCCGACATTCTGAACGGTATCTCTGATAAGGTTGTACGCGGTAAGGCAAAATCGGGTCTTGTAAAGGCTAAGCGGAGTGGTACGCCTCCCGAAGCAACGCCCGAAACTCAAGCTGCCGTCAATCAATTTCTTTCCGGTGGAATTGCCCCCTCCGCAGTATCGGCCCCTGCGGTACCAGCGGTTGATGTTCCCGAAAATGTCCTTATCAACCAGTACGTGCTCAAAGGGCTCGATGGAGATATGGATATTATCAACGCGATTGATGATCGTGTTTTTAGATCGAAAGTGAAGTCATCGCTGACAAAAGCAAAGCGAACTGGGGAGCGCCCTGAAATTCCTCCTGATACACCACCGTTGGGCGGTGAATCAGTCCCTGTTGAACCTGCGGCGGCAACAACTCCTCCTCAAGCCACGGATGAGGATACACTCATCAATACCTATGTGGCCAACGCTATGAAAGGAGATGAAGAGGCCATAGCTGCCATAGAGGACCGGATCCTGAGGGCGAAAGTAAAATCGATGTTGTTTAAAGCAAAAAAAAGGGGGGGTGTTCCCAAGGTGCCGGACTCAACTCCCCAAGCTGAAGCTTCCGTGGCTAAGAGTGCCGAAGCTCCTGCCGACGACAGTCCTGATGCCATAATTGATCAGTCTGTTCAGGCAGCCCTCAATGGGAATATGGATCTGATCAACGGTATTAATGACCGTGTTCTTAGAAGTAAAGCGAAGTCAGCGTTGGTCAAGGCCAAGCGGTCTCAAAACTAAACGGCCTGGAAGAATGTCTTTTCCCTTTCAGGCTGTTTAATTTAAAAACGTCCTGATATCATCAATTTCGTCGGGTACAATCTGGTGTGCCATGGGATATTCCCGCCAGGTTAAATTAAAACCACATTCCTCAAGAACCTGAACTGAAGCTTTAGATGTTTCAAGGGGCAGTATAGGGTCGTACAGTCCATGGGCGGCGAAAATGGGTGTATCAGTAGGTAGAGAACTGTGATTCTTAACCTGTTCCCCATCCATGAGAAATCCACTCAAGGATACTACTGCACCAACGTTCTTGTTCCAGTTCAGCATTAAATCGAGGCACATGCCAGCGCCTTGAGAAAATCCTAACAGGACAATCTGTTCAGAGCGGAAATTTTTCCCTTGAATTTCGTCCAGATGGGAGAAAAGAATTTCTCTGCTAACCTCTCTTTCCTGTTCGAAGCTTTTGTTAAGGGGAAACGTGAACCATCCCTTTCCCTCACCACCCGTCCCCTCTACATCGTAAGGCGCGTTGGGGAAAAAACAGTAGCAATTTTCAAGGTTTAGACTTTTAGTCAGCGGGACAAGGTCATGTTGGTTTGCTCCCCAGCCATGGAGCACCAGAAGTGCTTTGGTGGCCTCACCTTTTTCCGGAGGCAGTTCAATCAACGGTGTTTACCATGTATTGAAATTGATATATCCCATTTTCTTCTCTCACCGCGATTTTCTTGACGAACGTTAACTCAATTTTTGAGGCGAGATGAGAGAACAATGGGATTGCGTTTGAGGGGAATACAATTGGGTGGAATGTCAGATAAGCGTGTGTCAGGTGAGGCGCGAATTTGCTGTAAGTCCAGGCTCCACCAATAATGAAACAATGTTCAGTTTTGACCAGCGCTAGCACGTCGACTGGTTTCATGTCCCTATGCATGACGACCACTTGTCTGCCACCCAGATCGGTGGCCAGTGTCGCCTCTGTTTTTGACCCCATTATCACTGTTTGCCCCATTGTTTGTTTCCTGAACAGGGAGAGATCCGCCGACCAGTCTACGGTTTCCGTGGCTTCTCTGGCAATCATGCCGTTTGCTGTTACGGCAGCAGTGAGTATTACATCCACACCGTCAGTTAGATTCGTCCACGGTTCCGGCAACTACGGTGATTCGCTTTCCAGGATCGCAGTAGGTTTGAATAGATTTATTCACTTGATCCAAAGTGATGGCAGTGATGATCTTTGGGTATTCGTCCATAAAGGAAAGTTCTTTACCACGCTCTACTGTTGTCAATATCCGTCTCGCAAGGCCGGATGTTGTATCGAGTCCCACCTGATACATCCCTGTAATGGTCGACTTCTTTGAGTTGAGCTCTTCTGCTGTTACTCCTTCTTTGTACCAGAGGTCGAGCTGTTTGTTTATGGATTCCTTCGCTTTTTCAAGATCCTTTGGCCCAAATGTTCCCCATATATACCAGTAGCCGTCGTTCCCTTGGTCCACGCCACCGGTGGTCGATTGGACACCGTAGGTCAACCCCTCCCGATCCCTCACTGTTGCCATGAGCCGGGCTGAAAAATTCCCTCCAAGAATGAAGTGGCTCATCATCACCGGGTAGTAATCTTGATGTTCTTTATCAATGCCTATCCCGTGACCTGTTACTAGGTCCGCACTTGTTTTGTCCGGAATGTGTTCTGATGTTTCAACTCCTTTCCCCAGCCTCTTTGCTTTTAGGGTACTTTCTTTAATGCTCGCCGACGAATTCTGCCATTGACCAAAATGATTGGCTGTATGATTTTCAAAATTTTCGTGATCCACATCACCAACAAAACAAATGTTCAGGCTTCCTAGTCCGTAATGGTCACTGTGAAACTTCTTCAGCTGGTTCACCGAAATGGTGTTTGTTGCCTTTTGTTGATCGCTAAGACTTTTTGGTCGGTTTGGATGTTTTTCAGGATAAAGCCGTAAGAGAAATGCTTCGACTGCTCGAGTCCGTGTGTCTTCTTTTAGTTGTTTTAACTCTGCTTTGCGTCGTTGAATTGTGGAGTTCAGGTCCTGCTCTTCGAAAGCAGGAAAAATTAGCTGCTCTGCTAGCAATTGAATGACTAGAGGAATATCCTTCTTTAAGCACTTCCCGGAGAAGTGTACACGGTGTCTCCCTGAGCTGAACCCTAGCTTAGCTCCCACCGATTCCAAGGCTGAGGCAATTTCAAACTTGTCTCTCTGTTTTGTCCCAAGATCAAGCAGAGAGGCGGTCATTTCTGGAACCAGAATATTGTCTGAAGCAAATAATCCACCTCCCAAAAGACTTCCACAGAATGCTACCACATTGTCTACACCTGTCCTAAGTGAATAAATCGTTAGTCCACCTAGGGGAGAGGATGTCTCCACCTTCGATGTATAGGTGGTTGGATTATTCATGTTAATCGTTGGCGTTGGGTATAAAAAAGCCTGTGGTGCTCTGGTCTTCCATCAGATATGTCTGGGCCGTATTCTGAATGTCTTCCTTTGTCACGTTCTGAATCTTCTCTAGGAATGTTGTATAGAAAGTCCAATCGCCCAAGGCTATGGCTTCATTTAAGTTGCTTGCCACGGAATATGTTCCGTCTCGCGTGAAAGCTGTTTCCGCACTGATCTGAGACTTTGCCCTCTCTAATTCTTCGTTGCTCACACCTTTCTGTAAAATTGTGTTGTATTCTTCCAAAATGCCTTTCTCTACCTCTTCGCAGGTTTCTTTACCAGCGATGAAGAGATAGGTAATAAACAAACCATTGTCATGAAGGGGGTGTGACCAAACGCTTACATCCGCCGCCACACCTGTGTCTATAAAACGCCTATAGAAGCGGCTCATTTTCCCTTGCCCTAGAATGCGTCCCATCAATTGGATAGCATAAATATCGTCACTCGTTCCGGCGGGCATCTTATGGGCTATACCAACAATCGGCACCTCCCCTGCCCGCCTGACTACAACTCGTCTTGGTCCTTCTTGTAGTGGTTCTTCGGTATACATTGCTGGGATTTCATGGGGGGATTTTTCAATAGCTCCGAATTGTTCGTCAAGCAGAGCAAGGGTAGCGTACTTTTCAAAGTCGCCTATTACCGAAACGGTGGCGTTATTGGGCCAGTAGAATGTGTCGTAAAACTCCTTGAGTCTATCCGTGGGAACGTTTTCAATGTCCGATCGCCACCCGATAGTCGAATGATGATATGGATGCGCCTGATAGGCTGTTGCCCAGATATTTTTATCCAGGGCTTCCCAGGAATCGTTTTCACCCCGCTCAAACTCATTTCTTACAACGGTCATTTCAGATTGCCTGTCCTCGTCCCGAATAAATGCACCCCTCATTCTGTCTGCTTCAATCTTCACTGCGCGCACTAAATGTTCCTTCGGCAGGAGCTCAAAATAATTGGTTCTGTCAAACCATGTTGTGGCATTAATCATGGCACCCACATCCTGGAGTACATTCCATATCGCTGTGCCGCCTTCTTTGTTAAACTGTTCCGACCCCTTGAACATAAGGTGCTCCAGTAGGTGTGTGGCACCAGTGTGACCGATTGCCTCATTTCGGGACCCCACCCTGTATGTTACCATAAAAGTCACAACTGGGGCAGACCTGTTCTCAAGAAGAAGGATGGTTAGACCATTTGTCTTGTGGCGGTATTCCACAATACCCCCCGATTCTTTGATTTGTATAAAATTGTTTGGTATGTCAGTCATTAGTTACTCATGAAAATAGGATCGGGAAGGTAGGCTCTATTTTATAATCTGGGCAACAGCCTTAAACTGTTTACCTTCGGCCACACCTAGTAGTTCAAAGAGAGCCATTTCGACAGATGTGAGGTGTGCTCCCATCTCGTCCATCTTGCGCAGCCCCAGTTTGTGGTTTGCTTCGTGGCGCGACATAACAGCATCCGTAATGATATGGGTTTCAATACCTTCCGCCAAAAGATCCTGGACTGTCTGATACACACAAATATGGGTTTCTATACCACAAACAAGTATCTGGCTTCTAGTATATGTTTTTAGCTTTTCGGTTATTTCACCATCGCCAAGGCAACTGAATGATATCTTTTCTAGTGGTTCTGTGCCATTCATCACTGCCGCCACGTCGGCAAGTGTGCAGCCAAGACCTGCTGGATACTGCTCCGTCCATATAATGGGGATTTCAAGCACGTTTGCCCCTTCAATCACGCGACAGATGTTTCGTTTTGTTTCTTGCTGCTCATGCATAACAGAGAAAATTTTCTCCTGAACATCAATGACTAAAAGAAGAGTGTTCCTTGTGGTAAGTTTCATTGTTTACACACCAAGTGTCTCAGCCACTTCCGCTGCATGTCCCTTGACGGATGCTTTGGGAAAGATGTGTGTTACTATGTTGTCGCCATCTACAATAACCGTGCTTCTCGCCACCCCGAGATATTCCTTACCGTACATTTTCTTTTTCACCCAAACGCCCAACTTCTTTAATGTTTCCTGGCTCTCATCGCTCAGAAGTGTGTACGTTAAGTCACACTTGTCTACAAACTTCTTTAGAGCCTTTGGTGGGTCGGCCGACAACCCGTAAACCTCAACACCCCTTTTTTTGAACCTCTCTATCAGCGACTGAAACTCAGTCGCTTCGATGGTTCATCCGGGAGTGTTTGCCCTGGGGTAACAGAAAATAACCTTTGACCTACTACCGGTGAGATGTTCAACGTTTCCGTTGTGATCCGTGAAAGAAACATCCCCAAGATATGCGCCTACTTCAATCACGCAAGTTCACCATTGTATTTGCGTATTACACCCACAACCACTCCTTGAACTCGAACGCGCTCCGCATCGTAGATCATTGGTTCAAGTTTCTCATTTGCCGGTCTCAGCTCAATTTTTCCGCCGCGGCGATACATTTTCTTAATGGTTGCTTCATGGTCATCAACCAGCGCCACCACCGTCTGACCGTTTGACGCCTCGACTTTTTCCTGCACCACAACATAGTCCCCATTCTGAATATGCTCTTCAATCATAGAATTGCCAAAAACCTTCAGGACATAGTGTTTTCCTCGCCCAAGGAATACTGGAGGAACATCGATGGCGTCAGGGTCAGGAACAGCTTCAATTGGTTTTCCTGCTGCAACTGTACCAAGGATTTCCAAGCTGTTCGGCGATGTTTCCAAGGGCCTAACCTCAATGGAGCGGGCTTTATTCCACTCATGCCGAATTGCACCCTTTTCTTTCAAGGCGCGAATATGTTTATAAACAGTGCCTTTAGATGTAAAACCGAAGCTGATGGCTATCTCATCAAAGGTTGGTGCATAACCGTGGCGTGAGATGTATCCTCTGAGATAGTCAAAAATTTCCTTTTGTCTCTTCGTTAAAAACATGGGTACAAACAGCGTACAAAGTTACGGGGTACTGAATAACTTACAAAATGAGTTTTTTAGAACTCCAACTGAGACCTAATACCGTCTACTTTCCTGTGGAAGTCAGTTTTATCACCCATCTTTCGTTTCACGGCCCTACAGGCGTGAATGACCGTTGTGTGGTCTCTGCCGCCAAAATGAAGACCTATGTTTTCTAATGATGCCCCCACAATTTCACGTGAGAGGTACATCGCCACCTGGCGCGCTGTCGCAACCTCCATTTTCCTTCCCCTACCTATTAGTTTTTTCTCCGGCACGTCAAGTGTTTCGCTTACACTTTGGATCACTTCGTCAATTGAGACAGTTTTTGTTCCCGATCTCCCTAGAGTTTCTCGGAGGGCTCGTTTTGCAAGCTGTATGGTAATGTCTGAATGAGACAAGGATGAGTAGGCTAGAAGCTTAATAAGTGCTCCTTCCATTTCTCGAATATTGCCCCGAACGTTTGTCGCAATCAGCTCCGTGATTTCATACGGGATTTCAAGGTTGTCGTCTTCAGCTTTCTTTTGAAGGATGGCTATTCGAGTCTCTAGGTTGGGGGCCTGTATATCAACGATCAGCCCCGATTGAAAGCGGGACAACAACCGATCCTTTAGTCCGTAGAGTTCCCTCGGGTGCTTGTCGGTGGTTAGGATAACTTGTTTCCCTCTTTGGTAAAGGTCGTTGAAAGTGTGGAAGAACTGTTCCTGTGTTTGTTCTTTTTTCTGCAGAAACTGGATGTCGTCCACAAGCAAAACATCCACGTTTCTGTACCTTTCAGAAAATGATGAGCTGTTGTTGTTTTGAATGGCAGTGATAAAATCTAGCGTGAACTTCTCGCTTGTCGTATAGTGAACCCTCGGTTGTGGAGTTTGAAACATTACTTTGTTTCCGATCGCTTGCAGAAGGTGGGTTTTCCCAAGCCCAACACCTCCATATATAAGCAGAGGATTGAAGGAGGTTTGTCCAGGGGAGTCGGCCACCGATATGCTTGCCGCTTTCGCCAATTGATTGTTTGACCCTTCAACAAAACTGCTGAATGTATAGCGCTTGTTTAGCCGGCTTCCGCTGTCGTAAAAATCTTCCGTTAAAGGCCCTGCTGGTGTGATGTCGAGCTCTCTCGGATGTGCACCATTATCCGGTTCGCCGATTAATACGCTGTAACGAACCTTAATGTCTTTGCCTGTCGCAGATTTAATCTTTGACAACAGCATTTCTCGATAGTGTTTGTCAATCCATTCATAATAAAACTTACTGGGGACTTCCAATGTTAACGCTGTTTCTTCCAACCCCACGGCACGTATCGGTTCGAACCACGTAGCAAAGGTTTGCTCATTTATTGACGACTTAATTCCTTCGGACAGCTCTGCCCAAAGACCTGATGCTGTTAAATTGGTTTTATCCACAACTTGTCCACACTATTAAAGGGTACTGAATTTATTTCCATTTCTCTTCTGATATCAAGAGCATTCTTATCTTTTTTTGTGTAACAAACACACATTTTCAGTTTTAAGGAATGGTTTGTGTGGTCTTCTCCTTTTCTTAACTTTTCTGGTTGTAAAATGGTGACATATGAAACGGACCTATCAACCGAGCAAACGCAAGCGTAAAAACAAGCACGGCTTTCGTGTTCGATCCTCTTCCCCGGGTGGTCGACGAATACTTCGTCGTAGGCGGACCAAGGGCAGAAAAGTGATCTCCGCCTAGTTTTTCTCGTTTACTTTATCGAACACAAGATGATTGTTACGCAATGGGCTTCCTTACCGGCGCCGATACGTATTGTTGGAAGACGGGTCCTTCGCTCGGTTTTCTGCATCACAACCAATGTCCTTATTTTCTTTGTCCACTTTTATCGGCTTGCTGTCTCACCTTTTTTTCCTTCCAGATGCCGGTTTCTTCCGACATGTTCTCAGTATGCTTTAGACGCTCTTCGTAAACACACCCCCGGCGGAGCTTTAACCTTGATCTTTTCGCGAACAATGAAATGTCACCCATGGGGAAGCTCCGGACATGATCCGGTTCCAGACTGATGGATAGAAAAACAGTTTCTGCTTTTTTTCTTATCGCCCTAATCTTGATGGCGATGCCTTACTACTATGAGTTCCTCGGGCTCGCGCCACCACCCAAAGAACTTCCAGTTCAGCAAAAAAAACCCGCGGCTCAGGCCCCTCAAAAAGCCCATTCTTCTGCGCTTTCATACGACAAACCCACTCAGGTTGAGCCGGTTGGCGAAACATCTCTTTCGGAGGTGAAGGAGGTTATTGTTTTTCTCGACTCACCACTGTACACCGCTGGTGTCTCATCTCGAGGAGGTGGTTCTCTTGTCTCTTTTTTGTTAAAGCAGTATCCTCTTGACGATTCAGCCACCGTAAATCTCATTCTACAGGAAATGAACGGGGACAATCTTCTGCTGGCTTTCAGGGAAATCTCTGGTGATAATGTTCTTCTTGATCAACCGTGGAACATGTCCGCTTCTTATGCCCATGGTGATACTGTTTCTATTGATAGCGACCTATCTCTTCATTTTTCTTCCTCTGTGTCCGGCCACTCTATAAACAAGTCCCTAACCTTCTATCCAGACAACTACACAATTACCGTAAGTGCTGATCTTCAAAGCATGAGTGACGATATTATTTCTCAAGATCGTTTCAATCTCATCTGGAATGGAGGCATACCTTCGACAGAACCCAACAAACATGACGAGGCTTCTTTCTTTTCAGCAAACCTCTCACAAGGGCAAGAGGTCACCAAACATGGCGGAAAAAGCGGTAACACTGTTTCCTCCTCAGGTAGAACTGACTGGACTGCCGTAAGATCAAAATACTTCACAGCCGCAATTATTCCCATTTCTAACAGCAACTATGGTGAGATTCATGCTGAAGACAATCGTTCTCTCGATCTAAACGGAAACAGTAAAGCACCTCTCTACGATATGGCTGTGGGTTTCTCCTCCTCTGCCCCCGCCCAGGCTGTTGTCTATCTTGGCCCACTTCAGTATAACAAATTAAAAGATTTGGGTGTTGGATTGGAAAACACCATGAGCCTTGGTATCGCGCCGATCCGGTTTATCAGCAGGACTGTTCTCTTTTCTCTTGTGGCTCTCTATAGGGTTGTTCCCAATTATGGAATTGTTCTTATCATTTTTTCAATAATTGTTAAGCTGCTCGTTTACCCCTTAACAAAGAAAAGTTATCAGTCTATGAAGGCGATGCAAGTTCTTCAGCCGGAAGTCATGGGCTTGAGGGAAAAATACAAAAGTGACCCACAAAAGCTTAATCAGGCAACAATGAAACTTTATAAAGAACGTGGGGTTAATCCTCTTGGTGGGTGCCTGCCAATGCTTCTCCAAATGCCCCTTTTGTTTGCCCTCTTTATTGTTTTTCGATCAACCATTGAACTTCGTGGCGCTCCATTTACCTTGTGGATCAACGATCTCTCTCAACCTGACGGTTTAATTCCCCTCCCCTTTTCTCTGCCTCTCTATGGTGACCAGATTAGTTTGCTTCCGCTGCTTATGGGCGCATCAATGTTTGTGCAACAAAAAATGACCACCTCTCCAGTCAACCCTCAACAAAAAATGATGACACAATTTATGTCTGTATTCTTTGTGATTTTATTTAATCAATTTCCTTCGGGGTTGAATCTCTATTACACCCTCTTTAATGTTTTAACGATTGTTCAGCAAAAATATTTTGTTCATCCGACAGATTCTTCGGTGGCTGCTGTAAAAAGGTCGTGACTGCTCTTCCTTCTGTTTCTGTTAATTCCTGTCCAACAATCGCCGCTGTAGCCACCGCACCTGGTGTCGGGGGCTTGTCTGTCATCAGAATTAGCGGCCCTAAAGCGCAATCTGTTGGTCAAAAGCTTTCCGGGTCCAAGAAAAAAAATCTTAAACCAAGATACGCAAAATATACACCAATTGTTTCCCCGTCTGGCACCAACATTGATTCCGGCATTATAACATATTTTCCATTACCAAATTCTTACACAGGTGAAGATGTCATTGAGGTTGCCTGCCATGGTGGGAGTGTTATCTCCTCCCAGGTTTTAGAAGCTTGCTTTTCGTTTGGTTGTAAACCGGCAGAACCTGGAGAGTT
This sequence comes from Fidelibacterota bacterium UBA6931, assembly GCA_002448795.1. Taxonomy (GTDB): domain Bacteria; phylum Fidelibacterota; class Marinisomatia; order Marinisomatales; family S15-B10; genus S15-B10. The sequence continues at coordinate 119,782 of DKAH01000005.1, forward strand.
TACAAAACGGGCGTTCTTGAATGGAAAAATGGATTTGATTCAAGCTGAGGCTGTAGCATCGCTGATCATGTCTTCTTCCTCTTTAAGCAAAGAAGCAAACTATCGTATTCTTTCTGGCCAGTTTTCTAAAATTATAAATGATCTGAAATTCTCTCTATTGGATTTGGTTGTTACGCTCGAGGCGGAACTCGATTTTACTGAAGAAGAAATCACTCCCCTTTCTACAAATAAGAAATTATCGCTTCTTTCCGATGCTGTTTCCGGGGTTGACGATCTTTTGGCCACATATCACACAGGAAAAATGCTTGAGCGTGGAGCTCTTGTTGTTCTTGTTGGGAAACCTAATGTTGGAAAATCAAGCTTGTTAAACTCTATCCTTTCTGAAGAGAGAACCATCGTTTCTGACGCTCCAGGCACAACACGGGACGCGGTGGAGGTTCCGTTTCTTATAAAGGGTTTTCCTGTCCGTTTTGTTGATACAGCAGGCATGCGTGATGCTGATAGTATTGTTGAACAAAAAGGGGTTAAGTTTTCCCGAAAATATATTAAAAAGGCTGACCTTGTAATAAACGTTTTTGACGCCAAAGATAATAATGGAGAGTCTATTGAAAAGGACCTTTTTTCTCCAAACCCATCCTATGTTCGTCATCTAAGGGTTTTCAACAAGGTTGATCTCGTAACAAAAAGAAGTGACCACAAAAGAAACGGTGAAACCTTCTTCACCTCCGCTCTTACTGGTGATGGTATAGATCCTCTACTTGAGGCTATATATAATAACCTTGTGGGTACTCCCCTTCTTTCTAATCAAGTTATTATTAACAGCAGCCGACACCACGAGGCGCTTCAGCGGGTGAGTTCTTGTCTTGGGGCAACAAAAGTCGGCCTTAAACGCGAAGATCCACTGGACGTGGTTGCCTCAGACCTTCGAATTTCTGTTTCGATCCTCGATGAACTCCTCGGGGTAACAACAGCTGATGACATTTTGGAAAATGTTTTTTCTAAATTTTGTATCGGAAAGTAGTGTTTCACGTGAAACCACCACTCTTTAATGGATTTTGATGTTGTTGTTGTTGGTGGTGGGCACGCTGGCGTTGAGGCCTCCTTGTCTTCCGCGCGCCTTGGGCTTAAAACCGCTCTAATAACCCTCGATAAGCAAGCGTTGGGCCGCATGTCATGTAACCCCGCTATTGGAGGCCTTGCCAAAGGACATCTGGTTCGTGAACTTGATGCTTTGGGTGGGGAAATGGGCTTGCTTACCGACAAGGCCGGTATTCAATTCAAAATGCTTAACAAGTCAAAAGGGAAGGCTGTTTGGTCTCCTCGGGCTCAGGTGGATAAAAAGCTTTATGAGCGTCTTGTTGCATCTGTTGTTAACCACCAAAAAGGGTTGACTATAATAGAGGCTGAGGCCCGCGGTATTCACTGTGTGGGAACAAGTATTAATGGGATTACCATCGATGGTGATTTGTTTGTTTCTTGTTCTGCTGTTGTTCTTACTTGTGGAACTTTTTTGAATGGTCTTATTCATGTTGGGGGTAGAAAAATTTCAGCTGGCCGAATGGGAGAAGAGGCCTCCGATGGAATAACAGAATCTCTTGTCGCGCTCGGGTTTACTTCGGGGCGGTTGAAAACAGGGACACCACCTCGACTAAGAGGAGATTCTATATGTTGGGAAAAGGGTTTTGTTGTTCGTGGTGATAAAAAGCCTCGACCTTTTTCTTTTCGAACCAAGAAGTTTAACCCTCCAAACGTCTCTTGTTGTTCGGTAAGAACCAACCCTTTAACACACGAAATTATAGCCGCCCATCTTTCTGAGTCTCCAATGTACTCTGGGCAGATCTCAGGGGTTGGCCCACGCTACTGTCCCTCTATTGAAGATAAGATTGTCCGATTTGCTGATCGGACCTCACACCATCTCTTTCTTGAGCCCGAGTGGAAAGAATCCAACCAGATATATACAAACGGTTTTTCCACAAGCCTTCCAGAGTACGTTCAACTTAAAGCTCTTCGAACGATTTCTGGTCTAGAAAGAGTCTCTTTTTATCGTCCCGGCTATGCTATTGAGTATGACTTTTTTCTTCCCTCTCAACTCAAATCTTCCTTGGAGACGAAAGATGTGAGTGGGCTCTTCTTTGCCGGCCAAATCAATGGAACCTCGGGCTATGAAGAAGCTGCGGCTCAGGGCCTTCTTGCGGGCGTTAACGCCGCTAGGTTCGCGCTCAACAAAGCCCCCATAGCTCTTTCTCGTGACAAAGCCTATATCGGTGTCCTAATTGACGATCTTGTGACAAAAGAAACTCTCGAGCCCTATAGGATGTTCACAGCACATGCTGAGCATCGGTTGTTGCTCCGCCACACAAATGCGGATCTTCGGCTTTCTTTGTTGGGGCACTCTATTGGTCTTGTTAACAACACAACCCTTGAATTAATCTCGCAAAAAAAGTCTCTTCTAAATGCTTTTGTTCTTGACTCCAAGCATACGCGACCTCCTCTTAATAAAACAAACAGCTTTCTAGACAGTCTTGGTCAACACAAAACATCAGAGAGGTTGTCGATTACAGAGCTTCTGCGCCGTCCTGAGGTTTCTCTCAGCGATCTTATTAACAATGGTTTTGTTTCGCTTGGTTTTGAATCTTTTTCAAAAGAACAAGTGATGGACCTTCTCGATGAAGCTGAAACCATCATTAAGTATGAGGGATACATTTCACGCCAAAATGCTCTTGTTGAACGCCTTTCAAAAAATGAGGGTGCTCAAATTCCTTCTTCGTTTGAGTATAGCCGTTGTGTTGGAATTTCCCTAGAAGCAAGAGAGAAGCTTTCTCTTGTCCGGCCCGAAACTCTTGGTCAGGCATCACGAATTTCTGGTGTGTCCCCAGCGGATGTTGCGGCCCTCTCTGTGTTCCTTGCTTCACCGTGAACACTGTTTCACGTGAAACACCTCCCGTTGGTCTCGATGAGCTTTTAGAGGGGCTCGGTGATACTTTTTCCTCTTTGGGTCTCTCTGGCTTGGAAAAAACGTCTCTTTATTCCGGTGTACACACTGCTTTTCTTCCTTATTTTGTCTTGTTTTTATCTCGTTTAAAAACAACACGTTGTGTTCTTGTTTTGGAGGATTTTTCTCTCCGTCAATCTCTTTTTGAGGTTTTATCAACACTTCAACCTGGCCTTGTTTTTCATTTGTCTCATGGGTCTGACGGTGGCGATATGACCGGGGCTGATCTTCATGTTTTGAACCTCTTTTCTCGTCTCTCTGGTGCTTTTTTAGTAATACCGCCTAGCCAATTGGATTACGTTGTTTCATCTTTGTCTGGGGGCAAGATCAAGCCTCTTCTTTTGTCGGTTGTTCGGTCTAGAGAAAGTTTGGTGTCCACGCTTAAGGCGTGGCAATTTAGTTTGGTTCATCATGTAAACGCCCCTGGTTCTTATGCTGTTCGTGGTGCTGTTGTTGATGTTTATGGGTACGGTTCGGATGGTCCGTTGCGTTTAGAATATAGGGGAGATGTTCTCCATTCCGCTCGAACCTTTGACCCATTAACCCAGAAAATGGTTTCTTCTGTTTCTAGTGAAGATATTTTTCTCTATCCACCCATCTCTGTTGGTGTGGAGGAAAAACACGCTACTTATAGCAGTGGTTTTAAGTGCACTTATATGGTTGTTGAGAGTGCTGGCGCTTCTCAGATATACAACCTACGGCCTGCTTTTGGTCCTATAAAGACAAAAATTGATGTTGGTTGTGTTTCACACCGAAGCTTTGTCTCTGACCATGCCGCATTTGATCGATTAAAAGGTCAGTTGTTTGAAAAGCAGATTTCTCAGCCGGTTCTCTTTTGTTCTAAGGGTTGTGCCCCGCTTTTTCGCCAGACTGTTTTGTTGGACGGTTTTGTTCTCTGTCATCTTCCTTTGGTTGGTGTTTTTTCCTCTCTTCCTTTGGGGCTTTTCTGGCTTTCTCTCGATTCTCTTTTTGATCTCCCAGAAAGCACTTTGGCGACAAATCCTTATATTGAGGCTGTCTCCAGTAGTGATCTTCCCCTTTCTGATTTTCCCTGGGGAGGGGCTGTTGTACATGAGGATCTTGGTGTTGGGCTATATAGAGGCCTCTCTTATGTCTCTCAAAAGGGTGGTAGGCGTGAGTGTGTAGCCCTCGAGTTTAAACACGGGGACATTGTTCATGTTCCTTTAGGGCGTTTAAGCGCAATAACCCCTTATGTTGGTTCTAGCGGCGGGCTACCCTCTTTAACAAGTTTACGGTCAACAGGGTGGGCACGAGCGAAACAGAAGGCGCTAGCTTCGGCTGGTGAAGTTGTTGAAAAGTTTGTTCGGCTGTATGGAGAGAGGGATAGGGCTGAAGGTTTTTCCTTTTCTCCAGATGGAGAGTCTATGTCGAAACTGTCAGAGTCTTTTCCTTATGCCGAGACCCCCGACCAAGTCGACTGTTTGAACGATGTTAATCGAGACATGGAAAGCGAAAAGCCTATGGACCGCCTAATTTGTGGGGATGTTGGCTTTGGAAAAACAGAGGTGGCCCTCCGTGCCGCCTTTAAGGCGGTAACTTGTGGAAAGCAGGTTCTCCTTATTGCACCAACTACAATTCTTTCCAACCAACTATTTAACAGTTTTTCGTCCCGACTTTCACCCGCTGGTGTTCAGGTTCGCCATTTTTCTCGTTCAACGTCTTCATTACAGGCTAAAAAGATCCTCGCGGCCCTTGCCGTTGGAGCTGTTGATGTTGTTGTTGGAACCCACCGCTTGCTTGCAAAAAATGTGTCTCCAGCGAACCTGGGTCTTATTATTATAGATGAAGAACACCGATTTGGTGCAAAACAGAAGGAATTTCTTCGTGCTTTTCGTTCTTCTGTTGACGTTTTAAGTATGAGCGCCACACCGATTCCAAGAACCCTTCAATTCTCTCTTGTGGGAATTCGGGATATTTCTACCATCAGAACACCACCCTGTGGTCGCCTTCCTGTTGTCACATCCACAGAGCTGTTTGATCCTCAACAGATTAAGAGCGCCGTTGAATATGAGGTGGGTCGTGGTGGGCAGGTTTTGTTTGTACATAGCAATATTTCTGAAATAGGAAAGCTGGTTCAGTTTTTTGAGGGTCTTCTACCTCGGCTTCGCGTTGGTTTTGCTCATGGAAGTATGGCCCCTGACGATCTCGATGAGGTGATGATGAAAATGGTCAATGGTTCTCTTGATCTGCTCGTTTCCACAACAATTGTTGAGGCGGGGATTGATATTAAGAATGTCAATACTATCCTGATCAATAACGCCCACCGCTACGGGTTGGCGCAGCTATACCAAATGCGTGGTCGCGTCGGCCGCTCAACACAACAGGCTTATTGTTATCTTCTCCTTCCCAGGGGCGATCTTACCCAAGGAGCTCACGAGCGACTCAGAACAATTCAGTATAATACAGCGCTTGGGGCGGGATACGATATAGCTCTTCGTGATCTAGAGATTCGCGGTGGTGGAAATCTTTTTGGTGTTGAGCAAAGCGGCCACCTTGCTTCGGTTGGTTTTCATCTTTTTTGTAAGATTGTGCGGGAGGCCGCACAGGAACGTCTTCATGTTGGTGGTCGCCAGGATGGCTACTCTTTATCAAAAATATCCTTTTCAATTGAGAGTGACGCGCTTATTCCGGACACATACGTCGAAGAACAGGATGACCGTCTCTATTTTTATCGAATGTTAGCTGCCGCTGAAAGACCTGATGAGGTTTCCTCTCTTGAACAAGAGCTGCGTGATCGATTTGGACCTCTTCCCGGTGAGGTCCTTGTACTTTTGGCGGCAAAGCGTGTCCGTCAAGCTGCCGCCTCCTTGCCTATTGACTCTATTGATGTTTCACATGGTGGGGCCACAATATGGCTTTCTCCCACAGATGATATTGTTGGCCAAATTCGCAATGTTCTTGGTGGTGCTTCACCAGAAGAAGCTTCCTTCACGGTTGTAAACAGCTCTGAGGGTAAGACTGGTTTGGCTTTGGTGTCTGCCTCTGCTGTAGATGCTTTGCAAACAATTCAATACACATTTGAATCCCGCCCTCTGTCCAAGTAATTTTGAAGGATGATTGTTGCCAATTATAGCGTTCGTGTCGTTCGTTTCGCTTTTCTTGTGATGCTCAGTTTGATTTTTGGTTGCGCCAACGGTACAAACGAGGAGGGGGTCACCGCTCGTGGTGGTAAAGCCACCGTGTTTGTTGATCGGGGAAAAGGTCTTCCGCCCGCCCCTGCCTCTCAAAAGTTACTATACCGCGCTGCCGTAACTAGTGGGCTTCATATAGAAGATGAAATGGAATCCCTTCTTCTTCAATATCAGGAAGTGTTGCTTGGAAATCTTTTTTTGGAGCACTACATGAATTCCCGTCTTGTAGTAACCATGGATGAAATACGTGAACACTATGTGGCCAACCGGTCAGCCTATCAACGAAAAAACGACCAGGTGCGGGTGCTACATTTTCTGCTTCCTAGTGTTGATGATGCAACCTCTGTAAAGGTGTCGCTTCTTGAATATGATGCCGCCGTCCGGTCTTCCTTGTTGAGGGCGCACGGTGTTGTACCAACAACAATTTCTCCCGGCGATATGCCCGCTTCCCTTAACGCTATTCTTTTTGGTTCTTCAAGGCCGCGAGGGGTGCTTGGTCCCATTAATACACACTTCGGTTTTCACGTTCTTGAGGTTTTAGAGTTTTTTCCAAAGGCCTCCTTCCGGGGTCTCGATGAGGTCTATGACGAAATCAGTCAGAGCATTTACAGGTCAAAAAGGCGGGCTGTCTACACCCAACTGTTGGATAGTTTGAGCAATGTTTATCCAAATGTCACAACCCAAACAACAAAAGGGGGTTAAAATGAGAAAGTTTTTCATGGCGGCAACTTTTTCTGTTTTTTCTTTGTCTTCCTTTTTTCTCTTCGCTCAAAACCTAATCGATGGGGTTGCCGCAATTGTTGGGGAACATGTTATTTTAAAGAGCGATTTGGCACAGATTGTGCAAATGACCGCTGTCGAACAGCGTCTAGATCCTCGTTTTGATGCTGACAAGCTCGAACAAATACAATCCCAGGTTCTCGAGTCTCTTATAAACCAGAAGCTGATTCTTGAGGTTGCCGAGGTTGAAAGTATTGAAGTTGAAGACAGGGAGGTAGATCAGGCTGTCGAGCAGTATATTGCACAGTCGGTGGGGCAGGCTGGATCAGAAGAGAGGCTTGAATCAATTCTTGGGAAAAGGGTCAGCGAGCTCCGCCGAGAGTGGTGGCCCGATATGAAGGAACAGCTCGTTGCCGAGCGTTATCAAGGGCAGCTTTTTGGGGGTGTTGTTGTCACAAGAGACGAAATATTTGTGTTTTACAATAATTATAAAGATAGTCTTAGGGCGGTGCCAACCGTGTATAGCTCAAGCCACATCTTCTTCAAGGCTCGGCCTGGAGGAAAAAGCCAGAACGTGGCCCGTTCTTTGCTGGACTCTTTGCGCGGCGAGATTCTTGCTGGATCTGACTTTGCACGCCTAGCTAGCCTCTATTCAGAGGATCCTGGGTCAGCTAAACGAGGTGGTGAGCTAGGTTTTGTGAATCGCGGAACTCTTGTCTCAGCTTTTGAGCAGATTGCGTATACCCTTGGTCCCGGAGAGGTAAGCGATATTGTAGAAACAGAGTTTGGCTATCATATTATTGAGGCGATGGAAATCCTTGGGGACAAAATCAACGCCCGGCACATTCTAATAACACCCAAAGTAAGCACTGCTGATGAGGACAGTATATATGCGCTGGCGCTGTCAGTCGGCGATAGCATCAGCTCAGAAGGCCTGTTTGCTGAGATGGCAAAGCGCCACTCTGACGATGCCAGCACGGGTGAATCGGGGGGCCGGCTCGGCTGGGTAGACCCTCAAAGTTTCCCCGTTGAGGCTATAGCAAAAGTGCTCCCGACCGCTGATGTTGGCTCATGCTCTCCACCAATAACGACTGATGACGGCTTCCATCTTCTTTTCGTTCATGAAGTAAGAGAAGGAGGCGTTCCAACTCTTGAATCTCACTGGGCCGAAATAGAGGGCCTCGCTCTTGCCCAAAAAAAGGCGAAACGATTCAACGATTGGTTGAAAGATGCTTCTTCAACTATTTATGTGGAAAACTTTCTGAACAACCGCTGACTTCCTCAGGTTATTACTCCACAATTTTGCTTCCCACGCCTGTATAACTTTGAGCTTTAAAGTAGACAGTTGGAAACCTCCCGTTGTTCCCTTTTACCTCACATTTTATGCACATAAACCATTCCATGAAATGGAGACGTCTTGCGCTTGTGAATAATAGAGATGGAAATCTCTGTGCTGTTTTTTGTTTTTATTGCACACCTTATATAATTATTAATTCTTTTTTCTATATAATTAAATTATTTCATAATAATTCAATACCTATAAAAAGACCAAAAAGATGTTGTCCGATACTGAAAATATCGGTAATCTAAAATCAGGAATTCACTTCATGGCACCGCTTCCAAACCAACCATAGACCAAATTTATGAAGGTTTCCATATCAAGAAATTCATTGCAATCAGCGTTACAACAGCTTGCAAAAGCAACACCCACGAGATCAACCATTCCAATTTTAAGCAGTGTTTTGTTTTCCGCCCAAAAGGAAGGCCTTGAAATGCGTACAACCGATCTTGAAATAACCCTTATTACAAAGATTGATGCGGCAGTGTCAGTGGAAGGGGGGGTGGCTATTCCACACCGAACCCTTATGGATATCACAAACGCACTGCCAGAAACAGATATTGCTATTGAGGCAAACGATGACCACAGAGTCGTAATAAAAACATCTTTTGGCAACTATGATATTGCGGGAGCTTCACCGGATGATTTTCCTTCCATGCCGGAGGTAGACAACAAGAAGGAAATTAGTATCTCACCAGGCACACTTAAGAGACTTATAGAAAAAACATCCTTTGCGTTGAGCGCTGACGAACTAAAGCCTGCTCTAACGGGAGCGTTGTTTGAGGTGGGAACAGAGAGCATTTCTGCTGTAGCCACAGATGGACACAGGCTCTCACATTGTTCACGAACAGATTTTTCTTCTAAGGGGTACGAAGGGAGCGTTATTGTACCAAAGAAATTTCTTAATCTGTTGGTTCAGCACCTGGAGGGGGCGGATGAGGCTGTGCTCTGGGTTGGGGAAAATCACATCACAACCTCTTTCAGTGGAACAACAATTTTTTCCAGAGTTATAGATGAGCGCTATCCTGACTACAAAACGGTCCTACCTAAAGAGAACAACAAAATTATGACAGTGGACAGGGAGGAAATGCTGGACTCTGTAAAACGCGTTTCCATTTTCTCAAACAGATCCACAAGGCAGGTAGAACTAGAAATCACAAAAGGCGAAGCAACCGTTAGAACAGAGGATCCCGAAAACGCATCAAGCGCGGAAGAAAAATTTGATGTTGATTACGATGCGGAGGACATTTCTTTAGGGTTCAACGCAAATTATGTCTTAGACATGTTGTCTCACCTTGAGGGGGAAAAAGCGGTGGTTCGATTGAACACACCGACATCTGCTACGCTTATTGGAGTAGAAAAGCAGCAGCAGAACGAAGGAATCACAATGCTTCTAATGCCGATGCGGACAGGTGACCATTAACTGAAATCAGAAGTTTACGTCGGTTTCGGAGGCCGGCGATAGTAAAAATAGCGGGAGATAGCGTATAGTGTGCAGAAATTAAGCACAGCACTCAAAAAAGCACTAAAAACAAGCGGAATAGACCGTGCTGTACGACAAAGCGAAGCACTGCTCATCTGGGAAAGTGTGGTGGGAGAGGCGGTTGCGAAAAACTGTTCAGCCGAAGAGATTAACCACAAAACCATTATAGTAAAAGCATCAACACCGGTGTGGAGAAACGAATTATCATTAAAAAAAATGGAGATCATTAAAAAGCTCAACAAAAAACTTGGAGAAGAACTACTAAAGGACATGCAGGTCATCTAAAATGGCAAAAAAATCAAAAGAATACAGTGCTGAGAAAATTACAATCCTAAAGGGGCTAGAAGCAGTTCGCAAAAGGCCGGCCATGTATATTGGTGATGTGGGGAAAAGGGGGCTTCACCACCTTGTGAACGAAGTGGTTGATAATAGCGTTGACGAAGCACTTGCCGGCCACTGCACAAAAATTAAAGTTAATATCAACGCTGACAATTCGGTGTCAGTTGAAGATAATGGGCGAGGGATTCCTGTAGATGTTCACAAAGAGGAAAAGAAACCCGCCCTTGAGGTGGTAATGACGGTCCTTCATGCGGGAGGAAAGTTTGACAAGGGTTCCTACAAGGTGTCTGGGGGGCTTCATGGCGTTGGTGTGTCTGTGGTGAACGCCCTCTCAGAGTGGCTGGAAGCGGAGGTAAGACGAGAAGGGAAGGTCCACCACCAGCGGTATGAGAGGGGAACAACAGCATCCAAATTGAAAGCTTCTGGCAAAGCAAAAACAACAGGGACAAAAATTACCTTCTACCCAGACAATGAAATATTTAACACCATTGTTTGGGATTATGCTATTATAGCTGAGAGGCTAAGAGAATTAGCCTATCTAAACAAAGAGCTCGAAATAACAGCTGTTGACAGCCGCGAGGAAGGAGAAGAAAAAGAAGAAATTTTCAGATACAAAGGTGGCCTCTCCGATTATGTAAAATTTTTAGACGGCTCTACCAACGCCCTACATAACAAAGTGATTACTGTATACAAAGAGAACGAAGAAATCCCAGTTGATGTTGCTCTTCGCTATAATGACGGGTTCAACGAAAACATACTCTCTTTCGTAAACAACATTAATACTATAGAGGGAGGAACACACCTGTCCGGCTTCCGATCCGCCCTCACAAGAGCAATGAACACCTATTCTTCTAAAAACAAGCTTATCAAGACAACAAAAAACGAAAAAATTTCACTCTCTGGAGAGGACTTTAGGGAGGGGTTGACAGCAGTTATTTCTGTGAAAGTTCCCGAACCTCAGTTTGAGGGGCAAACAAAAACAAAACTTGGAAACGGCGAAGCGAAAGGGCTTGTAGATGGAATTGTTTACGAGGGTCTTCAAGAGTTTTTAGAGCAAAACCCATCGGTTGGAAAGCGAATAGTAGAAAAAGCAGTTCTGGCAGCCCGAAGCCGAGCAGCAGCAAGAAAGGCACGGGAACTTATTCGTCGGAAGAGCGCCCTAGAGGGCGGTTCTCTACCAGGGAAGCTAGCTGACTGCTCCAGTAAAGACCCTGAAATGTGTGAATTGTTCCTTGTTGAGGGGGATTCGGCGGGAGGGTCGGCAAAACAGGGAAGAGACAGGCGTTTTCAAGCGATTCTCCCACTTAGAGGAAAGGTGATAAATGCCGAAAAAGCAAGAATAGACAAACTTCTCTCCAACAATGAGATACAGTCAATTATTACAGCCCTTGGTGCAGGTTTTGGTGGAAACGGTGGGATTGAAGAAGGAGAAAAGCTGACAGGAGCGGAGTTTGACATTACAAAACTCCGGTATAATAAAGTGATTATAATGACCGACGCGGACGTAGATGGGAGCCACATAAGAACCTTACTGCTGACATTTCTTTATCGCAAAATGCCAGAACTGATAACAGGCGGCAAAGTCTATATTGCTCAACCACCTTTTTATAAAATTAAACAAGGAAAAAAAGAACAATACGCCTTCGATGACAATGAACGTGATTTTATTATGGAGAGGTTCAAAAAAGAGAACAAAACACAAAAAGTGGAACTTCAACGATATAAAGGTTTGGGGGAAATGAACGCAGAACAACTGTGGTCAACGACCATGGACCCAAATAAGCGATCCCTTTTGAAGGTTTCTGTAGAAAGTGGAAGCGAAGCGTCAACTCTCTTCAGAGATCTTATGGGAAGCGATGTGGAGGCGAGGCGACATTTTATCACGTCCCACGCCAAATTTGTTGTCAATCTGGACGTTTAAAGGAAAAGAAGAATGGCAGATCTGACAACACGTGACATATCCACAAACCGCGACATTGTTGACGAGATGAAGGAGAGCTATCTTAATTATTCTATGTCTGTTATTGTTTCTCGAGCTCTACCTGATGCTCGAGACGGACTGAAACCAATTCATCGAAGAATTCTTTACGGGATGAATGAGCTTGGTTCCCACTGGAACAGGGCCTACAAAAAATCAGCTAGAATAGTCGGTGATGTAATGGGAAAATACCACCCTCACGGCGATTCGTCGATTTATGATGCACTTGTGAGGATGGCGCAGGACTTCTCTATGCGGCACGAGCTGGTAGATGGACAAGGCAATTTTGGATCAGTTGATGGAGACAATGCTGCCGCGATGCGATATACCGAAGCGAGGATGACACGCTTTGGGAGCGAAATGTTGAGCGACTTGGATAAAGATACCGTTGACTGGGAGACTAACTTTGATGAAACACTGAACGAGCCGACCGTTCTGCCGGCAGCCATCCCCAACCTGTTGGTCAACGGCTCTGAAGGAATTGCTGTTGGTATGGCAACCAAAATTCCACCACACAACCTTGTTGAGGTCGTTGATGCAACAGTTGAACTTATTGAAAACCCCGATGCGACTGTGGAAGATTTAATGGAGCATGTAAAAGGACCGGACTTTCCAACAGGGGCGACCATAGAAGGTCTAAATGGCATCAAACAGGCGTATGATAGTGGACGTGGAAAAATTACTGTTAGGGCGAACGCATTCATCGAGTCGATAAAAGGTGGAAAATCAAACATTGTGGTTAATGAAATTCCATATCAGGTGAATAAATCAACTCTTATTGAAAAAATAGCGGACCTTGTCCGCAGTAAAAAAGTTGAGGGGATAGCGGACATTCGCGACGAATCAGACAAAGAAGGAATGCGAATAGTTATTGAGACAAAAAGAGATGTTGTTCCGGAGGTGATACTGAACCAGCTCTATGTCAACACTCAAATGAAGGACACTTTTGGTATTATACTGTTAGCGCTAGTGGACGGAATTCCGCGAGTTCTCCCAATTAAGGATCTACTAACCTGTTTCATTGACCACCGCCACGACGTTCTTATTCGGAGGACAAAGTACGACCTAAAGGCAGCTGAAGAGCGGGCACACATTTTAGAGGGGTTGAAAATTGCACTCGATAACATTGATGAGGTCATTGAGGTTATTCGAGGAAGCAAAGACCCAACCCAAGCAAAAGAAGGACTGATGAACAGTTTTGATCTATCGGAGAAACAGGCTCAAGCAATACTGGAAATGCGACTTCAACGCCTCACAGGTCTAGAGGTAGAAAAGGTAATAGGTGAATACAAGGAAGTAATCAAGCTTATCGCCCAACTGAAAGGGATATTAGAGAGCCACTCTCAACAGATGGAAATTATCAAAGAAGAGCTGGGAGAAATCAAAAACCGGTACGGAGAAGACAGAAGAACACAAATTCAAGCTATTGGAACCACCTTCTCCATTGAAGACATGATTGCCGAAGAAGATGTTGTTTTAACGTTCACATATAATGGCTATGTGAAGCGCACGGCAGCATCAACCTATCGAAGTCAACGTCGGGGTGGCCGAGGACTACAGGGTGCCACCACCAAAGATGAAGATTTTGTGGAACACCTGTTTGTTGCAAACACCCACGACTATATTCTCTTCTTCACGGACAAAGGAAAATGTTACTGGCTAAAAATCCATGAGATTCCACCGGGAGGTAGGGCTGCTCGAGGCAGAGCGATTGTCAACCTACTAGGAACGGAGCCAGGAGAAAAGGTAAAAGCGTTTGTTAGTGTAAAAACCTTCGACGATAATAGGTTTATTGTTATGGCGACAAAGAAAGGGATGATAAAAAAGACAAACCTTTCAGCATACGGAAACCCTCGAAAAGGGGGAATTTATGCCATAGACATTCGTGAGGGCGACGAACTGATTGAAGCGAAAATAACCAATGGGGAGAATGATGTTGTTCTTGGAACAAGTGAGGGAAAATCGATACGGTTTCCCGAAAGCGACGCACGGCCCATGGGAAGAAAAACCCGGGGAGTCACTGGCATTAAGCTATCATCTAAAGACGATTATGTAGTGGGAATGGTTGTGGTCCGGCGCGAAGGAACGCTATTGGTTGCAACAGAAAAAGGATTTGGCAAGCGAACAGAAGTGATGCAGTACCGTATTCAAAAGAGGGCGGGAAAAGGCGTTCTTGCTATGCGAACCAACAAAAAAGTTGGAAAAATGGTTGCTATTATGGAGGTGGTGGACTCAGATGATCTTATGGTCATCACAGACAAGGGCGTCCTAATCAGACAGCCAGTGGAAAGCATTCGTACAATAGGTCGAGTGACACAGGGCGTGAAGCTTATACGGTTGGATGAAGGCTCAAAAATTTCTTCTCTTAGCAGAGTTGTTCATGTTGAGACAGAGGAAGAAGGGCAAGAAGAAGCGGTGCCAAAGGAAAAACTCGAGACAGGTAAGTGATTGATGTTGCCACCCTCAACGACATAAAGGGTCGAATTGAGGGCGCTTGTGATCGCTCAAACCGTAGCGACTCGCAGGAAATCCAAATTGTTGCAGTCACAAAAACACTCCCAGCCAAAGCAATAAAATCAGCCTACGACGCGGGCCTTAAAGCCGTTGGTGAAAACCGCGTTCAGGAGGCGGCTGAAAAATTTCCTCTAATTTCAGAGCTCCCCGGTATGAAGAGGCGCCTTGTAGGACACCTTCAGGGGAATAAAGCAAGAAAAGCGCTAGAATTATTTGATGCCATAGACTCGATTGATTCAATCAAGCTTGCTAGGCGCCTTAACTCAATCTTAGAGGAGAAAGAAAGCACGACAGAGGCCCTTCTTCAGGTAAACACAGCTGCCGATCCTTCAAAACAAGGTTTTCAAACACACGAGACGGAAGCTTTTTTCGAAATTATAGAACTTCAAAACCTCAACATAAAGGGGCTTATGACCATTGGAGAGCTGACGTCCGACAAATCAAAAACCCGGAAAACATTTCAAGCTCTCCGCAATTTGAAAGAGACGCTCAACGACAACCTCACAAGACGCAATAAATTGAGAGACCTTTCAATGGGCATGACAGGAGACTTTGAAATAGCAGTGGAGGAAGGGGCAACAATGGTTCGCCTTGGAACAGCTTTGTTTGGAAACAGAAACCGTTGATTTTCTATCTACCGTGGGCCTTGGACCTCTATAAGGACACTTTCTCAAGGGCGGTGGAAGATGAAAATGTCCTCGAGGGACACACAATCTACAAGTGGTCTGGGGGAGCAGTTGTAAGATTGTGCGGTGACGAAAAAAAGTGGCTTTCACCGGAAAAATTTATTGAGATAAGAAACCACTTTGGTAAAAATGAAATGACTATTGTGGACAGGTATCGCGGTGACTCAGCAGTTGTGCAAATTATAGACCACCGAAACCTAAGCGGAACGAATCCCCTTGTTGGAAAAACACCCATCGGAAATAGGCCCCAATTTCCAGATGTTTCAAAACTGTACAGCAGTGAAGAGCGGGAGTTGAAACAGGTGGTAGTAGACTGTCTTGGTAAGGAGAGGTTTCAACTCCAAAAAGAGCGGACGGGCGTATCGGAAATGGCGGCCCACATTGCCCTGTGTGCCTATTATGCAGGATGGAAAATAACTGCTATCGGGTGGTGTCAAGAGCTGGACAAAAAGGGGAGCGAATTGGGTAAGGTTTTGAAAAATGTATTTTGAACAACAGGACAAAACAAGCCAAACCATGCTTTAAAATGGAAACGAAAAAGAGACTTAACTTCTCACCCCAAGGCTTTTTGAAAGAACATGGAGCGGCGCTTTTAATTGTTTTTGTTCTTTGTGCTCTTACCTATAACTCTTTCTTGAGCCGAGGACTTGTCTACACGCTTGTTAACCTTGATGCAGACACTGTCGCGAGACAGCTTGGCGCATATAATACAATAGCCCCGTTCTTGTTTGTCTTCCTTGTGGTTATAGAGGTTGTCACAGCACCAATACCACCATTTGTTTTATACACAGCTGCCGGTTTCCTCTTTGGTGCGTTTTGGGGCGGGACTCTTGCACTGCTCGGCAACGTAATCGGCTCTGTAATCGCCTTTACTATTACTCGGCGTTTCGGCCGTGGTTTTGTAGAGAAAAAAATCCCTTCAAAACAACTCGACCGCTTCGACCGCTATTCTAATAAATATGGTGGGCTAGCAATTTTTTTATTGCGCCTAAACCCGCTCACCTCATCCGACGTCGTCAGCTATATCGCAGGGCTTACCACTATACGCTACCGCGCACTGCTCTTTGGCACTGCGTTTGGTATCATACCGACTGTTTATGCCCAAACGTTTTTGGGGAATGATATATTGAAAAACAACCCAACATTATCGTTGGTTTACATATGGATCAGCATAGCCTACCTTGTTGCTATTCTCTATGGAGCTATTTACGCACGGAAAAAACTAAAATAGTTACAACACATGTTGTAGCCAAAAGAGAAAGAGCCCCAATGCTTACTCCGGTAAGCAGCGCCTGTAGAGCACGGTGAAAAAAAGATATGATAGTGTTCCCAAAACACCGAGAATCAGGTCAATAATTGTATCATCAATGCGGCCTTGAACCAATACAAAGCCCTGCTCTGCTTTACGGAACACACCTTGAAGCTTGGAGTCGAACATTGTGTCGATTAAATATTCTCCAATTTCGAACAAACCCAAAACCCCAAGCACAACAAAAAACGTGAAAAAGAATTTCCACCGTGATGTGATCTGGAGGGGCACAACAACATGCAAGACAATAGATGCTAAAAACATCGGCTGAACGACATGTAGAATTTTATCATACCATCCGAACAAATAATAGAGTGGGCTCAGCATTACACCCCCCAGAAAAATTGCCCCCACAAACAAGTAATGTCTCAGGCTCATTTTCAAATCCACAACGCTATCAAAAAGATAAAAGCCAAATAAACCACCAACGGTGGTTATCAAACGGATCACCAGTGACACGTTCCACGCTGAAAGAAACTGTCCGTAAGAGGTTGAACCCAAGAAGAAAAAAAAGCCCACAATAATCAGCGAGCCCCAACAAACTAGAGATAGCCGAGACCTATAATCCACAGCGCATTAAATCTTCATCCCAAAAAAGGGCCTTACCCATCGAGACCGCCTCAACACAAACGCGTATAGAGCCCAACTTCCGTAAAAGGTTCCAGAAAGAGCAATGCCCCATTTTATAATCGGGGGCATTTCAAGGGGTACGATCACAAAACAGAGGGTAAAAAGAATTGGCATATGAACAATATAGAGAGGATAGACAGCCTTGCTTAGGCTGTTTAACGCCCGAGACGGTTTGTTTAAAAACCGTGATCCAGCACCAAAAATTCCTAAAAGCCACAGGCTAGATTCAAGCGCGACAATAATAGATGGAGCCGGTACATTATTTAAAACAAAAGCAAACAACCTAAACAGGTACAACCCAAACGATACAAAAAGGAAAGAAAACCACAGTTTTTCGGCTGCCTCCCAAAACGGGTCACCAACGGCAACAACAATGTAACCAGAGATAAAACAAACAGCACCCAGAGCAACCCCATGAGCGGTATAGGCGTAAAGAGACCAGAATTCAGGGCTTATCAGTAAAGCGTAGAGGACAAAAATCAGAGGCACAACCAGTATTCCAACAGTTCTTCCCATCAACCGAGCAAGGCCGGAGAAGAACAAATTTTTTGGGTGTTTTTTGAAGTAGATCAGAAGAGGCAGCCAAAAAAGAACGTATAAGTAGATATTAAACAAAAACCATAGATGGCCCGGATTGGGAGTGTATTTAATCGGCTCTCCAAAATGTTTCTGGGCAAAGAACTCAGTGATTGAACAAACAAAAAAACTCCCAAAAACTAGAGGGACAAGAATTCTCAGCGTCCGGTCTTTTACAAGCTCCTTCCAACTTCTTCGCCTCAAGGCAAAGTAAACTCCCATTCCCGAAATAAAGAAAAGGATGGGGATCCGCCAAATATTTATCATTTCCATAAAAACCCAGAGAAAGTCCAATGTTTCTTCGTTTTGGATGAACCGAAACCAGACACTCCAAGGCTGAAAACTAATTAAGGAATGGTAGATGATCAGGAGCATGAGTGCCCCCACGCGCAACCAGTCAACATCGTGTCGACGAATTGGGTGAGTTTTGATTGGACTGTTTTTTGTCATCGGCCTTTGGCGTATACCTCGTTAAATATATTCTTTTTTCTTCCAATACACATGTTGAAAAGATGGACAACCAATCCCTAAGTTCTTTGTCTAAAGGAAAATGAAGAACACGCCTCCGTTCACCATAAGAAAGAACATGCAACTCACCGTAACATCAATTTTGTTACTTTCTTGTTTTGCGTTTTCTCAACAGGGGACCACAATAAGTGGCTTTGTTCGGGAAGGATCTACAGGCGAGCCGCTCGGATATACAAATGTTTTCATTAAAGGAACGTCAATTGGGGCAGCGGCAAACATTGACGGATATTATGTGCTAACAAAGGTACCCGCCGGGGCACAGGATGTGGTGGCATCAATTATTGGTTATGAGACAACAAGCCAACGGATAAGCGTTCGGAAGGGAGAAGGGGTACGCCTTGATTTTAGGCTGGAGAGGATGATACTCGAGGGCGAAGCGGTGGACGTATTTGGTGAAGCACAAAAGATGCGACAACTTGTAGAGCCAAGCAGAATCAGTTTGGACATGCGAACAATTGAAACAGCACCCGCGTTCATTGAGCCAGATCTGTTTCGGACAGTCCAAATGTTGCCGGGAGTTCAGACTTTGAACGACTTCTCAAGCGCTCTCTACGTTCGGGGGAGCACACCGGATCAAAATTTGATAATGCTTGATGGAATAACGGTTTACAATCCCTACCATCTTGGGGGGCTATTTTCCACATTTAATACGGACGCCATTAAGGAAGCTGACTTTCATGCTGGAGGATTTCCAGCCCGACATGGTGGCCGCATGGGAGCCCTTCTGAACGTAATAAATCGCGAGGGAAACAGCGAAGAGTTTAAGGGGAACGCCAATGTTTCCCTTATTTCCAGCAAGATTTTACTAGAAGGACCAACACCCAAAATTTGGGGCACAAAAGGATCGTGGATGATAGCAGGACGCAGGACTTATTTCGATCAAATTTTTAATGCAATACTTAGAAGCCAGGGCGAAAACAAGTTCAAGTTTCCTTATTATTTTTATGATTACCAGATCAAGGTCAATATAGACATAAGTCAAGACCACCGGTTATCATATAGCCGTTTTTATGGCGACGACGTGTTGGTGCTCAACTCTTCAGGGGAGAATGAAAGCTATGACATTTACTCGGATTATTATGAAAAGTCAAAAGAGTCGTTTGAAATAGACTGGCCTTGGGGTAACCACACAAACAGTCTTACATGGCGATGGCTGATTAGCCCTCAGCTGATTGCACGAACATTTCTGGCGAACAGCCGCTATAGGTTCAACTTTGGTCTTGGGGTTGGCCAAGAAGGCAGCTTTCGTGTGGGCAGCGAAACCGGAGTCTTCGAAGAAAAGTTTGAGTTTAATTTTTTTGATATCGTTAATGACAGAACAATAGAGACAGAACTTTCCTGGCATGGCATTCCAGGCCATCAACTTATAGGTGGAGCTCAGTTCAAAAAAGTGGACTTTGATCTCGGCATGAACTTTGAATTTTCTACACAAGACACCACCATTTTGTTTACACCACTTTCAATGAAGAACCAGACGGTGGAATCTACCTTCTTTTTTCAGGATAAATGGGACGTCACGCAAAAAATAACAATTCAAAGCGGCGGCCGTCTGATGAATTATTCCCTCCATGAGAAGCTATACTTTGACCCACGGCTCGGAATGAAATATTTACTGAGGCCAAACCTGTCCATAAAAAGTGTTTTGGGACGCTATCACCAGTTTTTGACCATTGCAAATCCAGAGGATGAAACTCTCCGGCTCATAGATTTTTGGCTTGGGATTCCTTCGGACAGGCCGGGAACGTGGGCTGATCATGCAATTGTTGGTGTTGAACACCTATCTGAAAAAAACTGGTTGTTTCGGGCTGAAACATACTATAAACACTTCCAAAATCTACTTACCTTGAAACAGGGAGAAGCCTTTTCTCAGAGTAACGAAGCGGAGCTCGCATTTACCCCATTCAATGAGTTTTATGAAACACAAGCCTATGCCTATGGATTGGAGCTATTGTTCAAAAAGACGGCCGGAAGAGTTCGGGGTTGGGTGGGTTATACCTACGCAAAAACTGAGAGGCACATTGAAAAACACGGTTGGTATACACCCAAGTGGGACAGAACCCACACGCTCAACATCGTCGGAGACATCGCGCTCGACAAGAAGGACATGGGAATTATGAGTTATCTGTTTAAAGAGACACACTTAAGTGTGGCACTACAGGCCTCCAGCGGCCAACCATTCACGCCGCCGTTGGGAAAATTTCAACAGTGGCGCCCAAGGCACGACGCATATTTGCCGGACTGGTATGAAACGCAGAGCTTTCTGGTTGGGAAAAAGAATGCCGAAAGGTTACCGCCATACTTCCGCCTGGACATAGGATTAAAGCAGAATAAAATGTTTTTCAATAAACCGTACGAACGGTACATCCAACTCGTGAACGCAACCAACCATGTTAATGCGCTTACGTATCAGTATAAAGCGAAAACGAACAGGCTTACGGGAGAGGAACTGGGACTCGAGCGAGCCCCCATACCCATGTTTCCATTTTTTGTTACCTTTGGTTACAGGATAGAGTTTTGAGAAGATTCAAAGGTATCGTGTACCTATTTCTGGTTTTTTGCGGATGCTTAAGCTTGGAGGAGCCGGAACTGGACTGGGAAGATGTTGAAGCAGAGCACGACCCACAGCTGAACATTATGGCCATTCTTTCACCAGATACACTGGTGGAAACATTTGTTAGGGTTCAAAGAACGCTCCGAGTGGAGGAACCGACAGACACCCTGGTCCGTAACACAGTTGAAGGGAACATCTATCCATATTATGCGTCTCGTTTTATAGTACGAGACGCAAGGGTTGTCTTGAGCAACAACAGTTCCGAGTATGAATTAGAATTCTTCGGCTATAACCCCGAGACATATCAATCAAAACCGATGGACGTTTACCAATACAAAGGAGATGACCTTCTTCCAAAACCTGGGGAAACATGGACCCTCTCTGTTTCCACGCCTTCTGGATTGACGGCAAAAGGGGAAACAGTTGTTCCGCCAGCACCGGAGATCCACAAGGCGCAACTTCCAGACAGCTTCAATATCCATAGAACGATGAACATCGTTTGGTCTAAACAGGAAGAAAACCACCAAATTCTAAATGTTAACAACAGGCTCAGCTATTACCTTTATGAAGAAAACGATTCACTGCGATTCAACGATGTTTATTGGTCTACCAGTTGTGGATTTTGGGAAGAACATTTGATTTACCCCGGAGAAACGGATTGGAGATACAGACGGGAGATATGTGAAGGCAGTTTCGGGCCGAGTGGGGACGATGAAATCGAAGACATACTGATGATCCATCTAATGAGCATGGATAGCAATTATTATAATTATTTCATTAAGTTTGCAACAGATTCGGAGTTTAACAGCCTGTTCTTTGGTCAGGGAGGCAGTGGGCGAAGCTTCGGGATTGAAATTGGTATCGGTGTCTTTGCATCTATTGGGGTTGATCGACACTGGATGCCGATCCAGCGATAACATGGGGCAAAGAAGAAAACATTTTTATTAGAATGCAAACAGGAGCGTTAAGTGGCGGCATTTGTCTCTATATAATAAATAGTGGAAGAAAGACCCGGATAAAGAAAATACTGTTGGTTAAATAATCCTGAAAGATGTAGATCTTTGACATGCTCGAAGAGAATAATCGCCCTTTCTGGGCGTGGAGACGAAGGAGCTGTGATTACGGAGGCGGTTAAAATTGCAAAGGGGGAGTGACGCACAATTGGCAGTTGTTCACATAAACGATCCCCATGCGGGAGAAATGTCAACGATGATGTAGAGCCCTGGATCACGGTTGGAGGGAAGCTATATTAGAGACCGATTCCGGAGCAATGGATTTGGTGAATAAGCAGGCACAATTGATGTTAAAATCATTAACAGTGAAAATATTCCTCAAGCCCTCGATGATGAAACAATAGAGGCAGACCTACTTGTTCTTGGTCGCAGAAAAATGAGCACCTTTAAGTCTAACTTGATGGATTCCATTTATGAGGGAATTGTGTATCACGCACATTGCCCTGTGCTCGTAGATCCAAAAAAGTAAAGTGCCGTGAGGAGGGAAAAGGATTTCCCGGTTTCCTCAAATATTAATCCTTTTTTTGAAAAAACAGGACAACCAACGCAACACTGCGCCCTTTCTCTCCTGTTGTGTTTCGTCGCCTGCACCGAACCGAACAGCCGACCGTCCCCATCGAGCGACACCTACCCAGGCGATAATTGGGAACTCTATGACCCCTCCGAAACTGGAATGCATCAGGCGGGGATCAACAGTGCTCTGAATTACGCTTTTTCTGAAGGAAAGAATACACAGGGGGTTGTTATTGTTCGGCACGGAGTTGTTGTTGGAGAGCGTTACAGTACCGGCAACAATGAAAAAAGTATTGCCACCAGCTGGTCAACAGGAAAATCGATTGCAAGCGCACTGATTGGGATAGCCGCGGATCAACAGGTAATTTCATCCATCGATGAACCTGCGGCGAACTACCTCCCAGAATGGAAAGATTCGGGCAGGGACAGTGTTACTATTCGTTCATTACTGGAGATGCGCTCAGGACTAGTTCGGCAGGAGGGAAACGATCACATCAACATCTACGCTGCTGGAGGCGATCAACTCGCCTTGAGCCTAGACCGACAGATAAATGAAATACCGAGAACTAAATGGGTTTACCGAAATGAAGACTCCATGCTTTTTGCCGGCATCCTGGAAGAAGCAACTGATATGATGGTTGGTAAATATGCTGAAAAACATCTTTTTTCAAAGATCGGCATGAAAGCGTCATGGTGGACAGACACGGCGGGACACGCTTTAACTTATTGCTGTGTTGATGCAACCACCCGAGATTTTGCGCGGTTTGGTCTTTTATTTGCCCGTGGCGGGAGGTGGAAAGATGAACAGGTGATCTCCAAATCGTGGGTTAAAGAATCGACGACGATACCGAAGGGGAACAGTTATTATGCCCTACAGTGGTGGGTGTTTTCTGAATGGGGAGCGATAGCGGCGCTAGGTCTTCATGAGAACAATATTTGGGTTTACCCCGAACTTGACCTTGTTGTGGTAAGAAACAGCATTTACACAAAAATCGGGAACAGAGAGGTGAGGACGGGAAACAACTATCACCGCACCGCCGAACCCAACAACTGGAACAGTGACACGTTTCTCGCGTACATCCTTGGAGCAGTCACGGACTGATCCATTAAAACAACATAAACATGAGCGTCTCAGCCGAACTTCTTTTTGAATAGATTGAATATCCTGAAACCTTGTTTGGGCGGTGATTGTACTTTTTGTGTTGCCGTTACTTTTCGGTTTCAAATAGACAAAAGTCTGTTTACACTTGGGCTGTTAGTTCTTGGAAAAACCCTATTTTAGACACAGACTCGAACGGTTTATCCCGACACAAGATTTGTGAAAGGAGAGAGAAATGTTAACCGAGACAACACCACAGCGACTTCTTAGAAACGCAAAAGATTTTCCCGATGAGTCGGCCCTCTCATCCCCCCATTCTGGTGGATGGAAAACTGACACGTGGAGTGAGTTTCTTTCATTTGTGATGCAGATAGCTAGAGCGCTTCTTGCACACGGCTTTGAACACGGCGACAAATTGAGCATCTACAGCTACAACAGGAAGGAGTGGTATGGTTGTTATGCGGCAGCGCAGATGGTTGGTGGCGTGGCGGTGGGTGTTTATCACACCTGCTCTCCAGAGGAAGTGGAGTGGGTGGTGGGAAACTCGGATTCAAAAATTGTTTTTGTCGGGAACAACCCCATGGACAACAATGAGACGGACAAAATGCCCAATCACCGCCTTCAGAAGGTGTTGGAGCAATTGCAGAAGGTTGAGCATGCGGTGATCATGAACGATATTGAGGTATTAGACCACCCAAAGATGATGAGTTGGGACGACTTTATTTTAAAGGGAGATGCCATCGATGAAATGAGAGTGACGCAGAAAGCTGAGACCATCAAGATGGAGGACACGGCATCGCTTATTTACACTTCTGGAACCACGGGCAATCCAAAGGGGGTGGAGCTGACTCACGACAATTGGTATTTTGAGCTGGAAGCAACAGATACCATTATGGAGTTTAAGCAGGGCGAGAAATATGTTTCTTGGCTCCCACTGGCCCATGTCTTTGGTCAACTAGTGGATAATCACTACTGGGTGAAGAATGCCCTCCACATGCACGTGGTGGACAATCCGCTCAATGTGATCGACTTCGCCAAAGAAGTCCAACCCCATCTGTTTATTGGCGTACCAAGAATCTATGAAAAAGTTTATTCAAACGTAAAGGCAACCCTTGATGCAAAAGCCATCCTAAAGATTCTGTTGAAAGCTCCCGGCTTCTCAGGATTGTTAAAAGGAAAATTGAGGGAGAAGATAGGGATGGCAAATTGCCGTTTCGCAATCACCGGCGCGGCGCCCATCAATCCAGAGATTCTTACACTTTTCCAATCTCTGGGAATCCCAATTTTCGAGGGGTATGGCATGACTGAGGACACTGCAGGCGCAACCATAAACTATACCGGCATGAACCGGATCGGCACCGTTGGCACTCCCTTTCAAGACACAGAGATGAAAGTTGCTGACGATGGTGAACTGCTGATTCGCGGCCGCCATGTGATGAAAGGATACTACAAGAATCCGGAAGCGACAGCCGAAACTGTTGTGGACGGTTGGCTACACACCGGTGATGTGGGAGAAATTGACGCCGACGGCTTCGTAAAGATTACCGGTCGGAAGAAGGAGATCTATGTCACCTCTGGCGGAAAGAACATCGCGCCCCTGGTCATCGAAGAGACCATGAAGTCCATACCGATTATCTCACAATGTTATCTTGTGGGGGATGGACGAAAGTTCTGCGCCGCCCTATTTACGTTAGATGCTGGCGCCATTCTTCGGGACAAACTTGGCGTAGAAGCGACGGAAGTCCCCAAAGACCCCTTTGCGCAGATTGCCGAACTGAAGGAGCTAGGTCACAAGATAGACGATTTTACAGGAAGTGATGAAGTCCGGGCCGAAGTGCAGGCACAAGTTGATAAGCTGAACGCCAGGTTTTCTAATCCAGAGCAGGTGAAAAAGTTCACCATCCTGCCGAGAGACTTCACTATTGATGATGGAGAATTGACGCCGACACTGAAAATTCGCCGGAAACAGATCAGGGAGAACTGGTCTACCGAAATTGAAGCGATCTATGCTGAATAAAAAAGGGGGCAATCGCCCCCTTTTTTATTTTCAGTAGAGAGATGTTATTTAATCTCTACTTCCACCTCTTTCACCCCCACCGGTTTTGACCGAGGAATAGAGATTGAAAGAACACCGTTCTTGTAATCCGCACGCACCTTTTTTTCATTCACCTCTTCCGGTAACCGGAAGGAACGTGCGAACTTTCCGTGGCGAGATTCGCGGTAAGCGAAACTTCTTCGGTCGTCGCTGTTCTCGCCACGCTTCTCTCCAGAGATGGTAAGGACGCCGTCTTTAACTGTAACGCTAAAGTCGCCTTTTTCCATTCCTGCCGCCTCCACACTAACTTCGTATGCTTTTTCTTTCTCGATAACATCGAAGGCAGGTAGCCAAGTGGCGCCGGATGCGGGCATGAGATCAAATTCGCGACCTAAGAAAGAATCGATGATCCGATCGAAATCGGTGAGCATCGAACCACCGATGAACGGCGATAGTGCTGTGGAAGACCTGTTGATGGGTGTCCATTTGATTAATGACATGGTCATTCTCCTTTCATTCTAACTTTTCATGAACCACCATGGTTCACCCACTAGACGGCAAGGTGCATGCCAGAAACATAAGACTGCCATATATGCGTATATTATTGAAATATAGTCAACCTATACATGAAAATATGGCAGACACCCCTTTATTTCTGAAAGAATGGCTGGGAGAACAATTGATTTTTTGGTCCTTAAACATAATGTACCAATGAGTTTGAAATTGAGAAAAGGCTGAGGTATTTTTCAATATAGGCGATTCAAATAAATCAGGCGAAAGTGGCCAAGGCCGGATTGCGCATTTATGAAATGCCTATTTCTTATCACGGGCGCACCTATAATGAGGGCAAGAAAATAACTTGGAGAGATGGCCTAGCGGGAATTTTTCATATAATTCGATATAATGTATTTTGCTAACACACTTCCGTTGAAAAATGTAGATCATGAATCGCTTGCGGAACTGATTGACAATCAGCCAGCAGTGTGGCTAAAGTAGAATCATTGGCTTGACAACTATCAATATATAAACGACATCATCGATGTGTTCGAAAAAATGACGGATGCGGAGAAAAAGAAACCTAATTTATTCTTTTAAAGTTGTAAAGGTTTTCAATCAAACCGCATCAAAACGGTCATTATTCATTACCTTATTCCAGGCCGCAACAAAATCATTCACAAATTTATCGTGTGCATCTTTTTCGGCGTATACTTCCGCTAATGCGCGTAACTGAGAATTGGAACCGAACACCAGATCGGTCCGTGTGGCAGTTCTCACTTTTTCACTTGTAGTGCGATCGGTCGCTTGATAAGTGTTTTTGCCGGTTGGTTTCCATTCCACGCCCATATCCACCAAATTTACAAAGAAGTCATTGGTCAATTTACCCGGTGTCTCAGTAAAAACACCATGACCGTCGGCGCTGATCCCCAGGGCACGCAGGCCGCCCACAAGAACAGTCATTTCGGGTGCCGAAAGGCCAAGTAATTGTGCTTTATCCAGCAGCATGTGTTCAGGGTTTACCATGAAGTCCTCACGAAGATAATTCCTAAAACCATCCGCAATCGGCTCCAGCACGCCAAAAGAGTCAACATCGGTTTGTTCTTGGCTAGCATCGCCACGGCCGGGCGTAAAGGGCACCGACGCTCCGCTTGCCTGCTCAATCCCAACGTTTCCTGAGAGTACAATAACATCTGCAACCGATGCTCCAGTAGCTGCCGCAATCTCCTCATAAATGAGCAATACACGGGCTAATTGCTCAGGCTTGTTGGCTTCCCAGTCTTTCTGCGGAGCAAGGCGGATCCGCGCACCATTGGCACCGCCGCGAAGATCAGAACCGCGAAAGGTGGATGCACTCGCCCAGGCGGTTTCAACCATCTCCTTAACCGTCAATTCGCTTTCAGAAATACGTTTTTTTACATCTTCCACATCATAATTAGTGTTTCCTGCGGGCACGGGATCCTGCCAGATCAGATCTTCGTCCGGAACTTCCGGCCCCAGATAGCGGGAACGCGGGCCCATATCACGGTGCAGCAGTTTGAACCAGGCACGTGAAAAAGCATCTGCAAATTCGTCGGGATTCTCGTGAAAATGTTTTGAGATTTTTCTATAGATCGGATCCTCACGCATGGCCATATCAGCGGTCGTCATCATCGTTGTTACGCGCACCGAAGGATCTTCAGGGTCCGGGGCAAGATGCTCTTCTTTGGGATTGATGGGATGCCACTGATGCGCCCCGGCGGCGCTCTTTACCAGTTCCCATTCGTGGCCAAACAGAATGTCAAAATAACCGTTGTCCCATTGGGTTGGATTAGCTGTCCATGGACCTTCAATTCCACTGGTAATGGTGTCACGGCCCTGTCCCGATCCGTGCATACTTTTCCATCCCAATCCCATTTCTTCGATGGCACTGCCTTCCGGCTCAGCTCCCACAAGATCTTCGCTACCTGCACCATGGGCCTTACCAAAGGTATGCCCTCCGGCAGTGAGTGCGACCGTTTCTTCATCGTTCATTGCCATTCTGCTGAATGTTTCGCGGATATCCTTAGCGCTGGCAAGCGGATCTGGATTTCCATCCGGCCCCTGGGGATTCACATATATTAATCCCATTTGGACAGCGCCCAGCGGATTGTCCAATTCACGTTCACCGGTATAGCGGCTATTGCCAAGCCATTCGTTTTCTTTGCCCCAAAAGATATCTTCTTCGGGTGCCCAAATGTCTGGGCGGCCTCCGCCGAAGCCGAAAGTTTTACCGCCCATAGATTCAATGGCAACATTCCCGGCCAGGATTAAGATATCAGCCCAGCTAATCTTGTTTCCGTACTTTTGTTTGATCGGCCAAAGCAGTCGGCGCGCCTTATCGAGGTTGCCATTATCGGGCCAGCTGTTGAGGGGAGCAAAACGCTGGTTACCTGTTCCGCCGCCGCCGCGGCCATCAATCGTTCTGTAGGTACCAGCGGCATGCCAAGTCATTCGAATAAAGAAAGG
>DKAH01000005.1:148509-165065 GCA_002448795.1 Fidelibacterota bacterium UBA6931
CCAAGTCATTCGAATAAAGAAAGGTCCATAGTGGCCGTAATCAGCCGGCCACCAATCCTGAGAATCTGTCATGAGATCATTTAGATCCTTTTTCAAGGCGTCATAGTCAAGTTGGTTAAAAGCTGCTCGATAATCAAAATCGTCATCCATCGGGTTTGATTTTCTATCGTGCTGATGCAAGATTTGTAAGTTCAGCTGATCAGGCCACCACTGCTGATTTGCTGTAGCGCCCAGAGTATGTTGCTCATTTGCCCCATGGGACACAGGGCATTTTCCATTAGTTTCCATTATGAATCCTCTATTTTGTGTGTTTTTGACATGTACCAATGATGGTCATTTCAATATCGTCAACGGTAAATTGAAATTTCTTTTTCATATCTGATCGGATATCATTATCATGGACATTAACATCCACTAGAGCACCACATTTTTTACATTTTAAATGATTATGAGGCTCGGTGTTCCGATCATAGCGTGCGATGTTTCCATCATATATGGATCGCAAATCACCATTTTCTTCCAGTTGCTTCAGATTACGGTAAACCGTGCCCAAACTGATTTTTGGGATTAATTTTTTAGCAAGGTTAAAAACTTGGCCTGCATTTGGGTGGGCATTAGTACTACATACAATGTCTCGGATAGTTTCTCGTTGATAGCTGAATCGCATAATTAAACTTAACCTCAAATAGTAATAGTTCTTATTATTATTTATTTCATTTTAAATTTATATGGAGTTCAAATTTGAACCAATTGAACAAAGGAATTGAGTATGCCATTTAGAGCAAGCGAGAGTTGCATAATGAAATTCATATTATGGCTTTTTACTGCTGGCTCGTTGGTTTTAGCAGAGGAAGCCAGTCTTGTCCTGATGAACGGGACCATCTGGACGGTGGACGACGCCAACCCATCTGCGGAAGCTGTTGCGGTTAAGGATGGGAGATTTATATACGTTGGATCGAACGATGGTGTTGAGAAGCATATCCGCAAAGGGATTACGGAGGTAATAGACCTCAATGGGCTCTTTGTAACACCAGGCTTTAACGATAACCACGTTCATTTTGAATGGACGGGTCGGCTGGTCTTCGGGCTCAATCTTTTGGATGTGCATCATGAAGGACCTTTCGTCCACAAGGTGAAGGAAGTAAACAACCGTTTTGCTCCTGATGTCTGGATTACCGGAGGGCAATGGTCAGCCTACGAAGCGTGGGGCGAAGGGACAGTGGGAGAAGAAGGGAGGAAGGCAAAGTCAGACCTGTTCAAACCAAGTAGGAGAATGGTCGACTCCTTTACCAGGGACCGCCCCATTTTTATTCAGCGGTTTGATGGCAATGTCTTCTTCGCCAACGGGAAGGCTTTGGAGTTGGCGGGCATTGGAAGGGATATCCCGAGCCCATTGGGTATTATCGTGGAAAGGGATCGAAAAGGGACCCCCACGGGTATTCTAACAGGTGAAAACGTCAATAGCCATTTTCAAAAAATTATTCCTGATCGGACATGGAATCAGCGACTTCTGGAAACACAGGCGGTTTTAGACAGATGCAAAAGATTCGGCGTCACCAGCCTTTCAGATATGTCCGATCCACTTCAGCGAGAAATTTTCTATCATCTCAGAAACAGCGATGCTCTGACTGTGAGGGTTCACTCCCGGGGCTATCTTGACCAGTGGGAAAAGCTGGCGGCACTGGGGATTAAGGTGGGGGCTGGCGATGCGATGATTCGCCTTGGCGCTGTAAAGGCGTGGATTGACGGCATCATGGGAAACTCATCGGCACGATTTTACGAACCTTACTCTCATATAACCGGTGAGCGGGGCCGGTGGCGGTCCATAATGTTCCCGTGGACAGCGGCCAACAACGGTCGTGAAATGGTGAGCAATCTGGAGAATCTTGCCATGAAGGCTGACTCGGCAGGGATTCAGCTTTCGGTACACGCCATCGGCGATGAAGGGAACGGTTACCTCCTGGACATGATGGAGCGGATGATTGAGCGTAACGGCCAGAAAGATCGACGCTTCCGGCTGGTCCATGCGCAGGTGATACATCCCGACCATTTCAAGCGGTTCAACGGACTGGGAATTGTGGCGGAGGTTCAGCCGTACCACTGCACCGATGATATGAGGTGGATGGAGGAGCGGATCGGTCATGACCGGTGCGTCGGCGCCTATGCATTCCGAACGCTGTGGGACAACGGCGCCGTCGTCTGCTTCGGTTCAGACTCCCCCGGCACCAACGCTGCTCGCTATCCGCTGAACCCCATGTTGGGACTCTACGCCGCCGTGACGCGCCAGACACTAACCGGTGAACCGAAGGGGGGGTGGTTCCCTAATGAAAAGCTTACCATCGAGGAGGCGATTCAAGCCTACACACTCAACTCTGCCTACGCCTCTTTTGAGGAGGAGATCAAAGGCTCTATCACCGTTGGGAAACTTGCGGACATGGTGGTGCTGTCAGACAACCTTCTAGAGATCGATTCCGTGAAGATCAAGGATGTGGAGAATGTCATGACGATTCTCGGGGGAGACGTTATCTATATGAAACCGTAGTAATTAAGGCATGAGCCGGACCTTTTCTCTTCCCCCGCTCCTCTTTTCATGAATCCTTTTCAGCAACGGCTTTGAGGGGATAATTGTAAGCGGGCGCGAGGTAGATTCTTCAGTGGTGTCGCCCTCCGGAAAAGTTTTAAGGAGATGTCCTTAGCCTGTCAGACTTAAGAAATCAATAGGTTGAATCAGAATAAAATTGGAGAATATCACGATATGGAACATCTTCGATTGCTTGTTCCTTGGTGGGTCCAGTTAAAGAGCGGTTCACTCTTATCTGTGCTCAAGGTTTAATCCTATTGGTTAAAATGAGACCGCAGAGAGGTTAATGAAAGAATACTAATTCTTATGTGAACACAAAAACCTCACGGATGCGAGGGTGTCAAACAATTATTTATTATCCAGAAACTTTATCTTGAGCTAATCCTCTAATTAAAGCAGACTCCCAACCCTGAAAATTCCAGTTTGACAAAAATTTGAAGATTTTCTGCGCATCATTTTTTTTACCAGCTTTTTCTAGAGCAAGACCCTTGAAATAAGCATAATAGACATTATTTTCTTTTTCAATGCCATCAAAGTGACTCACTGCTTTTTCTGTATCACCACTCGACAAACTAAGCATGCCAGATAATGCATTGTAGCCATCAAGAGCATCGGGATTTTGCATATCCTTAACAAGTGCGTAGAGCTTTTCCAGGGTCATTTGAGCATTCTCGGTATCGTTGAATAAGACATGATACCAAGACTCTATCCAGGCATTAAAAGTATTATAATTTCTTATAGAGATATCATCCTTCTTTGTATTTAAAGATAAACTCTTTTCCCTCAAGCGAAAGTTGGCGCGCATTGCATTATAAGCATCCTGCTTGTTCTTATTGTGAGCATGTGCGATGAATGTTGTGAATTGATTGGCTGCTTTATAACCTAATACCTCATTCGCTGAAAAATCCTCAGCATCCACTTGTCGATCTAATTCAGTGGCAGCTCTGACAGCACCTTCATAATCTCGTTCGAAGAGATAAGACCAGACCCCGAATTCACCATATGAAATTTTGCTGTATTTGTTGGGTGATATGGATGCCGCTTTCTGATAATTCTCTCTAGCTTGGACATAAGCATCACTGAAGAGATATGTATGAGCAATGAGATTGTAACCTGCGCCCAATGATGTTGCTTGTGTTTTCTCTGCAACTTCAACCATTTGTTGGTAATGTCCACGAGCGGCTTCCATATCATTATGCTGACGTTCGATATTGCCCTTTATTTGATATGAATATGGTGCATTAGGCCTGGATTTTACTAAACCATTTGCGTATTGGAGAGCAAGCTCTTTAGACTGTTTTTCTTTGGGCAGCATTGTATTGTTGCCCACAGTTACATGGTGCAAAGCCAAGCCGTTCCAAGCTTGATAATTTTTGGGATTTAGATCCAGAGCCTTCCTATAGTTGGCAATCGCATTATCAAAATCATTGATGCCCGTATACGCATCTCCCAGTATAACGTAGGCATCAGCGCTGTTAGGATATTTTGAAACCAGCTCTTTACATAAATTGATATAATCCATTGAGCGGCCTTCTCGGCTTGCTTTCCACATTTTAACAGCCATTTTTTCATAATCATTTCCATTTATACTGTTTGCTTCCGCCTTGTCTCGGTATGCTTGCCATAGATTTGGGTCGTTAGAAGGCATATACAAATTGGCAAGAATAAAATCAGGGTCTAAAGCAAGCGCCTCTTCCATAAGACGCCATCCTTTTAATCCTTCATTCTGATCCCAGTAATACCACGCTTCTTTATATAATTCTATTGCTTCATTACTGTCCGAAGAAATTGGCAGGGCAACATTCTTTGAGGTGCTGCAAGCCACAGAAAACAATAAGACCAGAGATACGATTGAGTTAGAAAGGAAAAATTTCATTTTTTGTCTCCCAGTGTTTTAAAAGCCATTCAATGTTCTAAAGTCGAAAAATATAACACTTTAGCACTGGAATTGGCTAAAAATATTCAACTTAATCACTTATTTGGCCGACTGTTTTTATTCATCGATAAACAAGACAGTTTAGCGAACACGTGAATGCTCGAAAGTAAATAGGGCAAGCGTAAAGAAGTCGACTAGCCTTTACATTCCCGCACTATTATTAACGCGGCTGGATTTTATGAAGATCAATTATCCTTGATTATATCATTCAAGATGACATAGTCGTATAAAACACCGCTTGAGCACACGGCCCACTGCTGTTAAATTCAATCGCCAGAGACACCTTTACGCTATGAATAAATGAGAAAGGGTTTAACCATGACAATGCGTGAAATTAGTAGGACATTCTGCATAATTGTGTTGATTTTTTCAGCACAGATGAAGGGTCAACACTCCGATGTTTTTAAGCCGATGGATATTTTTGAGATGGAGAGTGTTTCGGATCCTCAAATCTCTCCCGACGGATCCCAAATACTTTATGTTCGGTCGGGGAGTGATATAATGACAGACAAGCGTTATTCGAATATCTGGATCATAAAGAGTGACGGTACAGATCACCGACCCATAACGAATGGTCAGAACAACAACAGTCAGCCTCGTTGGTCTCCAGATGGAACCCAAATTATATATGTTTCAGGAAGCTCGGGATCCAGCCAGGTTCATAAACGCTGGATGGACAGCGGAGAAACTACGGTACTCACTAATGTCCAAACAGGACCACACGGTATTAGCTGGTCGCCTGATGGACAGCAGGTTGCCTTTTTCGGCACCGTGCCAACGGACGCCGAATTCGAAGTGGGCCTCCCGGAAAAACCAGAAGGAGCCGAATGGGCTGCTCCCGCTAAAGTAATTGACAGGCACGTTTATCGGTTTGACGGTGTAGGGTATCTAAAGGGATACAAGCATCTTTTTGTTCTTCCAGCTGAAGGAGGTACACCAAGACAGCTGACTTCTGGACGATTCAACTTTGCCAGCTATCGCGGAGGACAAACGGTTTGGTCTACCGACAGTAAACATATCTACGTCTCAACGAACCTCCAAGAGGATTGGGAAGCCGAAGGGCGTCGCCAGAGTGACCTGTACCAGGTTCAGGCGAAAAACGGCTCAATGGAAAGGCTCACAGACAGAGACGGCCCAGATGGCAACCCCGTCCCATCCCCCGACGGAAAATTTCTCGCTTATACTGGGTTCGACAACAAAAGAATGGCAACGCAGATTTCTCGGATTTATACCATGAATTTGAAAACAAGAAAAGTTCGGGAGGTTGAGACAAAGCTTGACAGAGGAGTTTCTAACCTTACGTGGTCAGCGGATAGCAAGAGTATCTATTTCACCTATTCTGACAAGGGGAACACAAAACTCGCCGCCACATCGCTCAAAGGGAAAAACAGCATACAGGCTGAAAGTCTCGGCCGGGGTTATTCAGTTGCGAAGGATGGAAGGTTCGTGTTCATTACTACAACGCCGAGCATCCCTTCTGATCTTGCTGTTGGGAAGACAGGCACGAAGGGCACCAAGAAAATCACATCGGTGAACAGCGATCTTTTGGATCACAAGGAACTTGGCAAAGTGGAGGAAATCTGGTATAAGTCTTCTCTGGATGGACTTGATATTCAAGGATGGATTATCAAACCTCCCGGGTTTGATCCTTCTAAGAAGTATCCTCTGATAATTAAGATTCATGGCGGCCCTTTTGCCAACTATGGAGATCGTTTTTACTTGGAAAAGCAGCTGATGACAGCTGAAGGGTACGTGGTACTCTATACTAATCCCAGGGGTAGCACAAGTTATGGTGAGAAGTTCGCTCAGCTCATCCATCACGATTATCCAGGCGACGATTTCTATGATTTAAATAGTGGTGTTGATGCAGCCGTTAAGAAAGGTTATGTGGACGAGAACAACCTGTTTGTGACCGGTGGTTCGGGAGGAGGCGTCCTTACCTGTTGGATGATTGGTAGAACCGACCGGTTCAAGGCGGCAGTCACGGTTTATCCGGTGATTAACTGGTACAGCTTTGTTCTTTATAGCGACATCCCCTGGACCGCCAAGTACTGGTTTCCTGGGATGCCGTGGGATCACGTTGAGAAATATGAGAGTAAATCACTCCTGTCCGTGGTGAAGAATGTAACAACGCCAACGATGGTACTTACAGGTGAAGCAGATTATCGAACTCCAATGCCTGACTCAGAACAGTACTACTCCGCGCTGCAGATGCTTGGCGTGGAGTCGGTGTTGGTACGTGTTCCTGATGAGCCTCATGGAATTTCGGTTCGACCAAGTCACCACGTAAGCAAAATTATGCACATTATGGGATGGATCAACAAACATAATAACTGAATCCCGCTCTCAGGATTTGATAAAAAACCGTGTTAGGCAAACCGAATAAGGAGAATAGTAATGTTGTGGAATAAAAGAATTATTGCAGTGCTTATGCTCTTCGTTGGAGTTAGAGCCGAAACAGCTGAGGCATGGTCTCCTGAAGTGGTGATCCAGATGAAAAGCATTTCTCAACTGGACATATCATCATCAGGAGACCTAGTTGCATTTGCAGTGAGGGAAGCTGTGATTGAAGGAGAAAAATCCGAATATCTAAATCAGATATGGCTTACGGGAACGGCAATGGGAAAACCACCAGTTCAATATACCTTTGGTGAAAAATCGGCCACGCGACCCCGTTTTTCACCCGATGGGAAGCACATTGCGTTTACCAGAGAGGGATCCGAAAAATCACAGGTTTGGATTATGCGAACAACTGGAGGAGAAGCGTGGCAGTTTTCATACCAGCAAGAGAGCGTGATTGATTTCAAATGGTCACCGGACGGACAACACATTGCCATGGTAATGAAAGACCCAAAAAGTGAAGAAGAAGAAACAGAGGAAGAAGAAAAACGTGACGTTATACTTGTCGATCAAAACTTTAAGAACAATCATATTTATCTGAAAACGTTCACAACAGAAATTGACACAACAGAGGCAGATAAAATCACTTCCGGAAGCTTTACAGTCAATACTTTCAACTGGAGTCCGGACGGCCGGCTAATCGTTTTTTCACACAGCGAGGAGCCGACATTCAATAGCCGATCAATTACGGGAGACATTTCTGTTGTAACTGTTGCTACAAAATCAACAACAACAATAGTTGACTGGCCCGGCGTGGATGCTGACCCCTTATTCTCGCCAGACGGCAAGACCATTGCTTTTTCATCCGATGGAGGAACCACCGAGCGGATAGGGCTTGGCGACTGCTTTGTTGTTTCGGTAAAAGGGGGAAAACCGAGAAAGCTTGCAGAAACGCCCAACAGGAGCGTTGGTGTGAGAGGTGCTCCGGGAATCATGCAATGGTCGAAAGACGGTAAACATGTATACACCTCAGACTATGAAGGGACAAGAACACAGATATATAAACTCGATGTAAAAGGAAAAAAGATTGCAGGACTTACAGCTTATGATGGTGTTATATCCAACCCTGTACTTAGTTCGGACGAAAAAAAGATTGTTTTTGTTGGTCAATCCACAGAGGTCCCTGCCGAGCTTTACGTTAGTGACCTTCGGAAATTTGGTCCCAAGGTACTGTCAACCTTCAACAGGAATAAAGACTGGCCAGAGATTACAAAAACCGAACGGGTGAATTGGAAATCAAAAGATGGCTTAGAAATCGAAGGATTGCTGACGTACCCATTGGGATATAAACAGGGAAAGAAGTATCCACTGGCACTAATTATACACGGCGGCCCCTCAGGAGTTTTTACTGAAACATTCACAGGAAACCCAAGCATCTATGTGATTCAGTATTTTACAGAGAAAGGGTATGCAGTCCTGAGGCCCAATCCCCGAGGGAGCACGGGTTATGGGAAAGAATTCCGCTACGCGAACTTTAAAGACTGGGGTTTTGGTGACTATGAGGACATCATGAGTGGTGTTGACAAAACAATAGATATGGGGATTGCTGACCCGGAGAGAATGGCTGTTATGGGGTGGAGTTATGGGGGATATATGACATCATTTCTCGTCACAAGGACTGGACGCTTCAAGGCTGCCAGCATGGGGGCTGGATTGCCAAATCTTATCAGCATGGTCACAACGACGGATATCCCTGATTATCTCGTGGCACACATGGGATCAGAGATCTGGGAAGACTATGAAACTTATGAAAAACATTCAGCCATATATCGAATCGGTAAGGTGACAACCCCCACACAGGTGATCCACGGCTCCAACGATCTGCGTGTTCCCTTTACCCAGGGACAGGAATTTTACGTGGCATTGAAGCGACGAGGAATCGATACAGAAATGGTGGTATATCCAAGAACACCGCATGGTCCACGTGAACCGAAATTGCTGATGGATGTCTCGCCGCGCATCATGGCGTGGCTCGATAAGTATATTGATGTTAGATAAAGAGGTGTTCAAACGAATGGAGGTAAGTCATTAAGCCATCCAGACGAGAGTTTCTTAAATCAGGAGCGTTAGGCTCAATGGGCATCAGCCTTGGGCTAACGCACGTTGGGCGTGCTGAGCCGAAGAAACTAAAACCACTACGCATCCTTATCTTGGGAGGAACAGCCTTTCTTGGTCCGCACCAGATCAAGCATGCCTTAGCCCGTGGCCATAAGATTACCACGTTCACACGTGGGCAAACGGAACCAACCGTTAACAGGGAGGTCTTCGAGCGGGTCGAAAGTTTGATCGGAGACCGAAATGATAATCTAGATGCTCTCGAGGGCAGGAAATGGGATGCTGTTATTGATAATTCTGCTACTTATCCACGATGGGTTAAACAGACAACAGACATATTAAAGGAAAACGTGGACACATATCTTTTTACATCAACACTTTCTGTGCACGCAAGCTTTGAAAAGAAAGGCTTGACGGAAGATGATCCAGTGGCTATTACTGAAGATCCCACAGTAGAAGACATGAAATACTACGGTGCCTTGAAGGCACTTTCAGAAGATGTAACCCGAAAGGCATTCGGGAAACGTGCGATTATTGTCCGCCCCCATCTGATTGTGGGTCCTGGAGATAGAACAGACCGTTGGACCTATTGGCCAGTAAGAATTTCAGAAGGCGGGGAAGTCCTTGCACCAGGTCACCCAGACCGACCAGCGCAATACATAGATGTGAAAGATCTAGCGGAGTTTAATATTCGGTTGATCGAAAATCGTGCTGCTGGTACTTATAGTGTGGTAGGACCAATATCGCCATTTAGCATGGCAGAAATGCTTTACGGAATCAGAGCGGTGGTAAGTAACTCAGTATCATTTACATGGGTGGACCAGGATTTTCTTATGGAAAATGACGTCGCGCCTTGGCGTGAAATGACAGCATGGATGCCTTCAGGTGGAAAGCGAGATGGTTTCTCATCATTTAATAATTTCAGAGCTGTCTCCGCCGGCTTAACATTCCGGCCCTTAGCTGAAACAGCAAGATCAACTCTTGACTGGTGGGCAACTCTCCCGAAAGATAGAAGGGCAACCCCCAAAGCGGGACTAGCCAGAAAGAAAGAAAAGAGAGTTTTGGATAAATGGCATAACCGGAGATGATATCACTTCATCAAGCAATCTTTCTATTTAGGTTTCTCAGTAGATAGGGATGAAGGATTCTTTAAACAAACATAGTTTTTTAGAGTAAGCAGAACCAAAGCAGCCATAAGGTAATTGTATAATGAATGACTCTTTACTGAAGAGGCCAGAGTTATTAATTCTATTTGCCTTGTTTAGTATTCTTATAACCAGTTGATATATAAGAATGAAACTCAAGAACAGTTCAAAACGATATTTTTTTGGTATTTTTTTGGTTTTCTCTTTTTGGTCCTGCACAAGGAACACCGCAGAACACACTTTTAATCTAGCTTTAGTTACACCGGCGGATCATCCTCACACCATTGCCTCAAGGAAATTTGCTGACCTAGTTGAAGATGGATCAAAGGGGAAAATAGTTATACGTGTTTTTGATAGTGCTTCATTGGGTTCAAATCCTGAGCTATTAGATGGAATACACATGGGAATAATAGATTTTGCCATTTCTACCCCAAATATTTTGGCGGAGTTTGATCCAACTCCAGGCATTTTTGGCCTTCCATATCTTTTTAAGAATATAGAACATATGTTGAGTGTCACTCGTGGCAATATAGGGACTCAAATAAAAAAGATATATCAACGAAATACGGGTATCAAGATATTGAGTTATGCGGGTGGTTCCCAGCGACATATGATTAGCAAAAGTCCCATAAGATCCATAAAAGACCTGGAAGGCCAACAAATGCGAACGATGGAATGGGAGGTTTCTGTGCAATGGTGGAAAGCGTTAGGTGCGAACCCAACAGTTCTTCCCTTTAATGAGGTTTATACAGCTTTACAGACAGGTGTAGTAGATGGAGGCGAAAACGAGTTCCCATCATTTACAATTAATCGCTGGGCTGAACCGGCGAAGTACATTGCGCTGACGCGACATATTATTGCTGTCAGACCCTTGATTATGAACGGTAAAAAATTCAATTCGCTTCCAAGCGGTTTACAAACTGTTGTTCAAAATGCAGCCAACGAAGCAGCTGATTACGACATTCAATTAGAAACTTCCGCAGAGTTTGAATTGAAGCAAAAATTAGAAGATGATTTTGGTGTAGAGTTTATTGAATTAAATATTGAGCCTTTTATTGAACGGTCGCTACCAGTAATTAATAGCTTTGGTAAGGATTCTGACCTGGATGTTTTTATTGATCAGATTGTCGATCTCGGTACCCAATTTTAATGGTTAGCATTTTATTGAATCCACTTGGGTAAGCCTAAAGAGCGTGTTAAACGAATTCCACAAAAAGCTAACCAACGCACTAAATAATTTAGTTGCAGGATTATGTATTGTTTTGATTCTTGCTCTTTTTGTACAAGTTGTGAACCGGTATCTTTTCGGGGTTTCGTGGCCAGCAATCACATATATTGTTTCTTTTTGTTTTGTTTGGATGTGCATAATTGGCATTGCTTTAACTGTGTCACCAAATTCGCACTTTTTAGTTGATGTATTGGTTAGGCGACTCCTAAGAGATCGTTTCCCAATTTTCCGTGTTTTTATCGCATTTAATCTTTTTCTGAGTGGTTTAATTATCTTCTGGTCGAGTCTTCCATTCATTGATCTTGGTATAATAAAACGTGATCCTACTGTGGGGTGGCCCATGATTTATAATTATATGTCCTTACCATTTTGTGGCGCCCTTCTTATTTATTATTCTTTGGTAACTATTATCTCTTACAAGCGCAATAACAAATAAGAGAATGGCGTCTTCAGCTTTAATAATTATTTTGTTTTTGACTTTTTTCCTGTTTCTTTCAATAGGAGTTCCTTTGGCGTCAGCGCTTCTTTTTTCTTCTATTATTGTAGTGTTGATAGATCCAGGCCTTCATTTGGTTATTGTTCCAATGCGCATGTATTCGGGGATAAACAATTTTTTATTGTTAGCTATTCCAGGCTTTATGTTTGCCGCCCTGTTAATGAATAGAATAGGGGTTACCAATGATATTGTCAAACTCTCTGACCTCTTGGTTGGTCGGATACGTGGAGGACTTGC
Organism: Fidelibacterota bacterium UBA6931; assembly: GCA_002448795.1. Taxonomy (GTDB): domain Bacteria; phylum Fidelibacterota; class Marinisomatia; order Marinisomatales; family S15-B10; genus S15-B10. The sequence continues at coordinate 160,588 of DKAH01000005.1, forward strand.
TCATATCAATGTACTGGCAAGCATGCTTATGGGCGGGATTTCTGGGTCAGCAACGGCCGATGTCGCAGGTATAGGCTCCATACTTATTCCCACAATGAAGAAAAGAGGATTTGGATCAGGTTTTGCCGCTGCTATTACGGCATCTTCATCTGCTATTGGGTCGATCATTCCTCCAAGTATTTTGATGATAGTTTATGGTGCTACCGCCAATATTTCTATAGGGGCGCTTTTTATAGCGGGATATATACCCGGGATTCTTGTTGCCTTGCAACAAATAGTAGTTTCTTATATTTATTCGAAGAAAGCGGGCTTAGCAAAAGACGAAACAAAATGGACTTGGGAGGAAATAGGAAAGATTACCTTTAGAGGCCTTATCCCGCTAAGTGTATTTTTGATAATAATTGGGGGGATTGTTTTTGGTATCATGACAGCAACAGAAGCAGCCGCGGTTTCGGCTGTTTACGTTTGCATTCTAGGCTTTTTTGTCTATAATACTTTAACATATAAAATGTTATTAGAAGTTGCCATAGAAACAGCTCGTCTCACGGCAGTAGTGATGTTCTGTGTCGGGACCGCGACGCTTTTTGGTTGGTTGATGACATATCTACAAATATTGGATGTCTCATCAGGTGTGATTCAAAGTTTTGCTACAGGGCCTAAGGTCTTTTTGTTTTTTTGTGCATTCTTGTTTGTTGTTTTGGGCACATTTATGGATCCTGTTCCAGCAATTCTTATATTTGTGCCAGTTTTGGCCCCAATCGCAATTGCCCTTGGCGTAGAACCGATTCTTTTAGGTATTATAATTGTAATGACTTTATCTATTGGGAGAATAACCCCCCCATATGGCATTAGCCTCTTATTGGCTTCATCCATTGCTGATATACCTATATCAAAAGCACTAACCTGGTCTTTTATTTTGTTCGGCGGATTTTGTATGATAGTCTGCTTAATAATTCTTATTCCTGAGGTATCATTGTTTTTGCCAAAACTATTAGTTCCTGATTCTATGTGACACAGTTAAAACCCACATAGAAATAGAAAACTAATTATAATGAATTATTATGAGTAAGATATCCAGAGAAGAAATCTGTTAGAATTAATGTCATTAACAATTGGCGCTTGGTCAAGATGGAATGAACCCAGACAATTTTCTTTTTTTAATAAACCTTAAAAGGACAATGACAATCGATGCTACCTGATGCAATAAAATTAAAAATAAAAAACTCTGCTGTTATCGCAGTTGTAACAATTGATGATTCTTCTAATGCAGTCCCACTTGCTGAGTCACTCATCAAAGGAGGGGTCACTGTTATGGAGCTTACTTTAAGAAGTGAATCAGCGATGGATTCACTTCGGCTTATTATTGAACAAGTTCCTGAAATGACGGCTGGGGTTGGGACAGTGCTTAGAGTTGATCAACTGGAGGAAATTATAGCTGTGGGAGCCGAGTTTGGAGTAGCTCCTGGATTAAATCCAAAAATAATTCAACGCGCAAAAAACTTAGGTTTTCCTTTTGCTCCAGGGATTGTGACCCCAAGTGATATAGAATTGGGAGTTGAACTTGGATGTAACACATTGAAATTTTTCCCGGCGGAGGCTTCGGGTGGCCTAAAATATTTTAAAAGCATGACAGCTCCATATTCTTATCTGAAGTTACAATACATACCTCTCGGTGGTCTAAATGAAGACAATTTTAAATCTTATTTATTAGACCAGTCTATTCTGGCTGTTGGAGGGTCATGGATTGCTACCCGTGCATTAATCAATCAACAAGACTGGGAACAAATTATGACAAATGCTCAAAGGGCAATAAAGATAGCAAAAAGCTTAAAGGGAGAATAATTATGTCTATTGTAACCTTTGGGGAGATTATGTGTCGACTACAGTCACCTGAGAACTTGCGTCTGCGGCAGGCTCACGGATTCGAGGTCACCTATGCTGGTGCGGAAGCAAGTGTAGCCGCTTCAATATGTAATTTTGGCGGAATTGCGCGCTATGTTACAGCCCTGCCGAAACACACCCTTGCCGAATCTGCCATGGACGCCTTACGGGCCGTGGGAATAGATACGCAGTTTGTTTTGCGTACAGAAAGTGGAAGATTAGGGCTTTATTTCCTTGAGGCTGGCGCGAATCAGAGACCAAGCAATGTTATTTACGATCGCTCCGACTCCGCTGTTTCTATAACGCCTTATGATATGTATGATTGGTCATCCATCTTTAATGGATCTAAATGGCTCCACATTACTGGGATTACACCAGGGCTTTCGAAGATTGCAGCTGAAGCAACTTTAGAAGCAGCAAAAAAAGCTAAAGCAGTTAACATTCAGGTTTCGATTGATCTCAACTTCCGAAAGAAATTATGGCATTGGGATTCCTCTAAATCGAATCGCGAATTAGCTGAGGAAACGATTCGAGGCATTTTGCCATTTGTTGATTTAGTAATTGGTAATGAAGAAGATTGCGCTGACGTCCTTAACATTCATGCTGGTGATACTGATGTAGATGCTGGCAAGTTAAATACGGAATATTATCCCGACGTCGCCCGACAATTGATTACACAATTCCCCAATGTCCAAAAAGTTGCGATTACTCTGAGGGAAAGTATTTCAGCCACGCATAACAATTGGGGCGCCATGCTCTTTGATGGTGGCATTAATCAACACTTTTTCGCCCCAGTTGATAGTGCAGGCCAATACGTTCCCTATGAAATAAAAAACATTGTGGATCGTGTAGGTGGTGGGGATGCATTTGCTGGCGGCCTCATTTTTTCGCTTAATACACCCGAACTTAACGAACCGAATAAAGCAGTTGAATACGCTGTCGCTGCCTCTTGTTTAAAACATTCTATAAAAGGAGATTTTAATTTTTCAACGAGAAGCGAAGTAGAAGCACTTTTGAAAGGATCGGGCTCGGGTCGGGTAGTTCGTTAGTTAGATCAATACTGATTAATCAGAAAACTATTAGAAGTTTCGTTTCAATTTTTATTTCTTAGCCAATAAAGCTGAATTCGTGCAACATCCAAACATAGTATTTATTATGTCTGATGAACAAAGGCGTGATAGCTGTGGTGTATACGGGAATGAAATAATTAACACGCCTAACATTGACGCATTAGCCCAGTCCGGTGCAACATTTAATAACGCATACTGTAATTCCCCTTTATGCGTGCCATCACGCTCCTCTATGGTTACAGGACAATATGTTAATCAAATCAAATCTTGGGGCAATAATATGCCGTGGCACGGGAATGTGACATCCTGGAATCAAATATTGCAAGAGAATGATTATCAAACTATATCAATTGGCAAACTTCACTTCAGAAGCACTAAAGACAATAACGGGTTTGATGAGGAAATTATTCCGATGCATATATATAACGAGATTGGAGATCCACTTGGCTTAATAAGAGATGAAATCCCTCAGATCAAGAAATTTAGGTCATACATTGATGACGCCGGACCAGGCGAATCTTCGTATACTAGTTACGATACAATGATTTGTAGTGAAGCAATTGAATGGATAAAAACCAAGGGAGTTCAATCAGGGAAGCCTTGGTTTTTATATACAGGATTTGTGGCCCCACATCCACCATATATTGCTCCCTCTAAGTTCTATGATATATATAGCTCCAAAGATTTTTCTCTATACAAACATACCAATAAGACTAAGTTGAGCAATCATCCGATAGTTAATGATTTTAGATATCATTTAAACCTTGAAGATGATTTTTCTCCGGCCACCATAAATAATGCTATCGCTGCTTATTATGGCCTGGTCTCTTTTTTGGATTTTAATATTGGCCAACTACTTGACGCGTTATCAGAAACAGGCTTAAAAGAGAACACATATATTCTTTTTTGTTCGGATCATGGAGAGTGTATGGGACAACGAGGCCTGTGGGCCAAGTCCGTCTTATACGAAGAATCAGTTGGTATTCCTTTAATCCTTACAGGGCCAGATATTAAAAACAAGCAAACTTGCGAAACGCCAGCATCTTTGATTGATATATTCCCAACTGTATTGGATATCTCAAGCGTCCAGCCTGGGAAGAAAACAGCCATAAACAAAGACAGTATCTCTTTGCTAAAATTATTGGATGAAGATTATGATTCGGATCGAAAAGTATTCTCAGAATATCATGCCGTTGGTTCTCCTACAAGCAGTTTCATGATTCGGAAAGGAGAATGGAAGTATATTCATTATAATTTATATGAAGATGAACTCTACAACTTAAAAAAAGACCCCTTTGAACTTGATAACAAGTTTATGCAACCAGACCATCAAGATATTAGTCAGGAACTGTGGGCAGATTTATTAAAGATTTGTGACCCTAAGCTTGTTTTTGATCAAGCGATTAAGGATGCTGGACAATTATTGGAGAGGCTGGGTGGGAAGAAAACTCTTTTTGAACAAGAGTCTTTTGGCGCAACTCCGCCCCCAGGAATATAGTCTTTTAAACAGTTCCTCTTCTTGCTTCC
>DKAH01000009.1:0-277 GCA_002448795.1 Fidelibacterota bacterium UBA6931
CCCTTCCAACAAAACTGATATCGAAAGTGGTGGGGACATTTCAGCTGACACTCCTGGTGGGCGTGTTATACACTTTGGCGTACGTGAGCATGGGATGGGTGGGATCCTCAATGGCCTGGCCCTACACGGAGGTGTCCGACCTTTCGCAGGCACTTTTCTGATATTCTCCGACTACATGCGACCTTCGATACGGCTAGCCGGACTCATGGGTATTCCACTTACGTATGTGTTTAGCCATGACTCCATCGGACTGGGAGAAGATGGCCCAACACATCAG
>DKAH01000009.1:575-39838 GCA_002448795.1 Fidelibacterota bacterium UBA6931
AGATGGCCCAACACATCAGCCTATCGAACAAATTATGACACTTCGAGCAATACCTAATCTGGTCGACATCCGACCCGCAGACGCAGCAGAAACTGCAATAGCATGGAAAATTGCCATGGAACGTACAGGCGGCCCCACTTTCTTATCTCTTACTCGACAGAAACTGCCACCTATAGATCGAACAAAGCTGTCCTCTTCCGAAGGAGCTCGCCGAGGTGCATATATTCTTGCTGAAGCTACAGGGAATAACCCCCAATTAATCCTTATCGCCAGTGGTTCAGAAGTCCATACAGCTCTGGAGGCTCGGAGTCAACTTGAAGAAGAAGGAATTGCAACACGATTGGTCAGCATGCCAAGCTGGAAACTTTTCGAAGAACAGGAGGAAAATTATCAGGATAAAGTTCTTCCGCCTGATAATAATTTCCGGATCGCTGTAGAGGCTGGGTCAACATTTGGGTGGTCTCGCTGGGTGGGCGAAAATGGTCGTGTAGTGGGTATTGACCATTTTGGTGCTTCAGCGCCTTCCGAAGTCTTATACGAACGATTTGGTATAACGGCAGAAGAGATAGTGGCTCTGGCACATACTTATTCGGTTAAGTAAAAAATATCTGTATACGATCCGAACTTATCCCTTCAGTCTCGGATACATATTAACTGGAGTCTCTTGGGCCCTCTGTTACTATTTTTTCTAAAATGTACTTCAGAACGTCGGGTTATTTTTCTAATTCTTTTTCTCTATTCTCCGATCTCCCAAACCCCGTGGAGATAGCAAAAATCAGCATAGCCATAAGTCCCCAAGAGTAGAAGTTTAGGAAACCCACAGTAAAAGGAGATATGCGAGGCAGCCCAAATGCTTCCCCCGAAATTGTCATGCTCGCTGCAAGTATAGTAGGAATAAAAAAGGGAAACAGGAAAGGATAAGTACACACAGCCATATCTAAGAGATTGGCTCGGCGATAAGCAGGGATCCCAGCTGATTCTCCTACCTCGTTAGTGATATCACCAACACTTAGAATAGCTACGGTAGCGTGTGTTGTAAGGATGACAGCACCAGAAATAGCGCCGAAAATCCACCACTCAGCTTTTTGTGGTGATTTAGTACGGTTACGTAGATTGCCTACCCAGTCTCCCACGACCCCACTTTTTTGTAGGCCAGCTACTAGGCCCATAAGTAGGATTGTGAAAATAGACACACCCAGGCCACGTTCCATGCCTTCTAGAATTAAACCTTTAGCAATAAAATTTTCAGTATCAATATATAGAAGCGCACTCAGGGTTATCGAACCACTGGCTAGGCCAGTAACAACTCCGGTAACAATTCCAACCAAGAGACTTTCTACCAGATGGCGTTTTTTAAGTAGCATAACGATGGATGCTGTTGGTGCCAGAAGCATCCAAATTCCCTGGAATCCATGGGAATCATTAATACTAGCAACGTTCAATTGTTCTGGTGCATCAGCACCCATAATGCCATAAAGAATCAGAGCCAAAGCGCCTGCCGGTAAGGCGTATTTGATACGACTTCGCACAACACCACCAATATCTGTTTTTTGAGTAGACGCCGAAGCGATAGTAGTATCAGAAACCGGAGAAACGTTATCGCCAAAAGTAGCCCCGGCTAGAATGGCTCCGATTAACATAGACGGGTCAGCTTGGAGTGAGGCGGCGGCAGGATATAGGAGTGGCGCAGCTAGAATTATAGTCCCTAGACTTGTGCCCGTAGATGTGGATACTACTGCACATATTAAGAAGGCAACGCTTACAAATCCCCCCCCACTCACGCCGACAGCTGTCGCCAAGGCAACTAAGCTTTGGACAAACCCTCCTGCATTTACTAGCGATCCCAAAACACCTGCCAGTATCCAGGCAAAAACCATTAGCATTACAATAGGGCGACTCATTCCTTTGATAACTGCATCAGAATAAGCACGAGGATCTTTAGCAAGTAAGGTGCCCAGTGTGATAGCAACTAGAAGGATGGCCCAGAACCCTCTTTCGTCGGGTGCACCTGAAAGTCCTAACCAAGCCACTCCGGTGAGGAAAAGACCGAGCGGAGCGATGGCTCCCAATATACCGCCACGAAAGATGAGGCGGTCACTATCTGGGCTAGTGTCCGCATTCCAAGTATCAAGATCATCCATACTTACTATACCTTATTCTTACTCGATGTTGTAAAGTGACTTCATGGCCCAACTGTTTTCTGAGATGCGAAGATGATTAGATGCCGCTCAATCTTTACTAGTTTATCAAATAGAACAGCACACCGAAATCCTTACATTCAAGGAACAGTAGGAAAGATGGTCATACATGACCTACTTGCCCACACCAAAATCATGGTCAGCCGTTTAGAACGGGAGAAATTTTGATGAAAACATCAGATGAATTCGAGTTGTACGATCTAAAAGTGGAGGTCGTGGGAGAAGCGAATGAGATGGTTTGTGACCACAAGGTCGGAGACTACTTTAAGCTCTCAGGAGAAAACTTAAGCTTTCCGCCAGGCCAGACATTCCCAATCTATCCATTGGCGGCACTCCTGCCTATTCTCCCAGCCAAGCAGAGAGACACACATACAAACGATTGGATCACCACGGACATGGATGTAGCGTGTCCAGACCCCAACTGCGGAGCGCTCTTTAGGATTACAAGAACTGGACGCACTACATTCCGGCATTCAGACGTAACATTGGTACCTCTAGATAAGAATTCTAAATAGTACAAACTGTGAGCATCCCACTCTCTGAATTGGCAGACGGCTATACAGTTCCACGTATCATCACAGGAACATGGCAAATTTCAAAAGGCCATCAAGCACCGCGCTCTCGGGCTGAGATCTTCGAATCATTTTTTCGAGCAATAGATTCAGGCATAACTGTGTTCGATTGTGCAGACATCTATACAGGGATCGAAGAAATGCTTGGTGATTTTCTGAGAGAATGCCGGCAACGAGAAGGTTCTGCATACGCAGATCAGATTCGTATCCATACTAAATTTGTCCCCGATCTTGAGGCTCTATCCACCCTGGACAAAGTATACGTAGAAAAGATTATTGACCGATCTCTCCGTAGGCTTGGCGTTGAACGGCTTGATTTAGTTCAATTTTCATGGTGGTCATATGATATAGATAGATGGATCGAGACAGCCGGCTGGATTGAAGAACTCAGACAAAAAGGAAAGATCCGTCAGATCGGCGCCACCAACTTCCACTTAGAGTCTCTCCGTAGCATGATAGACGCAGGGATCCCAGTACGTACTCATCAGATCCAGTACTCCGCACTAGATCACCGACCTGAGAATGGTATGGTTGAGTACTGTCGAGACAATGGCATTGGGATTTTTTGTTATGGTACCCTAGCAGGAGGATTCTTATCAGAAAACTACCTAGGTACTTCTGATTCGTTTGAGAAACTTAAAAACCGCTCTCTGGTGAAATACCGTCTCATCATCGATGAGTATGGTGGTTGGGGACGGTTCCAAAAACTTTTAAAAGAAATGGACCAGATCGCTCGCCAACATGGAGCTACCATAGCTCAAGTTGCCCTCCGGTACGCCCTTGACCGTCCTGGAGTTACGGCAGCAATCGTTGGCGTAAGTAAGGCGGAGAGGGTTTCTCAAATAGCTAAAGCCTTTGACCTAACTCTTGATGATAGCCAACGGGAAATCATTCACGCCTTAGGTAGAACAGCCCCAGGGCTAAATGGCTCTGTTTATGGCCTGGAACGAGAAAAAAACAGTCGTCACGCGGCCATCATGAAATACGGACTGAATCGGGAAAACTTAAGTTAAATATTATTTAAAAACAGACGATAAACCTAGCTGTTAGGGATATCTGTCTGTCGTAAATCAAGCGGAGCCGGTGGGATTCGAACCCACACATCCGTTAGGACGCCGGTTTTCGAGACCGGTGCAATACCAATTATGCGACGGCTCCATAACTAGCAATGAGTCGGGGCGCCCGGATTTGAACCGGGGACCTCTGCGTCCCGAACGCAGCGCTCTACCGGACTGAGCCACGCCCCGAATTAAATCATCGACAATTCACACATTTACACGGCAATGGATGGAGTGCAATTAAGCGGACGGGGTGGGATTCGAACCCACGAAGGTGTTAACCCACATGATTTCCAATCATGCGCCTTAAGCCACTCGGCCACCCGTCCATCTACTACACAAAAAAGCGGAGGGAGTGGGATTCGAACCCACGCGGACTTGCGTCCAACGCCTTAGCAGGGCGTCGCCTTAAGCCACTCGGCCATCCCTCCAACATTCAACATTGCCCCGCTAGGGATCGAACCTAGACTCTTCGGAACCAGAATCCGACGTGTTGCCAGTTACACCACGGGGCAAAAAGCCACCTGTCGGAATTGAACCGACGACCTCGTCATTACGAGTGACGTGCTCTACCAACTGAGCTAAGGTGGCGACAAGGCTGGCGAATTTACTCAATGGCCCCCGCCGTTGCCCTGTAGGCGCCAATGATTTCACCTAAATAGAAGGTGACGGTGAGGGTACCGAAGAACAGTGTTCCACCGTCTCTGTTCAGTCTGTTGTAACGGTGGGTGATATTCCCTAATGCAGCCACTGTCAGGAAGCCCAACAGCCTGTCCCACCCTCTCCCCGCCTAGAGCCGTCCTGCTCCCGGGAGCACCGTCGAAAGGGCCGAAGCGAAGAGGGGCGATCGCGTCGATTAAGCCCATTATATTAGAATAGAATCAAAAAAAGGATTATACCGATAATCACCCACATTCCATTTTGAGAACGCAAGAATGGAACGATATGGTTATCCATTATTTTTAAGTAATTCGTGTATAGGTCTTTAATGAAGTCGTCCATTCATATCTCCTGTTTCAAAATTTCAAAAAATTATATTACAGTGGGGGGCGGTCTTATTCATTATATGGTACCCCCATCGGTTTCAGGTTGCGGTTGAGTTTTTAGGTTGAGAAGCATAATGTTGTTTTGAAAACTTATCTGTGACACCAGAAAATGCATGTGGGATGAAATAAGGTATGAGTCGAGGGGGCTGGGCGCCATAGCCCACCCCTTGCCTTGTATCCCTAATGTGACTAATGGTGTCCATATATAACTATAAGTGTCGGGAAGGATTAGAAGCAAGTATAATGTGACTATATACGAGAAACCCCTCGGAATGAGGGGCTTCTTGACGCTAATTTTGGTGTGTTTGCCACCGTAGCTCAGTTGGTAGAGCAACGCATTCGTAATGCGTGGGTCGGGGGTTCAAATCCCTCCGGTGGCTCTTAGAAAGAACTTAAGCCTGCGCCGGTTCGGCGCACACCACAAGGCTGTGGTTTGTGAAACTGGGCTCGTCTCGCTCGCTCCAGAAAACGTGAATGTACCTGTGTTCTTTGATGGAGAGTTGGGCCTGGGATAGAAGAAGCTTGAGTGTTTCAAGAGAATGTTTGATCTGGTGGACATTCTCAAATTTTAACCTTACAAGATTGTAAAGATTTTCCGGCAGTGCGGAATCGCCACGGATCCTTTCCTGTGGTACACTCAAGATAAGGGCGCCGTCCTCTCTCAACAAACCCTTCACTTCCTTCAGCATGGCGGCGGGATCTTCCTGATGCTCCAACACGTGGGATAGCAACACATACTGATATTTTTTCCCATGCTTGCTATAGAATTCGTCGTCAATGTGGTGATAGTTAATCTCCGAACTCCTTCTGGAGCACCGGGAGATAGACTTTTCCGATATGTCAGCGCCGTGCACATTGGCGCCACCGAATTCAGAGGCAAGCTTTCGTGTGAACTGGCCGGTGCTGCAACCGAGATCGAGAATCAATCCGTTATTACCACGAACTTTGATGACCTCAATAATGTATTGGATTTCACGTTGTTTATAGCTGAACAGTTTCTGACCAATCAGCGTTTTCGTGCCAATGATCCGCTGGTAAAAGAGTGAATATGTAGATCTATTGTCTGCCCGAGACAAAACGATCAGTAAATATCGAGAAGCTCCACTTCAAAAAGGAGTGTGGCATTCGGCGGAATTGGTCCAATTCCCGATGCACCATAGCCAAGCTCTGGAGGAATAATCAGTTCACGTTGACCGCCAACGCGCATGGATAGGACTCCTTCGTCCCATCCCTTTATAACACTGCCCACTCCTAGTACAAATCCAAAAGGCTGTCCCTTCTTCCGGGAACTGTCAAACATTTCGCCCTTGTTCTCAGGCTGGGTCTCATCGTACAGCCATCCCGAATAATGGACAGAAACACGCTGACCCGCCTGCGGCGATGTACCTTTTCCCTCCATAATATCAATATATTTTAGTCCAGTGTCTGTCTCCACAACTTCCCCCGGTTTACCACCACACGCCAAGAAAATAGCTAATAGCGGAATGAAAGACTTCTTTTTCACAATTTAATCTCCAGTGTACCGTTACCAACAAGCAAGTGTACTGTTAATATTAATTAAATGCACCTTCTATTTCGCACGGTTGGTTTTGGTCGAGCCTCAGTCTAAATTAGGCACCGATGGCCTCTGAAAGTCACCTCATGCCGCCACTCGCGGAGCGGGTCAGACCGACGAATCTGCTTGAGTTTCTTGGGCAGGACCATCTCGTGGGAGACGGCACTTTTCTCCAGAAAACGGTTTCCGCTGGGAAGCTGTTTAGCTGCATTCTCTGGGGACCGCCGGGAACGGGCAAAACCACACTAGCCAGACTGATTGCACAAAACAGTGATGCGGATTTTCATCAACTCTCCGCCGTCTCTTCCGGTGTAAAGGAGTTAAGAAAAATTATTGAATCCGCAAGGGAGAATACACTCCTAAAAAGAGCAACACTCCTGTTTATCGACGAAATACACCGCTTCAACAAGGCACAGCAGGACGGGCTTCTTCACGCTGTCGAGGACGGCACTGTCGCCCTCATCGGTGCCACGACTGAAAACCCTTCTTTCGAGGTGATCTCGCCCCTCCTTTCCCGCTGTCGCGTCCTGAAACTGAACAGCCTGTCGGAAAAGGACCTCACCGGCATACTTAAGAATGCCCTTTCGAGAGATGTTGTCCTCTCCCGTCGATCCGTCACCTTTGAAGAAGGGACACTGAGCGCTCTTGTGAAAGCCTCCGGAGGGGACGCACGGAAAATGCTCAATACAATGGAAGTAGCAGCAGCCATCTCGGGACAGGACAGAGAGGCGGTCACCGTTGACTCCACACTTCTGTCCGAGGCGCTTCAATCCAGAAGCCAGATCTACAATAAGACAGGCGATTACCATTACGATACCATCTCAGCCTTCATAAAGTCTGTTCGAGGGAGCGATCCCGATGCCGCTATTTACTGGCTTGCGGTAATGCTGGAAGGGGGCGAGCAACCTGAATTCATTGCTCGGCGGCTCATCATTTTCTCATCGGAAGATGTAGGAAACGCAGATCCACAGGCACTTGTTATCGCTAATGCCGGTTTTCAAGCGATTCACACCATCGGAATGCCGGAAGCTGCCCTCACACTGGCCCAAGTGACCACCTATCTCGCCTCGGCGCCGAAGTCCAACGCCAGCTATCTCGCCGTGAAGGAAGCTACAAAGAAAGTGCGTGAAGAGGGAACCTCGGCGGTCCCGCTTCATTTAAGGAACGCACCAACAAAACTGATGGAATTATTCGATCACGGCAAAGGTTACATTTATCCTCACGATCAACCGGAACATCTTGCTGACATGAACTATTTCCCCGAGGGAGAATCCCCCACCATATTTTATAGACCCACCGAACAAGGTTACGAGGAATTCATCACAAAACGGCTGAATAAGCTCTGGCCCAAACGCCGGCGCTGATTCACTTTCCCCAATGAACAGGATTCTCCTGATTGGAGCGCTGCTCTCTTCCGTCACCGCACAGTCAGAGGATCGGCTTCGGCTCATCTACGCCGAACTCCTGGAGAATATTACGGACGAAGACGGTAAAGCGGTCCAGCTTCTCACCGGCAATGTGAAGTTCCAGAAGGGGGCCGCCATCATCAGCTGCCAGAGAGCGCTTTACAGCAACCGTGACAGAATCGGCTCATTCACCGATAATGTTCGAATGGAGAAGGAGGAACAGATCCTTATCGCTGATTCACTAAGACTGGACTCCAACAACGACATTGTTACCGCTCACGGCTCGGTCCGCTTCAGAGACAGCGAATACGGTCTAAAAAGCAAGATGTTGACATTCTATACCGAAATGGATAGTGGTATCGCCGAAGGGGATGTGGAGTTTGTCCAGAAAGGACAAACCATCACCGCCGAGAAAATCATCTACAAGAAGGAGTCCAACGACACCGCCAGCTATCGCGCTGAAGGGGACGTCACTATTCAGGAACAGGAGCGAACCGCCACCTGCGGCATCTCCATTTACGACGCTGTGTCTGACTTGTCACAGCTCCTGGATGATCCTATCGTGGAACAGGATGGGCAGCAGCTCAGCGGAAATGAAATCCATCTTTGGTACAGAGACGATGATCTCTTCAGGCTCTCCATTCCCGAGGAGGCCCACATTGTCTATGAACGTAATGGAAAGACGGTTCTCGATTCCCTCTCTTCTTTCAAGGACGATATGACAGCCCAGAGCCTTGAAGCCTTCCTTGAGGAAGGGCTGATCGATTCGGTTCGCCTTGAGGGTATGGCCACAACCCTCTATCACCTCTTTGAAGATTCGGTGTACCAGGGAAAGAACATTGCTAGCGGTGACACTATTACACTCCTCTTTGAACCCGATTCGGCCGACAACCGCGATATAACATCAATCCATATTGCAGGTGGCGCCCGCGGCGAATATTATCCCGATTCAACAGCCCAGGAGATCGATGATAACATAGTCTACATCGCAGACACCATAAAATATAGCGTCCCTATGCGGGAGACTTGGCTGAGAAAAGATGTGGAGATTGATTATCAGGATACAGAGCTGAAATCCGGTTTTGTCAATGTCATTTGGAAGAAGAACCTGATGAAAGCTTCGGCGGCACCCCCCGGAACTGTTGAAGGGGATACTTCAGACCGGCCCCTCTTTACTGAATCCGGCCGGGAACCGATGCGGGGAGAGACACTCACCTATAATCTCAAAACCGGACGTGGACGAGTAAAGCACGGTACGACGCGAATGGATGACGGTTACTACAGGGGTGAGGAGATCCGGAATCAGGATAACAAAGTGCTCTTCGTAGACAGGGGCATCTACACCACCTGCGACCTCATCGATGATCCCCATTTTCACTTTGGCAGCCGACGGATGAAAATGATCATGAATGACCTCATCATAGCGAAACCTATCATTCTTTACCTCAGCGGCATACCGCTCATGGGACTCCCCTTTGCCGTTTTTCCTGATCAGAGCGGTAAACGTCATTCCGGATGGATCATGCCCTCCTACGGCCAGAACGCAGTTCAGGGACGATATCTCAGGGGCCTCGGTTATTTCTGGGCGGTGAACGATTACCTCAACAGTCGCTTTACACTCGATTTTTACGACAAGGAGGGAATTGTTTTTCAGAGCTCTAATAACTATTTCCAACGCTACAAGTACAGCGGAAGCTTCAATTTCCGCTACAATCGGACGGTTGCCGATGGAGACATCTCCGAATTCTTCTCCAATCCCGGCGCTGTCAGGTGGTCAGGATCCTGGAACCACGCCCAACAACTTAGGAGAGATCAATCGCTGAACATCAATGGAAGGTATTACTCCGATAGTGCCTTTAACCAGGAACTGGGAATCCACAGGGACACAAGGCTCAACCAGAGCGCCGTCTCCAACGCCACCTATTCCAAGCGCTGGAAGAAATGGAACGCCAGTGTCTCCGCCAACCTGTCAGAAACAAAAAACTTGATGGCAAAGAACAAGATCGATCCGCAGTCAATCTACTATGAAACACCCACCAGTGAAGGTCGTCGAATCGTGGAAAGTACAAGCGTCTTACCTACTCTGAATTTCAGAAAAGGCCAGACCGAACTGTTCGCAAAAGGCATCTATTTTTCCTACGGGAGTACACTGAAAAACAGAGGACAGGGATACCATGAATCGGAGATGATCGACGATTCAACTTTTGTATGGGGTGATCGACAGTCCGAATATGATAACAGCTGGGTTCACAGCATGTCAGTGTCAGGCTCTTCACGGCTTTTTAAATATATCGCTGTCCGACCGAGCGTTTCCTTCCGTGAGGAGTGGATTACAAAATCCTTCGCCGCTGGAAGTGCTGACACCCTAGGCCGCCCTATTGATCAGCTACAGGTGGACGGTTTCAGGGCTCGCCATACCGGTAACCTGTCGGTGAGCACAAATACCAAACTGTACGGCATTCTCCCTATCAGGATTGGAAGACTGAAAACCATCCGTCATACCATTACCCCTTCAATCGGCTTGAGTTACAGACCTGATTTTTCAGATGAAGCATTTGGATATATTGAGCAACTTGAGGACGAAGCAGGCAATCTCCACCCCTTCGATCCTTTCCGCGGAACACAGATCGGCGCCACAGCTACTGGTGAGCAGAAAAATCTCAGTATCTCTGTTCGTAATCTCTTTCAGGCGAAGGTGGATGAGGGAGAGAAAGAGAGAAAGATCGACAATCTTCTGACATGGAACATTAACACAAATTACAATTTCGCGGCCGAGCGGTATCAAATGGCAAAACTCCGCTCCACAATCCGTTCCGGCTGGATGAAAAAACTGAATCTCGATTTTTCCATGAGCCATGATTTCTACGATACCGTAGTAGACAATGGAAAAATAACCCGGCTAGAGACGATCCGGACAAACGACTGGGGCCTCCCCATTCCTCGCCTTACAAATATCAACGCTGCCACGGGATTTAACATTTCCGGAAAACGGCTCGGATGGCAAGAATCGTCAGCGGAAATGGATACGGCCTCGGCGGATACAACCGCTTTCTCTGATTTAATGACCGGCGGTATCAGGCGTCCCGGGGCCGGACCCAGAGGGGTGAATCAGGGTGATCTGTGGAACCTGAACGTCTCCCTCCGGTATGCAGCAAACAAACAGAATCCTCTAAATCCCCGAGACACCTTCTGGATGAATACTCGCCTCGGTATCAATATTTCAAAGTCATGGCGCATTCAGTACAACGCACGGTTTGACCTGATGGAAAGAGATCTGGTAAGCCACGATGTCAGCATATACCGCGATCTGCACTGCTGGGAAATGAATTTTACGTGGACTCCCTCAGGCTTCGGTCGCGGTTTTTATCTCAGAGTCAATGTGAAATCACCTACGCTTCGGGATTTGAAGTTCGAGTCCCGAGGAGGGCGCTGGAGCGGGCCTGGAATCCCTTAAAATCGTTGCTTTTCGTAGCGGGTCGAACAAAATTGCGATGCAATGTTTACTTTGGCCCTCTGTTGAAACGAATCTATATCGCTCCTTTCATTTTCGTCGCTATTCTGCTACCTCATGTTTCCAATGGAATGCAAATAGGAGTTGCTCTACTGGCAGGAAATACTGACCATCGCCAGTATCGAGAAACGATGAGAATCAGTCTTTTCTTCTATAAAGCACTCAGCCCAAAACTGTCCACAGTTCTGGAACTAAGCCATCGGCGATACGAGAATATTTATTTTGGAGAGAAAGTATCCCAGAACATCACCACCTCCATCAGTCCTGAAACCGTAAACAGTCAGTCATTTAGTCATTCCGCCACAATTTGGATAAGAAGCAATGTCATTTCATTGGGTAACAGTGTCATAGCAGTAGGGGCAGGCGCCGGACCAATAGCATTGGACGGAAAGATAACCGGTCAATCGACAAATAATGAAGTTTCATACAGAAAGATTACCAAAATTTCTGGAAACATCGCCATTGGTGTGGAGTCGTTAATCTCTCGGTCACCTTCCATTTTTTAAAGTTGCTATCTCCGGTATCAGTATCTCTCATCAAATGTCCGCATTCTCGCTAGACCTGACCCGTTTTTATCAGCGATCACAGGCGTTGAAATTCGTTTGGGTTTATCTCATATCTTTTAAACTTTGGCTGTGAAAAGAGGCACCTGATCTAATTGTTCTGCCCCGAATGTAAATCTGAATTTGAAAACGGGATCATCCACTGCCATGATTGTGGAGTTTCCCTCGTCGAGAGCTTGCCCGAACTTGCAGGCTTCAAATGGAAAGTGGTAAAACAGTATTCCGGATACATTCCCGCTGAGATGGCGAAAGAGGTACTCGAAGGAAACAGTATACCCGCATTCATTAAAGGTGATTTCATCTCTACTGCTTACGGAGTAAGAACATGGGATATCGCAGGCGGAAAGGCGGTGCTCTTTGTTCCCAAAGAAGATCTTGAAAAAGCTAAGACAATTATCGATGAAATGACGGTGGATGAGCCGTGAGTCGATCCTTCAGAGCAATGAAAGGGACACGGGATCTACTACCCAATGAGACCATTCGTTGGCGCCAACTCGAGACGGTCATTCACGACACCATGAAAGCATGGAGCTACGGCGAAATTCGCACGCCTGTTTTCGAAATGACTGAACTGTTCGCCAGAAGCGTTGGCGAAGAAAGCGACATCGTCTCCAAACAGATGTACACCTTCACCGATCAGAGTAAAAACAGCTTGACCCTTCGTCCCGAACTGACAGCCCCAACTATGCGGGCCTATATCCAACACAACTTAGCGAGAGACGGCGCTCTCACAAAACTGTACTATATGGATACACTTTTCCGGCAGGAACGACCTCAGGCGGGCAGAATGCGGCAGTTCAGTCAGTTTGGCGCTGAGGCGATCGGTTCACCCCATCCGGAACAGGACGCAGAGGTGATTTCGCTCATTTGTGCCATACTCAATAAACTGGGCGTTATCAATCTTGAAGTGGTGATTAACAGCATCGGTTCCGCCCATTCCCGGGATAGATACCGCGATGAACTTGTCAACTTTCTCACTCCGTTGAAGAATCAACTTTCAGAGACAAGTCAGCGGCGGCTTGACACTAATCCCCTCAGAATTCTCGACACTTCTGATGAGGGAGAGCAGGCCATTCTCGCTGACGCTCCTGACATTATGGAATTTCTTGATGGTGAAGACTTGAGTCACTTCGAGGAGCTACAGGACCATCTTACTGAGTTTGGCATCGACTTTAGGCGCGATAAGAGCTTAGTCCGCGGCCTCGACTATTACACTCGAACCACCTTTGAGATTACCAGTCCGAACGTGGGAGCCCAGAGCGCTCTCTGTGGTGGTGGCCGATATGATGACCTTATTGCTCAGCTCGGAGGTAAGCCCACACCGGCTGTTGGATTTGCCGCCGGCATCGAGCGGATACTGATAGCGGCGGGGGAACACAAAGAGACATCACTGGAGGGGGTGTCCGTCTATGTTGTCACTGTAAGCGACAATACCAGATCGGCCGCGGCAAAACTTGCTGACAACCTGCGGCAAAATGGAGTTACCGCATCCTTCGACACGTTAAGGCGAAGCGTCAAAGCTCAACTACGCGAAGCGAACCGCCTTTCTTCCAGTCACGCAGTTTTTCTTGGGGACGATGAACTCAACAGTGGGTCAGTGGAAGTGAAAGAGCTGGATTCCGGACTACAATCGAAGGTCGCCATCGAAGAGATCATCTCTCACTTTACCATAGACTAACTCTTGAACGGATCAGCAGGTATTTTATTATCGATGTTGACTTTGCTTCCACTCGTCGTAATTTTTCGCGTGCGAAAAAGATAGAAGATGGCTGACTCACCACTAATAATCGTCGAATCTCCCTCGAAAGCGAGAACCATTGAACGGTATCTCGGGGGCGAATATCAGGTTCTGGCATGCAATGGCCATGTAAAGGATCTTCCGGGGAAGAAGCTGGGCGTTGACGTCGAGAAAAATTTTGCCGTCCAGTATGAAGTCCTCCCCGACAAAAAACAGGTTCTAAAGAAACTGAAGCAGTCTGCGTCGAAAGCCCCGTCAATTTACATCGCCACCGATCCGGACCGGGAAGGAGAAGCCATTGCGTGGCACGTCGCCACGGAGTTGAACGGCAGTTCAGGAAAAGTACTGCGCGTCCTTTTTAACGAAATCACCTCCGACGGCATTCGGGAGGGTATGGACGACCCCCGGGATCTTGACCAGAATCTCGTCAATGCCCAGCAGGCTCGTCGAATCATCGATAGAATTGTCGGCTTTAAGGTGTCCGAGTTCCTCTGGAAAGTCCTGTACAGTGGTCTGAGCGCCGGGCGTGTTCAATCAGTGGCTCTCCGCCTCGTATGCGAACGGCACGAGGAGATTGTAAAGTTCAAACCGGAGGAATACTGGATTCTTGAAGTGGCGCTGAAAACCAAGAACGGCGAACCATTCACAGCAAAGCTTGCAAGAGTATCAGGCGAAAAGGTGGAGTTGAAGAATGAGGCTGCTGTCAATGATATTATGGCAAAACTCGAAAATGCCTCATTTATTGTCGACTCTATTGAAAAGAAAGAAGTTAAGCGGAAACCATATGCCCCATTCATTACAAGTACGCTTCAGCAGGACGCCGCTACAAGACTAAAGCTCTCTCCTGCTCGGACCATGCGGATCGCCCAGAGTCTTTATGAAGGTGTTGAACTCGGTGGAGGCGAACCGACAGGACTTATCACTTACATGAGGACCGACTCCACAAGACTGGCACCCGCCTCTATTGATGGTGCACGCTCCTATATTACTTCTCAGTATGGTGCACAGTATCTTCCCGACACACCTACTCTCTACGGTCAGAAGAAAAAAAATGTTCAGGACGCTCATGAAGCGATTCGGCCTACCGATCCGAGCAGGACGCCGGACAGTGTGGAACAACACCTTGAACCCGCCCAAATCAAGCTCTACGACCTAATATGGCGTCGCTTCATGGCTTCGCAAATGAACCCTTCCATTCAAGATAGAACTACCATAATAATTAAGGCTTCTGATACCGATTTCAGGGTGAGTGGCTCCGTAGTTAAGTTTGACGGCTTTCGAAAAGCGTACCCCGCCATGGACAAAAAGGAAGACCCAATCCTTCCATCGGACATTGTTGAAAATGACAAACTGGAGCGGGATCGTTTCCTTCCTGAACAGCATTTTACTAAACCCCCACCCTACTTCACCGAGTCCTCTCTTATCAAAGAGCTGGACAAGCTCGGCATTGGCAGGCCCAGTACTTTTGCCGAAACGCTATCACGTCTGAACAAACGTCAATATGTGACACGGGACAAGCAGAAGCTGATTCCAACAGAGGCTGGTCTGACTGTCAATCAGGTGCTTACACAGAATTTGCCGGATATTTTTAGCGTCGACTTCACCGCAAAAATGGAGCAAGAACTGGACGAAGTCGAATCTGGTGAACAGGATTATATTGACGTTTTGCACGATTTCTATGGACCTTTTCGCACTTCCATGGAATCTGTGGAAGAACGTAGGGGAAAGATCAAGAAATCGCTGATGGAGAAGACTGATGAAAAGTGCGATAAGTGCGGCGAACCAATGGTCATAAAATGGAACCGTCGCGGCGAGAAATTCATCGCCTGTTCAGGCTTTCCTGACTGCCGAAACGCTAAGTCACTCGATGGCGACGCTGAGCCGGAGATAGTTGAGAAACCGTGTCCCAAATGCGGCAGCCAACTTCAAATCAAGCGGGGTCGTTTCGGTAGATATATCGGCTGTGAAAAATATCCGGACTGTCGGCATACCGAATCAATCAGTACCGGAGTGGCCTGTGCCCGTGATAAGTGCGAAGGGGAACTCGTGGAAAAAACCAGCCGCAGAGGAAAGGTGTTTTTCGGGTGTAACCGTTACCCCGATTGTGACGAAGCGACTTGGAACAGGCCGATCCTCCAGCCCTGTGAGGCGTGTGAAAACCATTACATTGAAGAACGGATAAACAAGACCAAGGGAACTTTTCATGTCTGTCCTAAATGCAAGACCGAGGCCGAACTGGTTGAAGCTGTCGAAGATTAGCATTTTCCTTTCCCTTCTTCTATTACAGTTAGTTTGCGGTCAGTCCAAGATATCAACGGATGCACTGGTATCCGAACTTGAAAGAACCCTGATGGCACCGTGCTGCTGGAGCGGTACGGTTGCGGACCACGGGAATACGGATATGGAAAAGAAAATCAGGGAACTGGCAACGGAGGAAAGATCAAAAGAAGAGATTGTAGACCACTTTGTCGGCATTTACGGTGAGAGAATCCTCGCGGTACCGGTGGCTCGCGGTTTTAACCTCATGGTATGGGTAGCACCTGTCATCGTCCTTGGACTCGGTACCCTAGTCCTTGTGAACTATCTGAAAGTGAAGTCGAGGCCGGAAGCTTCACCAACCGTCAAAAGTAAAAAGGTGCCTTACGATGATCTGATCGAAAAAGAACTGCGTGAGATGGAATAAAAAGAGGAAATGGACGGGAAGTGGGACAGGACCCCATTGCTCCATCCAACTATGACAGAGGACATAAAGGATGGTTGAGAATAAAGTGATGGACAAGCTTGTATCGCTCTGCAAGCGGCGGGGATTTATTTTCCAAAGCTCAGATATTTATGGCGGTCTTGAATCAACCTATGATTACGGCCCCCTCGGTGCGGAGCTGAAGAACAACATCAAGCAACTTTGGTGGCAGGATATGGTCACTTCACGGCCGGACGTGGTTGGCATGGACGCTTCCATTCTGATGAATCCCAAGGTGTGGGAAGCCTCAGGGCATCTATCTGAGTTCCACGACCCAATGGTGGACTGCAAAAACTGCAAGGCGCGATTTCGGAGTGACCAGATGGATCTTGATAATAATTGTCCCAACTGTGGTGTTCAAGATTGGACAGAAGCACGCCAATTCAACCTGATGCTGAAAACACACTACGGTCCTTCAGAGGATTCTTCCTCAGTCATTTATCTCAGGCCGGAGACAGCGCAGGGAATTTTTGTCAATTTCGCCAATGCTCAAAGTACCGCAAGAATGAAACTCCCTTTCGGTATCGCCCAGATCGGGAAAGCGTTCAGAAACGAGATTACAACAGGGAATTTTCTGTTTCGATCGCGAGAGTTTGAACAGATGGAGATGGAATTTTTTGTCAAGCCCGATGAAACGGGAGAATGGCTGGATTACTGGACTGACGCCAGAATGTCGTGGTACAAGGGTCTCGGAATTCGGGAAGAACGACTGAAGCTCCGCCCCCACGGCGATGATGAGCTGGCCCACTACGCCGCCGCTTGTTTTGACGTTGAGTATCAGTTTCCCTTCGGCTGGTCGGAATTAGAGGGAATCGCGGACCGCGGTACATTCGATCTTGATCAGCACACCGAACATAGCGGAAAGAAGCTGACCTGGTTCGATTCAAAGGACAACAAACACATCACGCCCGCTGTAGTGGAGGCCTCTGCCGGCGTTGACCGTACCGTCCTGACCATTCTTGTTGACGCCTATCATGAGGAAGAGGTGAAAGGCGAAAACCGTGTTGTGCTTCGGCTCAGTCCCAAAGTGGCACCCACCACCGTGGCTGTTTTCCCTTTGGTAAATCGTGATGGCATGCCAGAGATTGGGGAAAAGATTGTGGAAAGTCTACGAAACAACTTTGCCGCTTTCTTCGATGCCGGTGGTTCCATCGGCCGCCGCTATCGCCGACAGGATGAGGCCGGGACACCTTACGGAGTCACCGTCGATTCAGACACACTTGAAGATCAGACTGTCACTGTTCGGGAGCGCGACAACATGGTTCAAGAGAGAGTGGCAATAGATCAGCTGCCAAGTTACTTCCGCGAAAAAATCCGCTGAGACGTGGCCGTAAGCCGGGTCTCTGTCATCATCCCGACATTTAACCGCGCCCACACCCTTCCGAGGGCGCTCGACTCCGTTCTTGGCCAGACGCTCCAAACTGATACTATAATTGTTATTGATGACGGTTCAACTGATGAGACAACCCAGATTGTCAGCGACCACTATCCTGACCTCACATACATTCGGCAGAAAAACCGCGGCGTCAGCACCGCACGGAATAAAGGAATCATGATGACAGACTCTGACTGGGTCACTTTCCTCGATTCTGATGACGAATGGTTCCCTGAAAAACTTGAACGACAGATGACGGCTCTTGAACAACAGCCTGAAATGAAAATCTGCCACACAGACGAAATCTGGATTCGAAACGGCAAACGCGTAAATCCCATGAAAAAGCATGCCAAATCGGGCGGCTGGATTTTTCAGAAATGTCTCCCTCTCTGCTGCGTCTCCCCTTCAAGTGTCATGATTCACCGGTCACTGTTTGATGATGTGGGGCTGTTTGATGAATCTCTCTCTGTCTGCGAGGATTACGACCTCTGGCTCAGAATTGCCGCCCGCTATTCATTCCTCTATATCAGTGAGAAGCTGACAGTCAAGTACGGCGGTCATGAAGATCAGCTTTCCCGGAAGCACTGGGGTATGGACAGGTTCAGGATCAGAGCACTGGAGAACATTCTGGCGTCAAAAGTTCTGAGCAACAGCGACCGGAAAGCAGCCGAAGCGATGCTTGCGGAAAAAACGCAAATCATTTCTCAGGGCGCTCTGAAGCGAGGCAAGATATGGCCTTCCGAGAAAGTCAGTACATGACTGGAACAGTGAACATTGTATCAGCGCTACCGGCGGAGGCGAAACCTCTCATGGACCATTTCAAACTCCGATCTTCCCAAACCGATCATTTCAAGATTTATACCAACAGCGATGATAACGTGAGGCTCATCATCTCCGGCGTAGGCAAGAGCGCGGCGGCGGGAGCGGTAAAACATCTTACCAAACTGTCTTCTTCGAATACTTCAGACGGCTGGCTGAACGTCGGCGTCGCCGGGCATGCGTCGCTGCCTGTCGGTACACTGGTCGCAGCGCACAAGATCACCGATGCCGGAACCGGGCGGGCGTGGTATCCCACCATGGTTCTAGACTTTCCGTTTGAGACTGCGTCATTATTGACTGTTAAGAAAGAAACACACAATTATCCCGCCGATGCACTAGTAGAAATGGAAGCTGCCGGCTTCTACTCTACAGCCTCAAACTTTTCCATAAATGAACTGATCCATTGCCTGAAGGTAGTTTCTGATAACAGGAATGAGAAAAAGCTTGACAGCAGATCGGTCACTGAAATGATCACGACTCACCTTGATGCTGTTGAATCTGTAGTGCATTCACTGCTCCGGCTATCCAAGAATCTCAGGAAGCGGCGGGCAGTACCTCGTGAACTTGAGCATTTCCTCAATCGGTGGAAATTCACTGTTACTCAAAGTCACCAGTTGGAGAAGATGCTAAGACGGTGGCAGGTGATATTCCCTGAAATCAATCCTATTGAGGCGGCCAGCACAGACAGTAAGAACAGCAGGGATGTGCTGAAATCTCTCTATCATCGTCTGACTGATGCAACGGTGGAAGCGTCACAACTGTGATCGATACTATCTATATCGAGGCGGCGGTCAGGCAACATCCGCGGACGTCAGTGATTCTCAGTCGTTTTCCAAAAGCCCGCCTCATTCCCTGTGAACGGTACGGTGAAGTGTTCAATCCCCGAAGTCAGGATTTCAGAATTCAGAAGCAGCGGCCGGCGTTGATCCTCGCCGAAAAGTTCGACAACTTTATCCTCCCTGCTCCCGAAGGTTTCGGCATTGGTGGAGAGGAAAACTTCTACTTTTCCCACATCCTCAACTGTCTCTACGACTGCCGCTACTGCTTTCTTCAGGGAATGTTTCGATCGGCAAACTATCTGCTATTTATCAATTATGAATCGTTCATGAGCGCTATCGACAGGAAGTTGGGAGAGACGGTGGCTAACAAGACAGTCACGTTCTTTTCCGGTTATGACTGTGATTCGCTAGCACTGGAATCAGTGACCGGCTTCACCGAAGCGTTTCTCCCATTCTTCAGAGAGCGGCCCCGGGCCATCCTTGAACTGCGGACAAAGAGTGTCAATATTCAGTTTCTTCTTGACAGTGAACCATTCGACAATTGCATCACTGCCTTCAGTTTTACGCCGGAGGAAATTTCAAAGAAGACTGAGGACGGTGTACCGCCGGTGAAAAGCAGGATAAAGGCGATGAATCAGCTTGCTGAGCGGGGGTGGCCATTGGGACTTCGGCTCGATCCTCTCATTTGTCATAACGGATTTGAATCGACGTACCGACGTCTCGTTAACGATATTTTCGCGGCTGTCCCGGCAAAAGCATTTCACTCAGTCAGTCTAGGACCGATGAGATTTCCCACAGCCATGTTCGACACAATTGCAAAACTATATCCGGAAAACCGTTTGCTGGCGGGGCCCCTACATCGTTCAAACGGCATGGTCACCTACCAAAAGGAGGTGGAAGAAGAAATGACTCAGTTTTGCCGATCACTCCTCAGTGAGCATCTACCCACCGAGAAGTTTTTCCACTGTACACCGTGGTGTTGAAGATGGCTACCAAACTGGAGTTTAGTTGGATGTTTGCATACGATACATATAGCTCGTTTTTGTGCAAGATCACCATCCCATAAAAAACCCTATATCCATCCCTCGGTCAATTATCACCCAACTGTGAGAACTTGAATCTTTCTATGGATGAAGGAACATGTTGTTCTTTCATAATGCTTTCTATTTTCCGTACGATGGCAGGATTGTCAACGGCCACATCGTGCGACTCCCGAATATCGTCTTTCAGATTATATAATTTTAGATTCAAGTTCCCATCGAAGATGTCCTTACGGATCCCCTTCCAATTCCCCATCCGTACCGCCTGTTGACCATTATAACCTGGGAATTCCCAATAGAGATATTCGTGTTCTGCAATTTGTGGTTTCCCAATAAGAGTTGGAAAGAAACTTATTCCATCTGTACTAATTGATATGGGTTGGCCAATAACATCGCACAAAGTCGGCATCACATCATAAAATGAGGAAATATGATCTGAAGTACTAGCAGCAGCGATATGACCTGGCCAAGTAACAATCATTGGTACACGAATACCACCTTCATTGAGCGAGCCCTTGGTCCATCCCTTATCAGTCCTAAAGGGTTTGGCACTTGAAAAATAATGCGTATCAGCTCCGCCCGCTGAATGAGTAGGTCCATTGTCACTAGTAAAAATAATTAGAGTATTCTCGTATATGTTTAGTTCCTTCAGCTTAGTTACTATTTCTCCTACCTGCTCATCTAAATATGATATCATGCCTGCATAGGTAGCTCTTGGTGTAAAATTAGGGAAATAGGGGAAATTATTATCCCCTATATAAGGCTTTTCAGGCCCCAGTTTATCAATATAGTAGTCAACCCAGCGTTTTGGGGCTTGCAATGCGACATGGGGGATAGGTGAGGCATAGTACAAAAAGAAAGGCGAATTTCTATTATTCTCAATAAATGTTAGAGCTTCTTTATGCATAAGTTCAGGAGCATAATCATTTAATGAAAAATCCTTATAGCTTTCAGGATTTAATGGGTCAGCTCCCGGAGGTAACTGTGAATGAGGAGCTATCATTTTGTTGTTTAAAAGCTCTCTTTCTTCATTTCGCCAAAGATGCATGGGATAATAAGTATGGGCTTGTCGCTGACAATTATACCCGTAAAAGAAATCAAAACCCTGTTTAGTAGGTACTCCTTCAGTCCCTGGAGCACCTAGACCCCATTTCCCTACACTACCAGTTGTATATCCAGCTTCTTTAAGAATTTCTGCAATAGTCACAATTGAGTCAAGAAGAGGTCGTTGTCCTTCAAGGGAAGAATCTTGAAACATGGCAGCATAATCCCAAACATCGCCCCTTTCTCTCCATTCATCATTTCCACGAATATGCGTGTGCCCAGAATGCATTCCGGTCAATAGGACGGATCTCGAAGGAGCACAAACTGCTGAACCAGAATAGTGCTGTGTGAAGCGCATTCCGGTTCTGGCCAAAGCATCGATGTGAGGTGTCTCGATGATCTCTTGTCCGTGGACTCCCAGTTCGCCGTAGCCAAGGTCATCAGCAAGAATATAAATGATGTTCGGCGGCGTTGGGCGTTCGCATGAAGAAATTGTCAGTGTCAAGAACAATAAAACTGTGAAATACGACACGTTTCTCATTCCGGTTTCACCTCCCTCGTTATTGGATCTTCCATTTCTTATCGAAGCTTCAGTAGTTCTCCCCGCGTCTCCTCAATTGCATGTCCATACCTATGATCATCATACAAATTATTTATTTCCCCAGGATCCTTAGCCAGATCGTAAAACTCCCATTCGTCGATATCTTCGTAGAAAGGATGAGGATGAAGCATTTACAGAAAAGCTTAATTGTAAACTGAATTTGCTCTATTTGCAGACCTAACACACCGAAATCCAGTATGGTTCAATCCCGTATCTTCGCTAGAACTCATCCGCCGGGAGACGCGGTAGCCACTGCAATAGCTATCGTTGCATAGGAAAGAACCGCCCCTTATGACGCGTTTAGTAGCCATTGGTTCCCGGGGGTCAAAAGAGACTTCAGGTCCCTTGGGGTTGATGCAGACCTCGGCCGTCTCTATGCTGTAGCCTTCATGATGATAAAGATCGGCGCACCACTCCCAGACATTTCCAGCCATGTCGTAAAGACCATATCCATTTGGCGAGTATGACTTTACAGGAGCACTTTCAAGATAACCATCCTTAAGGGTATTCTTATACGGGAACTGCCCCTGCCAGAAGTTTGCCTTTTCGGCGGAGGTGTTTGCCGGCTCATTACCCCAGGGATAGACAGGATCATCGAGTCCCCCACGTGCAGCCCACTCCCACTCAGCCTCAGTCGGCAGTCGTTTTTTTGCCCATTCAGCATAAACAACAGCATCCTCCCAAGCTACATGAACGACAGGATGATCCATCAGGTCCTCAATATTGCTTTCCGGACCTAAAGGTTCTCGCCAATTTGCGCCAGTCTTCCATTCCCACCACTGCCTCTCATCATTAAGTGAGACGGGGCCATCTGTGGAGGTAAACACCACCGATCCTGGCTGAAGCACTTCTTTCGGAGGCTTTGGTGTTCCAGGAGGAACACTCTTCTTCAAGTCTTCCCAGTCTATCTCTCTCTCAGCCACAGTGAGATAACCGGTACTTTCAACGAATTCACTGAACTGCCGGTTTGTGACTTCGTGGACATCCATGTAGAATGCGTCAACTCTTACTTTCCGTCGTGGGAATTCATCGGGACTGGACTGTCGGCTGTTACCCCCCATAGTGAATGTGCCACTGGGAATCATAACCATCCCAGAAGGAGATTCAGCTAAAGATTTTCTTTTCTTATCTGTACAGCCGGTAGTTAGAAAAAAAATTAAAGTGAATATAAGGATAGAAAATTCAATCCGTAACGGCCCCCGTTGCAGTTTGTCAGCGGTTATTCGATTAAGATCTAAAAAGCGTCTCTTCACGGTTGAACCATTTGACACAGGCAAATATACTGACTCCTGCCAACGAGAAAAGTGACAAATAAACTTCGGCAATGAGAATCGGTTCCGCTGTTCCTGCTAAAATTGTCTTGGTGGCTAGTGCAAGGTTAAGTATCGGTATTGCTGCGGTGACATAGTTGAGCTCGATACCAGGTAACATTCCGATCATAGCCGGAAGAATTATAACAAAATTCAGAGGCGCCATCATGCTCTGGGCTTCCTTGAATGATTGTGCGAAGATGGAGATAGCGAGTCCTACAGCGGCAAAAAAAGCAGTGACCGGAAGCACCAGAGTCATAATGAAGACAATTCTTTGCGCACCCAGCATATCCATTACCACTGCCCTAATGTCAACCTCCATTGACGGAAGTTGCCACACCATTATAAAAACACCCAAGATTGCGATGAGAGCCGTCGATACACCAAACAACATCACCACAAAGAACTTTCCAAGCACAACATCAAACCTACTAGCCGGTGACGAGAGAATCGTTTCAAGAGTACCTCTTTCTTTCTCTCCAGCACCGAGATCTAGCGCTGGATACATGGAACCCATGAAACCAAAAATGATGAATAGATAAGGAAGGAATCCACCGGCGTTTTCAGCGAACGATTCCCGGGTTGACGCCACGTCTTCCTTTACCACCACCACTGCATCAAAGAGAGTCGGATCAAGATTCAGTCTCAGAATTCTTTCAGTGACAATCTCGGCACTGTGCTGGGTAACGATGGCTTCAATACGCTGCCTGGCCGCATCAAGAGATTCGGAAGACTTAAAAATTAGTCTGACTGTCGCCTGTTTGTCATTCTGAATTAACTCCAAAAAATTCCGAGGAATGATCACGGCACCATCTAGTGTTTCATTAGCGGTCATTGCGCGGACACTGTCCTCAACGATATCAGTAAAAATGTTTAAACGTTCTTCAGAGGATAACCGAGCCATAAACTCTGGTGCTGAATCACCACCAAGTACGGCAATCTTTAACTCTTTCGTTTTCGCCTTTTTCACTTGAGCTTCAGTAACCTTAATAACCGTGGTAAACAAAAGCGGCATAATCAAAAGTGGTGCACCGATCATCATGAACAAGGTCCGACGATCCCTCAGCATGTCGGTCAACTCCTTAACAAATATAACGAACCAGCCCAAGCTATGCTCCTCCCACCAATCGGACAAATTCATCTTCGTACGAATCGGACTTCATTTCTGCTTCAAACTGTTCGGTCGTTCCCTGAAAATAGAGTTTCCCGCCATGGATAATGGCCAGATCATCGCAGAGCAATCTAAGCTCTGACATATGGTGCGTGGAGAAAATTACAGTCTTTCCCTCTTCCCTACAGGACCGGATCAGCTCGATGATGCGGCGGGCAGTCATAATATCGAGACCTGTTGTAGGTTCGTCGAATACTACCACAGATGGATCGTGAATAATGGTTCGAGCAATGGATGTCTTCTGCTTCATGCCTGAACTCAGCCTAGCGATACGTCTATCAGCAAACGAATGCATATCAAGCATGGAGAAAATCCTGTTTTTTCGTTCCTCAAAATGGCTTGCTTGCATACCGTAGAGATCGGCGATGTATTGCACCATTTCCGTTGGAGTAAGTCGATCGTAAAGGGCAGTCTGGGCTGTCATAAACCCGATGTTCCGCCGTACCTCTTTAGGATTTTCTAGCGTATCGAAGTTGGCTACGGTGACGCTACCTTCCGTCGGTTTCAACATGGTGGAAATGATTCTGAGCGTTGTTGTTTTTCCCGCGCCGTTGGGCCCGATGAGGCAAAATACTCGGCCCGGTTGACATTCGAAGGAAATACTGTCCACGGCTCTAAGAGTCTTTCTATTCATCTGTCCGTCACCATGCTCTCGACGCTGTTTGCGGTTGAGTTTGAAGTCTTTTGAGAGATTGGAAACTTTAATCACTTTGATATATTGTGCTATTGACAGACTTTCGGGAATATTAATGTCACGGAAAAGTTAGCCATAGGTCACTAACAAACAAACCAAACTGGAAAATATTGCCCCAAATAACCTATAAAATGTTTAATCTTCGTAAATGTTAAAGTTGATGAATTAATGGGTTATAAAATCCCAAAAAATGATGACAACAAAATCATAATGATGTGAAAAATTTATTTATCGTTGATGGTAGTGTCTTCGTCACCGCAGGAGGTGTTAATCCGACATCTACAATTCAGGCTATTGCACTTTACATAGGTGATCATATAAAAAAGAACAGAGGAAACCTTTTCGAATAAGGGAAAATAGGATATGAAAGATGACATCGACACTGCAGTACAGCGTATTGCCCCATATGCCCACAGAACACCTGTTCTCACTTGTAAAGCCATCAACGCAATGTCAGAAGCAAACATCTATTTCAAGTGTGAGAATCTTCAAAAAGTAGGTGCTTTCAAGTTCCGGGGGGCATGTAATACTGTCTTCTCTTTAACTGATGAAGAGGCTAGCCAAGGCGTAGGTACGCATTCTTCTGGGAACCACGCCGCCGCCGTGGCCCTTGCAGCAAAACTGAGAGGAATCAGGGCCCACGTTGTCATGCCGGAAACCGCCCCTGAAATCAAGAAGAAGGCCGTAATAGGATACGGCGCTGAGATCACTTTTTGCAAACCGACCCTAACCTCAAGAGAGACTATGCTTGCCTCCGTTATCCAAAAGACCGGCGCTGTTGAAATTCATCCCTTTGATGATCCGCGAGTTATAGCGGGGCAGGGAACGGCTGCACTGGAGTTAATTGAAGAGATTCATGATCTGGACGTGATTTTGACTCCCATCGGCGGCGGTGGACTCATCTGCGGTACAGCTATTGCTACTATTGAGAATGGAAACTCCATAGCAGTTATCGGCACCGAACCAAAGAATGCCGATGATGCTTACCAGTCATTAATGTCAGGGAAGCTGATCCCTCAGACCAATCCAAATACCATTGCCGATGGCCTCCGTACATCGTTAAGCGAATTGACCTTTTCCATCATCTTAAAGCATGTAAGCGAGATCATCACCGTTAGTGAGAAAGAAATTATCGGTGCCATGCGAACAGTTTGGGAAAGGATGAAAATTATAATCGAGCCCTCTTGTGCTGTCCCTGTGGCGGCAGTACTAAATCAGGAAAATGGTCTTTCTGGAAAGAAGGTGGGTATTATTTTAACTGGTGGCAATGTTGACTTAGATAAGTTGCCTTGGCTTTAATGTTATAAATATGACATCTTTGCCCAAAAATATCATCCTTTAAGTCGTTCCTCTACTAACTCTACCAAGATTGAACTTCCTACCAGAAGCGCCTCTTCGTTAATATCGAAGTGGGAGCAGTGGTGTGGTACTCTTTCACCTTCCGGCGCTGAGCCAAGAAAAAAGAAACAGCCTGGCACTTCCATCAGGTAATAAGACATATCTTCTGCACCCATTGTCAGGTAGGGTGGCTGAACACCCTCGGCCACAATCTTAACGGCAGCAGAGGTGACGTTTTCGCTCTCAACTATACTGTTGACTGTTGGTGGATAACCGTCATGATAATTTACTTCGATCTCGGCGCCAAAGGAGGCTGATATACCATCGCATATCTCTTGAAGCCGCCGACTGATCATGGCCCGATTCTCTTCTGTATAAGATCGTGCCGTTCCTTTCAATATCACCTCATCTGAAATAATGTTGAAATTGTAGCCTCCTTCGATCACTCCCACCGTAAGAGCTGTGGATTCCAAAGGATTGGTATTCCTACTGACAATTGTCTGCAAAGCGGTAATCAAATGAGCGGAGACAACAATAGCGTCAACAGTCCCATGAGGCATGGCACCGTGGCCACCTTTTCCTTTAACCTTAATAACGAACTCATCAGCAGCAGCCAGCACTGGACCTGGCTGTATGCCCACCGTTCCAAACGACTGATAGTTCCACAAATGGATCCCGTAAATCTCATCTACTTTAGGGTTAGAAAGGACTCCATCATCAATCATATACCTCGCACCGCCAAGCCCCTCTTCAGCAGGTTGGAAGATAAACTTTACGGTTCCACTCAAATTATCTCGTTTTTTTGACAGCGCTTCCGCCGCACCCAATAACATGGCCATATGACCATCGTGTCCGCAAGCATGCATGACACCATCGTTCACCGATTTATAATCAGCCTTCCCAGTTTCTTGTATAGGTAATGCATCCATGTCCGCCCGAAGACCAACGCACGGTCCGTCAGCACCCCTCAAAAGGGCCACCACACCCGTCTGGCCAACTTTCGTGGAAACTTCCATACCCAAACCGCTCAGTTTTTCACTGATAAATCGGGCGGTTTCATATTCCTGAAGTCCTAATTCCGGATGCATGTGAAAGTGCCGCCGGTTGTCAATGATCTCATCCCTGATCGCCTCAATTTCCGGCCTCAATGATATGTTCATTCTGATTCTCCAATTTGTTCCAATATAGTTGAAAGTAAACGACCGAACCTCTCTCCCGCCTCTGAAGCAATGATGATTACATCTTCATGCGTGATGGGAGTTTGGACCACATCGACGGCATAATTGGTAAGGCAGGAGATGGTAAGAACATTCATTCCCAACTCCGCCGCCGCCCTGATCTCCGGTACGCTCGACATACCCACCGCATCACCGCCAAGCTCGCTGATCATCTCGATCTCAGCCGGAGTTTCGTAGGAAGGCCCCAACGTCCATGCATACTCCCCTTCACAAAGGTCGATCTCCTCTACCGAGGCCGATTTACGAGCGATCTCCAACAGCTCACCGCTATGATAGCGACTGTCGCTCACGATAGAGGGCATCTCGGGGCTTTCCCGAAAAGTGCAGTCTAGATGACCTGTGACAGCCATGAGTGAACCTGGGGCATTCTCTTTACAGACTGATCCGGCGGAGTTTGTAATTATCACATTCTCTACACCCAATGCCTTAACGAGTCTCATAGGCAGCGTAACAGTATCAATATCCAACCCTTCGTAAAGGTGAAAACGGCCGCTTGCAATTACTACCTTCTCCCCTCCCAAATTCCCCAAAATCAGTTCTCCGGCATGACCTTCCACTGTCGATACGGGATAGCTGGGGATATCCCTGTAATGAACAATCACTGCCCCAACCACGTTTTCCGCCATATGACCAAGTCCCGAACCGAGAACCACTGCCGTCCGGGGCTGGACGGTAGCATGACCTTGTACGTAATCGACACTCTCTCTGAGATTATCTTCCATTATTACTGAAGGAAAGGTAGAGTCGAATTTAGCATTATTCCATTGATTCGCCAGAAGCAACGGCGTAAGTTTTCAGAACCAAAACCATCTGTTACATTTCACCGGGAGATACATCTTCATGCCGAAAAAAAATGATATAAAACTTGTAGAACAGCTTCGCGAAACCAGTAGTATCATCTTCTCAGAACTCGGTAAAAGGATCATTGGTCAGCGAGAAATTATCGATCACATCCTTATTACGCTGCTTTGTCAGGGGCACGCACTGATCATCGGCGTGCCGGGACTAGCCAAAACACTCCTTATTAAATCGGTGGCAAGAATCCTCGATCTAGAGTTCAGCAGAATACAGTTCACCCCCGATCTTATGCCGTCAGATATCACAGGCACCGAGATCCTCGAACAAGATCAAGGGACAGGGAAACGTGAATTTAAGTTCATCCAGGGGCCTCTTTTCGCCAATATCATCCTCGCTGACGAAATAAATCGAACACCGCCGAAAACTCAGTCAGCTCTTCTTGAGGCGATGCAGGAAAATCGTGTAACTGCTGCCGGTATCTCCCACATGCTTGACGAACCGTTCCTTGTTCTCGCCACTCAAAATCCTATTGAACAGGAAGGAACCTATCCTCTGCCCGAAGCCCAGCTCGACCGGTTCATGTTCAGTCTCAATATCAATTATCCTTCCCGTGAGGAGGAAATTGAGATCGTCAAGTCTACCACCGCCGGAAATGATGTAAAGCTTCATGCCGTTGTGAAAAAAGAAGATTTACTGACGTTCCAATCTCTCGTTAGACGGGTGCCCGTGGCGGATAATGTGGTGGAATATGCTGTCAAACTTGCGGCTCTAACTCGACCCACAGATCATGCACCAAAGTTTATCACCGACTGGCTCGAGTGGGGCGCTGGCCCTCGGGCTTCCCAGTACCTCATCCTCGGCGCCAAAGCGAAAGCCATTCTCGATGGTCGGCCGACTCCAGACATTTCAGACGTAGTGGCAATGGCCAAACCGGTTCTGCGCCATCGTATCATCACAAGTTTTAATGCGGAGGCTGACGGTGTGAACGCTGATCAAGTTCTGGATCGCTTGATTGAAGGAAACGTTTAAACGTTAAATGAGTATCGATAAACGGAAATACCTTCAACCTGAAATCGTGGCGCGATTGGATAATATGGCGCTACGGGCCAGATTGGTGGTGGAGGGATACCTTGTGGGTATTCACAAGAGCCCTTACCACGGCTTCAGTGTGGAATTTGCCGAACATCGGGCTTATGGACTTGGAGACGAACTAAAACACCTCGATTGGAAATTGTATGGGAAGACGGACCGCTACTACATAAAACAGTATGAAGAAGAGACAAACCTCCGTTCATACCTGATTCTGGATGTAAGCAAATCAATGACCTATGGCAGCCATGAAGTATCAAAACTCGATTACGGAAGTTACCTTACTGCCGCACTGACCTATCTCATGCTTAATCAGCGGGATGCCGTTTCTCTCACAACCTTCGATGAAAAGAGACGAGATCATGTCCCACCTCGTTCCACGCAGAGTCACCTCAATTCCATTCTCGGCCAACTGGAACACCTGTCACCTGGCAGTGATACTCAGATTGCACCGACACTTCATAAACTAGCGGAAATAATCAAAAAACGGGGCCTCGTCATTCTTATCTCAGACCTTCTGGATGAACCTGATCAGGTGCTCTCTGGGCTAAAGCATTTTCGTCACCGCAACCACGAGGTAATTGTTTTTCATCTAATCGATCCGAGAGAAAGGGATCTCGACTTCTCTCTGAGAACACGCTTCCGTGATATCGAAACAGGAGTAAACATCACCACCGAACCCTGGCAAATCAGGAAAGCTTACCGTGGTTTGGTAAAGAAGTTTCAGATGACGTATATGAGAGAGATGCGTCGGCGGAATATCGATTATGTTCCGCTCATGACCGATCAGGCCCTAGACCTAGCGCTAACCCGCTATCTCACCAAACGGCGAGCAATCGCCTGACTCAACCATTCAGCGGCCTTCAATTTCTTTGGCCTTCTGCAAGTATTCGTTACCTTCGTCCATCCTGCCCTGCAGATAGATCACACGTCCCATGGCTCTAAGCAGAAGAGTATTTTCGCTATCTGAACGAAGGGCTCGAGAGTAGTAATACTCAGCATCTTCCCATCGCTTCATCCCCTCATAAGCTTCTCCCATCCCAATCGCAGCCTGATTATCATCGGGGTTTAGTCTGAGTACCTTCTGAAATTCCTCTTCGGTCATCTCAAAATCTTCTAGCTGAAGATAGAGAACTCCAAGGTTGAAGTGTAAATCAGCATTTTCGGGATCACTCCTGATAGCCTTTGTGTAGGCGAAAACAGCACCTTCTTTGTCACCCATTTCATAATATGCATCAGCAAGGTACCGGGCGCCGATGGAACTGGAAGAATTGATCTTAAGCCCTCTTTCCAGGTATTCAACCGCAGTGTCAAAGTCACCGTTATCCTTGAATACCTTACCGGCCGTAAAGAGCATATCAGGATCATCCGGATTGACCTTGAGCGCCTCATCCAGAGTCGACTCAAGCATTTCCTGATCATTAATCTGAATGTAACAAAAGACGAGATTTTTGTAACTGCCCGGCTCGCCCGGCCTGATGGCCTTGGCTGTAGTGAAACCATCTATTGCCTCAGAAAATTTCGTTTTCTTTTCTTCTGCCTCCGTTGCTCCGATCGCTTGGTTAAAGGCATCTGCACCAGCGTTATACTCCCGGCTCCAGTAGAAAGTCGTCCAAGTCTCAACGGCAACTGGAATTAGCTGTCCGTCCGGCAACTTGTATGCTGGCCCGAGCTCGATTGCCTTATCGAACATTTCGTTCATCTTTGACCATTCTTTGTTACGAGCATGGACTTCTTTCCCCATAAGATAATAGGGCTCTGGATCTTCGGGTGTTACCTCAATGGCCGCCGCTATCATTTCTTCGGCCTTTTCCCAATTCTCTTCCTTAACGTAAAGACGCGCAGATGTCAGTTCTTCACTGGGACAGCCGTAGAACATCACTGTTATCAACGCCAGTGGGACAATTTTAGTAACTTGATTCAAACGCATTGTTGATTCCTCCACTCATAGGCTAATAAATTGTGGATCTTGAATTTACTCCCGCATTAAAAGGCATTCAACCCAAATCAGCCGACGTCCTGACTGTTTCGATCCGTTCTTCTAGAAGTGATGAGGTCATTCTTTCAAGACCTTCCAGCCCAAACCCTTCAACGCAGAAAGATGCTGTGGCTGTTCCCCAGACAATACCTTCGTAAAAGGAATGGCCATTGGCAAGAGCCGCCATAAATCCTCCCCCGAAGCTATCTCCCGCACCTGTGGGATCAGCCAGTCTTTCAATAGGATAAACCGGAACGTGCGTTTGATCGTCTCCTGTAAATAGAGTTGCCCCCGCCCCGCCCCGCTTGATGATCACGTTTTCTGGGCCCGAGTTCTGAATTGAGTCAACTGAGGAAGCAATATCATCGGTCTCTGTCAGTAGCGCCGCTTCGCTTTCGTTCAATAAAAGTACATCCACAGAAGAGAGTAATTTATCGAGTTCTTTTCTTGTGGTGTTGATCCAGAGATTCATGGTATCGCAGACAATGAGACGTTGTTTCGAAACTATCTGTTCCACAACAGCCAGTTGAAGCGCAGGATGAATATTCCCGAGATAGAAAAGGGAACTTCTTCGGTTCTCATTGCCCAGTAAAGGGTTGAAGGTTTCGAAGACGCCGAGCTCCGTGTAAAGGGTTGTCCTGTCCTCCCAGTTATTGTGGTACCGCCCGCCCCATCGAAAACTGTCTCCCTCTTTGATCTGAAGATCATCAAGGTTCTCTCCATATTTTTCAAAAAGTTCCGCTCCCTCCTTCGGAAAATCAGTTCCGATAATGCCTACAACATTAACGGGGGCCGCCGATCCTGCCGACCTGGTGAAATAGGTTAGTGAACCGCCAACTGTTTCCCCCTCAATGCCATCGGGTAGTTCCAACCAGTCCACCGCTATGGAACCGACCGCTACTATTGATTGTGGTTTCATTTCGACGGCGGGGAGTTTACTCTTAGTATCTTCAAGGGGCAAGTGAATATTCCCCACTTTTCAGTCGAATGCCGACTGTCGAAAAAGATAATTGTCGGCGTATGAGATGTATGCTATATTCGGTCAATTCGCTTGACAGGAACCGAGGTATGGCTTCTAAGACAATCGCTATTGTGTCAGACGTACATGGTAATCTGGAAGCGCTCAACACTGCGCTGAAAATTATCGATGGCCGTAATGATGTCGATCAGACTATTTTTCTCGGTGATTACTTTTCCCTCGGCCCAGCCCCGCAAGAGGTGCTTGAAGTTCTTAAACCAATGAACGATACAGTTTTTGTTCGCGGCAATCATGAGCGCTATATCATTGAAAAACTGTGGACTCACGAGAAACCCACACTTGAAGGTATGAGTCCTGACGATCCCATAGTCAAGGGGATTGTGGAACACCAAGAGTGGGCCGCTGGGCAGATCGGTGATGAAGGAGTTGATTTTATTCAAAAAAGGACACGTGTCTCCCACCGCGAGATTTTCGATTCTACTCTCATGGAGTTCACTCATGCATGGTATGAAAGAGACGATCAGCCTCCAACCCTAGGAGAAGCTATGACTTGGCGGAACCATGTCAAAAAGGCAAATCCCGGTGTGAAAATGTTTGTCTTTGTCCATGGGCACATTCACCTCTCCAGAAAGGATGAAGACGGCGATCTGAAGGTTCTCTGTCCCATCAGCACCGGCCTCCCCTTTGATAAAGTGACGAAAGGCGCAATCGGATTTCTTACCGTCGGTGATGAATTCAACTGGGAAATTCTTCGGTTTGACTACAATTTGGATATGACCATCGATCTTCTCGATAATCGTAAGCCGCCGTTCTATAAAAATCTACAAAACACCATAAAGTACGCCGAGATTCGAAACGAATCCTTTTAGACTCTTTTCCCCTCGGGCTTTTTCCCCGTAATTTCCTATCATGATTTACCTCGATTACAGCGCAAC
The DNA here is from genome assembly GCA_002448795.1 of Fidelibacterota bacterium UBA6931. Taxonomy (GTDB): domain Bacteria; phylum Fidelibacterota; class Marinisomatia; order Marinisomatales; family S15-B10; genus S15-B10. Next base: position 34,151 of record DKAH01000009.1, read on the forward strand.
AACGCCGCTGGATTCCCGCGTTGCCGATCTGATGGATACTGTCGGGCGTGACAGTTTCGGAAATCCTTCAAGCATACATCAACTCGGACAGTCAGCCCGCGCCAGAATTGAGACTGCCCGCCGGCAGGTTGCAGCCACAATCGGAGCGCGGCCGTCAGAGATAATCTTCACTAGCAGCGGTTCAGAGTCCAATAATATTGTTCTCTGGGATGTGATTCAGAGGGAAGGTAAGCACATTATCATCTCTGAGTTGGAGCACCCTTCCGTTTACACCACGGCAAAGGTGCTTCGCAAGTTCGGAGTTGAGATCACAGAAGTCGGCGTCGACAACCATGGACGAGTGGTTCCTGCTGACATCGCAAAGTCAATAAAACCTGAAACAGCACTCGTCACTGTTATGACTGCCAACAACGAAACAGGAACCATCCAGCCCATCAGAGAGATCGCAGAACTTTGCGAAGAGAAAAACATTCGCTTCCACACTGATGCGGTTCAGGCGTTAGGGAAAATACCGATCGACATTGGCAATTTTGCGCCGCACACCGCCAGTTTTTCGGCGCACAAACTGTACGGGCCGAAAGGCGTCGGCGCTCTCTATGTGGCGCGGAGAATTAAGCTCCACCCTCTTCTTCACGGCGGTGGGCAGGAACAGAGACTTCGAGCGGGAACGGAAAATGTCGCAGGTATTGCTGGCTTTGGACTAGCATGCGAACTTGCAGCGAAAGATATCCTTCCTGAATCTCAAAAACTAGCATCATTCCGGGATCAAACCATTGGTCACATTCTTCACCAGTTCCCAAACGCTGTCATCCACGGCGACTCGGAGCACTTCCTTCCGGGCGTTATCAGCATCGGCTGCTCGGGAATCGACGCTCAATCCCTGCTGATGAAACTCGACCTCGACGGCTTTGCTGTCTCCACAGGAGCGGCTTGTTCCTCAGGCGTAGCGAAACCGTCACGATCTCTCATCGCCATGGGGCTTAACGATGATGAGTGCAAGAGTACACTGAGAATATCCTTCGGTCGATTCACGCAACAAACCGAAATGGACGCTTTCCTCGAATCTTTCATTAAACATGCTAAGTTAATGACGAAAGGTAAAAAAGCTGAGGCACCCTCATGAATAAACGGGTGCTTGTGGCTATGTCCGGCGGCGTGGATAGCTCTGTAACTCTTCTCAAAATCCTCGAAGAAGGATACGAGCCGGTCGGCGTTACCATGAAGCTATGGGAAAGCACCGATGCAGACGGAACCCCTTCTACCGATTCTTACTGCTGTTCAGTGGAGGCGATTAACAATGCGAAGCTCATTTGCGATGGGTTCGGCGTTCCTCATTACACTCTAGACTTCAAGAGTATATTCAGAGAGAATGTGGTCGATTATCTTGTGGATCAGTACTTCGTAGGAATAACACCTAACCCATGCGTTGAATGCAATGTCCATTTACGATGGGGTGCTCTTTTTCACCACGCTGATCAATTGGACGCCCACTGGATAGCTACCGGCCACTACGCCAGAATCGATTCGGTAGACGGCATCGGACCGGTGATCCGTAAAGGGATTGATGATAGGAAGGATCAATCTTACGTCCTGTGGGGTATTGACCGTGAACTTATCGGAAGAACGCTGTTTCCGTTGGGGGAGTTCAGGAAATTAGAAGTCCGGGCAATCGCGGAAGAGGCAGGTCTGGTGACGGCCCGCATTGCTGAGAGTCAGGAATTGTGCTTCCTCCCTGATGCAGACTATCGCCGTTTCCTGAGGGAATACACTCCGGACCGTTCAAAAGCTGAACAAGAGGGGCTCATGCTCTCAACGGGTGGAGAAACAATAGGCAGGCACAGGGGACTCTCTCAATACACCATTGGTCAACGGAAAGGATTGGGTATATCGGGCCCGGAACCCAGCTATGTCCAGCATATGGATCGTGAGAACAATACGGTTACGGTAGGATCGCGAAATGATCTCTATTTCCCCTCCTGTTCTCTCGCTAAGCTCAACTGGCTTGTCTCCCCTGAATATTGGCCGAAGGGCAAAATTCAGACGCACATCAGGTACAATCATCATGGAGTCAAAAGTGAAGTTGAACTTGGTGAGAACGCCACTGCGGCTGTGAGCTTTGAATCACCTCAATTCGCCGTGACGCCGGGGCAGTCAGCGGTATTTTACGTGGATGATCTTCTTTTGGGCGGAGGTATTATAACAGAGGCTGGCAGATCAAAGGAACAAAACGGACTTGACAATCATTCATGATAGAGGTTAGGTTAACGGCGACGGAAAATGAGTAACACTTTGAAAAGAGTTTCTGTTCTGATTTTGTTGGGTCTCCTGACGAGTTCGTCGGGCGTCCAATTCAGAACGAACATCCCGACAACAAGAATCAAAGATACCGTTGCTAAGGACCAAAACAGCTCTCTCTCATCACTCTTTAACTCCGACAGGCTGAGCATGCACCACAGTTTTTCTTTAGGGATGGCTTCCATGAGCGGTTTCGCTGCCAGCTACGGTACTTATACCAACAATCTGAATTACCTCATCAACGATAAATGGTCACTCACTTCTAGAATCGATCTGGTCCAGCCCACATCTTCACCTTATCCTCAAGGTGTGAATGCCATAAATCCAATGCTCTTCTACGGAGCCGAACTCAACTACAAGGCTTCTGAAAATCTCAATTTCTCTATCTCAATGGATAACCGCCCACGTTATTATCGGAACAACTGGGGGCTCAGCCCCTATGGCTATGCCGCCTTCCCTCCTCGGTGATTTTCTGAATGGCCGTTAAGGGTCGTCGAAAAAAACCCCGGCGAAAATCAAAGATATCTAAGAACCAATTCCTTTCCGGACATAACTTTACGATTATCCTGCTGGGCTTTACCTCTATGGCGTTTCTTGCATCTGTCTTGGATCGCCATTCACGGGGCGGCCTCAATATTCCCAATTTTCGCCAGGAAGTGCCGGTTGCCCTTAGTTTTAAGCAGTATGATGATTCACTGTTGCGCAATATTGAAGTGGAAGTTCTGAACGGATGCGGCATCAGCGGTCTTGCGCAGCAGTTCACTGACTATCTCAGAGATAAACATGTTGACGTAGTACGAACAGAGAACGCTGACAATTTTAATTACGACAAAACCATCGTTATTCTCCGGCGGGACGGTTTCGAGAAGGCAGAACAGGTGGCAAGGCTCCTTGATCTTTCTACCCGCGATTCCCTTCGTGTAATAGTGAAACCTGACGCCTCCCTGCTCACAGATATCACCGTCGTCATCGGGAGCGACTATCTGGATATTTCTCCGGTCCAGCGATTCCTCGCAATGCAGCCCTGACCAAAGAAAACGAAACTTCAACTGCGTCAGGCTCCTACGATCTGGCGAAACGCGTTTCTACCCTCGCCATCAGTAAAAAGGCAGAAGATGTGCACATTATTGATGTTCGGAAGCTCACTAATGTTACCGACTACTTCGTTATCTGTACTGGGACTTCAGCTAATCACGTAAAAACGATTCACGACGCTGTCAATGACGGAATGTTGCCCGGCTCCAAGCCGTGGAATGTGGAAGGACTTGACTCAATGAAATGGATTCTCATAGATTTTGTAGACACAGTGATCCATATCTTTCAGCCGGAACAGCGGGATTTTTATTCGCTAGAACGCCTCTGGGCTGAAGGCAAACTCGAAATGGTCGAAGACCAACTCACATCCGATTAGGACTGCCGTCCAATCTGAATAATATCTAAACTTCTCGCATGTCAATGGTTGATATAAAGCGGCATATCCTTGATCAGCTCAATCAGGCGGTTTCTTCCCTCGGTATGGAGGTACCGTCACTGAAGTTGGATCAGAGCAGACGTCCCGAGCTTGGTGATTTTTCCAGCGGTGTGGCGCTCTCTCTAACCAAGGAAGCAAAAAAGCCTCCCATTGAACTGGCGGAAGCAATCAGGAATTGTCTTGATCTAAAAAAGGAGATCTGTTCGGAAATCACTGTATCCAAGCCCGGATTTTTGAACTTCCGTATCTCACCTGAATACCTGAAGCAGCAATTGGAGGTAATTTTTAATGAAGGCGCCGAATTCGGTAAGATTCAACTGGGGAAAGGGAAAAAAGCCCAAGTCGAATTCGTCAGTGCAAACCCGACGGGACCTTTGACTGTTGGTCATGGGCGGCAGGCTGTTCTGGGAGATGTTGTAGCCCAGATTCTTGAATGGCACGGATATAATGTAGATAGAGAATACTACTACAACGATGCGGGGCGACAAATGAGGCTTCTGGGCGAATCGGTAAAGGCTCGTTATCTTGAGCTCCTTGGAGTTGAGATCGATTTCCCGGAAGGAGGCTATGAGGGAGAGTATATTCGAGATATTGCGCGGGAAATAGATGAAAAAGAAGATGGGGCAATAACAAAAAAATCAGGAGTGAGTGAGTTTAGAAAGTTTGCTGAAAAAATGATCTTCAGCGAGATTAAAAGGTCTCTTGAATTACTGCATATCCATTTCAATCATTTTGTTAATGAACAACGATTCTATGATGATGGTAGCATCGACAAAGTTGTGAAACTCTTGCGTCAAAACCATCTAGCCTACGATAAGGATGGGGCAGTCTGGCTAAAGACAACAGCATTCGGCAAGGAGGAGGATACCGTCCTCATCAAGAGGACAAGTGAACCGACTTATCGCCTTCCAGATATCGCCTACCACAGAGATAAGTTGAGCCGAGGTTATGATCTTATCGTTGATATATTTGGCGCGGATCACATTGACACCTATCCTGACGTACTTTCGGCTTTGAACGCCCTCGGCTATGAAACATCGTCAATTCACGTTCTAATCCATCAGTTTGTATCGCTCATCCGTGATGGGCAGAAAGTAAAGATGTCCACAAGAAAGGCAACCTTTATCACTTTAGATGAATTGATAGAAATGTTGGGTGCGGACGTTGTCCGATATTTTTTCATCATGAGAAGCCGGCAGAGTCATCTCAATTTCGATATTGGTCTTGCGGAAATGGAATCTGATGAGAATCCCGTCTATTATCTTCAGTATGCCCACGCTCGAATTTGCAATATTCTGAAACATGCCAAGGATACTGGAATTGACAGCTCTGATGCAGCTGATCTGTCGCTAATTCAAGAAGAAACAGAACTCAGTTTAATGAAAACTCTCATTCGATGGCCTGAAGTGATGACAAATGTTCACGAATCCCTCGAGCCTCAAATGATTGCGAACTACCTTCAGGCGCTCGCAACCGAATTTCACCGATTCTACACAGAACACCGTGTGGTAACTGAAAACCGAGAATTGTCCTCGGCGCGATTGTTCCTTGTCTCTTCCGTGAAGACTATTCTCGCCAGCGGTCTCGCTGTTCTCGGGATCAGTCAGCCGGAGAAGATGTAAGTCTGTGAATATTCTCGAATTCGCATTCCTCTGCTTTTCAACCCTTTTCACCCTCGTTAACCCCATTGGTATGTCAACCGTTTTCCTAGTTCTTACCGATCGCTTCGACCGCCGATTAACAAAACAGACCGCCTTGAAAGGGAGCGTTACAGGTATCGTTACCCTACTCATTTTTGCATTTCTTGGCAGATATATTTTCGACTTTTATTCCATCACGCTGGACGCATTCAAAATCATGGGTGGAATCATTTTTTTCAGGACAGGTTTGAAAATGCTTGAAGCAATCGTCTCCCGCAGTAG
>DKAH01000002.1:0-101513 GCA_002448795.1 Fidelibacterota bacterium UBA6931
TTGGTGAGCCATTACCTCACCAACCAGCTAATCGGACATAGGCCCATCCCGAAGTGCGAGCCGAAACCCGCTTTAACAACTATATCCCTGAGGATCCGCTGCATTATCCGGTATTAGTCCGCCTTTCGGCGGGTTATCCCAGTCTCCAGGGCAGGTTGCCTATGCATTACTCACCCGTCCGCCAGTTTAATAGTCCCGCAAGCGGGACGTTCTCCTTGACTTGCATGTGTTAGGCACGCCGCCAGCGTTAGTCCTGAGCCAGGATCAAACTCTCCATTGTTAGGGTTGTTTGTTTATTTGGTTAACACTCTTGTCGAGGTTAATTCCTGCTATCGCTCATCACCATACGCATACCAATTGTCAAAAAGCTGAATGCTCAAGCAAAGTGCTGAAATACAAATTACTTTAGCAAATAAAGTTAGTCTTCTTCCTCTGTCGAAGGCAACCTATTTTTTGTCCTTTTGGATTAGCGAACACCGAGGTCAATCGGCTCAGGAAAATCAAGAAAGAGTGTTGGTCCGTACCGTTCTTGTACCCGCTTGGTATATCGTATCTCTCGCTGGGTGTTGGCGTGCTCAATACCCTTTATTGAGCCCCAGATACTACCTCCGTATACACCCATAAGTGTCAACCGTGGAATCCATTTGGCTATGGCCGTAGAACCACCTGCAAATAGCTGGATGCCCAGACCGGTAGTAGAGAGGAATGTACCGGCGGCGGGAATCCATTCCTGCAGATAAACTCTTCCTCCTCCCGGGAAAATACCAAAGAGTCCCGTTTGCACCGGATCAATGTTGGGGAGTTTACGGGCGTTATCGCAAGCTCTCATCAGTATTGTCAGGTTTCGACGATGATCTCGGGATTCAAAAATACGCCGTGCCTGATCGAAACGTCCCTTGGCAGCCTCAAAATCCAAATTGTTGAACCGTGCGAAGCCTTCTAGCGTCAGAAGATAGGGATCCTGTGTGGTGCCGACCATTGTGCTAATCGAATCTAAATCACCCTCCATCAAATGGAGGTAAATGAGTCGATACCTTGCTGCCCGAAATTCAGAACTGTTCGGCTGGACCTCGTTCTGTACCTTGAAGAAATAATCCTTGGCCAGTTGGAAATTGCCCTGCTCTTCATAGCTTCGCGCTATCTTATAGTATACGTTAGGTGTGAGAGGATCTTCGGGATAAAGAAAAAGATATCGAAAACTGGCAATAATGCATCGCTCAAAGTGCCCTTCATCAAAAAGATAATCACAAAAGTTTGTCAGTTCGTCCTTCTGGTACGATGTATACTTCCGCCACTGCTCTTCCAGGTCCGCGACCGTTCCGTAAGTTGTCTGTCCAAGAAGTTCCTGGCAGAAACAAAAGGTAAGAATAGAAATCTGGATAAATCGCCTCATAGCATCACTTCAAAAGGGTAAGTTTTCGTGTCTGGGAAACCTTGCCGTCGTTAAGCCTTATATAATATATGCCGCTTGGCGCTAACTGACCAGAATCGGTGACACCTTGCCATTCAACTGAGTGCTTTCCTGATTTGAACCTATCTTGAACCAAGACTAAAATCTCACGGCCGGCAATATCATAGACAGAAAGACGAACATCTGAATCGACCGGCAGATCAAAACGTATCGTCGTGGTCGGATTGAAGGGATTTGGAAAGCCGGGGTGAAGGGCGAAATTCTCTGGAATCATCTCACCGCCAATCTGGTGTGAGAGCCGATTCACTTCGAGTGTCAAAGGGTTTTGCTTATCCGGATAGCCGCAGATGACATTTTCGCCATCTCTGTCCGATAGAAAGATCTCCTCCTCCCCCAGATAGAATGAAAGGTGGGATGGAAGTATCTTGCTCACAGAAAACAACACCTCGAGGAATGCTCCTTCCGATCCGGCCTGTGTCTCACTTCCGTCAAGATCAAAACCCAATAGTGTCACTGATCCATCCGGATTGCTCGTATCCCAAACTTCCCAACCATTCGACTTTCCTGTTGTTCGTGCCCATTCGAAATTCAAGGCGCCCTCCGATGCTTCAATCAGCGTCAATTGAAAACCTCTCAGCGGCTCATTATCAAAAAGATTAATCTGAAGCGATAGGGTTGAATCGGTCGCTACCGCTTTCGAATTAAAGCCAAGACAACCGCACTGTCCGCTGGCAATAGTTTCACCAAAGGTAGCACTCGTGGAGTCGAGGTCGACATGGTAGGCTGTTTCGTTGGGACAATCGAGATCGGCAGCAAATACCGATCCAAGGAGAATTGTTAAAAGCAGTTGCTTCACTGATAACCAAGTATGTACAGCGAAATCTACACTCAGCGGAGAGAAAAAAACGAAGCCCGAGCGACTACTTCAGAAGCGTCATCTTCTGGATGCGGTGGCGGTCTCCCGCTCTAACGGAGAGAAAATAGATCCCGGTGGATGCGGGGACAGCATTGTTTCTGGTCCCGTCCCAAGTGATAAAGTGGGTTCCTTCAGGTAGCTCCTTTGTGGCAAGACCTTTTACTCTCTTGCCTGTCAAATCATAAACTTCCGCGGTTATGAACAGCTTTGACGGAAGGGTGATCCTCACTGTTGTGGAGGGGTTAAAGGGGTTGGGAAAGTTGTCACTTACTGAGAATTTCTCAGGTAGTGTTGAAAGAGTTTGGTTGATTGAGAGGGCTGGATCGTAGATCACACCTGTACGGTGGGGACCACCCCGGTACATCCGCCAATGTTTTCCCTTCCCCGCTTTGGTTTTTACATCTATGATAGTCAGTTTTGTTGATGCTGCGGAAGCAATTTCAGGATCCCCATCGCCATCTAGATCGCCAGCGGCGAAAGAAGTTTCGGATGCACCAGCCAGTGGGACAGGAAAGTTCCGCAAGATCGATCCATCAAACCCAACGGCAAAGAGAACCCCCTGCGTCAAAGAAGCGATCGATTCTGCAAATCCGTCATTATCCAGATCGGAAGCAACAGGAGAACTTTTTACTGGCGTTGAACCGAGTTTCACCGGCCACCCTTCAAGATTGGCAAGCTGACCTTGTTTATACCTCATCGCGTAGAGTTGTCCGTCTCCGGCGCCAAACACAATTTCTGGTGTACCATCACTATTGAGATCATCTACCATGGGCGAGCTCTGGACGCGTCCACCAGCACTGTAGACCGCCAACTGCTGACCCTGCCAATCAATTATGTGGAGCTTGTCGTCATCGGTACCGATAACAATTTCGAGCGTCCCATCACCGTCAAGATCCGCAAGGGCCGGATCTGTGGAAACTCGGTCCTCAGTAGAATAGGGAAAGCCGCCTGGAATAGCTCCGTCTTTCGTCATGAGGTATAACTTATCATCCCAAGTCCCGACCACAATGTCCAGTTCGCCATCTGCGTCCACATCACCGACCGCTGTACCGGAGAAAACTGACCCTTCCAACGGAAGTGGGAACGGCGAAAAATTGGCACCATCATGATGAATCACATAGAGCTTCTTCTCAAATACAGGAAAGATGATTTCAAGGTCTCCGTTCTGATCGAGATCCGCCAATGATGGTGAGGAGATAATCATGCCGTCTGCCTCATAGGTCATCTCCACTATCCCCTCATGGTTCAGGATGTATAAGTGGTTATCCATGGATCCGAATATCACTTCATTTTCACCATCTCCGTCCACGTCGCCCACAGCTGGCGCTGAGCGGATGTTCCGTTCCGCTTCAAAGGTCCATTTGATACCCCCATCAGAATCAAGCACATAGAGATTGTGGTCATCGGAACCAGCAATCACTTCCGTTTCGCCGTCACCATCAATATCCATAATCGTCGGCGAAGTCCTGATGACATTGCCAGCAGGGAAAGGGAAGCCCGCCTGATCTAAAGATACCTTAACGGTAAATTTGATTTTATCGTAATAGAGGGCGGCTCCCGCGCCATTCGCCCTGATAATCATAGTAAAAGGTATATCTTCCGGTGACACGGAAGGATCGATCTGAAACCTGAATCTGTCGGTCACATTGACGCCGCTGTTTCCGGAGGGGATGTTCGGGAAGACTGCTTCACTATCACTCAACGTGACAGCCCAATGATCTGTAGAAAGTTCAGCTCTTACGTTAGAAGCGTCGGACCACCCATCCTCGTTTTCCAGAACTACTCTCAGCAGGCCTGTTTCGCCGGGATTGAGTACGCCATCATCATCATTCACAGCCTGAACGGAATAAGATGCAACGCTCAGTTTAGGAAGCGTACCGCTGGCAATGGCGCGGTACATATTGAGGCGTCCTTTTCCAAGTTTACCAGCATAGGTTGAGTTGTTGTTGTCAATATTATCGGTCCCCCGAAGAAGCATCTGCAGGATACGCTCCGCTGGCTCTCTAGGATAGTACGACCATAAAAGCCCGACAGCCCCCGCCACAAGGGGGGACGCCATGGATGTTCCGCTCCAAGATTGATAATCTCCATCATAGATAGTGCTGAGTATGCCGGAACCGGGGGCGCTAATGTCAACCCATGCGCCGTAGTTGGAGAAACTGCTCTTCTTGTCGTTGGAATTGGATGATGCTACTCCCACAACCGATGGATAGGCCGAGGGATAGTGAGCTTCGCTTGTATTTGCGTTTCCTGCCGCGGCCACCACTATTGCGCCATAATTGTTTCTCACATTATTATAAAGTGCCTCTTCGGAAACAGATCGACCGCCGCCTCCCCAGCTCAAGTTTATGACATGGGCTCCTGCCTTAGCCGAGTAAAGAACACCCTTTGATCCACCGCCGGTAAAAGTGGAATCTGATGGGTTTTCATCATACTGGATCTTTACTACCATATGGCTTATGGAAAAACCGATACTGGCAATTCCAACCTCATTATCGGTGGATGCCGCGACAATGCCCGCAACGTGTGTTCCATGCACATTGCCGCCAGTCGGGCCCGGATCGGGTGGCGCCATGGGGTTATTGTCAGGATCGTTACCGGAGGTGGTTCCAGCAATGTCCCAGCCGATCAGATCATCCACATAACCGTTTCCATCATCATCCACATCGTTCAGGTCACCAGGGTCAAGCTGCCACTTGCCGCCAATAAGTTCAATAGTCCGACCGTCACCGTCCACGTCTTCTTTCAGGTTGTTCCAAAGGTTATCAACTAAGTCAGGGTGATCCCACTGACAACCGCTATCAACAATACTTACAACAATAGATGAATCTCCCGGCACCTGCCCTCCAGCAGTATCCCACAAGCCCCATGCCTGCTCAGCGTTGATTTTACGAAGATACCACTGGCTTCTAAGGAGAGGATCGTTGGGCTTATAATGAAATCGGTAACGGGGTACATTTTCAGCAAACTTAATCGAAGGCTGAACAGCAAGTTCCTGCCGCACGGCCGATAAATCGACACTCTTGTCAGAGAACTCGATATCGTAAAATCGGCTCAATAAAATATCGTCCACCCTGTCTTTTTCAGTTGCCTGCGGAAGCCACTGGCTAATTCGAAACCCGCCGAAATGTTTAAGCGCTTCGTCTACTTCTGACAGACCGCTTTCATCGGCATATTGAGTAATACTCTCGATGTCGACCTGCTCAGAGAAATAAACCCTGATTGTATTTTCAAAATACTGGGATGCTTTAGATTGAGCTGCCACACTTCCAAGAAGCAGGGAGATAATAATGAAAAAGCGTTTCAACAGTCCCTTATCTCACAAGGACCAGTTTTTTGGTGGCGGTGAATCCTGGCGCTGTCATCCTGTAAAAATAGACGCCTGAGGCGAGTCTCTGGCCATCAAGAAAATAGGTGTAACTGCCAGGCGGGATGTGGTTGTCGTGGAGGACGGACACCTCCCTACCGCGGATGTCAAAGAGACGGATGACCACTCGTCCTTCCATCGCCACGTCAAATTTAATGAGTGTCTCTGGGTTGAACGGGTTTGGCATGTTTTGGCTCAGGGAGAATCGCTGGGGAAGACCGATGGTCTCTTCCACATCCGCTCCTTCCATATCGATAGCCGTACGGATCAGGAGGTCTCCTTCGTAACCGAGATCAGAGATGAGACCCCATCCATCCGTCTCGGTGTAGAAGTAGCTATGATCCCGGGGATCACTGTCCGTATCGATGCTGAGAGGAGGCGAATCGTCCGTCTCTCCCCATCCCACATAGAAATCACCTTCTGTAATGGTCAACCCCGCGCCGGAGACGTCTTTGACATTCCACCCTTGATTGACGGCAGGAAAAATGAGTGTCGCCCCGATGTTGTTCCCGGGAAGGCCATCTTCTCCGTCGTCATCGAAAACGGCAAGATAGGTAAGGCCACCACTCTTGCGGGAATGGTACTTGAGCGTCATCAGCGTGATGGGGAAAATGTGCGACTTAAATTGAACGGCATACCAACCGTTCTCGCCAAGTGAAGTAGCTCCTGTCTCGGAGGTTCCGTCGTCATAGGCGACCTCTCGAACAGTTTCCGAAGTTGGCCGAACCCGAACTGTGGATGAGAACCTGCTCTCTGTCTCTTCGGCTGTCCCCGCATTAAAGACGGAGGTGACGGCGTAGGTATAGTCCACTCCAACAAGCACAAGAGAGTCAGAGAAGGTTGTCTCCTCAAGGTAGAAACCGTCAGGGAGTGGTTCAGTAAAGGAATCAGCTGGACCGTGCCGGTAAACATTGTATACCGCATCACTACCGCCGGAAGTTGTCACTTCAGCACGAATGCCCCATTCGCCGTCTGTCAGGTTGCTGGCTGAAGCGATGCTTCGCCAAGTCTGCCATGAAGCATTACCAATCTTCGTCCAGGAGTGATTACTCGGGACGGCATCGGCGTCAAGAGGAACCTGGCGGAGGGTGTCGATCTGCTGGGCGATGAGAAAATCACCTTCGAATTTCCAGTCCAGCTCCATTTCGCTCCAGAGACCCTCATACCTTGCCATGGTAGTATCGTATGACGGTTCATCGGCTGGTTCTCCTCCCCGAACTTCATAACCATAAAGAGTCGTTATGCTGACAGTATCACGGCTCATTAGTTTCACTTTATTCACTGTAACAGAGGAGCCAAAAGGCATCTCAAATATGGTGCCGCAGATTCCTGTCCCACTTGTCATGAAAATGGCGTCTTCAAAACTTCCATCATCGTAAAAGACTTCTCCAACCAGATCTCCGGTGGGGACCTCATTCCAGGTAAGGTCCACGGCACCACCGCCAGTTGAGGCTTTAAGCTCTGTAGGAATCGGCGCTGATTCCGCCAGCGATTTCTTCCAGATGTGGAGATCATCGATGTAGAGTCCCATGCTTGTATTCCCTTCATCCCCATCGTGGTTGTCATCTGAGATGAATTCCCATCCGATCCGCACCCTCCTGCCAGCGTACTGGGAAAGATCGAGCATAAAATTGGTGTCTTCATTGAAGGCACTCCCGGGACCGTATGTTTCCCATCCCGATGTCCCGGGTCGGTCGTCAGTACCGTAGTCGTATGTGATGTTATAGGACGTAGCATTCAGTTCGGCACCAGCCCACCAGGATTTGGTATTCTCATAACCGTTGTACTCATTTCTGTTCCAGTGTGAAGCGCCGACAGGTTCCAATTCCACCTTGTCGTCACCGTTGTCATAAAGAAGAGTGTCCGAGCTGTTAGCAATAAGTACCTCATCAATGTAGACACCGCTGCGGTACTGAGTGGGATCATCAGCCGTACTCCAGCCAGGATCGGAGGCAAATGCAAAACGAACCCTTACTGTGTCACCCGAGAAACTACTGAGATCAAACTCCGCATCAACCCAGTCGTCAATGGCGTCAGTCCAGCCAGAAACGTCACACTGGTTCAGGTTGTAGCGAAAACCGAAACAGCTTGAACAGTTATAGCTGGGAGACCCTTTCAGCGTTGTCCATGCAGTTCCCCCATTCGTTGATATCTGAACATTGGCCGCATCCCACCCATTGATCTGGCATCCATTATCATCATACGGAAGTCCGTCTTTTGACTCTAATCTATAAAGCAGTTTGAATGTAAGCTTGAAATCGCCGCCGGTGAGGGTTATGTCTGGGGTATCGAGATAATCAACCCACTCATTGGAATATCCACGGGTAGAGCTGTCCAGGTCTTTCAGCCAGAGACGGTAATAGTCTTCAAGGTAGTTGTCTCCATCTCCATCCGAATCAAGCATCTCGGCCCAGACCGAAAAGGAGAAATGAAAAGTCTCAAGTTCCTCAATAATGTCAGGGAGTTTGATGATCGGACTGAAAAGTGTATCGCTTTCATCGGTCCAGACTTTGTGGTGAAAACTGTGTGTGGGACTGCTGGCTGTCTCCGTGGTGAGTTTCCATGCTCCCTGAGGAGTCCACTCGGAGACAACGGACTCGAGATCATCAGAAAAGATGGTGACTGTATCGGGCATGAAGGAAAATTGGGTAACATCCTGGGGCATACGCCCAGAAACAGACTGAAATGTGGGGACAACTGTTTGTCCCTTCTTCTCACCTTTGCGGTTCTCAGCGTTAACTCCTATGGCGAGCGCAAACAGAAAATAAAGGGTCAATAGTAACATTCTCTTCATGGTTTCTCCGGTTTTCATCAGGTAATCTTTCATTGAATGGACAGTGGCCAGCGTTGGTACTTCTCTGACTTTTCGATCAGGAAAAGTCGCAACTGAACTCTATTTCAGTAGAATCATCTTTCGCGTCTTTGTGAGTCCGCCAGCACGCAGATGTGCGAGGTATACCCCTGCGGGGGATTTGTGGGCATCCCATGTTACGGAGTGATAGCCAGCATCAGAAAGTCCACTTTGGAGTGTTGCTACTTCCTCCCCCAATAGATCGAAAATCGTAAGCTCTGTCTCCATTGCCGCCGGCAGTGTGAATGTGATGACAGTCTTTGGATTGAAGGGGTTGGGATAGTTTGGTTCCAGGGCAATCAACTCCGGCAGAAGCGTCTTCGTCTCTGTACCGAGCGGTTTGAACTTCGCTTTCGCAAAATAGACTCTATTCATGAAATCGGCCTGGTCGTCCGGAGGGTCGACAGTTATAATATCATATTCCGGACTTTCGAAAATGAGATATGCTTCGTCATCTGTCGCCACGGAGGCGAGTTGGGGATAGACTTCATCCTCGCCCAATTTGGAGGTGCCTGTTACGTTCACGGCCGATTCCCAGCTTCGACCACCATCTATGGACCTTTTAACAAAGATATCATAATTGAAAGATGTTGATGATGTATCCGACACACCCATATAGGAGACGTAGAGAACATCAGGATTGTCCTTGCTTATGGCCGCTGACGGATAGATCCTACGCCAGTTGTCATCATAAAAAAATGAAATCTGAGTTGAAGAAACGAAATCAACCTTCCAACTGTCGGGGTCGGAAGGATCATCAGAATAGAAATGATAGATACCACAAGATTCATCAATAGCGGGATAAACAGAGCCTGAAGTCGCCGGTATCACCGTGGCAAAGATGTGAACTCCATCTGAGTTTGTTGTCAGGAGATCGATATTGTAAGTGATAAACGGTTTCTCGAACTTCACACTGTCACCTGAAGAATCAACAAAGCCAGTGATCATCAGACCGTCATCAAAGAATCTGGCTTTCAGAACAGCGTCGGGGATGTAATAGTAATCGGTGCCGTTCGTCCCGGTTCGCCCTTCACCGCTCCATGTGGCGCCGTAATCGGTGGTCTTCCGTAGAACAATAGTATGGGCCGCATCTGTATTTGAGTCTCTCAAGTAGGAGGAAAGGGCTGCATAACCGATACCAGAGTCATTAACATGGATGGCCGCATTCGATGTGTATCCCCCTTCCATGAAGTCGTTCTCATCGAAAAGGAGAGTCGCGTCATTAAAAGTGAAATAGCCCGATATATTCTTGGTTGAATGGTAGAGCCACCGGTTGGAGGAACTCGATGTATCCGCCGCATGACTCCACTGCGCATATACGGCATTCAGTACAGGTTCCCCAACTTTTGATGCAATATTCACCGAGCCGACCCAATTATCCGGCGGATCACAGGGAAGCGGGCTGCATCCGTTGTTGAGATCCAGAGGTGGCGAGAAAAATGAACCTCCACCGTAGTAGAATTGATCCCACGAATAGACCGGTCTGCCTCCATACTGTCCCCCGCCGGTGGAAGGGGAGGTATACTCGTTCCAGACAATATATGGATACTCCGGGCCAGCTACTGCGCTGGGATATCGGCCCATCACCTCCCCCGGCTCCTCCATATTGAGGCGTACGGAAGTGGCAAACATATTTCCCTCCTCCGAAAATGCCGCGCCTACGTAGCCCGATTTTTCAGGATCATCCGGCATCCACTGACGATAGGCCATAATAAATCCTTCATCAGGATTGTATGAAATAGGTGTGGTATATCCAGAGACGAGGCCGTAACCGTTCCTTGAGGAGTCAACGAGAATGATGGTAGAACTGGCTGTTGCACGATAGAGCACAGGAGCCGAGATCGCACCGCTTTTTCTGATCAATGTCGCCTTTCCTTCTATTGGCATTCGGAATTTATCTGACTGGGCAACACCCAGAATTCTTTCAGGGAAAGGGCGTTCCGCCCATAAAGCTCCCAATAGTAAAAAGTTCAGAAAAGTAATCGTTGATGCTCTCAAGGACTGAACAAATGAACGGTTAATCTAGGAAACCTGGAAATCAACTGTTGTGACTGAGATCACCGTTTTTCCAGCACCACATCCACAACACCGTACTTTTTCGCTTCTTCCGCGTTCATGAAGAAATCCCTGTCTGTATCGGCTGTAATCTTCTTGAGCGTCTGTCCCGTTTGTTTCGCCAAAATTTTATTTAACCGCTCCCTTATGGTTAGCAACTCCTGCGCATGAATCTGGATATCGCTGGCAGTTCCCTGCATCCCAGCCCAAGGCTGATGAATCATAACACGGGTATTTGGCAGGGCCGACCGTTTTCCCTTCTTGCCGGCAGCGAGAAGCACTGCACCCATGCTTGACGCCTGGCCCATGCAGATTGTGGCGACGTCAGGCTTGATATAATTCATGGTGTCCATAATGCCGAGGCCCGCCGTCACTGAGCCACCGGGAGAATTGATGTAAATTGAAATATCTTTATCCGGATTCTCGGCTTCAAGGAAAAGTAACTGAGCAATGGTGAGAGAAGCCACCGTGTCATCTACCGGCGTTCCAATAAATACTATTCGTTCCTTCAGCAAGCGGGAATAGATATCATAAGCTCGTTCCATTCTGCCGGTCTGTTCAACTACTATAGGGACAATCTGTGATTTTTCAGTCATAACTGAACTAAGCTCCTTCCGTGGCAAGTTCACGCTGTTTGCGAAGATCACTTGTGGCTATGGCCACTTCGGAAACCTTCGCATGTTCTTTCAGCTTTTCAAAGAGGTTCTTGTCTAGGAGGTCATCTCTCAAGCGTTCCCTGTTGGACGACTTCTTGTAAAAACGGCGAATCTGCCCCTCCTCATCTTTGGAAGACTTAAGGATTTCTTCAATGTGAATTTCCAGTTCTTCATCCTGAACCGACAAATCCTCCGCCTCTAAAAGAGCTTTTCGAATGAGATACCACTTGACACTTCTTGCTACAGACTGCCTCGATTCTGACCTGTACTGCTCTTCATCAAAAGTCTTACCGTTATTCGATTTCGCCTGCTCAATGGCGTTATCAATCATGTTTTCTACCATGGATGGGGGCGGCTCAAGTTTTGTGGACTGAATGAAATAGTCCACGATTGCTTCATTAAGCTGGCCATCTGATTCTCGGTCGAGTCTCTCTTCAATTCGTTTCAGAACGTTCTGCCTGAACGATGATTCATCCGTTGCTTCGCTATCAACTTTCTTAATGAACTCCTCATCGAGCTCCGGGAAAATCTCTTCCTGCACGTTCTTCACCGTTACTTGGTACTTGGCCATATCCCCTTCGTTAACGGTTTCAGCTTCAATTACCGCAGTATCCTTAGCTTTCAGACCGGTTAACCGCCCCATGTTATTACCTCCGAAAACACCTTCCCCTACCACGAGATATCGGTCTTCAACCTTCTTACCTATAATGGGAATACCGGAGTTGTCCAGTTCCTGCATATCGACCAGAAGCAGATGACCTTTCTCTGAGCCTGACTCCACTGTTTTCAGCTCCGAAAACTGCCGCCGCACTTCTTGAATATAGCCGTCAACATCCGTTTCATCCGGCGTGTAGATGTTCTTTTTAACCTTCATTTTTCGATGATACTTAGGAAGTTTTACCTCAGGTTCTACTTCAAGTGTTGCCGTAAAACTGAGGCTCGACCCTTTAGAAAAAGAAAGGTCTTCAATGCTCGCCCTGTTAACAGGGACTAGCTTTTGTTCCTGAAGGGCCTCGGCGTAGTGCAGTTCAATCGAATTCTGGGCAAACTCAGCTTCCAGTTCGGGACCAAAGTTCTGAATCACAACCTTCTTTGGAACCTTGCCCTTTCTAAAACCGGGCAGTTTCAGCTTCTTGGTGAACCGCTTGATATGGGCTTCAAATGCAGATTCCAGATCCTCCCACGGCACCGAGATGGTGATCTTCTGGGTAAAGTCGTTGATTCTCTTAAGATTTGTCTTCACAGTTGAAAAATCAGCTGGACGAAATTACGACGGTCTCCCCCTTAAATCTAAAAACACTTTTCCTGTTAGTCATGGAAGCTGGACGGTTGTTGTAAGAAGCGCCCCGCGATAAAGAAGCCACAACCCTGGCAACTGAATGACATGGAAAAGATCGTTGTGGTTGAACTTTTGGTGAGGGGACCATCCGGTGACCCAGAGCCCTCCGGTACCTATGATGACAGCAGAGCCCAAAAACAGGAAGAAAGGTCCCGCTTCGGGCTGACGCCAGGCAAAAAGGCCAAACGCAAAAAGCTCAACAATCAGTCCCACAGAAAGGAATTTCAGCGAATGACCGAACCCTTCGAACTTTACCGTTTGCCAGCCGAAGATAATCAGTCCGGCAACCGCAGTCCACTGCCACAATCGATAGTTCTCTGGAGAGGTGACGGCAGAGAGAGCCGCAAGCAGATTGAAGAAGAGTGTTAGTCCAATCCCCATAAGAGCTACTTTCCAGATTCGCTGATGCAGCACTTCGGGGAAATGGTGTCTGAAACCGTGAAAAACTGCCCCTCCAATCGCCCCTGCAGCCAACGTGTAGAAGGCCATCCCGAGATTGAAATGGAAAGGGTGAAACGACTCGCCGTACTTCTCCCAAATTCCACTGCCCCATAGAACACCAATCAGGATCAGAGGGATATTTGTCAAGAAAGTTGTCGCTTCACGAAGGAGTCGCGCCATTCAAACTCCTTTCTTCGGCTTTTTCTCTCCGCAGTAGATGCACTCAGTCCCAAGTTGAACGGTAAATCCACAAGAGGGACAATTCCACTCTTCCAGTTCGGACACCTTCCCATTTTCTTCCTCCTGCTCTCCTCTCAGAGTCCATACAAAAACACCGCTGAAAAAAAGAATTATCAAAAAGAAAAAAAGCCAGAGGACATACGTCATGCTGATCTCAATCCCACAACGGTGACCAGAATGAACAGATTCAAAGCATGTGTAGCAAAACAGACGGAGCTAGCTGTTCTCAAGTGATAGAGCCCCCAAAGGTGATAGAGTGATATAACATAGCTAGGAAAGCAAGCCCCCTAAGTATGGTAAGATCAACAGCCTCCAAGGCTGCGGCCACGATCAGCATAAAAAAAATGGATAATAAAGTGTCATTCAGAAAGTATTCGGTTTACCAAGGAGGAAACCGTAGCGGATCTCAACAAGAGTCTTACAGCTGCCTTCTGATATTTGACAAATGGGATGGAAAGAATAGACACTGGGTGTGATTAGGCCTCTCGTTACGCCAACGAAGTAAAATGAAAAGGCCCAACCAGCTGAAGCCAGAAGGGCCGCAAGAATAGGATATATTAGTTGGCTCACTGCCGAAGCCGATAAGCAATTCCTTCGATGCAATTCATGAGTTTATCTAGCTGGGCGCCTGTGGTAAATAGTTCTCCCATGTCTTCGAGGCTGTCGATGGGATAGTTTACCGGATCGTAGTCTCTCAGGAAGTTAGACTCCAGCTTTATGACGTAATCGCGGAGGATGTTTTTAGGCACTTCCTTTTGACGGAACAGATTAAGGCAGAATTTGATCTGACCTTTTGATGTAATCTGAAACACCGAGAGAAGCCCAAAGTCAGACTTGGACTTGTACGTCATGGTGCCGTATTCATCGCCCCGTCCCCAGGAGACCTCATCGGCGTCCCGCTCGGCGAAATCACAAAGTGCTCCACCAATCTTTGCAACCTCACGTGATGAGTTCTTTCTCAGTTCGGAAACAAATTTGGTCTTATCCCATTTCACAGAAATGATTTCCTTTTAGTTCGGATCACCGTAGGAAATATCACAGTCAAATTTACCATAATCTTCTTCAAAAAAACGAATTTCGATTTACGCCGTTCCTGCGTACTACCTATATTGATAGCGTGAAGACAACAAGATCACCAAAAAGTCCTCTACCCTACATTTTGCTCGTAGTTACCGCTCTTCTCTGGAGCAGCGGAGGATTCCTAGTAAAGGGGATAGAGTGGCACCCTCTCGCCATTGCTGGCATGCGTAGCTTTATCGCCGCAACGGTGATCAGGCTATCAATTAGAAAACCGGAATTGACTTGGTCCTTACCCCAGATGGGAGGCGCTCTGTGCTACGCAGCCACGGTCATCCTATACGTACTGGCAAACAAACTGACAACGGCGGCCAATGTTGTACTTCTTATGTACACCGCCCCCATCTATGTGATCATATTCGGGCCGTGGTTCTTGCAAGAGCGCGCGCGCAGACAGGACTGGCTGGCGGTCGGTGCTGTAATGATCGGAATTGTTGTATTCTTCTTTGATCGGCTATCAACCGAGGGGCTCACGGGCAATCTCCTTGCAGTACTGAGCGGCATGACCTTCGCATGGATGACACTATTTCTTAGGCGACAGAAACGAGGTTCGCCTCTGGAGTCAGTCTTTCTTGGAAACGTAATCGCTACAATTATTGGTCTCCCCTTTTTCCTCACAGAAAAGCTTCCGGAGATTGATGGTATTCTTATGCTGCTGGCCATGGGTATCTTTCAGCTCGGCGTATCCTATGTACTGTATGCCAAGGCGATTCAGAAAGTCCGTGCTTTTGAAGCGGTGTTGATTACTATGATCGAGCCGATCCTGAATCCCTTTTGGGTCTTCCTCCTCTACGCTGAAATACCTGGCCGGTGGGCGCTGGTGGGAGGTATGATTGTACTGGTGACAGTCACTTCCCACGGTATGGCGACTGCAAAAGCTAATCGGCAACGGGCCGATAATTAGCTGTCGTCCCTTTAAAGATGATGGTATTCAGTATCTGATGCTTCTAAGGCAGCAGCCACAAGTTCATCCACAGTGAGCGTCTGCTCTTCTTTCTCCAACTGTTCGGTCCGCGCTTTGGTGGCCGGTCTCTTGGGAACGAAAAGTGAACAGCAGTCCTGATCCTGCTGGATAGAGATGTCGTACGTCCCGATGCCCTTCGCCCTATCGATGATCTCCTGTTTATCGAATCCAACGAGAGGCCGGAGGATCGACATGTTTGTCACCCTTCCCACTGCGGCCATGTTTTCCAGCGTCTGAGACGCTACCTGGCCCAGCGATTCGCCCGTCACCACCGCTTCGGCCCTCTCCTTTTGTGCTATGGCATCGGTAATTCTCAGCATAAATCGCCGGTAAAGGAGTACCCTGAAACGGGCGGAGGTCTCTTCCATAATCTTTTTTTGAATGGGGGCAAGCTCTACCAGGTAGAGCTTCGACCGCATCTGAAAGTGGTTCAGCGTGGCGAGCATTTCCCGAACCTTTTCAATAGAGGCCGGGCTGGTGTACGGCAAGGAGTGGAAATGGACAAAAATCGCTTTTGCGCCGCGTTTCATGGCAAGGTAGGCCGCCACAGGTGAATCGATGCCGCCTGAAAGCATCACCGCCACCTTTCCACTAACCCCCACAGGAAGACCACCCCTCCCCAAAATCCGCTCGGGATAGACAAAAGCACGATCCTGAAACATATCGATATAACAGTTCACGTCCGGTGAAGTAAGATTCACCTTTTTGCCCAGGGTCTCTACAATGTGAGTCCCCACCTCCTCGTTCACGTTCTGAGCTCTGAGGGGAATATCGTTGCTACCCCGGCGAGCCGTGATCCTGAACATGTTAAAATCAATCTCTGATAACAGTCGGAGTGCATCGGTCTTGAGTTGATTCATCTGCTGTGACGATTCAAACGCGGGCGCGAAATAGGACAGGCCGAGGACATCCTTCAGCACCTCAACGAGCAAATCAAAATCTGCCGTAGGATCGGTTACTTTAACCACAAGTCTACCGTAATAACGCCTCACCGATGTCACCAAATCGGGGCATCGGAGCTTTACAGTTTCAAGAATGTTCGCTTTCAGGCGCTCTTCAAAGTACTTGCGGTTTTTACCCTTGAGACCAATCTCTGAATAGTGGCACAGAATGTGGTCGAAATTCACGAATGCTTCAGCTCAGATTCGGCCCGAAAGTTGAGCCCCGAGATGGGCGCCGTAGAAGAGAAGACCGACAGCGCCGCCACCAATGGTCAGATAGAGAGGCCGGCCGTTTCCCGTGGGGATTCCTTTGCCTGAGCGATACCGCCAGACGAAGAGCCCAAGAAAAATGAGCGATACAGAAATCTGAAGCGCACCGTGTGTTGTGAAAAAGGGAAACGGAAGAGACATATGGCCGAAAAGACGATCGGCGAGAAAGCCAGTTCCTACACCAAAAATAGAACTGACGATGCCAAAAAGAAGGCACCACCATCCTGCATCCTCCGCCGAACGGTTCTTTCTTGACACAGCAATGAGATCACACGCCCATCCCGTAGAGAACAAGGCTATAGGGAAATGAACGAATAGAAGATGAATATTATCGAGTGTCCACGAAAACATTAGAGTGTTATGGGAAGACTGTTGATAGATAGGTCGGACTCCACCAGGACCAGATGATTGGCGGGCACTGAATGTCCATCTTTCTTAGTGTCCATAAGTTTTTCCGATCCCACGAGGAGGTAATCATTTTCAGGTTTCTTCGGCAGTATTCGGCACTTTCCATCTACAAAATCAAAGGTACCGCGGACAGAATTGTAGAGTGTGTTGGCCTCTCCACCCTCATCTGAAATATAGCAGTTTGCCACGATCCACTCACCGTCTGTTAGGAGCCCGTTCATGGTAAATGATAGGTCGATGCCGTGCTCATCAAGCAATTCAGTTAATTCCCCCAAGAGCTCCCGTAAAAGCGGCACATGACCTAACGGTTTGAACGGACCACATTTCCAGCAACAACAATATTCAATTTTCTGGGTCCGAGCCGTGCCGAGAAAGCGAGGAGCCAATTCAAGGCACCGTGAATCACCGATGGTTTCTTACCGAAATTCTTCAGCGCCGTTGCTACGACCTTGTCCGGCGTTGTCCAGAGAACTCCACTCCTTACTTCGGTTACTCCCGCTGACTTCTGAAACTCAGTATTTGTGTAACCGGGAGAAAGCGCCATGATGTCAATACCTTTTTTTCTGTATTCAGCCCATATTGCCTCACCGAGATGAAGGTTGAATACTTTGGTCGCCCCATATACTGAAAAATAGGGCGTGGCCTGATAAGCCGACGTTGAAGCCAAGAAGATTACACCCCCTCTCTCTCGCTCCACCATTTTCGGCAGAAACTTGTGCGTCAGTGCCACAGGCGTGAGACAGTTTAGCCGGATCATTTCATCGTCACGCTGAGCGCTGTTTTTATGGAATGTACCGAGTTGTCCAAAACCGGCGTTGTTTATCAGCAGACCCACCTTAAGGTCCGACACTGCCTCTTCAATGCGCTCGGCCGCATCATCTTTGATCAAATCCACCGCCACCTCGCGTGTCTGAACATCAAACTTGGTGGTGAGTTCTTCTCCCAATTCTTTCAACAATTCTTCTCGCCGTGCAACGGAAATAATGTTCATCCCTTTTTCGGCAAGCTGTAGGCAAAACTCCTCTCCGATTCCCACTGAAGCCCCCGTCACCAGTGCCCATTCGCCATACCGCTCTTTCCAGCTGCTCATAACCTTTATTGTCCTTTGACTACCAGTATGGGACAGTCCGCTTGCTCGAGTGTCTTCATTGGCTTACTGCCGAGAAAAAACTTCTTCAGTGGCGATCGGCTTGACGCCCCCATTGTGATAAGGTGATCATCGCCGGCAGCTCCAACGAAAGTAGTGATCGGATTGCCCGTAAGAAACTTCTGTTCGTGGGAGACATTAAGGGAATCCAAATACTGCGCCGCCGATTTCGCCGCGTTAGTATACCCTTCCCCAAATTCGTCGTGTTTCGAGACTGTTAGCAGCGTGACTGCCATACCCATCTTTTTTGCGATAGTTCCGCCAAACCGGACAGCACGATCCGTCGCTGGGGAATCATCCACACAGAGCAAAATTTGGTAACTCTTTTCAATATCTAAATTCTTCATAACCAGCACCGAAGTGGGAAGATACTGAAGCAGGTCGTGGGCCATGTTGCGCCCCTTGCTCCCGCCGATGATGGAAAGTGTGTAGTCCTCTTCTCCGCACTCTTTCCGGAGTTCCTCAATTATTTCGCCTTCACGAAGTACGAGGTCAATCTCTTGGCCATAACTACCCGGGAGCACCATGCGATACCGGTCATTCTCCTCCACCATGTTCAATGGGTCAAATCCATTTTCCCCGCTGTTTTCAAGATATCCTGAGGATTGGAGGTCTTGAAATGCCCACCGAAGCACTTCGATTCCGGGGTGATAAATTTCCCACTTCGCCAGCGAATCCCTGGCGAGAGAAACACGCCCGGCAAAGAACTCTTTTGGCTTCGGGCCGACATAAACCACATTCAGTCTTGCGTCAAAGGACTTGGCAATTTGCGATCCCATTCGAAGGGTCGGCCTCGAGTAGTCCTCACTGCTAACTGCTAAAAGAAACTTCATTCTTTGCTCTTTCTCACAAAGTTCACCAGCCTGTTCACATCTTTTTCAGTTTTACTCCGTCAATATACGATCAACCCAGCAAGGGCCAAAACAGATGAATGAATAGAAATAGAACAGCGATCGACATAAGAGTCATTTTCCAGCCGGCCCTTAGATAATCCGTCGGTTTCACCAATCCGCTTGAGTGGATAATCATACAGGTTGGTGACGCCACCACGGTCATGTAAGCAAAGGCCGACGCCAGGGCAGTGGCCAATGTAATAATAACGGCATCACCGCCCATATTCAGTACTATTGGACCGAGAACTGCCACCGTTGCTGCATTGCTGAGAAAATTGGTCAACCCCACCGTGAGAAAGATTGATACAAATGACCGAATAATATCGAGATCACCGGTAACGATTCTCAACATGTTGATCACTTTCGTTGCCACCCATAGTGCAGCGCCTGTATCCTTCATTTGAAGTCCCACTGAAATGGCCGCGCCGAACAGCATGATAACACCCCAGTTAGTGTTCCGGTTCAGGTCCTGCCACTCCACAAGACCGAAAGCGAGGTACAGTACAACGCCAAGAAGGGCGACAATCCCGAGACCGATGGTCGGGCTGAGAAACACCCACCCAAGAAAAACGAGGGCAAAGACACCGATAGATGTAAGCTGGCGCCCTGTGATGCCACCGGCCTTTGCCACCTGAACTTTTAATTTTCGCACAGCGGAATCGAGAATCCTCTTTTCCGGACTGAACGTCCACCATAGAAGTATCACCGCCAAGGGGATTTCCACCAGAAGCATGGGATAAGCGTATTTCATCCACTCCACGTAAGACAGACTCCCCATCTCGAACTGAGAAAGATAGCCCATCATAATTACATTCCTGCCTCCGCCGGAAGGGGTCCCTATAGAACCCATTGCACTTCCGTAGGCGATGGAAAAGAGAATAAGCCCCGTCAGCTTCATGATTTTTTTCGGATCCCTGCTCGCGTGACGAACGAGAGTAAGTCCCACAGGCATCATCATTGCAGTTACAGTATGTTCACCGACAAAAGAAGAAAGTATGGCACAGACGGTCACAAAACCTGCAACAATCCGCCATGTCTTGTGACCTGTGATATTGATAATCCCCAGTGCCAGGCGAGTATCCAGTCCCTGTGACACTATTGCCACCGCCAGCATGAGTGAGCCCATGATGAAAAAGACTGCATCGCTCATAAATGAAGCCGCCACTTCGTTGGGTGTGGCGATTCCAAACAGCACCTGAAAAACAAGGATCAGCATCGCCACAGCTGGAAGAGGAATCGGTTCATATATAATAAGAAGAATAGCGGTCAGGACAATGATAAGGGTGTGGTATCCGCTTAAGATCAGCCCGTGAGGAGTTGGTAGAAGGTAAAGTAATGCACCGATCAGCAGTGCAATGATAAGCCACTTCCGCTGCGTGGCCCAATAAATAATGTCTAATAACATTAAACTAGTGTGAAATGCATAATGAAAGACTTAATTGAAGAAACGTACGGCGGCACTTTTCCAAACTCCGAATTCCTCAACCCACATCAGCTACATAATACGCTTCATCGGCCGGTCTCAACGTCCGTGCCATCCACAATGGTCGTCTCAAGCTGCCAGGACCGGGACCGGGACGTGTCATCTTTATCCACTCTTTATAGACTGCATGTGCTTTCTTTGTGTCCACCTCGATGTCACCATACCTTTCACTTTTTGAGGGAATCGTCAATCGAACTTTCTGATGCCAGCAGTGCATACCGGAAACAGGATCAGGGTGAACCGGAAAAGTAATATTCTGATGGACCCCGCCGTCCCGCCACCAGATTCGTTTGGAATCGGAATCTTGGCTCTGAAACGGTTCCACACCATCCATCAACCCCATCTCCCATCTCCCATCTCCCATCTCTTCCATTCTGACTGTGCTTGTCATCCAGCTATTCGCCGCAGGGTCCTGAGGCCGTCTCCAACGTCCTATATGATGAGAACAGGCAACCACGTCGGGTTTGATCGCTTCCGTGATCCAAACCTTGTCGATGAAGTAGCCAATGTCTGTCTCCACTTTCACCAAATCACTTGAATGCTTCAGACCGATGTGACTGGCTGTCGTGGGGTGAATCCAGACAGGATTTCGGTGGGCGATTTCAGCTAACCACTTCGCATTTCCCGATCGGCTGTGGATCAACATAGGCAACCTAAAAGTCGGGACCAGCACATACTCATTCTTTGACTTATCGAGACTGTCGGGGTGAATGTGGCTCTTAATGTAGCCTGGTAGGGTTTGGTCTCCCCATTTCCACTCATCCATTGTCTTTGAGTAGAACTCTTGTTTTCGGGACGGTGTTGGGAAACCAGCCACCGCCGAACCGTTCTCATGAATCGCGATCACTTTACCATCTTTAAGATACTGACCGTACCCATTAAGTTCCGCGCCCTCAATGGAAACTTCTTTCATGTGCTTGGCATAAGCAGATGCTTCCACTTCGAAAGCACCAACCTTTCGCATATAATCCAACGGCGACAGGCCCTCTGATGAAGCAGCCTCTGGGAGCCCCGGCACATTCTCGAAAATGAACTGATAGTATTCATCCACAGTAATCTTTTGTCCGGTACGGTAAGGAGACTTGAAATGGTCACGGATACCCAGTGATTCATCGGAGTCCATCTGCCATGACAGTTCGATCCAAAACTCGTCCTCTTCCCACACCTCTCCGGGATTGACCTCGTGTGTAAGCTCAACTTCTCTTCCCTCCCGTCTGGCAAACTCCCTGAGGACAGGCTGTCGAAAGGCGATCCAGACCGATGAATGTGTCTCGTATGAGTTAAGATCGTGGCGTTCACTGGCGTGACCCATTGGGAGAACGTAGTCAGCCCAGAAAGCGGTTTCATTCCACGTGGGAGTGAGCGCCACGTGGCACTTGATCTTGCTCTCATCTCGAAGAACTTCAATCCAGCTGAAGCCGTCAGGGTATGTCCAGATCGGATTGAAGACACGCGTAAAATAAACATCTAGTTCACCGCGGCCATCTTTCAAAAAGTGTGGCAAAAGGAAACTCAGTTCGTGGTGCGCGAGCGGATACTCAATGGGGTACTGAAGTTCGTTCCAGAATTTCTGAGCGGGTGGTGTGTTGAAAAAAGTTGGTTTGAATTTGTTCCAGGCGCTGGGTGATGTCCCTCCTTCGGTGCCGACACTTCCGGTTAGGACATTCAAGAAATGGAGACACCTTGAAACCTGCCATCCTCCGAGGTTGCCGCTTCCTGCCGCTCGCCAGTTATGGGTGGAAAGCTGACTCCCTGCCTCCGCCACATGCCTGGCTGCTCTCACAATGTTTTCCGCACTCAGACCTGCCTCCACTCCAGCAAATTCAGGCGTGAACTTTGCATACTCACCTTTGATTCGATCAATGAAGTTATCGAAGGTTACCTCATCGCCGGGATGCACCGCCGCAAGGTAATCATGCCAGTTGACCCAAGTCTCCATGAACGAACGATCGTAGAGTCCTTCATCAAGTATGATTTTTGCCATGGCGAGGAGGACCGCCGCTTCGGAGCCGGGATAAGTGGGGAGCCAGATATCCGCCATGCTGGCCGTGTTCGACAGGCGCGGATCCATTACTATCAGCTTGGCGCCGCTCATCATCCCTTCGATGATTCGTTGAGCATGAGGATTAAAATAGTGTCCTGTTTCAAGGTGCGAACTTATGAGTAGGATCGTCTTTGCGTTGGCGTGATCGGGAGACGGCCGATCGAAAAAGTGCCACAGGGCGTAGCCGGTGCGTGCACCGGCGGAACAGATGTTTGTATGAGAGTTGTGACCATCCACCCCCCATGATTGGATCACCCGCTCGGCGTACCCCTCATGGCCGGGACGCCCCACATGATAGACAATACTGTTGTGTCGCTTCGCCTTTAATGAATGGTGCATCTTTCCGGCGATATCCGATACTGCCTCATCCCACGACACTTGCTCCCACTGACCAGAACCCCGCTTTCCTGCGCGCTTCATGGGATAGAGGATTCGTTCAGCGTCATTAATCTGATTAATGGTGGCCGGTCCCTTGGCACAGTTTCGGCCACGGCTGGCAGGATGGTGCGGATTCCCCTCGAATTTCCGCACCTTGCCGTTCTCTTTGTCAATATAAGCCAATAGTCCACACGCCGCCTCGCAGTTGAAACAGGTTGTCGGTACGATAGAATAGTTTTTCTTTTCACGCCTCGGCCAGGCGCCAGCGTCGTATTCTGTCCAGTCATGCCATTTGTCAGGAGGAGGATAATTTGAGAAGTCACCTTTACCCCGCGGAAGATCCCCGGCAGCGGGTTCGATGGTCCGCAGTAGTCCAAGTGACTCACATGCTTTTTCAATGATGGATTTTTTCAATGATTTACTCATCTTCTAACTTAGTGGTATCAGTTGCGGCGTTCGAATCCAAATATGTTCCGTCACAAGTATTCCAATCAGCATCGCCGCCGCCACGAGCTGAATCGGCATAAGGGCCAGTCCCGTGAAAAAGATTAGAAGGGGGATAAGGCGCGTAAGGGTGATAGCCATCCAGAAATGCCAGGAGTACCGTCCGCTCAGAATCATCTCCGCCGCTCTCAGAGCATCATCTTTTAGTCGCGATGATGTCAACTCAGATGCAAATATGCCGAGATTGAGCAAAAGAAGTCCGGAGAGGGCAAAGGCGAGCTGTGTCGAAACGCCGCCTGTGAGAATGATCACCCCCGCACCTCCGACCAGTACGGCATGGACAGCCATTTGGTACGGTGCCAGGCGGGATTGCCAGAAATCGCGTCCCTTTGCCTGGGCAAAAAGAAACGCCGTGTAAACAGCCGAAAACATTGCCAGCAAAACGCCTACCCACTCCAGCCACCATAGGTTAGTAAATCTGAAATAAGTATTGACCAAAAGGATCGTCAGGACGCCGCCGAACGCTACAAGTCCGTAGGCCCCCTTTACGAGCCACGATGTCCAATGTGGTCGGAGAAGCACGTAGAGGAACCGTTTTGGTTGATCGAGGTCTTTCACCAACAGCACTACCGTCAAAAACAAGAAACCCATTGAGATCCAGAGTGAAGTAGCGGTTGTCTCCGGCGAAACCTCCGCCCAACCAAACTGTTTGGATAGAAAAGTCATGAAAAAAAGCCCCGCTGAGATAGCCTTTGTCCAGACATAGGCAGATACCTCCCATCCCCAGAGGACCCCTTTGCTCGGACTATCGTAGACCCGGCGAGGATCTCCGGAGCGTAGCATCTCGACTACTTCCCGATCTTTCTCACTCTTTTCTGTCTTCGATCCCGCTTCCATAGCAAGTTGAATCAACAGATCTCCGGCGTCATTTTCGGCGGACTTCTGTTCAGCATAGTGCGAGAAATGTCCCACTCCCTTCGCCTGCTGGCTCCAGAGATACTGTTCGTTCGGTTTAGCCAAAGACGGATCGAGTAACTCCTTTTCTCCATTGATGTAATAGAGTTTAGGCTTTGTCCCTTTTTCCGGTTTACGGACAGTGGTCTTTTCATTTTCCACGAGTTGAGATATCTCTGATTCTTTATTATCAAGATCGCCAAAAACAATTGCCTCTTCGGGGCATACCACAACACAGGACGGTTCCAGACCAATATCGATTCGGTGGGCACAGAAATTGCACTTTTCGGCCACGTGATCATCAGGGTCGATATAAAGTGCATCGTAAGGGCATGCCTGCATGCACGACTTACAGGCGATACACCGCTCCGTATTGAAATCGACGATACCGTTATCGAGGTAGTGGAGGGCACTCGTAGGGCAGATATCCACGCAGGGCGCGGCCTCACAGTGATTGCACCGCAGTACCGAAAAGAGCCGTTTGGTTACAGGGTATTCACCTGTTTCCACATATTTCACCCAAGTTCGGTTCACACCGATTGGAACCTCGTGCTCCGATTTGCATGCCACCGTACAAGCATGGCAGCCGATGCATTTGCGGTTATCTATTAGAAAGCCGAGGTTCACTGTTCCAGTTCTTTCAGGGATGCCACAATTGACGTGGACAGTTTTCTCAGCTTCAACAGTTGTCTCAGTGTCAATTCCGGGAAACCAGCAGGAATTTTAAAAAGGGGTGCAGGGCTAAATACACGACCGTTCACAACTGCGATCTGCCATGGATAGAACGGAGTTGCCTTCCGCTCACTCTGATCAAGAAGTTCGGCAATCTCCCTCTCTTGGGGAATCTGGACGCCAAAGAGCGTGGCGTCTTTCCTGATAACGTCGTAGCGAAAAAGTTGCGTCAATTCCGATGATCTCTTGAGACGCTCTTCCACCACCTGGATTGCTTTGGCGTGGTTTTCAAACTTTCCAAGTTCAATGGTGTCATCCATTGAGGGAAGACGCTTCATGAATTGATATGTCCGAAGTCGATCAACAGTTAGTGGCTCAGTTGATCCGAACGGCCGCATAAACCGCCCCCTCAATTTGGGAAGCATCCGCGGAAGGTCTGTTTTGAATTCACCTACAGCCTTGGTGACCCTGTCAAAATCCTCACGGAGCAGGAGGTTTCCCCAATAGTCGATATTCGGTACCGAGAGGTAGACCATCTCACCCTTCACATCTACAGCAAGATGAAGAACGCCGAGAAAGAGACCATGCTCTCCACCATTTCGCGACGCTTTTTTTAACTGTTTTGTGGTGACGAAAAAAATATAGCGATCGGGATCGCCGACGGGACGGTATCTCCCTATAATCTCGGCGTCATTCATAAAGAACTTCTGAATGATCGCTTCTTCTGTACCGTCAAAATTTTTTCCCGTCTCACCGATGAGCAGGTAGGGACGAAAGGTTTCACTTTCCGCTAAGATGTAGGATGGAAGAGGTGTGCCTCGAAGCAAAACGGACAGAAGCGGAAGAAAAAAAACGTAGCAGAAGAGAAAGACCCGGCGCCGATCAGTCAGAATCATAGTGGCTCGCCGCACATTCATTCTTGCCAAGATCCATAATGTCTGCTTCCTGCTCCGTCACCTGCACAAGTCCACGGTTGACCTTCTTGATATCAATGTAAACTTCCGGCGACTCCCGCATATTATCGATAATGAATTGAACGAATTCATTCTCTGATGATAACGAGAAGATGGGATTTTCATTCCACAGTCGTTTCAGCGGAGCAGCAAATTTTCCTGATTCATCCGCCTCTTTCCAAGTGACGTAGTGCGCTGGCAGTACCTCGGCATCGCCCGGATACTGAGTATACTTATCCAAGAGGGTTTCGTATAGATCATAAACCCACTTCTCAGCCTTTCCGCCCAAGTCCGGCCTGCCTGCCGAAATGATGAACAGCGTATCTCCAGTGATAAGATAACGCCCGTCAATGAGACAGGTGATACTCCCTTCTGTGTGACCCGGTGTGTGGAAAAGTGTCATTTCAGGGCCATCTTTACAGAGAGTCTTTGTTTCTCCGTCTTCCAGCCGTCGATAATTGAAAGGTGAATCGGGAAAATCATTTTCATGGGCCATCATTTCCGTTTCCTGTGAAAAACAGAGCTCCAGCCCGCCGGAGAGATGATCAGCGTGGGAGTGCGTTTCGATCACTTCAGCAATAACCGCTCCATGTGTCTCTGCGAAATTCCTGTAGAAATGAAGATTCCTTGAAGGATCGATGATCGCCATTTCACCACCATAAATCACACCGTAACTGAGGCACCCCTTCCCCGGACGTATGAACTGATATAAGTCATATTTATCATTTTTCGAATTGACTCTCACCGGTGTCAGCAGCTCACCCCAAAGTTTGATACCGCCCGAGAGAAAACTCACATCACTAAAACCTTGAGACGCAAGAATCTCAGCCACATACTGAGCCGACCCCTCCTTGGCACAAACAATCTTGATGGGCATGTTCTTTGGAACTTTTGACACTGACGTGTCTTGCTCCTCCATAAAATCAAAATAAGGAATATTCGACATCTGGATAGGAAAAGGACCTTCAACGCGGAAACAGTCGAAATCATCTTCATTCCTTACATCGAGAAGATGGAAATCGACCTTTCCGGATAAATCGCTGAAAAGTTTATCAGCGGTGAATGAATCAGGTGTAGTAGACAATTATTTCAGACGAAAAGTTGAATATCAGCGTCGGCAGCAAACTCGAGGAAGGTAGCAGCGCCACCTATGTCTACACCATCAACAAAATCGTTCTTATTGAAACCAAAGACATCCATGGTCATTTGACAACCGATAAGCTTCACACCACTTTCAAGGCAAATGTCGCGAAGTTCCTCAATGGTTGCAACACCCTTATTCTTAAACGTCTGCTTCATGAGTGAAGTAGCCATGGTTTCGAATCCAGGTATGTTCCCCATCAGAACATTCGGCATAGACCATTCGATCTGCTGAAACCCCTCAGGGCCAAACGGCATCTTCATCGGCATGGCTGGATTTGTGTGAGGTGCCACCTTCGGCTTGATATCTTTTGTCAGAAGCGTCAGGCCGTAAAACGTAAAAAAGATACCCACCTCCATCTCCATGGCCGCCGCCGTGGAGGCGAGGATGAACGGCGGATAGGCCCAATCAAGGGTTCCCTTGGAAGCGATAAGTGCCATTCGCTTCTCTCCGTTTGATTCAGTCATGGTCGTTCCCCCTAACTTTTCTTCAAGTAGAACGTGAAATGGCCATCTTCCGCAATGGATTCGAGCAATTCATTTCCAGTCCGTTTAACCCACGCCGCGATGTCATTCAGCGAGCCTGGATCGGTGGAAACCATCTTCAACACCTGCCCGGATGCGAGATCATCCATAGCCTTCTTTGTCTTCAGGACAGGCAAAGGACAGTTCAGTCCAGAGCAGTCCAACTGTGAATCTGCGTTGTAGTCGCTCATGGTTGTTCCCCCTCACTTTGCAATTCAAAAGAAGCCAGTTCCCATTCACCGCTTTTTACTTTCTGTTCACACTCCGAAACGCAATCCAGTATCTTGTAGATAAACTCTGAAGCTATAGAATAGTAATAAGTGGTCCCCTCCCGCCTAAATTTCACAATTCCCCGACTGTGCATATGTCTGAGGTGTTGTGACGCCAGCGGTTGAGAAACATTCAAATGTTCCTGAATCTGACCCACAGACTTCTCCCCCGCCTCCAAAAGCTCAATAATCTTCAGGCGAAGAGGATGGCCAAGAGCCTTGATGACATTGGATGCCTGTTTGAGAAATTCTACGGAAAGCGGATTATCCATGCGTAAGTGCCCCAAAGTCTTTCATGCTATAATGGATATATAGTGATTTAATTATATTAAAGTCAAGGGGGAAATGGGTATAAGGATTCCACAATCGCTTCGTCGTACTTTCTCTGCTGTGGAAAAGTCTTACCTTATACCCGCCATGGCTGGTATCCTCATTGGTGGAGAAAGCCGACGCTTCGGTTCGCCAAAATGGAAGGCTGAGATTGACGGCGTGCCTGTTCTAGAACGGCTATGGAAGACGTGCGACGGTTTCGAAAGTAGGGTCGTTATCGGCAAGAACAAACCGGTCGAACTGGACAAGCCGTTCCTCTCAGATGAATCAAATCTCCAAGCTCCCATCATTGGTCTGCAGACACTGCTAAAAAACAGCCAACACAACTGGAACCTGCTCCTCTCCTGCGACCTTCCCCTCCTTCTAGGCAAACCTATCAAGTTGTTATGGGAATCGCGAGATGGTCGATTCGATATGATCATTCCTGAAGAGGCTGGTCGCCTGCAGGTCACTTGTGCACTTTACCACCGTAGATTGGAAAAGACTGTTTCTGAAGCCATCTATGGAGGACTTCTTAGTCTGAAAGATCTGGCAGATAAAAGCGCAGCGCTGACCATAGACATGGAAAGTTTTAAAGGAGCTTTCCATAATATGAACACTCGGGCAGACTGGGAAAAAATCAATCTTCAGCCAAACAAATCAACTCGGCTCAAATAATGATTCACAATGTCCTTATCCTTAGTTATAACTCTTCATGAGGAGAAACAAAATGAAGAAACTTGAAATTGAAACTTATTTTAAGACAATCATCATTGCTGTTACTCTATTCATGCTCAGTTGCTCAACTGAAAGGGCAGCATTTCACCACCACCTTCAGAGTGGGCCCACCCCATGGACCCAAAACGAGTTCGACACGTCTCAAGACAAGTTCACATTCGCCATATTTTCAGATTTGAATGGCGGGGAACGTGACAAGGTATTTGAAGTGGCGATTGCCCAACTTTCACTGCTTCGTCCTGAACTTATTCTCAGTCTGGGTGACCTCATTGATGGCGGGACAGAAAACAGGGAAACACTGGCAAAAGAGTGGGACTTTTTCGATCAAAGGGCAAAAGACGCTCTTGCCCCTGTCTTTTACGTAGGGGGAAATCATGATTTGACAAACGTAACAATGCGCGATTTATGGATGAAGCGGTACGGTTCCCGTTATTACCATTTTGTTTATCGCAATGTTCTTTTCCTGATTCTGGACAGCGAGGACTACTCTGAGGAGCGGATGAAAGAAATCTATCTCGCCCGCGCCGAATACCTCAATAGAAGGGATAGCATGACACCGGAGCAGGTTCAGGAAATGAAGTACATTAATATGCCAGAACGCCGTACAGGTGATATCGGCTTAAATCAGTCCGAATATTTCCTGGACGCTATCGCCGATCATTCAGATGTGGATTGGACGTTCGTATTCATGCACAAACCGGTCTGGCTAAAGAATAATGAGCCGGAATTTGCCGCCATTGAATCAGCGCTATCAGACCACCCTTATACCCTTTTCAACGGCCACTTCCACACTTATTCGCACACAATCAGGAACAGCCGGGACTATATTATGCTGGGCACCACAGGAGGCGGGCAGAATGGAAATGATCCATCATCCTTCGATCACGTCACGCTAGTAACCATGACAAAAGATGGCCCTTCCATCGCCAGTTTAAAGCTGGGAGGTATCCTTGATAAATCAGGCCTGATTCCCGCTGGTGGGGACAAGCTCTGTTTTCAATCATCAGATTGCGGATAATGATAGAATGAATATTTGGACAGGCATCCACCTTTATGGTTTAACTGTCCAGTTTGTCGATACGCCGCTGATGGCGCCCGCCGGCGAACGGTTCAGCTAG
Organism: Fidelibacterota bacterium UBA6931; assembly: GCA_002448795.1. Taxonomy (GTDB): domain Bacteria; phylum Fidelibacterota; class Marinisomatia; order Marinisomatales; family S15-B10; genus S15-B10. The sequence goes on from DKAH01000002.1 coordinate 30,004, forward strand.
CCAATCATCAATAACTAAATAAATCTCTTCCTTGGAAATGAACCGAGCGCCTAGAGACAGTATATTGGCATTGTTGTGCTCCCGGGAGAGTCGGGGAATCTCACTTTCTGATCCGTAATAGACCGCCGCCCTCACTCCCTTCACACGGTTGGCGCACATTGCTTCACCTTGACCAGAGCCACCAAGAATGATACCTCGGCTATCCGGGTCGGCGGCCACAGCTTCCGCACAGGGGAAAATGAAGTCAGGATAATCATCCTGTGGATTGTAATCATGGGCGCCGTGATCAACAATCTTGTGGCCCTTCCTAGTGAGGTGATCGCCGATAGCATTCTTCAGGTCGAGACCGGCGTGATCTGTAGCAAGCTGTATTTTCATGGTTAGTCTAGTTCAAAACTCGTGGAGATTACTGAGTGCCAATTATGGATCTTATAGTCCTTCGCGTTCCCCACGGTAAATATTTTAGCCAATCTTCACAAACTCCTTCATCGTGCTGACATGATCCGTGGTGCCAAAAATCCCGGAGCCAGAAACAAGGATGTCAGCACCTGCGGCAACCACCTCAGAGGCATTGTGTAATTTTACATCACCATCAACTGAAATATCAGGGCGGCTTTCGCCCAGTCCATCTACAAGTTCCCTCACAGCTACAATTCTCTCCATCATTTCAGTGATGAATAACTGACCGCTAAATCCCGGCTCAACGGTCATCACCAAAACCAGATCAACATCCTTGACGAATTCCTCAATAGTGTTAAGCGGCGTGCTGGGCCGCAGAGTAATCCCCGGTTTGACCCCTTCGTCTCGAATCATCTGAATCACCTTTTTTACATCCGAGCAGGTTTCAATATGGACGGTAATCATATCGCTACCGGCCTTGGCAAAGTCGGTAATGTATTGATGAGGGTTCTCTATCATGAGATGAACATCGAGCGGCAAGTCGGTAGCTCTGCGAAGGCCCTCCACCACTACCGAACCCATGGTGATATTGGGAACGAAGTGTCCATCCATCACATCTACATGAATCATAGAAGCACCCCCTTCTCCGCACTGATCCATTACCAGTGACAGGTTCGAGAAATCGGCCGCAAGGACAGATGGGGAAAGTTTTACCATTGTTATTTACCGAGCCGTAAAAGTTAAGAAATCTTCAGAATGGCCAAAAGATAGGAATGAGGAAAGTTGCGAGAATCCAGAATATAAAATTGAGAGGGGCGCCAGCTCTGAGAAAATCGGAGAAACGGTAACGTCCCGGACCGTAAACCATAAGGTTGGTCTGGTACCCCATGGGCGTCATGAAGGATGTCGATGCACCAAAGCAGACGGCAAAGAGAAAGCTTCGGGGATCAACACCTAGCTCGTTAGCCACTGCCAGTGCTACAGGTACGAGGACAATGGCGGCGGTATTGTTGGACATGATGGCCGTCAGCCCTACAGCAATTAAGAAAAAAAAAGAAAGCACAGCAGTCGGCGCCGCCTCTGAGGGAAAAAGCTCGCCGAAACCGGCAACAGTGGCGCCAAGAAGAGCGGCGGCACCGGATCTCTCCATGGCAATTCCTACCGGAACAAAAGCGGCAATGAGAACGATCACCGACCAGTTAACAGATCGATAAGCCTCCTGAATGGTAATGCTTCGAACCATCAGCAGAATCACAACACCAAGGAGAGCTGCTTGAAGAATGTCCATCCATCCCATAGTCGCCGCCACCATCATTGATGGGATTACAGCCACGGCGAGCCACCAGAAACTGACCTTGTGAATTGCAACTTTATGCTCCTGAAGAATCGCCAAATCTGGGTTGTTGACCATGAAGTCGAGCCTGTTCCTCGGCATAAAGATGAGAAGTGTATCGCCGAACTGAAGCGTAATTCGGGCAATCTTCTCTCTTAACGTTCTCCCCTCACGCCGTACTGCCAAAACAAACGCATTGAAAGATTTCCGAAAATCGAGATCCTTAAGTGTTTTTCCGATCACCTGCGAGTTCTGGGTCACAAGTCCTTCCACAATAGTATTCTCCTCACCCATCAATTCAGATTGATCCATCTTGATGTCCGTTAACAGGAGCAATTTTTCCTGATCCCGAAACATCATAAAATTCTCCAGCGTTCCCCGCACAAGCAGAACATCCCCTTCCTCCAAAACAAAGTTCCGGAGGTTCTGCTCGTGGCGAACTTTATCGCGAAGAATTACAAGGACTGTCACATCATATTTCATGTTCACCTGACGATCAATAAGCGTACGCCCCAAAAGGGGCGAGTCGGAAGCAACCATTAATTCGGTGAGATAAGGAGACATATGATAATTCCGAGTAAGCGATGAGATTCCCGCGCGTGAAGGAAGAAGTTTAGGAACAATAAGAATGTTGTAAAAAGTCCCCGCTACCAGGAATACACTTCCCATTTTGAAAAATTCAAACATTGTAAACGGTACAATGCCATGCTCTTCCGCCATTGAGCTTACCAGCAAGTTGGTGGATGTACCAATAAGTGTCATGGTACCACCGTAAATCCCTGCATATGAGAGTGGGATCAGAATCTTCGATGGGGAAATCTTGAACCGACTGCTGAGATTAAGAGCCAGCGGAATAAAAATTGCCACAGCCGCAGTGTTATTGATAAAGGCTGAGACAATACTGGTAGCAATGAGGAAAATACCAATACTTACCCATTTCCCTCCACCCATAACACTAAGTCTTTCCGCCATCACTTCCACAAATCCTGTCTTTACCAGCGCAGTGCTAAGAACAAACATCAATCCTACTGTCAGGACCGCCTTATTGCTGAAGCCGGAGATCGCTTCATCCAGTGTCAAAAATCCAGTCATCAACAAAACCACCAGAAGGGCCAGGGCAGTAACATCAATGGGGAATACCTCTTTTACAAAGAGAACAAGTGCCATAACAATAATGGTGGCAAAAATTAGAGGTTCTGCGATCATGACTTTAAAGCAGCTTTTAGCCGATGTCGTTCAGGCTGAATGACCAACCGCGCTTCGGCTGATAGAGGTTTCGAGCACATCGAGCAGTCTGTTAATGATGTAGTCGGTTTGAATCTTATTTAGAATTGTAATAACGAAAACGGGATATTCTTCATCGGGAAGGACCTTTTCGAATTCGTCAAAAATGTCGGTGTTGTCAAGAAAATCATCAATATCTTGACCATCTTCCATATTGGAGTCGATGTAGTCCTGAATTTCAAAAAGGTAATCCTTCAGACCCTCTCTGTTAAGCGGGGATAGTGCTTTCGTTTTCATCCGAGCAGTGAATCCTGAAGTACATCGTCAATCTGGGTTGACTTTACATGCTCCTCTGCATATTTCCGGTAAACTTCCTCTTTTACGAAGATTTCGAAAAGGTCAGGATCGATATGATAATCGTCACGCATAAAACCCATAATTCGCATGGCGAGAGACAGTTTCTTCCCATCCTTATATGGCCGGTCAGCCGCGGTAAGAGCCTCATAAACATCCGCAATGGCCATAATCTTCGCTTGCGGAGACATTTCATCGTGCGTTAGCCCCTGAGGATAACCGGTCCCATCCAGTTTTTCGTGATGACCACCGGCAAACTCGGGAACATTTTTCAAGTGCTTAGGATATGGCAACTGATTCAGCATGTCGATAGTGATCACAATATGGTCGTTGATGATCTGTCGTTCTTCCGGTAGGAGTGTACCTTTGGGAATGTTCAGATTCCGTACTTCCTCGTGCGTGAGAAAAGACCGCTTCTTTCCGTTCTGTCGGTAAGGATATTTGCTGATCTCGATCACTTTCTCCTGAAGGGCCTTCGCCATATACTCCCCGCCGACGTTGCAGGCCTCAATGAACTTCTGGTTCTTCCTGATTTCCCGAAGCTTCGCCTGATACCGACGCTCTAATGCCTTCGCCTCTCCATTCGATGAAGATTTCAGATCAAGCAGTTGCTGCAGATACTCAATCTTAGCATCCCGCTTAAGAACTTCAAATCTGGTGTTGATCGTATCGATCCGGTCGAATATTGTCTCCAGCTTTGTCCCTTTATCGACCACATGCGTCGGTGTTGCAACCTTGCCGCAGTCGTGGAGCCACCCCGCGATGTAGAGTTCGTATCGCTCTTCCTCCGTCATGTTGAAGTTCTTATAGGGACCGTACTTTGCATTCTCCACCGCATCAGCAAGCATCATGGTAAGTACCGGTACTCGGGTACAGTGACCGCCCGTGTAAGGCGATTTTTTATCGATGGCAGTGGCTATAAGCTTGATGAACGCTTCAAACAGTTCTTCCAACTGCTCTATCAGCTGCTTGTTGGTGATGGCCACCGCCGCCTGCGAACAGAGAGATTCCACAAGCTTCTGAGCCTCTTCAGAGAATGGGATCACCTCACCCGTGTTGGGATCCTGGGCGTTCAACAGCTGAATAACACCGATGATCTCATCCAGATGGTTCGTAAGGGGAACGGTTAAAAATGAAATGGAACGATAACCTGTTTTTTCATCAAATGCCTTTGTGCCAGTGAAATCGAATCCTTCAGCTTTGTAAGCGTCCGGGATGTTCACTGCATCTCCAGTCAGACCAACATGAGCGGCAATCATGCTATGGTTCGGTTCTCCGTCATCCAGATAGAGCTTTATCGGATAGAACGGGATATCCTGACCGCTGGATCCACCCATATGGAAGTTGAGCGAATCGGTTCTCACGATTTCGAACTTCAGTCGCTGGTCATCGGTCATCATATAGAGAGTTCGACCATCGCAATTGGTAATTCTTTTCGATTCCTCCAAAATCATCTCCAAAAGAACGGGCATATCCTTCTCCTTGGATAGTGCAAGACCAATATCGCTGAGATGTTCAATCTGCTCTTCTAGCAGAAAGACGTAATCTTTAACACTGGCGGAGACGTTCTCTAAAATAGCGTCTGAATCTAAGGACGCGATAGAAGGCTGTGACTTTTTCTTACTCATATGATGCGAACCTGATGCGCGACTTCTGACTCCAACGACTTTGAACTTATAAAGAGAACGTTACTTTCTCAAGAGAAAGCGGACTTTCGAGGCTTCAGAAACTACTTCAAGAATTGAGATTATCCGCAAACAACCATGAGTAATATTAAACCTAGTACCTGTTCAATCCCTTGACGCAGGGTTGATTGAATCCAGAAAGTCTCCTCACCTTATGAGGACTGGTTCTTAATTCAGGAAGGGTTAAACCGCCTTCAGAACTTTGCCCGAACGGAGGCATGAAGTACAGACACGAACCCGTTTCACGGAACCGTTAATCTTCGCTTTCACGCGTTGAAGGTTGGGATTCCAGCGGCGCCGGTTCTTATTGTGGGCATGGCTGACGCTGTTACCTGTCTGAGGACCTTTACCGCATATCTCACATACTTTTGACATTTTTCCTTCTCTTAAGGCGGGCAAAGTTAACATGAGAGGTGTTATCCGCAAAGGATTGTGCCCTCAAGAAAGAGGTGGGGAAAAAGCTTTATCGGTGGAGTTCTTGTTTATGATGCATCAGTGATTGAACTTTGACACGCGAAATGAACCCGGGGTAAACCTATATTGGTAACAATCAATAACCTTCCACAACCATTCAGGTGAGCGCGAAGGTTGATCTTTAGTCTCTCTTCAAGTAAGTTACTGCATCCAAACTTTGGACTGGTGGTTCATCGACGAATGAAAAAAATTTTATTCCATCTCATAGTGACAACATCACTTATTGCGGGAGATAAACATATGGAGAAGTACGAACAGGCGACCCTTGGCGCTGGATGTTTCTGGTGTGTGGAAGCGGTTTTTGAGCGGATTGAAGGTGTTGTGAATGTGGTGGCGGGATACACGGGCGGTCATCTAAAGAACCCATCCTATGAGGCTGTATGCACCGGAAAGACAGGACATGCCGAGGTGGCGCAGATCACCTTCGATCCCGAGAAAGTTTCGTTCAAAGAAATTCTTGATGTCTTCTGGATCGCCCATGACCCCACCACTCTCAATAGACAGGGCAACGATGTAGGAACACAATACCGATCAGGCATCTACACCCATGATGCTGAGCAACGAAAGATTGCTGAAGCATCACTCAAAGCGGCGGGAAAGGCGAAACTGTACAAAGATCCCATCGTCACAGAAATCGAACCGCTGGACGAATTCTACAAGGCTGAGAATTACCATCAGGACTATTTCAACAATAACCCAAACGCTCCCTACTGTCAGTATATCATTGCGCCGAAGCTGAAGAAACTGAAGCTGGCGAAATGACGTCTTGTCCTTGAGTCACCTCTCTCGAATGGGGTTCCATCGAGGTTGAGGGGATCGGGAAGTTCAAAGACGTTAAGCTCTTTCTATAAGGTGCAAAAGAGTGGGACTGGCGCGAGACAGGAACCCACTACTCCCCTGAAATTCAACCAATTGATGTAGCGGAATTCATTGACCTGAGTGCCAACAGGGTCCTCCTCTCTCGATGTGTATGAAAACGTTTAGAGACTATGCCCCAAACCGTCGCCCTTTTGAAAAAGTCGGAAATCACCGTCTTTCAACTTCAGACTGAGGCATGTATGGAAAAGTATAATGCTCTCTGCTAGCAGAAGCAGGTGGCAGCGCTGACTCACACCACCTCCTGAACCGTCAGAGGTTGAATTCCAACGTTACTCCAAAATGACGGGGATCCCCCCAGCTCACGTAAAGCTTATCCTCATAATCCGGTGGCTCGAGCCCGAAATAAAATCCCCTCGTTGCATATCGCTCATCGAGAAGATTCCTCCCCCACAGCTTTACTGCCCACGAGCCGCGCCGGTAGCCAATATGACCGTTAAAGAGCTGGTACGCACCTGACATCTGATCGTGACTCTCTGAGTAGTAGAATTCGTCCTTGGCGATCAATTCCATCCGTACGAAGAGTCCTGACGGCTGGTTATAATTGGCCGTTAAGGTAAAGGAGTAGCCCGGAGCGTGAGCCGCCTCTCGCCCCCCAAGAGTGGTCGTTTTGCCAGCGCTGCTCTCGAAAGTGAACGGATCAATTTTGGTTAGGAGGAGCCCTAGTGATCCCGTGAGCTCAAAACTTTCCCCCAGGGCGAGACGGCCGTCCAGTTCAGCACCAAGGAGAGAGCCGGAAGTGGCATTGGCTGTGTAGTAGAAAAAACTGTTGGGGTCTCCCTCCCGTTGCTGACTGGAAATGGAAACCTGTTGCTCGGTCCGTTTCGCAGCGAAAAAGAGGGAACTGAAGCTGAAGTTTTTCCGCCCCGTCCGGTACCCAATCTCACCGTTGAGAATATATTCAGGATTGAAAAGACGATTAGTCTCTGCCAGATAAGGGTGTTGATTCACGCCTCCGGCTTTGTAACCTCGGGCCACCGCAGCAAAAAGTTGCGAGCCCTGTCGAATCTGATAACTGATAGACGCACGCCCCCCCAACAGTGAGTAATCGGTGGAGTAGTCGACAGGATTAAGCTGAATGAAATTCCAGTTTTCATCATATCCTCCGGCTTTCCCGTCATACACCATTCTGTTCCTTTCGAGACGGGCGCTTGCTCGCAATGTTAATCGCGTCCCCATAAGAAGTTCAAACTGGGTATATCCAGCCGTTGCGGTGAAATTGTGAGTGGACGTCATCTCAGTTGCATCACCACCGTAGAGCCAGCCAGTGGCGTTGTCCTTTTCCTCCATCGATTTCAGGTAAACCCCCGCCACAAGCGTCCCGTAGCCAATCCTGAGATCCTGTGTCAATGAGGAGCGGTCTCGGTCGTTCCGGTCAAAGAATTCGTAGTTCCACCCTTCCACTGCCGGATCGAAATTGTACGGTGACGACATCCAGAACTGTTCATTGGCCCAGTCTCCGTCGTAACTGTGCGTCAGTTCGGTCGCGGAGAATGCTGTGATGGATGTAAGTGTCAACCGCCTGGAGAGACGAACGGTTGCCCGGAGAGACGTCGCATCCGTCCGCTGACTATCTTCACCAGCATCGTTGCCAAAGGTATAGAAAAACGTGTTGTTGTCCGGCGACCACGCTTCATAACCGTTTTCAAGTGACGCTCGAAAAAATGTTCCGAGAAGCGTAATCTGCTCGGTTGGTGCAAACCGTAGTTTTGCCCTAAGCATTGTCTCATCCCTGTCATTACCGGTATAGATATTCTTGTAAACATTATTTCTGAATCCATCCACGTAGCTTGAAAGATAAGAAATGCGGTAAGCTAAGGATGCACCAAGCGGTCCGCCGAACGCCGTTTCCCGCCGATCGATCATATTGGAACCACGCGTAAATCGGACAGTGGCTGAAAATTGATCGGCCGGATCTACAGACCGAAGTGAGATGAGCCCCGCCAGAGCATTGGGACCAAAGATTGAAGACTGAGGTCCGCGAAAAACCTCTACCTGATGAAGATCGGTCATGAATCCCGCCATGCCGAGGCCGCTCAAATCAACATCATCCATAACAAATCCAACAGAAAAATTCGGTGTGCCCTCTCCGGCATAGTGACTCCGTTCACCAATACCGCGAATCTGAAAGTAGCGTGGCCGGGATGTCCCGCCGGCAAAATGGAGGTTGGGGATCGTTTCCACCACCGCCTGAAGATGGACTTCATTCCTGACTGACAGAGCCGGTCTGCCGAGCAGTGCGACACTGCTGGTGATGCGCTGTAGCGGTTCCGATGTCAGGCCCGCAGTTACAATAAGCTCATCGGTTGGAAGAATCCTTGGCAGAAGCTCCACCGTGAGCATGGTGTTATTCGCCGGAATTGTAACGGTAAAGAAGCCGATGTGGGAGAATTCAAGCTCCGTCCCGGGTGGGACCGTGAGTGCAAATTCCCCAAGGTCGTTGGTGGCCGTACCGGCATCACCGGCTACGATGTTGACTCCAAACAGCGGTTCTCCGGTGCGGCTGTCAATCACCACACCACTTACGGTAATCTCGGGCGGCTGAGCCGTAAGGAAAACCGGAACCGCCACAAAAAAGAAACCCCTCAGCAATCGGAGGGCAACTTGGAATAAATCATTCATTTTTTCTCCCTTCGCTGGCATTATCCAGATCAGGTTCAAAGGGTTTTTCTCAGCTACCCCAAAGCGGGGGAGCACCCCTTCAATATTTCTAAATTTACCCTTCCTCCCCATTCAATTCAACAGTTCTATGCTCCTCCTACTCCTTGCAAACATCACCCTTACCTCTCTAGTTTCTTCGAAAAGAAACAGGGAGTAAGACATGAGCAATGGTGAAAATTCCTTTCCCGAGATCACTTTTAAGGCGGTTATACTGGGTGTACTTCTGTCAGCGGTTCTGGCTGGTGCCAACGCTTATCTCGGCCTGTTCGCTGGCATGACCGTCTCCGCCTCCATTCCTGCAGCAGTCATTTCGATGGGTATCCTGAACTTTTTCCGAAACTCAAATATTCTCGAAAATAATATTGTACAGACTTCCGCATCTGCCGGCGAATCGCTGGCAGCGGGCGTTATATTTACCATTCCGGCACTTGTGCTTATGGGTCACTGGAGTTCATTTGATTATGTGGAAGTGGCAAGGATTTCAGCCATTGGAGGATTAATCGGCGTGCTCTTTACGGTACCGTTGCGAAGGGCTCTTATCGTTCAGGCGAAGCTTCTATTTCCTGAAGGAATCGCTACGGCGGAAGTCCTGAAGGCCGGTGATGAAGCAAAGACTGCCGACTCTTCCAACGCTTCGGCGGGGATCAAAACAATCGGTATTGCGGCGGTTGTGGGCGGCGTCATGAAACTCTGCCAGCAGGGGCTCGCCATGTGGCACGCAGCAGTGGAAGGGGCCAGGACTGTCGGCGGCGCTATTTTTGGCATCGGCTCTGACCTTTCTCCCGCCCTCATTTCCGTCGGTTATATTGTTGGTAGAAATATCGCCATCCTTGTCGTCGCCGGCGGACTGATTTCATGGGCACTTGCCATACCAATATATTCGGCTATCGTCGGCTACGAAGGGGATCCCATGGAAGCGGCGTGGAATATTTGGAACACTCGCATCCGCTACCTTGGCGTTGGCGCCATGGTGGTGGGTGGAATCTGGTCCCTTCTCAAACTGATCAAACCGCTTGCAGAAGGAATTCGGGCAAGTTTCGACGCGCTCAAGCAGACGAAGGTCGGTGTCAAGGTGAGCCGTAAAGAGCGGGACCTTCCCATCAATTATGTACTGATTGGCCTTGGAGCGCTCCTTATTCCGGTCTTCCTTCTTTACAACGGTGTTCTCGAATCGGTAGGCGTGGCAGCGCTGCTCTCTGTGGTAATGATGGTATTCGGATTTCTTTTCTCTGCGGTTGCCTCATACATGGCCGGTGTGGTGGGCTCATCCAACAACCCCGTCTCAGGGGTAACCATTGCGACCATCCTTTTTACGTCACTTCTGCTTCTCGCCCTTTTGGGAACCGGATCTCCTGCCGGCGCCGCTGGGGCTATCCTTGTTGGTGCTGTAGTCTGCTGTGCGGCAGCCATTGGCGGCGATAATATGCAGGACCTCAAGACAGGTTATATTGTCGGCGCCACCCCCTGGAAACAACAGGTAATGCAGGTAATCGGTGTTCTCTCAGCAGCTGTTGTCTTAGGGCTCGTCCTCGATATTCTCCACACCGCTTACACCATCGGCTCGCCAACTCTCTCGGCACCTCAGGCAACACTGATGAAATCGGTAGCCGATGGCGTCTTCACCGGAAACCTGCCATGGAATATGGTCGCGTTCGGAGCGATTATTGGTGTTGTTATTATTCTACTAGATTTACGGCAAGAAAAGCGGGGCTCCAAATTTCGCCTGCATGTGCTCGCAGTGGCCGTAGGAATCTACCTCCCCATCGAACTGACGGTGCCGATCTTCATTGGCGGAATGATCGCTCATCTATCCAAGAAATCAGGCGCTACAAAAGCGATGGAGAAGAAAGGTCTTCTCATGGCTTCGGGACTTATCACCGGCGAAGCGCTCATGGGTATTCTTGTAGCCGTTCCCATCTTTGTCACAGCGGACAAAGACTGGTGGCCGACATTGCATGGTTTCGGTTGGCTCGGGCTGGCTCTTTTCCTCGGCGTCATCGCGTGGTTCTATCGCACTGTAACTGAAAAATAGATGCGGACTAATAGAGACCTCCTACATAGCCTACCCAAGGTTGAACTCCACTGCCATCTCGACGGCTGCCTGAGAATTCCGACCATCATTGAAATGGCGGAGCGGGACAAGGTCTCTCTCCCCACTACCAATCCCGATGACCTGAAGAAGCTTCTCTCTGTTGGTGAGAAGCGGGGATCTCTGGCCGAATATATCAAACGGTTCGACGTAACACTAAGTGTAATGCAGACCCCGGAGAGCCTTACCCGGACAGCTTTTGAACTTGGCGAAGACGCTGCTTCGGAGAACGTCCGTTATATGGAAATCCGTTACTCTCCTATTCTCCACACCAAACATGGCATGACCTTGGGCGAATCGGTAGAGGCGGTTAGGAAAGGATTAAACAAAGCGGAAAAGGTATTTAACATCAGATGCGGAATCATCATTTGTGGAATTCGGAGTATCAGTCCGGAAGCGTCGCTACAGCTGGCAGATATTGCGCTGAAATACAAGAATAAGGGCGTGGTCGGATTTGATCTCGCCGGTGTCGAGGAAAACTTCCCGGCCAAGCACCATCGTGAAGCGTTTTATCTAATCCTGAACAACAACGTGAATGCCACCATACACGCTGGTGAAGCGTTCGGCCCCGACTCCATCCATCAGGCAATCCACTACTGCGGCGCCCATCGGATCGGTCACGGCACACGGCTGAAAGAAGATCGTGGACTTATGCAGTATGTGAATGACCACAGAATTCCTTTGGAGGTGTGCATTCTCAGCAACTACCACACCAAGACCGTCCGAAGTCTCAAGCACCACCCTGTACGATTCTACTACGATCAAGGAATTCGTGTCACACTGAACACCGACAACAGGCTCATTTCAAACACCACTATGACAGACGAATTCATGCTTGCCCATACCCTCTTTGGATTCAATCTTTATGATTTCAGGGAAGTAACCATCACAGCTATGAAGAGTGCCTTTATGCCTTATGAAGCGCGGAAAAAGATGATCCGGTCTATTGCCGATGAACTGGAGGGTGATTTTGGCCTTATGCCCGAATTCTTCCCCGAAAGCCGAACGACCAAGAACTGATAGTTATTCTCTGATTACTGCCACTTTCGTCACGTGGGAGCCGCCGCTTCGGGAGTAGACTGCCACAAGGTAGACTCCGGTACTGACCCACTCCCCTTTGTTTGTCCGCCCGTCCCAGAACGCCTGATATCCCTGAACGGAAGGTGATGTAAAATCGATTTGACGAATCACCCTGCCAGCGAGGGTCATAATCTTTAGGGAAGATTCATCCTTCAGGCCGTCTAGCACCATCGGCTCCGATGAGGGAATTCTGTAAGGATTTGGAAACGCTTTGAGCCCAATGTAGGACTTTTTCCGGTCAGCAAAGGGAATCTTGAGACTGTTAATCCCTTTGGAAGTCGCGATATAGGCAATCCCTTGCCGGTCATCAATGGCCACAGCAGTCACTTCATTGGAAAGCAGCATGCTACTCTCTTTTCGAAAACCGCCCCAGTCGGGCCATGGCGTGGCATTGGAAAGAAGTACATAGAGGCCACCGGTTATGGATGAGAGCCACACATTGTCCCGCCCGTCAACAATAATTTTTGATCCCTCACCGAACGGAACACCGGAATAATAGGTAAAGAAGAATGGCGTTACCACGCTGTAGGCAGTATTAAAGCTGAGGCGCTGAAGTCCCCGCGCTGTGAGAGCCCAGATGTCGCCTTCAGAGTCACTGGCCAGAGACCAGACGGTATTGTCGGCAAGGCCGTGAATGGTGGAAAAATTTCGCCATGTGGCCGGCACTAAATCCTGTTCATCAGGAACACCGTCATCGTCATCATCCAAATCTTCCGGATCGAGAATACCGTCTCCATCGCTGTCGATATCGATAACGTCCGGCGTCCCGTCCCCATCGGAGTCCTGATCCATCTCAAGGACGAACAGTCCATCATCCTTACTGGTACCAATGACGGCAATCCGCTGCTCAGGCCTCACAATCTCAGTGGGATTATCGATCTTCTGGGCAATACCGCCATTCCCCGTCTGCTGAACGTGATGCCATTTTCCTTCCCCATCCAAAACTGTAATCTTGCTGTTAAGATGGTCAGCACCGAAGTTGGCTATCCATAGTCGTGATTTATTATCGAGAGTCAGTCCACGGACATTCATATAGCCCGTCTCGTTGGTAGGAGCGATCATACCGGCTGTGGTGTCGTAGACGGCCATGGCGCCGGGTTCGTCCGGCGAAAAATGGATCACCCCGCCTCCCATTGGTTCATTGAAATCGTTGCGGGCAGGACGGACCCCCTGGAACGAAATCCAGACACCTTCTTCATCCTTTGTCATGGACCAGACACGTGATGATCTAAACTGGGCAGTATCCGCCACAAATTCGCTGTACTCTTCTTCGGGATGGCTGAAGATAGACCACTTCTCCTGCGAAGGGACCAAATTGTACCAACCATACTTGTTCAGGACGGAAATTCCCTCCGGGCCGGCGGCCACCAGACGGCCATCGTCCATCACCGCCATGGCAGTATAAACATTAGTGGCCGGAGCATTGGGACGGCGCCATTCAAATTTCTCTCTATCCGGTTTCCAAAGAGCAAGCCCCGATTCGGATGAGACAGCGAAATTCCCATCTGAAAGAGGGGTAAAGGCAGCCGGCTCGTGTAACATCTCCCAGCTTGAAGAGAGCGCACCGGCATTATCAAGTTTCACCAGATTCCATTTGGTGAGAAGTAAAATTGCACCGTCACCGTCCCGACTCACATCCCTGAGGTATGTCCTTTCGGCGTAGATATCACTAAGCAGTTCCGTCCTATCGCTGATACTCCAGATTTCTCCGTTGGCAATGGCCAGCATTCCGCCCCCGCGGTGTCTCAACCTTGAGACATTCTTTCCGTCGAGTTCAGAGACCGTCGTCCAATTTTCGGGATAGTTGAGAATGACTCTCTTGTAGTCCCCGATAAAGAGGCCTCTGTCTGTGGCGGCAAGAAGGCTGTCACCCTGAATGGCAAGTCCTGAAATCACTTCAAGATTATCCCCCGACGGTCGGTAGATCTGTCTGTAACTGAACTCTCTACCCCTCAAAATGAACTCAAGGATTCCCCACTGGCCGTCTTTCAAGTAGGCGGCAGTGACAACGGAATCGCTCACCGCCAGCGCCGACACGGACCAGAGATCAAAGTTGAACGTCTTCACCGGCTGACGGTTTTCGAGATCATAAATCTGCACTACGCCGTTGGGGGCGGCACCGCCTAGCCATAGGTGACCATGGCGGTCCTGAGCAATGGTGGCGAGATCGGTCTCGGCTAGACCGTCGATGTTTGTGATGTTTTCAAAAGTGAGGTTTGTTCGATCGTAGATAAGTAAGCCACCGGAGGTAGCGGAAACAAGGAGGTCCCCTACTTCAATCGTTTCCCTCACATCCAATGGAGATGGGTACGATTTCCACTCCCCTACCCTGCTCTGACTAAACAGAAAAATGGGAAGCAGAAGTGAGAAAAGTTTAATCCCGCAAGTTGTGTGCATTAGCCGAAGGGAACGGGAACGAAAGAGAGGACGAAAATAACCAGACATGTAATGCCGATGAGTTTCTCCCGCTGGGTGAGCGGTGTATCCATATCAAGAATAGGCGGATGCTTTACAGTCCGCATAAGGAGCAGGATCAGGCCACCCCACAACAGCCAGTTCAGGGAGAGAAAACTGAGAGGTATGAGCATCAGAAACGCCCACTTGGCAATCCTGTCATGGCGCTTTCCAAGGAGAGCATATGTGATGTGGCCTCCGTCAAGCTGCCCAATAGGGAGAAGGTTGAGCATGGTAACCAGCAATCCGATCCAGCCTGCGAAGGCGACGGAGTTGAGCATAACATCCTGCGACTCCGCAAGTCCGGGAAATACCATCGCGGTGGCCAGTTTCATCAGTAGCGACTCCCCTAGAATCACTGAACCGCCAGGAATCCCTTCAACCACCGTTGAACGGGTAAGGCCGTAAAAAAGGAGAGGAACGGCAACCACAAAACCAGCGATGGGTCCCGCCGCACCGATGTCAAGAAGGGCCTTTCTGTGCTGGATGGGACTCTTGATTCGAATGACCGCTCCGAGAGTACCGATAAATGTAGGCGCCGGGATAAAATAAGGGAGTGTCACATCCACGTTATGCTTCTTGCCATAAAAATAGTGACCAAACTCATGACATCCCAGAATGAGAAGAAGTGTCCCCGAAAAGGGAAAACCTAGACCCAAGTCGGTGAGAGTTAAAGGATTGCCTCCTTCCATGAGGGTACCGGCCATGAGTGTTGTGAGAAGGGTGGCAAAGAACAGTCCGATATTCAGCGGTGGAATGACAATCGGAGGCTTTTCATCTGTAGCTTCTTCCTTGGCCGAAACCTTCAACCAGACAGTACCATTATCACCTGTGACAGTGGCTGAAAGTGCCATGGTCTCGATATGGGACGATAGGTCATGTTCCGTTGCCCCATTCACAAGCTTCCCCATAGCGACCCAGACATCGCCACTTGTGCCCATCTTTCGAATGCGAACTTTGTCATCCATGGAAAGGAGAAGCTCTCTGAATTGTCTCTCTGTCATCCTCTTTCTGGAACAGAATCGGCCACCGATGGTTCCTTCAACTTAGGTTGACATGGTGAACCACCGTCAATAAATTGGCGGTGTGAAACGGCTTATCGTTCTTATTTTGCTTATGGCGGGGACCCCTACTGCCCAGCCTGCGCCTCTCTTTGAGATCGATGTTCGTCTCAGGGTGGTGAATAGCGACATGCTTTATGTCGTCGTACAGGTGGACAACCGTTCCGGACGAAAAGTGACCGAACTTGCAGGTTACATCACAGAGTCCAAGCCCAAAGAAAGGATTGTCAGCGAACAAAGAATTGTTCATGTCCACCCCTACGATCCCGTTTTAACGGACGGCCAGACTACCATCCGCGGTTACACTTACCCCTTTGAAGTATCGATGGACCACCGTTTCCGTTACCATATCAGCCGGGTTACCTTCAGAAACGACAACCGGGTTTTCGCCTGGAGCCCCTCGGACGGTCTGATTCGGGTGGAATAGACGACTACCTCTTCCTCTTCGCTTCCTGTTTCTCCCGCATCATCTCAAACCTGTCCTGGTTTTGGATCTCCAGCATGAGACTGTTAATCCATTCTTTGCTTAGGCGGGTATATTCTTCAATCACAGACGTCGGCTGGCCTTGAGCGATCATGTTCACTATGAGTACAGCCGAGGCGACTGGAATGTACCGCTTCAGTGGTTCGCTGTAGAAACTATCCAGCGTCCGGATCAGCTCCGAGGTAGAAAGGTAGTCGTCCAGTTCCGGCTTAAGATGCTCTGTGACGAGGAGTGAGTCTGCAGACCACAGTTTGTAGTAATCGTAAAGACGGCCGTCCTGAAGACCGTTCAGATATGAAGATTTGGTAAGATAGGTGGTTTGAGGATCACCGGCAGTCCGTTCGGTGAGCCGAACCCAGTCATGACCGTCCCAAAACAGTTTCTGCTCCTGCGCCGGAAGTCCCGCCGAGAAGAGCAAGACAACAAGGAGCACCCTGTTCACGAGCCGCCCTATTCTGCGTCCCGGTCAGCCGCGTCAATAATCTCAGATAGCCAACGCGTTATATAGACGAGACCGAGACAAACCCCAATGCCGACAGCACTTCCGATAATTGTAGGAACCATTCTATCTCCTTTAATCAAAAAGTGGAAGGGAATTTAGTTCTCAATCGGGACTGAAGAAAAAGCTTCTCAGACCTTTTCTTTCAAAAGTGTTCGGATCATTATCCGCATCTGTTCGTATGCTTCATCCCCTTTCACGTACTCTCCACCGGGATGGATGTGCCTCACCACGCCGTTCCTATCGATGAGAAAGGTGACGGAAGTAAATCGTCTAATGCCGCCCTCAAGCCACCAGTCTGTCAATGTCAGCCATTCGTAATCGATTGCAACAGGAAACACGAAGCCAAGGGATTCGACATTGAGGGCCACCTTTTCCTTACTGAGAGGTTCTTTCGACTTATGGTGATAGAAACCGACAATTTGAAGTCCATCTTTACTGAACTCCTGATGGAATTCGTTCAGTGCGTGGGAGGAGGCGATACAGAAGCGGCAATGGGGACCCGTCCACCATCGGACCAGCACTACGTCACCCTTCAACTCTTTGAGCTTTAGCGGCTTGGAATTGAACCAGTCCGTCACCTGCCACTCTGAAGGACGATCCCCCAGCGGCAGGGAATCATCATACCGCTGCCCGTTAACGGCAAAGAACATCAACAGGAGTAGAAACAGCGTCCGCATGGCGGGAAAGTTAATTGAAAATGATGTAGTAGACGACATAGAGCCACGACATGAGGCCATGAATAATGGCCCAGAAGACCGACTTGTTTACCGTGAATGAGATGACCATGGCGAGAGCGGCACCAAAAGTGACGCCGTTTCGAATCCATTCGCGCTGATAAAAAACGTCAGCCATCATTTCTCCCAGAAATCTTCCAGCTCCACTCCGAGCCCGTCAGCGACGCGGTTTACGTAAGCAAAGTAGGCAACAATTTGATTGATATCGAGGATACCTCTGTCGTCAAATCCTGCCTCGCGCAAAGGTGTAAGATCACTCTTAGCCATTTTTCCCGGCGACTCCGTCAGCTTCACAGCATAGTCGAGAGCGGCTTTCTGTCCGGCCGTTAAATCGGCTTTGGTGTAGTCGCTTTTCAACTGATCCACAAATGTTTTATCTTTTGTCAGTTTGAGGAGCCCCTCCCCGTGATGTACTAGTCAGTAATGGCAGTCGTTCACTGCCGAGACTACTACAGCAATCATCTCACGCTCCGGGCGGGGGATTGGTGACTTTCCGTACATTACCGCTTTGTAAAGGGCAATGTGTCCACGGAGCGATTCAGGGGAAAGGCTGTGAATCTTCAGTATATTATCCACACCACCCCACGACTCCATGTTTTGATCGTAAATATCTTTCAGTTCTCCCTCACCGTCCGATTCCCGTATCATTTTTATCCACGCCACGTCGGTCTCCTTCGATTTTCGGGAAAACCTAATGCAACGCCTACCACTGAATTAGAGCACTGAACCAAGTCTTGTAAGGCGTCTTATCCTTCGAGAAGCGGACGTCCCGATAGATGCGGAAAAGACATTCCTTTGGCTCCGTCCCGATAATATCAGGCTCAAACTCGGAAAGTCGGAACAGCAGTGCCAAGGTCAGTTCGCTAAAGTTTGCCAGCGCGGTTCTATATTCTGAGTGGGCATGAAACCATTCCCGTTCGTTGTTCTGATTCAAACTAGATAGAAAGACGATCGTTGATTGGTCAATCATGATCGTAGTAAAGATGACATCTCTTATCCAGAGATTTCATCTATAAGTCAGGTCGTATAACCTGCCTCGATTCGCTCTCTGGCAATGACCGTCTTCATTCTCTCAATCAGCTCATGGTACTTTGGCTCCTCCCGGACTGCGTCAAAGCGGGGGTCCATCTCTAGCCATTGGTATCCTGTCCACCCTTTCTCCACCGCATCTTCCAACCACTTCAGGGCTGACGCCTTATCCGCCTTAACCGAATAAGCTCCCGCCAAGAGCCATCTTGTGAAGGCCCAAACGTCGCCAGCTTCCTCAATCCGTTGCAGCTGCTGTTCGATCACTTGGTCCAGTAGTGTCAATGCCCATGCCCTATCCCACTTTTGCAAAAGGACGTAAGCTAAAGCCGTTTTATCCTCAGCATTCATATGCTGAATCGTTTGAAAATGGTTGAGAGCTGCGTTGTAATCTCTCACGTAGAGAGAAAATTCTCCTGCCACTCTATGAACACGATTATCGTTTTGCCTCAGAAGGAGCAGCTGCTCCACTGTGGCCCGTGCATCGGCCCATTTCCCATCTATACACTGCTGTTGCATAAGCACCCAATTCAGTTCCATTCCATCAGGCTTTTTCTGCAAAGCATCATCAATAAGTGCGCGAAAATCATCATACGCTTCCAGAAACAAATAATTGGTGCCCAAGTTCATTACTATCCGCAAGTTGTACGGATCACCCTGTCGGCTTTTCAGGTAGTGTCCGAGTGACTGGCTAAGGTCTCCCATATTCTGATAGCCAAATGCCAAGTTTGCCTGGGCTAGATGGTAACCCAACTCCATTGCCTTACGGTTCAATTCATTTGCTTCCGAAATACGTCCCATAAAAAACAAAGTCAATGCCTTTGACTTGTGTCCTTCTGCCAGATCAACATTAATAGAAAGAGCTCTCTCTGAGGACTGGAGTGAGAGTTCGGCGTATACATCCTCTTCATTGTATCGGTACATTTGGCCATACGAGTCTCCCATACCGCTGTAGGCAAGAGCGTAGGATGGGTCCAGTCTCAGCGCCTGCTTGTAGTAATCAATGGACTTTTCAAACCCCTCATAAGTGTACTTGAAATATTCCGTCTGTCCTTTCAGGTAGAGGGTGTACGCTTGCACATTTTCAGTTGGCGCAGCGGCAATGGCCTCTCGTTCAATCCTTGATATCTTGGCTTTAAGCGCACCGGCAATGCGCGTTGCCACGTCAGTCTGAATCTCGAAAATGTTTTCCATCTTTCGGTCGTATGTATCAGCCCAGAGGTGATTGTCCGTATCCGCATCGATGAGCTGACCGGTAATCCTAAGGTTGTCGCCATCCCGGCGTACGCTCCCCTCCAAAATCGCCGCTACACCCAGCTCCTGACTGATCTCGCTGATAGTCTTCATCGTCCCCTTGTACTGAAGGACCGAAGTTCTGGAGATGACCATCAAGTCACTGATCTTGGAAAGTTGCGTAATGATCTCCTCGGTGATGCCATCGGAAAAGTATTCGTCTTCCTTACTATCGCTCAGGTTGTCAAAGGGCAATACCGCTATGGAGCGCTCGGTGATCCGTTCCTTGTCACTATTACCACTCGGCACCAACCACCCGATGGCTAGTCCGATCACTAAACCACCGGCAAGAAAGATGTTTCGTTTATTCTGATAAATTGTTCTGCTGTCGGCCGTCGTGCCATAGCTGGTAACTTGCTCCCCTTTCCTCGCAAAAGACGATGTCTTGACAAATCCTTTCGGCGTCTTGTCAAAGATCCATGCAAAAATGACCGCCACAGGAAAGCCGAACAATAGTACAACCACTATCGCTGACATGACCCAGTCGGGAATGTTTAACGCCGGGAAGGTCACCTCCCCGATCTGCATCAGGATCCACGCTACGATGGCGTAGGTAGCCGCCACTCTGAACACCTTTCGCCTTTTCAGTTCATCAATAATAGTCATCCTATTCTTTTCCTGTCTTGAGCTGCCATCTGCTGTCCATCTTTATGGACCGATTTTCCTGAGGATCATGACTCGTGAAACTACTGAGAAACAGCCGATTCTTCAAGATTGATTACCGTCAGAACCGATTGCATCTCTTCCAGAAATTTGTTACTCTACCATGTAGTCAATAACATTTCGATACCGCAGAAGAGTTATCAAACGGAAACCGGAGGATGAAAAAATGATGAGACGAACAGCCCAGTTCTTGGTCCTTCTTGGTGTCAGTACCGCGCTGAATGCCCAACAGTACAACGAAACATTTTTCAGCAACCTCGAGTGGCGGAACATCGGCCCGAATCGAGGCGGCCGTTCCCTCTCATCCATGGGGAGTCCCGGACGACCGAATGAATACTACTTCGGCGCTACTGGAGGCGGCCTCTGGAAAACCACCGATGCCGGGAACACGTGGTTCCCCGTAACTGATGGACAGATCTCATCTTCCTCCATCGGCGCCGTTGCCGTGGCAGAGACGAATCCTGACATTGTTTACATCGGCGGTGGCGAGACTCAGCTTCGAGGTTCCATCACTCAGGGCGACGGAGTCTACAAATCGATAAACGGTGGAAATACCTGGCGGCATATTGGCCTTCAAGAAACGCAAGCCATCGCCCGAATCCGGATCCATCCCACCGATCCGAATATTGTTTACGTGGCGGCACTTGGACATCCCTACGGAGACAACGAGGAACGAGGCATCTTTCGATCCACCGATGGCGGAAACACATGGAAAAAAATTTTATATAAAAGCCCAAAGGCCGGCGGCGTCGATATCTCTATTGACCGAACCAACCCCAAGGTGATTTACGCTTCCCTCTGGCAGGTTTACCGAAAGGCGTGGAAGATGTGGGGCGGCGGACCGTTCAGCGGTATCTATAAATCTACCGATGGAGGCGACACATGGATAGAACTGACGAAAAATCCAGGCATGCCTGAGGGGCCCATCGGCAAGATTGGCATGGCCGTATCTCCCGCAGATGCCAACCGTGTCTGGGCGGTGATGGAGGCACCGAAGGGGGGCGTCTTTCGCTCTGATGACGCCGGTGCCACATGGGAACGAACCAACGATCACCGAAAAATTCGCCAACGCCATTTTTACTACTCCCGCGTCGTGGCCGATCCATGGGACCGGGAGACGGTCTACGCTCTCAACACCCGCCTCTACAAGTCAACGGACGGCGGCGTCAACTTTGATACTCAAATCACCGCTCCGCACGGCGACCACCACGATCTCTGGATTGATCCCAACGATCCTGAACGAATGATCAACTCCAACGACGGCGGCGGGAATGTTTCTATCAACGGCGGCGAAAGCTGGACAGAACAGGATTATGTCACCACTCAACTCTACCACGTTAATGTGACAAACGATTTTCCCTACCACGTTTGCGGCGCCCAGCAGGATAACAGCACAGTCTGCGTCCCCAGCGAAGGGTGGCGCAACATGCAGGCCCGGGGTCCAAACCACGGCTGGTACTACGCCGCCGGGGGTGGCGAGAGCGGGTACATCACTCAACACCCTTCGAAACTGGATATCTTCTACGCCGGGAGTCAAGGCGCCTTACTAACGCGCTACGACCGCTCAACGGGACAGATCAGAGATATTCAGGTCTACCCCCGCTTCTTTTCCGGCGAGCCTGCCAGCGCTCTCCCGGAACGCTGGCAGTGGACCTTCCCCATCGTTTTTTCGCCTCTTGACGAAAACAAACTCTATACCTGCTCACAGCACGTCTGGCTGTCTGAAGATGACGGTCAGAGCTGGAAGAAAATTTCGCCTGATCTCACCTATGCCGATCCTTCAACCCTTGGTCCTACCGGCGGCCTCATCACAATGGACATGAACGGACCGGAGATCTACGCCACCGTCTTCGCCCTTGTACCATCCCAGCATGACATTAATACCATCTGGGCCGGCTCCGACGACGGTCTTATCCACATCACACGAGACGGTGGCGAAAATTGGCAGCCGATCACACCGCCGGATATGCCAAAGTTTACGCGAATCTCCATCATGGAGGAGTCGCCTCACGCTCCTGGAACCGCCTACGTGGCGGCCAACCGTTATCAGGTCGATGACCGGGCCCCCTACGTCTGGCGTACTCGAGATTACGGACAGACATGGACAAAGATCGTCACCGGCATTTCCGACGGGCATTTCGCTCGTGCGATCCGTGAAGACCCTGTGAGGTCGGGGCTCCTCTTCCTCGGAACGGAGCACGGTGTCTACGCTTCCTTCAACGCGGGAGAAAGCTGGCAATCCATTCAGCTCAACCTGCCGGACACGCCCATTCGCGACCTTCAACTCAAGAATTCTGACGTGGTCCTCGGCACCCACGGCCGGGGCTTCTGGATACTTGACGACTACGATCCCTTGAGAGAATACTCCGACCGGACCGCTGTAGAGTCCCTAACACTCTTCAAGCCCCACGACGCAGTTCGTGGTGTTGAAACGGGCATCTTCCAATATTATCTCGGCGAGGAGGTAGACTCGGTCACAGCGAGAATTTATGACAGTGCTGGAAACCTCGTAGTGTCGGTAACGGGCGATTCGGTGGCTAAGAAACCGACGGAAATCCACTCGTGGTACAGAACACGTTCCACTGGTCCTCCTACCACTGCCAAGGGGCTTAATCGGTGGGAGTGGAACCTCCGCTACAAGGGAGCCACTATGTTCGATGGAATCATCATTTGGAGCGGCCGCCCTCAAAATGGACCAAAAGCACCGCCGGGTATTTATGAGGTTCGTATTACCGCCAACGGCATCACCAAGTCAGCAAAGTTCAACGTCAAAATGGACCCCCGCCTGAAAGGGGTGTCAAACACTGATCTCCAAGAACAATTTCGCCTCGCCCAGCAAATCAAGGATAAAACCTCCGCTGCTAACGAGGCGGTGATCCAAATACGCCATATCCGGACACAGATAGAAGATCGACTGAATAAAACCAACGACCGTCGTATCCGCCGAATGGCCGGTGACCTCATTGCGAACCTAACGAAGATTGAGGAGGCCCTTTACCAGACTAAAAACGAGAGCGGCCAGGATCCTCTCAACTTTCCCATCCGGCTGAATAATAGACTCGCCTCTCTCCGCCGAAGTGTAGAAACGGGTGATGCCAAACCGACCAACGGCGCCTATAAGGTTTTCGGGGAACTATCAGCTGACCTGGACAGCCACCTGGAAGCGTTAGGCGAGGAGCTGACTCAGCAACTCAATCCGCTTAACTCTCGCCTCTCCAACAAACAGCTGGAACCCGTCTCAGCCACGGTGGAGTGAAAATTCAGGAATTAAAGCACTCTTTGAGGAAAGGCGGTGTTGATTGCTATAAAACTCTAGTACTCTATCGCAAGAAGTCTAAGTGCATTAGCTGAGAAAATATTCCGCTTCGTCGAATTCGAGAGTTCAAGTTCATTCATTGCTTCGATCAACTCCGAACCATAATAATCACGTCCAAAGAGAAGACGGTCAGAGAATTTTTCAAGAAAGTTTTTTGCGTGAACTCTATCTCTATTGATTGCGTTAAGACCTGAACCAGCAGACAAATCTCCGTACAAATTCTCATTTTCTCTGAATAGTCTATGAATGCCACCCTCTTCCTTTATAGGGTCGGATGGATACATATGGGAACTTTTGATAGCATCTCCGCTAATTTCCCTCCAAAATCCTGGACCATGACCAATGAAATTGACTTCCGGACAAACTTTAAGGACTGATTCAAGATTATGAATTGTGCCGCCGTGCCAGTTTTTTTGAAATTCCATCTCACCCTTGGAATTTGGAAGCCATGGAATGTCCAAATGCAAGACTACTGGACATCTTAGCAGTCCTGCTTTTCTAAATAATCTTATGCAGCACGGGTCATCTATATTGATTCTGAATTTCCATTCTCCACAGACTCTTACATTAAACATCTTGACTGCCGCTTCGAATAAGTCCTGCGCAGTTTCCAGTCTCGGATCAGGACAGTAACCCAAAGTGAATCTATCTGGGTTCTTGTCACGTGCTTTAAGCAAATCGCTGAGGGGTATGCCAGAATGTGTACCATCACTTCTCATATGTGCAGGATTTAGTACAGCATGATAGGTCAAATCATTATGATCAGGTGGAATCTCCCATGTTAACAACCATGAATTCTCTATCCCATGGGCATCCATATCTCTGATCAATTCCTGATCATCGCGTCCGTGCCAAAAAACATGTTGGTGGGAATCAACTATTCTCATCTGTGTTTTAACGAATAGTTTTCATTGATCTTGTAATTACGACCATTGATATCAATCTCATGAGTGAAGACCCAAAAATTGCGTAATGAACTGACGATCCAATAGGAATAACTGTATTACCAGCCGGTACGCTCAGCATAGTTAATCCTCCACCGATAATACCTCCAAGAAAAATCGCCATTCCCCGGTACCTCACCATTCTCGTTGAGAAAGGTATAACATCTTTCTCATCATGAATATCCAATATCCAATTATTTAGACCGAGATTGGCTCCAGCCGCTGCGAATGAGGCAATAGAAAATAAAATTATACTGTAAATAAGTTGAATCTCCACGGATAGATAAAACAATACATACCATAATACTGGCATAAACGCCATAATCCATCCCCCAAGAATAGCCGCAAGTTCGGAGCGGTGCTTATCTATGAATCTGCCCCAAAAATAATGGGAAGCAATCCCCACAAAATTGCCACTCACTAGTATATATGAATACTCCAGGTAGCTGAATTTAATGTCTCTTAAAAAGTATACGGCCCAGAGCGGCACAATAATATTTACGGAAAACTGGTAGAGTACCATAAACTTCAGATATACTGACTGATCCTGACTAAAGCTTGAAATATCTTCTTTTTCCTCTTTATAGTTGTTTTCCGGTTCTGTCATTTTATTCCAATAACGCAAAGATATCATCCGGCCCATTAGAGCCAGACAAAAAATGATAACAAAACCCGTGTATGACCCTGATGAAGAAAAGTTATCCAAGATGACTCCCGCGAGTGTAATTGAAACAAGTAATACAATTCCGGAAATCGATGAACGAATTCCAAAATATTTACCCCTGATTGGCCTAGGAACTATAGTCCCCATCCATGCTCTCCAAGGGGGCTCTTGAGCTGCTGCGACTGAATTATAAATTATCATCACTACAATAACCATTATCAATGCGTTATCCAAATACCCTGCCAATAGCAGGGCGGGCCAACACATTCCTTGCATAAAACACAAGGTAAGGATCGTAAATTTTTTCGACTCAGAACGAAAAAATGTTTTTAGTATATACGTTTGGATAAGCGATCCGAACAAGACGGGAAACGTCACAATAAATGAAATAATGGAGGCCTTAAAGCCTAAAAACTCGAAAAACGCTGTAAGGTAATTATCACCGCATCCGTTTTGAACGGACCACCACGCGCCTTCAGTTATGGAATGTCTTCGAGACTCCCTATATTTTATAATATTCATTTAATAATCATTGAGTTAGAAAGAGTATTAGAGAATTTTCCCATGAGATGCACCACACTCCTTTATACCATTCTCATATCATCTTTCAGCTATTTAATTGCCAATAGTATTACTGTTATTCCACCTGGACCTGTGACAGATAAATCCGTACTAGAGATACGGGTTAATCTGTCCAATTCAACTCAATATCTTGAGACCTTAACCCTGAAGGTTTTTCTTGATACAATTTCTGAGACAAATTTAGTTGCGGATTCAACCCAAATAGAATTGATTTCTGGCGAATCAGAACTGATCAGCTTTTGGGTCGAGACTCGGGATATTGTTCCCGGTAATCATCTTATAATTGTTGAAACTAAAGATACCTATAATAACAGATCAATCCAGCAATGGCCAATAGAAATTATCTCCGAAGAAACCGCTGCAGTGACTCGCCTCAGCGGAGGGTGGATTGATCCTGGCGTACTAATTGAAGGTTGGGGGTATCCCAGAAACAGAGCGGTGCGTCCTGAAGACATAAGGAATGCAGTTGATGCCATGCAAAGAATTGGTATGAGCACAATCATTATCACATATGTTGAATACAAGGTAGCCTTCTACCCTTCAAATGTTCTCGATTTCCCCTACTACGGGATGGATGTAATTGAATTGATACTTGATCAGGCTGGAAAAAATGGAATGCATGTTTTTCTGGGATTGGGACGTGGTACAGATGATTTGCTCCTATGGGAAGGGCTTGGTGACTACGATCGTATTCAAAGAGGAATTGAATTCAGTACCGAAGTTGCACAAGAACTATGGGAACTCTACGGACATCATCGTTCCTTTTATGGCTGGTATCTAACCCATGAAGCTAATCTTATCGGCTTAGCCGCAAACTATTACAACCCTGTGGCTGATTTTTGCCACACTTTTTCTCCTGATAAACCGGTGATGATTGCACCAGCTGGTACACCTATAATCTCTGAATGGTTATTAAATACAAGTAAAGTAGATATATTTGCCTACCAGGATGCAGTAGGGGCTGGATATAAAGATTATCGTTACACCGGTGATCCAGAAATTCGTATTGCTGACTTAGACAGTGTGTTTAGTTATTATTCTAGCTTACATCAGAACACGAAAAAACACATTTGGACCGATTTGGAAATATGGAGGAGTAATCCTCAAACCGGCTATACTCCTTTTGTTCCAGCTCCTATGGAGCAAATCGAAAGACAAATTGCAATCGAGGCAAAATATGTGGATTTTATTACCGGATACGAATTCCTCAGTATGATGGAACCGCCAGAAAGCACCCTAAAACTGGGAGGAGATGGTGCTGTTCATTTATATAATCAATATATGAGCTATTATACTTCGCATTACCTTTCATCAGAAAATATCCGGATTGGAAAAAACATCGATCTGAAACTCAAAGTTTATCCAAACCCTTTCAATAGTTCAACTCTAATCAGGATTAACAATCCTGAACAGGTCAGAATGGAGTTTTTCGAAATATTCGATTTATTAGGAAGAAGAATTCGAATATTTGATATAGCTAAAAATTTGGATGATCAAATAGTTTTGATTTGGAACGGAAAAGACAATCGTGGTGAAGAAATAGCACAAGGTCTTTATTTCGGCCAATTGACGAGTTCAGCCGGAGCTTCTACAGTAAAACTTTTATATTTAAAATAGTTTAGGTTAACCATCGATCTAGATTTTCATCGACAAACTCATCATCATTGAGCTCTGGATAAATTGAATATATCCTATCAATATTCTCCAATTGTCCCTCTGAAAGAGTTTCGTCTTTTCTTAGAGTTCTGTTCGTTTGCATAAGACCCTGCCTCCTCAATATCTCATTGATTCCTGGAATACAGCCAGCAAAATTATTAGCCGCATCAAAAACTGCGGCATTCGCATCTGTAACTCTAGCAGCAAGTGACAACAGATTAGACTGAATAACTGAATCAACAGGATTTGTCTTACGGATTTCTTCTAACTGTTCAACAGCCTTACTTGTCCAAAAAGCCCAATGACCAAGCAATCCTCCTACGAATCTTAGTGAATTAGCGTTTGGTTCTTTAACTAAATCATACTGGCACAAGAGATCTATAATAATATTGTCATCATTACCCGTGTAAAGCGCAATATTATCCGATCGGTTAGACTCAGCTACAGCACGAATAACGTCTAGAGTCTGGTATCTGTTGAAAGCCGCAATCTTTATCGCCACTAGATTATTTAACTCTGCAGCCTTTCTCCAAAAATCAAAATTTAATTCTCTGCCACCTACCGCCGGTTGAAGATAAAAACCCATAATCGGAAGTACTTCACTTACCAAGGACAGATGCTTGATAAGATATTTATTCGTTTTACCTTTCAAAGCTCCTAAGCTAATGAGAACCAGGTCGTATCCTAATTCAGAAGCCAGGGATGCCTCTTTCACCGCTTGGTCAGTATCACCAATAACTCCAGCAATCTTTAATATTGACCGGTCAGAATTCTCATAATTCCTGACGACTTCAAGTGCCAATTCGAGAACCGGTCTATGAAGACCAATTTTCGCATCACGAATTTCGAACTGAGTAGAATGGACTGCTACAGCAACACCACCGGCACCAGCCTCACAATAGTATCTTGTTATAGCTTTTTGGGATCTTTCATCAAGTTTTCCATTTTTATCAAGAGCTAGTGGATGCGCAGGTATTACCAAACCCTCCTTGAGCAAGGATAAACACTTATCCCTTTTCTCAAGCCAGTTCATCTGACTTAAAAACTCCCAGACCTTACTTCGAAGTGAGTAGGTTTATCCAAAGAGCGTTTTCCAGATTGGATCCAGTGAGCAGTCCACTCCAGCATCTGTTCAATAGGTACTCTGTCAAAATCGAAAAGCTCATAAGACCGTTTTGCGTTGCTCAGCAATGCATCCTGGCGCTCCTCACCGGAGAATCGTGGTTTTTTACTATAATAGTCACCAAACCATTCAGCTGTTTTCCTAACAGAATGTATCTGCTTGCCTGTCACATTTAGTACAGTCGGCGGACTTGAAGCATGACTCAGACAAAGTATGGCAATGAGATTAGCATCTCCTTGCCAAATACAGTTGAAGTAACCCATTTCTAATGATATCTCATCTCCATTATAAACTTTCGAGGCTAGATCGTAAAGTACGCCATATCTTAAATCAATCGCGTAATTCAGTCTGAATATGAGTCCTCTTGTTCCATTCTTCTCGGTTAAATACTGAAAAACCCGTTCGCGACCAAGTGCCGATTGCGCATATTCACCTAAAGGACCAGTTGGACAATCTTCATCTGGTCCCTCAGTATCTATTTGGTAGAATGGATAAACATTCCCTGTTGAAAAAAGAATAATGTTCGACTCTCGGAAGATTTCCGCAACTCTTCCAATTAAGTATGTGTTTATCCCCCAAGTCAAGGCCTGATTATCGGTCGAACCAAATTTTCTACCCACCATGTAAATAATGTTTTTGGGTTTTGGCAACAAACTGATCTGCTTCTCATCACTTAGATCACACTTGATGATTTCTATTCCATTTGACGAAAAAGATTCAGCAACGCTATTGTCTGAAAATCTTGATACAGCTGTAACCTTAAGTTCTTTATCAGTTACAGCTACAGCTTTTTTTATTAACAATGCCAATGACAAACCCATTTTGCCCCCAGCTCCTAAAAGCATAATATCGCCGTTTATATTATTGATAGAATCAATTAATAATGAATTAGGACGCGTCATTACTTCCAACAATTCCTGCTCAGAGTTTATTAGATCGGATCCAATGCGATTCATCTTTTCCTCCACTGGCCTAGCCTTAACTTTCTATATTCTTTCAAAAATTTTCTTCCATCAAATCTTGTAGTATCAGGTAAATCAGAAAGTTCAATGACCCGTTTCTCTTCCATTGATAATTTTGCCCCTAAAAGAATAGTAGAAGCTTCCAAAGGTAGATCCATGAACGATTTGTTATATGCTTTATCATTATTTACTAAAGAAACAAAGCTTTCTAGGAAAGGTTGATAAAGGTTAGATGTATCAATTGTTAAACTCTTCTGTTCTTCTTTATCGTGAACTACTAGTGACCAATAGCCCATATTCAAGCCAAGATGAAGATACAATTTCTTATCAGAAATGAAATCAATACGAAATGATGGATGATCATCATCATTTAGGTAAACTATACTTTTCGCACCAACACCCAATAGAGTTTGGGCAATAGCCACAGTATGTATTCCATAATTGAATATGTCGCCCATTCCAAATGCATGTACAACCGAATACTCTCCGCTTAAAGATCTTGCAAATTGAATAGCGTCTGGCTGATACAGTAGAGAGGATCCTCCGAAAATGATCGACGAATGTTCTTTTAATATTTTTTTCATTCTCTTTATATCTTTGTATGAGCCAACTACAGGTTTGTCAATCAAAACAGGTATACCTCGTTCAATGAATGGCATTGATCTATCTATATGGCAATCCCAGTTTGCACCTTGAACCATGACTGCATCAACATGTTCAAACATATCTTCTATGTCAGATATAACATTCTGAATCTTGTACTCTTTCGCAAAATCTTTAACGTATGAATCATCCCATATATCTCCTGCATCCCAAACAGCAGTTATATCAACAGTCTTAATCGATCGCAGGATTGGTATAAATGAACCCGGATGACTTGTATCTATGTCGACTATACCAATTCTTAGCACTTTAGATTATTACCCCACATAAAAACCAATATTAATTTATTAGCGAAGCAGCATTTTCCTTAATCTTTTCAAAAATTTCAGGAATCATCTTCAATAGTTCCTCCGCACAAAGGAGAATATTTTGTGGAAACCATAGTGCTTCCTGATTTGCGGCAGCTTCACTTTCAGGTAACTTAACATCAAAATATTTTTCCTTACTTATCCATGGATAACTATCGAATTCAAGAGTAGTTGATAGCTGTTGGTGAAGCGGTTTATATCCGGCAGATGCAGGAATACCCTCAGCCACTAAGGCGGAGATTAATTTATCTCTTGGTATACCTGAGAACTGCTTCTTGTCATACTTCATAATATATAAATGACGAGCATGAACAGTCACAGAAGGATCAACTTCCAATGGCACGATTCCGTTCGTTGAATCAAGTATCTCATCTAAAAGAACTCCGTTAGATGATCTTATTTCTGTCTCAGCTTTTATGGTTTTGAATTGAGGCAAGAGAATTCCCGCAGATATAGCCGGCATTCTGAAGTTTAGTGAACTGATTTCTGGCTCATATTTCCTCGATTTTGGCTTCCTCCCACAGTCATGAATCGCCACAGCTTTCTCATAAATTACATCTGAATTGGTAACAATTGTTCCACCTTCCCCTGCTGTCATATTTTTTGAGCTTTGGAATGAGAAAATTCCAGCGTCTCCTATAGAACCAACTTTTTTTCCCTTCCATTCTGCTCCATGAGCTTGAGCTGCATCCTCGATTAATATTAGCCCGTTCCTATTACAAATCTCTTTTAATTTAGACATATTCGCCGGTTGACCACCAAGATGCACAGCAATTACGGCTTTAGTCTTATCACCAATCAATGATTCAACACT
Organism: Fidelibacterota bacterium UBA6931; assembly: GCA_002448795.1. Lineage (GTDB taxonomy): Bacteria > Fidelibacterota > Marinisomatia > Marinisomatales > S15-B10 > S15-B10. The sequence goes on from DKAH01000002.1 coordinate 61,428, forward strand.
TTCATAACAAATATTATATGTGGAAGGATCAATGTCCGAAAAAACAGGTATAGCATTTGCAAGCAGAACACTGATTGCTGTTGCTTGAAATGTGTATGATGGAACGATGACTTCATCACCTAATTTGATATCGCACGCCTTGAGTGCTATATATAGTGCAATGCTTCCGTTGGCAACAGCTACCGCATATTTCGAATCCTGGAACCTAGCAAATTCCTCTTCGAATTGGGCCTTGTGATCACTGCCAACCCCCCAGACACGGCTTTTTAGTACTGAGTCCACTGACTTAATTATATCACTATGATACTTTGGCCATTGAGGAATAGATGTTCTATCAAAAATCGGCTGTCCGCCATTCAATGCTAGTTTTTGTTTTCGGGAGGCATTCATTTAAGGTGAATATTTCTCCCGCATCATTAAGGCTACTTCAGAGAGACATTTCAGTTTTCTGTAACATTCAGTTAGAGGGATAGGATTGGTAGACCCCGGTGCAAAACCGCAGTCCGGGTTCAACCAAAGCTTAGTAGGTTCGATGAATTCAAAAATCCTTTCACAATTTCTGAAGATTATCTCCGGATCTCTCACCTCCTCGGTACGGACATCAATTATCCCCAGACCAATTGTCTTTCCACCAAGATTAATCCCTTCCAATACTTCATATTCACCAGCCTCCGCAACCGAGAATTCCAAGAGGTACTGATCAACATCAATCTGGAGAACTTCATCTAAGATTGAGGAATAGTCACCAACTCCACCAATACCTCTCTTTCTGTGAGCTCTGCAAAGGTGTAGTCCTAATCTGAATTCTGGCTGATCACATTTTTCTCTAATTAAGGAAATCACTCCATTTAGACTTGAAGTCGCTACGTCCAACTCTTCATAGAAATCTCCGAATTGAGATTGGTAGTTTTTATCTACGAGAAGACAGAGGCCTGGATCGTCAAACTGAATATAAGGCACACCTAATCTGATCAGATCAACAGCCTCCTGAGCAATGATCGGGATAAGATCATCAATAAAATCTTCCCTGCGTGGATAAACGCTATCTGAATGCTTTTGAGACCAATGTCGATGACTCAGCAGAAATGGTGTTGGCAAAGCCATTTTGAATAAACCGTTGCAATTCCTCAAAAGGAAAAGAGCTTCATCTTCCAAGATCATGTTCTTACGTTCAATCTTGCTTGTAACGATAGAGACAAATCCATTAAGTATATCCGGTTCGAAACCGCTTAACCCTGCACAGATAACTTCAGTAAAACTCCTCCGCCGCCACTCACCATCAGATACAATATCGACTCCCGCCATCTTCTGCATTGAAAGGACATAATCAATTCCCCGATTAAGTGTCTCATTGAGATCAGCTTTACTAAAAGGGCTTTCTTGTTGACGATTTAAAATGTTCATTTCCCAATCTGGTTGACTCTCTCTCCGGTTCGCCACATACTCTTTTGAGTACATTTGGAGAGCATCAAGTACCCACAAGGGTCTGGGCAAGCTACCAACTACCGCAGTAGGGAAAAGCGGTAAAGTATTGAAAGACCTCAATGAATTTTCACTCATTTAAAATGATTAGGGAATATCGCGAAAAGATTGGCCCGTCTTTGATAAAGTCAATTTTCCTGTTCTTAGCATACCACTTCTTTCCATCTCATCAGCGAAATCAGAATCCGAAACGGTCATTTTGATTTCACATGGAAAGTCAATCCTAACCGGACTTATCTTGTCAATCAGTGTGGTCGCCTCAACGGCTCCAGATTTAATCAATGTCTGAGATCTATTCGGCGTAACAGTCCTTGCGCAAAATCTGCTATCACCCTCTTTTACAACTATGCCAATTATACCTGGGATTACTGATTTTGCTTCATTTATCGCGGCTTGATCACCTGTAACTAGAACAACTGGAACTTCGAAAGTTCCAGCGATTATAGCCATCTGACCAATCTCTCCAAACTCTTCTCCATTAATCGAATAAGACACTATAGATTCCCATGATTGAGTATGAGACCATACTGCTCTTTCCGCACCAGCCATTGCGTGATATCCTATCAGGAAAACAGCGTCGAAAGACTCGTTAAGAAAAGGTAAAGTTGATGATCTATGCGTTCCGATAACATACTCAGCTCGATCATCAGCAATAGCTAAATCAATGTTATAACCTCTTGGATGACCGTGCCCATCTAAGACGGTAATATCCGAAGCACCTGCTTCAATACACCCATCAATTGCGGCATTAACTTCATGTGTAAGGTATGATCGAGCAATCTCATATTCAGAACCTTCAGGACCGAGCTGAACTCTAGAAACAATACCCGCAACACCCTCAAGATCTGATATAATATATACCCTTTTCCCCATCACTATATTTGGTGACCAGACGTCAAGGGAAAATGCAACAAAAAAATTATAACTTGTTAATTACCTGCGATACTTTTCAGCCACTGATGCGACTATATTCGCCGCAATATCACAATCTTCTGCAGTATACCTTTCGCAAAATGATGACCATCTAATGTAAGTCTCTAGAAATTCTTGTGCATTCGGACAAGAATCACCATCATATACATATGACCTTGAAGCCGGTGGCATGGAATAGGGGAAAATGTTCTTTTCAGCTTTTTGAGAAAGAAATGGAAGAGCAGCTGGGATGAGATAATATCGGCCTAATCCAGCTCCTGGGATACCCGCGTCTAAGACTTCTTGAGCAAAAGTATCTGAACTACAATCAAAAACTTCAAGATCAATGGAAAAACCAGCCATCCAACAAGAATACACATTCATATATTCAGGGATTGGGGGTGTCGAAATACCAGGAATTGAATCCAGCTTTTCGGACAAGATGCGAATCATTTTATCCCGTTGTGCAACATTCGGCTTTATAATCTCCAATTGTGCCAAGGAGACCGCCGCTGTACACATGGGCATTCGATGTGCGAAACCGTTCACCATATGCAATCGGCCAAAACCATCTAACATCTGCCCTCCACGACTATGGCCGACAAATCGCATTTTTTCATTCAACTCATCATCATTTGTCACCACACAACCACCGATATCGGAACCCATGGTTTTTTCAGAATCGAATGAAAAGCCTCCTGCTAAGGCAAGTGAACCTGCATAACGTCCTTTATATTCTCCAAATGTTGCCTGACAAACATCTTCGTAAACAATGAGATCATGTTTCCCTGCTAATTCATTGATAGCGTCCATATCACAGATGGTTCCAGTTTTATGGACTACCAAGATTGCTCTTGTACGATCCGAAATGCATGGCTGAATTGTTTCAGAATTTATGATCAAAGTACCTGGCTCTGTATCGGCGAATACTGGAATATAGTTTTGACTAATCAATCCTTGTACTGTACCAAAATCAGTTACAGAACTGACAATTATTTCGTCTCCGGGATCAAAATCAAATGCTGCAGCAAGTACCGCTAGGGCAGGTGTACAACCGGGCGTTGCAACACAATGTTTGACTCCCATTTCTCTTGCGAATCTTTCTTCAAACCGACTAATCATATCACTTGTAAGTCCGGAGTCAACTACTTCCTTGAGATAGTTCATTGTATTATGCCCCATTTCCCGAGGGAATGGAAGTGGTAAGGAACCAGAGACCCCGGCAGAGGCATCCGCGCCATATTTCGCTCGTTTCCTCCATCCATCTACATTTTTCTTAACCAATGCTATTTACTCCTTTTATTTTCTTGATTGGAAACACCACTAATTATATTGACTAACCAATCAATTAGCCGAATAAAAAAATTCGTTTAACTATTTTTTCCCGGACCGAATCGAAGTTTGGTGTCTTGTTTTATTGTGACTGTACATCGAAGTGTATTTGGGCGCACTACTTCAGCAAGACACGGAGTTTCATCAACCCAATAGACCGGGCTCCGACACCAGCCTGTCGGAACAATGATTTCAAATGTGAGATCTCGATTCTCAACTTGATTACTAAGACCCTGGAAACCCAGTATATACGATTGCTGCTCATCATTTTCAGCAACTACTTCGGTTTTTAAATGACGACGACAGAGATGGTAGAAGATTACTTCTTCAGGTACAGCACACCACACCTCGGAACCACCCAATTCAATTACTGTTTCTAGCCTTTGACGTAACTGGGATTCAGAGCAATCTTTGTTTGGATGAACCGGTTCTTCCAGTGGGCAATGACAATAATCTATAATCCACCCATTTTGTTTTTCTGCATGAGCAATGTTCCTGAAAGGATCAAATTCACTAAAAAAAGGTTCATAAAACTGGTCATGTAAAGCTGTTCTATTGATCCAGAATAATTCCTCGCCAGGCCTGTTTAGCGCATCGGTTAAACTCATCGCACCCAAATAGCCAAGATTGCGAGCTTCATCGAGAATATGATCAGCCATATTAATATTATTACCAGGGGCACAATAAAAATGAACTTTTGAATCAATTGCTTCTTCGATTACATCTCTTGCCTCTCGCAACTCCTTATCTAACATATTTTCTTCAATGATTTCATGACTCCATGAATGGTTACCAACTCCCCACCCAATATCAATGAGTTCCTTTAATTCTTTGCCATTCATATGGCGCATACCATTATAACTCGATTGACCAAGGTTACGAATTTCACCTAATTGTCCAGCTACAACTTCAACGTGTCCTGGAACACCAAATTCTTCATGGATAGGAATTGCGAATTTATTTAAGTCTACTAAACCTTCATCGTAGGTAATTGAATAGACCCATTTCTTACCATATTTCCAATCACAAGCTTTTATGTTCATTTATTCTCCTTTAATAAAAAGTTACAAAATGAATTTCATCAATCTATCTTTTTACTAACTCTCCATAAGTTTCAGGTTTCCTCCTTTTATAAAAACATTCCTTCAATCTGGGATATTTTTTCTTATAATCACCTGTGGCCCAATAATCATAGCCTTCATCTAGGTTTACTTTAATTGTTGCGATACCTGGACGATATCCAGTATCTGAAATAATATTTCCATCTGGGGCAACGACGCAAGCTCTACCCATTTCTTTACCTGGGAGATAAGGGATTTCAGAATAATTAGACGCAACACAATAATATTGATTGTCCATAGCTTTAGATCTTAATAGTGTAAGAAGAAAATCATCAGATGGTCCGTAAGACATAGTAGGCCAAAACAAAACATCTACATCTTTTAATCCATAAATTCTTGATACTTCAGGGAAATGAATATCCATGCAAATCATTATTCCAATAATTCCGAAATCTGTTTTAAATACTGGATAGGCATCAGCTTCTTCAATTTTCTCTTCTTCACCTGGAGCCAAATGAGTTTTTCTATATTTTCCAATTACCTCTCCATTTCTATCGAAAAGAAAAGCCGTGTTATAAATAAATTCACCTTCTTTTTCAGGAATATTTATTATTAGATATAATTTTCCTTTAGCCGCAATCTTTGAGAATCCATCAAGAATTAATTTGGTTTTAGAGACACTTTCACTTAAAGCTTTGTCATAATCTTCAACACCGAAAACTGTAAAAAATTCTGGCAAACAACATATATCAGAATCTCTTTCCATAGCTTCTTCTACATATTCGTGTGCTCTTTCAAGATTAGATTCTAATGTTTCTTTTCTTGAAGGTAAATGAAAAGAAACTGTTGAAAGAATTATCTCTCTGCTCATCTTTAAACTCCTCTAATTAGGTTTTAATGAATAAAGATTCCCATCAGCGCAACCTACTAAAATTTGGACATTACCTTCTCCATCTAAATCGGTAATTATTGGAGTTCCCAAACTTGCTGGAAATTTCCTCTCAAAAACAACTCTTTCCTCACTTTGAGAATCTCCATTCAAAGCAATTAAGCGTCCGTCAGCAGTGCCAAATAAGAATTCTGGTAATTCATCATTATCTATATCCGCTGTTATAACTCCTGAGATTGGTGAACCGATAAAGTGCTTCCATAGAAGTTTCCCACTATTTAAATCATAACAAACAAACTCATTGTTAGGGCCATCAACAGCATAGAAGTCTGGCCAATTATACACTTGACCGACTGTATAAGCTCCCACTTCTAATTTATTATCACCATTTACATCAGCAATTCCGGCTGGTGATCGATTTGCCATGAATGGCTTCCACCATTTCTGTTTTCCATTTAGATGTTCAAGAACTAACGAATAATTTCCGCCAGACCAAAGTATCTGAGGATCATCACCAAGTTTATTTTCGATGACGGTTGGAATGTGATAACCTGCCCAAGAAGTAATTGGATAAATATCGGTTCCTGATTTTCCGTCAATTGATCTTCGCTCAAAAAGATCACGACTGACAATATCATCATAACCATCTGAATTAATATCAAATATTGCTGGAGAACCATTACCTATAGAAAGAGTCCAATTCGTGGAACCATCTGGATTTATGATAGTGCTTTTTGAAGAAACAGTTCCATCACCATAACTGACGAACAGTTGTGAATGTCCATCACCCGAAAAAGAACCATAAGAAATAAATATTGGATCACCAGGAACTTCAAACCTATAAACTATTTCCCCTTTGAAATTGATAAGTACTATCTCGTTTGATTGAGAAAGAGCAGCGATCAAATTTTCACCATCATTAAAAAAATCTCCGATTAAAGGCATTCTTCGTCCTTGATAGGCACCGAATCCTGAAGGCTTAACAGCTGTCTCGAGTTCCCAAATTAAGTTGATTTCTCCATCATTTTCTTTCAACGCTTGAAGCTTATTTTCTGAATTATGTACAATAATACTCCTTTCTTTTCCATTATTCTTGGACGCAACAAGAGGGAGGCCGAGATATCCACCAGCCTGAATTGAGCAAAGAATATTTTTTTCGTTAGAAATAAAATACATCTTTGTATCCTGACCACCATATGAGAGAATAGGATCTTTTTGACCATTAACTTTATTCATATTCAGAACACCCCCCTTTGGGAGTGTTTCCAACGGAATTCTCAGTAATTTCTTGATTGTTATATCATCATCACTTACCCTAACAACTGATATCTCTTGACCACTGTCTCCATGTGAAATAATAAAGCTATCCTTGAAGGTATCAAGCTGTCTGAATGTTCTCGGTGCACTGCTTGTAGAAAAAGTATTAAGATCAAATTCTCTTGAAGAATCATTATATAGTGCTCGAGCATTATCAAGTTCTCCAATAAATTTAATTTCACCACTCTCAAACACGCCGACTCTTAAATCTAACTGACTACTTATTTTCCTTGGTTGATTATCAGCCAATAGGATGAACCTTTTCTCAGTATTCTCTTGAACTAATAGACCTAAAGGTATAGAATTCTCGATCCTATACTTTTCCTCACCGCTTAATGCATCAACTATATAAGTACGCCATTTATTCCCATCTAATTCATCAAAGAGCCCATAAAGAATTTCTTTACTACCATCCCCATCATAATCAAATATGGAATTTTCGTAAACTCGCAATTCTTTAAAATCATTGGGATAGTTTTGTTCAAAAAGTTGGTCCCATAGTAATTCCAAATACTTACCGTCATGATTTTCAATAACTGTAATGTGCTCTCTTAAACTACTAGCAAGCATTACTATGTCTGGATAACCACTACCATTAATATCTTGCACTACCATTAGACCGTAATTTCTTCCTGTATCAGCAACCAAATGGCTCTTAGTTCCACCATTAGTTCCATCAAAAACAAAGAAGTTTGAATATGTACCTACTACAATTTCATTTATCCCATCAAGATCCATATCAGCTACTGCCACAGCTGGAACAAAGTTTGTTAACATCCAGTCAAAAGTAAACTTCACTTTACCATTTTGTATCTCTGAATCAAAAGATAAGCAATAACCAATTTCATGCCTTGTTGTAACAATTATATTTTTACCAGGAGTATTTGGATCCAGATTAGCAATCCTTACAAAGACTACATCGTAGGTAGGATCATATTCACAGTTATATAATAACTCTCCATTAGAGGGGTCTAATACCTTTATTGATTTTGGAGTGCCACCGGCAATTACTAATTCTTTTTTGCCATCACCATTCAAGTCATGGAGACCATATATCTCGCAGTTAACTATTGACTTAGCCCAAATTAGTTTTCCATTATAATCATAAGCAGCCAATGAACCTGGGTAAGAAATCAGGATTTCATCTAAGCCATTATTATTTAAATCTGCTGTATGATGAATTCCTGAAAATCCTCCCAGTGAATAAGACCATGCAAGTTTATTATTACTAAAATCTACTCCTTGTAATGCAGAATGAGCTGAATTATTACGATCCTTTCTAAACATTGGCCAATCACCAAATTCAGTCTTTTCTATTTTACTACTTGATCCATTTCGATCTTTCTTAGCAATAAGTCTGGTATTATCAAGGAGCGCATCTATGAACACCTCATTGAACTGGACGTTGGTTGGAATGGACTCATTACCTGAAATTGTTATTGAAATACCATCTATATCTTGAGATTGACCAATACTATGCTTTGAATAATAGACTCCATCTCTTTCCATAGATACAGTTCGATCAGAAACATCAACCATAAAGGACCAATCATGCCAAGATGTGTCAGTTCTAAATATCTTTAGTTGATTATGTAATTCCTCAGGTAAATAATTGTCTACTTTATATCTATCACCAATTATAATTATTCTAAAACCTATGTTATAATTTTTATCATCATATTGAAGAGAAAAGAAGGAATGTTGGCCAGTACCATTGTCATCTAAACCTATATCGTTACATTTTAAAGACAAGTTTATTTGGATTTGATTATAATTATTAAAATCAATATTTTTTAAGAATTTGATTTCACTTGAACTGTCTATAGAAGAGTCAATAGACACTTCAATGGTGCTATTACCAACTAATTTTATATTCGAGGCATCTGTAGAACCGGAATGACTTATTTGCCAATCATAATAATTAATAGCAACTGACTTATCCTCTGATTTCAATGTTACATCCTCCCTTGTCCATGAAGAATAACAACCATACTGTGCGGATAATAATAATGATATAATTATAAGAGTCGCTCGATCAGATATTATCATCCTTTTAAAGCTCCTACTGTTACACCTTTGACAAAGTATTTCTGGAAAAGAAGAAAGATAATGACTGGCAAAATACTGGCAATTACAGCACCGGCCATTATAACACCATAATCTGCTGTCTGCCCTCCAGACGCTGACTCAACTCCAATCAATGAAACTAAACCAACCTGAAAGGTAAATAACTCACGACTGTTAGTGACAAGATAAGGCCAAAAATAATTGTTCCAACTGGAAACAAAAGACATGATTCCCATTACAGCAAATGCAGGTTTGGATAACGGCATAACAATCTTCCAGAAGATTTTGAATTCTGAACATCCATCCGCTCTAGCTGCCTCAATTAAACTGCTCGGTAAAGTTGAAAGGAATTGTTTAAACAAAAATACTCCAGAAACACTGGCTAAACCAGGGAAGAGTAGAGCCCAATAAGTGTCTATCCAACCAAATTCAAACATCATGCGGTAAAGAGGAATCAGAGTTACAAATTGGGGAACCATCAGAGATGTAAGGATACTCCAAAAAATAATTCTTCTTCCTGGAAAATTCATTTTTGCGAGCGCATAGCCTGCCAAAGCATCAAAAAATAATTTTGATATCGTTGGAATTGCCGCCACAAGAAATGAATTAAATAACCAAATCCAGATTAATATTCCAGTTCTATCTAGCAAATTTCTATAATTGTCAAAATTTGTGTTTTTGGGAATTAAGGATATATCATCTACATCAAAATCGACACCCACTTGTGTAAAGCTAGAAGTGTACATTATATATAATGGCATAAGGGATAGTACCGCCCACAAAACTACAATAATTATTAATATTCCCTTAGATGCCGATATATTTCCACCCTCTTTCATTAAAGAACTCTAGTATTCGACCTTACTTGAAAGCAACTTATAATTGATAATTGATACAGCCAGAATGATAATCATGAGGACTACTGACATTGCCGATGCCAATCCAAAAAGACCTTGATTATAAAATGTATTATAAATGTTATAATTGACAAAATAGGTAGTATTTAACGGGCCGCCTCGCGTAATAAGAAAAGCTGCATCAAAAACTTGAAAAGTGCCAATTAGGCCAAGTATCGTAACATAAATAGTTGTAGGTCTAACAAGAGGCCAAGTTATCTTACTAAACCTCTTGAACGGCGTAACTCCGTCAAGTTCAGATGCCTCATAAATGGAATCAGGGATCCCTGATAGAGCAGCGCAGTAAAGTAGTATACCCAAGCCGTGGCCACTAAGCCAGGTCATGGCGGCTAAAACCCAAAAAGCCTGATCTGGGTTTGCAAACCATAGTTGTGGCTCGAAACCAAGTGCTGTAACCAAAAGATTTGCGAATCCTGAACCTGGTTCAAATATCCATTTTATTATTGCAGTAAACACAACAAGACTCAAGACAGTAGGAAGATAAAATGCTGCTTTGAAGAATGATTGGAATCTCTTCTTAAACTTTATTATGATAGTTGCGAGTAACAGCGATATAATAATATGAGCGGGAACGACAGCAAGACTATACTTTAAACTGATCCATACTGTATGCCACCAAAATGGACTCATCAAAATATCGATATAATTGGAAATTCCTACCCATTCACTTGTCATTTTTGACAGTGAGAAATCTGTAAAACTGTAATTAATTGACTTAATGATGGGAAGTAAAAAGAAAATTGTAGACCATCCAAGAGGAATAGATATGAAAACATACGCCCAGAAGATTTCGTTATAGGTTCGTTTTCTAAATATCTCACGTAAGTGAGTATATGGTATTTGATCAATTATCTTCATTTATCGGCATAGTACTTGTCTATAACTTTTTGAACATTTTCATACCATTCTCTACCAGCATTCTCAGGGGTAATCTGGTCTAAAGCTATGGCTTCCAGTAAAGAGAACCCGCGTTGATTTAACCAGTCTTCCCATAACAAAGTAATGCCACGCCTATCATCATTATCAGGGAAAATAACTTCCTCAGTTGGTGCCCAAGCATGAGGTGAATCAAAGAATAACTTGTATGCTATCCATTCAGGATCTTCGTAATCGACAATATTATGGAAAATCTCAGTTGTTATTTTTGAAGGTGGCGGGAAAGCTCCTCTAGTTCGGTATTGCCAATAGGATACCATTATGGGGCTCGACATATATTTCGCAAAAAGAAGTGCATTTTGAGTGTGCTTATCTCCTTTGTAAGGGTTTTGCTTGAATACTGAATAACCTGTTGCCCCAACCATAAAAACCGGGTGACCTACTTTGCTATATCTAGGAGACTGCATTACAACCATTTGTAACGGCTTGCCTTGGATTATTCCATTGCGAACATCTTGGCTATGGAGCTTTGCATATTGAACATAGACCTGTGGAGCACCTGACCATGTCATAGCTAAAGTTTGTTTATTGATTAATTCCTTCGTTATCTGATTGTGTACCATACCCAAGTATTTCTTACCAAAACTCTTGTCTTCATAAATCATTTGATGAATAGTTCGCATTGGTTCTGAGAAATCGTTGATAGTCAATTCAGCATCACGCTCCCACTGCTTCTTACTTTTATTATAGGTTACAAATAAGCTTCTCCACCTCTTGACCTTCTCTATCCCCCAATAAGCCGGACCTAGTTCATTTTGAAAAAGTTCTCTCAGATTTTTTAGTGGAGTTCCAAAGCCATATATGTCTATGGTTCCATCACCGTCAGAATCAGTGGTAAGTCTTTTCGCAACATTCCTGAATTGTTCAATAGTCCAACCATTATTTAGAAAAACATTCTCATCATAACCTGCCTCGTTAAGTAATTTCTTATTCGCCGACATAAAACCACCAGACATATACTTGAATAGTGGAAACACCCATTTCTTTCCCTTTCGGGTCATTGCATTAACTACCATTGGCCCATATTTTTCGAGTTCCAGATCGGTGAGCATTTCTTCTGGTATTGGAATACTTAATTCCGGCATCTCTTTGTCTCGTTCTAAAGATCCTAGATCACCTATCCCAGCAACAGCGACATCAGGGGGTGTACCTGCAGCTATCGCAAGCTTTAATTTATCTCTATATCCAGCGTAGGATTGGTTTTGATGAACGACTTGAATTGTTGGGTGACTTTCATTCCACAGTCTTACCGCCTCAACTAAAAACCTTTCAGATGAGGTTCCAAATTCTTCCCAGGTCCAAAAAACTATTTCATCAATTTCATGAGTTTGACTCGATGGAGACAATGATTTGGAATAATTTGAAGCAGTATCTGGTTCTGATGGAATCCAAACAAATTTGATAATGATAAATATTGCTATAATTGCAAGAGCATTAACAATAATAATTTTTCTACTATTGTAAACGACAGCTAATCCATCAGACTTAATTTTATTGAATATATATAAAAAAATAGGTGGAACAAATGCCCAAAGAACAACAGCAAAAAATATATATAAAAACGGCTCCATATTGTTAGTTCGTTAGTATTGAACGTCCTTCACCTGATGATTCAAAAAGATGAATATCTCTTGGACTTGCATAAAGAGTTACAATCTCATTATTGTTTAGTGGGATATCCGAGTCCTGTTCCAAACATAGCAAACTACTTTCTGTCTCAATATAAACCAAATTAGAATCCCCGAGATATTCAACTACACTGACTTTACCGCAGACAAATGGAGGTGATTCATCATCATTGTCATTCTTTCTTATGGAAAGATGATTTGGTCTGACACCTATTGTGATTGTCCTATTTTCATAATTAGCTAGCCTTTCGTTCTTTCCAACAGGGAAATTAGTGCCATTTAAATCAATAAAATATTCGCTCACTTCCTTTATAATTCGACCTTCAAGAAAATTCATAGGTGGAGAGCCGATAAATCCCGCCACAAACAGATTGACTGGTTGATTATAAATCTCTTTTGGGGTTCCAACTTGTTGAAGGACACCTTCATTCATGATTACAATTCTTTTACCCAGGGTCATAGCTTCCACCTGATCATGGGTTACGTACATAGAAGTGACACCCAAATCCTTTTGCAAGCGGCCCAGTTCAACTCTCATCTTTGATCTAAGTTTGGCATCAAGGTTTGATAATGGCTCATCGAAAAGATATACTTCTGGTTTCCTTACGATAGCTCTACCTAATGCGACTCTCTGCCTCTGACCGCCAGATAACTCCTTTGGCCTTCGATCCAGCAGAGACTCCAAATCCAAGAGTTTCGATGTTTGATTAACCCTTTCTTGAATTTCAGTCTTATCGAATTTGAGATTCTCAAGTCCAAAACTCATATTCTGTCGTACCGTCATATGAGGGTAGAGGGCATAATCTTGGAATACCATTGCAACTCCCCTCTCTTTTGCATGCAAATCTGTAACGATTTGGTCTCCGATGATGATTTCTCCTGACGTAGGAACCTCCAAACCTGCTACCATCCTCAGGACGGTTGTTTTTCCACAACCCGACGGACCAAGTAGCACCAACAATTCTCCATCAGAAATTTCTAGACTGAAATTGTCAACAGCTGTAACGCTATCACTGTTCCTTGAGCTAGACTCGAAGATTTTTGTGATATCAGTTAGTAGAATACTTGTCATATAGTCAATTAAATGGGATACAGTCTATTGACTTAATTCTTTACTTAACTTATCCAAATCTTTTATAGGTTTCAAAATATCTCTCCTAAAGTAGTTTAATCTATCCTGAGAAATTACTTTTTTGGAGCCATCTGTTCTACAACATATCCATGCTATCTTTATGAAAGAAGGCAAAAAATTCAGTTCTTCACTACTGATTTCAGACACGGCGTGATAACTGGAAAGGAAGATCAGACTATTATTAACTGACATCTCGCATGCATCAGTCAATGAATAGATATCTGAAGGATCAATATCATTTTTTCTCGAGCCGGCAAAGAAAAGGCTCCCATAAGCAAGGTCCTGTAGTCTGGGCTGTAACGAAACCCAATCCAAGTCGAAAAATGCCAACTTTCCTCCATTCAGGAATTTTACATTCCCAGGGTGAAAATCCCCGTGAATCAAAACTTGAGGAAGTGACCTGTAAACGTTATTATTCAAATCTTTTTCAATATTATCAAGTTCAGACAATAATATTTCAAATTCAGGAAAATCTCTTCTGTTATCACGATCTTGAAATAATTCATTGATAACATCTCTTGCGGGTCCTGGTGGATCTATTCTAGAAATAGATTTTGGATATCTAGTCTTAAATGAATTTCCAGCAATATGAAATTTTGCCAGATATTCTCCTGCAATTTTTAAATGATCTTCTTTATCCCTAATAAATGGCTTGCCATCAATATATTTTGTTAATTCATAATAATTTCCAAAAAGCTGAGAATATGTTTTCCCATGTATATTTAAAACTGGTGAAGGAGTAACTATATCATTATGAGAAAAAAAACTCATCAACGAATGATCATATTCAATATCACCTTTTATAACTGATAAACCTTCCCTTTCCCTAAGAAAGTACTTCTTCCTTCCTGCACACCATATTTCATAATTATTATTTCTGGTCCCACTCTCACATGAAGTAATGCCAGAGATTTCACCAATATCGTATTCGGTTAGAATAGAAAGTATTCGCTCATCCTTTTCATACATAAATTAATGGCTATTAATCTGACAACAGATTAATCCTAGTCTTGATATGATGACAATTTTTTCTCATCTATTTGAACTCCAAGGCCATGGAAACCTTCAAGTTCAATTTTGCCATTATCTATATTTACTCCACCTGCCGTAATGTCATCAGCAAGAAATTGCCATCCATTCAAATCCAATGGCACCGGCAATTTGAAGGATGAAAAGAGAGAGGCTCCAGCCGCCATTGCAAGTCTGGATTCAGTAAGACTACTTGCCAGTACTTCCATTCCTGAATCAAGAGCCAGTGAAATAGCTTTCCTGGTTCGAAATAAACCCGTCATCTTACATACCTTGACAACAAAAACATCAGCCGCCTCACGAAGAATAAACTCTTGTAAAGTATCAATTGAAAAAATGCTTTCATCAATAGCAATAGGCACATTGCACTTTTCTTTTATTTTTCGATGACCAGTTATATCACCCGCAGAAATTGGCTGTTCAAGATAATGAATACCTAAGTCAGCAAACTCGGAAGCATGTTTGATTGTAAGATCTACTGTATAGGCTTGATTGGGATCCGCCCAAATAATTCCACCAGCGGCGTTATTCACAACACTCTCAAGTATTTTCAAATCTTCCGCAATACTATCGTGACCAACCTTTACCTTGAAGCACTTGTAGCCATCCTCAACAGCGGAAGCTACGATATTCCCTGCACTGGTAGGATCGGTTGCAAAAACAGTATAGCAAAGTGGCATTGAGACCTTCTCCTTACTTCCAAAGTATTCATATAAGGTTTGATTCTTATCTTTGGCCATTAGATCATGCATCGCTAAATCAATAGCCGATTTTGCAATAGGTTGACCAGGATGCGTTGAAGGTGCTATTTCAGTATCCATTACTTCATGAATAGATTGTATATCAAATACATCCATCCCTATGATCGCTGGAGCTAGATACTTATTAAGTGTTGAAACCACTGTTTCTTCAGTTTCATAAGACCATCGATGGCTTGGCCTACATTCTCCCCATCCAATGAGTTCGGTGTCCGTAATAACTTTAACATAAATATGCGGTGCACCTATAGAAGCATCAGCAACTGAACCTCTTGAAATACTGAACTCGGATTTCAGTGGTAGTTTTGTGCTTATTACATCAATCGATTGAATGACCACTAAGATTCTCCTTTATGATTACAGAAATATCATCGGATTAGAGCGATTCTTTTTGTCTGTACGCTCAATCCATCATTTAAAACAACCAAATAGATTCCAGATGATACTTCTGAACCAAGAGAATTCCGTCCATCCCAACTAATCCGATGAGACCCACTTGTTGGTCGACCAGAGTAAAGACTTCTAATCTTGCTCCCATTGATTGCGTACAGATCCATTGTGACATCCCTGATTGTTTTACTGTCAAACTCGATAACTGTTGAAGAGTTGAATGGATTGGGATATACATCCCTCAATTTAACTCCCATCTTTTCAGGAAGGATTTTACCACTATTGTTCTCATCTATATTGATTGTTGTAATATCATCCTCTAGAGAATAAAGATAACCATCGGCAGCGGAAAATAGCACTTCCATTCTTCCATCTTGATCAAGATCAGCAATAATTGGATCTCCTACCTCACTACCGATATCATACTTAACAACGACCTTTCGTGATGTCTTCTCTCCATTCATTACATAAAGAAATCCATCAGTCCCACCAAATATATACTCATATCTATGATCTTTATCGATGTCAGCCGATACAATATCTGAAGCAGTAGTTCCAAGGTTATAACTCCATTTCGTACCACCATCAGAACCATCATAAAGGGTTATGATCCCGGTTGTACTACTTACAAGTATATCTGTTATACCGTCACCATCTGAATCAGCTGTACCGGGTATACGTGCATAAGCATCGTTATATCCTGTATTATTTTTCCACATTACAGGACAGGCAAGCGGTCCATCGTAATTCCCTTCCCCGCCTCTTAGTATAACACATTCAAGATTAAAGTAATGCGTATTGTCAGGAACAGTAAAATCAAGGGTAAGCTCAGTCCAATCATTAACCCCTCTAAGTTGGTTGCTTACACCATGGCTGATGAAGCCCCAATCGCTTTTTGCCGCTCGGGCATAGATAAATGCCGAACTATTTATTGCTGATGACATATCAGTCTTCATCATTGCTTTAAATGAATATTTTCCTCCGATATCAAAACCAGTTACATGAGCTTGGTAATTATAGATATAATCCTCAGCTCCTCGAGTGGTGATCTTCAAAGAAGCGTTACCAGAATAAGATTGAGTTTTATCAATGCTGGTATACGCATTACTTTTATCTGAAACCCAAGCATCTTCCCAATTATCAGCCTTGCCGTTATAATCATTATCTTCTTCAAAACCGCCATTCCAAATCGGAAAATCACCTGATGTCACTTCAAAATCATCAACCCAAACATTTCCTACCTTTCCTTCAGTGCCTCCTATAACTATATCATTAACCAGCACAGTCAAATAACCTCCTCCACTGATAATCTCATAGTCTCCGTCATTGTTAACATCCATAAGGATGGGTGTATGGTAACCTCCAACACTTTTTATTGGGATTAGGTCCTTTCCATCAGCCCCACTAAGTACTCTCAAATCGAAATGCTCTCTAAGAATAATATCATCAAGTCCATCTAAGTCAAGGTCATATATGACAGCATAACCGGAATAAGGAGCAATATCACTTTCCCATAGTAAACCAAGCTCTTCCTTTCCAGAATAAATTCGAGTATGACCCACATGCATTCCACCGGCATAATAACTAACAAAAATGTCAAGGACTTCATCTCCATCAAAGTTTCCTACATTCCATTCAAAGGGTTGATCCGGAAGAACTATCTGCCTTTTTATAGAGCCTGTATGATCTAAGATAACAAGAGTATTTCCAATGCTGGAAAGTTTCTTGAAGTTACCCTGATTTAATTCCTGTAATTCCTCAGCAAGTTTTGGATGATAACTCATATTATTGCTTAATCCGTTAGGTCCAGATGATAGGATTGATTGATTTGAAGCACTGGCGATAATGATTTCTTTCTTACCATCTCCCTCTAGATCTGAAACAAGTGGGGTAAATGATCTATAATATTTAGCCATTTTCCCAAAGCCCTGAAAAGTCCAAATTAAATCTGGCGCTCCTTGAGAACCCGAGGCATCATAAGAAAGAACATTAATTTTCCCAGAGGCATCTTGAATTAGGACTTCCTTATTGCCATCAGAATCCAGATCTGCTACAATTGGCTTACCCTGTTTATAGGTTCCAACCTCTTTTGCAATAATTTCTGTCCCTTCTGCTGTTAACACTCTTAACATGCCATCCGAACCAGTTAGGACAAATTCCATTGCTTCATCTACACCGCCTAAATCACCAATTGAAATAAGATTAAATGATTGGGAAGAAGTTCTTAAGCTGACTTCATCATTAAGATTTGAAGAACTGCCATCAGCTACTACAATACTACTCCCAGCCTTATAAAATAAAATCTCTGAGATTCCATCTTTATCATAATCCATTAAATAAACTTCTGGTGTTCCGTTAGTAGAATTTATGTTCGGACTTTTATTTGGCGATGGATTCATCACAACTGAATAATCTGATGCTGACCACTTAGTAGAATAAGAATTATCACCTTCAAGGGCTTCAAGATTACCATTTGTTGGTCTTCTCGATGACTCCTTCCCCACAATTAATTCCATAACACCATCGGCATCAACATCTTCTGAACCCCAATAATAGTACCCAGGTTTATCAAGCTCCACATCGCCACTCAATGCATCAAATACCATCATGTGCCAGCTTTCGTCTCCAGTGTCATTGTAAAAGGAACCAGCAATTTCAATACTGCCATCTTGATCAAAATCTGAAATAGAATTGAGACTAAACCTTAATTCCTTATTGTCTTCAGGATAACTATACTCATAATACTTATTCCAGAGAAGTTTGAATCCTGCTTCTGTATTATCGATGACGGATATGTGCTCATCGAGGTTATCAGCTAGCATTACAACTTCAAGAAGTTCATCCTCGTCAATATTAACAATATTTAACTTTCCATAGTTTCTTCCTGAACTTCCACCTTTAAAAGCAAATCTCGTCTCAGTTTTTCCAGTAGAACCATCATATATATAAATACTGCCAAGCGTTGCAATAATGACCTCTGTTTCACCATCAGCATCGATATCAGCTGAAGCGACTGGCGCGATATAACCATCACCAGGTTCAGAAGCATATGCACGCCAGATTTCTTTACCTGAAGCAATGCCTGAAGAAAATGAAAACGCGAAACCATGAGGACTTATCGATGGCCAACAAAATATTTCAAGCTTACCATCTGATGAATTATCAAGATCATCAACAACAATACCATAAGATCCTACACCTTGTGCTGGGTCAACAAATACATGCTTCCATGCAATATTACCGGTACTACCTGAGTATATAAGCAATGTGGGAGGAGAGGAGGTCGATGCCAATACTTCAAAGTTTCCATCATTATCAAAATCATAAATTCCCTCAATTCTAGTAATAGCTGAGGGGGATGTCTGCCATAATAAACTTCCGTCACTACTAAATACTAGAATTTTGCCACCGGCAAGGACAATGTTTTCATTATTGCTATCAGAATTAATATCAAAAACAATCGACTGATTGGCTGAACCACCAAGAAAAAATTTCCACCTTATAGAAGGCTCTACAAAAGGACCTATAATATTTGAAACTCCAGTATTATGACGGTCTAAACGCCACATAGGCCAATCATCAGTTACTTGACCATTTAATTGGACAAGAAATATCATTATAACTGAAAAAACAAGGTTTCTCATTTTTTCTCCTATTATTGTTATTAAAAAAAGTGCCGAGGAAATTTGCACCTCGGCACTTTCACTTCAAGCTCTCACCCATTTGAAAAAAACTGCAAAATTGGAGAGCGTATATTGCGCAGGAGGAACTTAGCGCATAAGAAGCATTTTCTTAGATAGCTTACTTCCGTTTACTTCTAACACATAGCTGTAAACTCCGGAAGCTACCATTTCACCTGTGTTATTGATTCCACCCCAAGAGACATTATGTGCACCAGGAGCTTGAATTTCATTAACAATAGTCCTCACTTCCTGCCCTAACATATTAAATACCTTAAGGCTAACCATTCCTTCTTGAGGAATCTCATAAGCGATTTCCGTGTTTGGATTGAATGGATTAGGAAAGTTCTGTGAAAGAGTGAAACCACTCGGAACAAGATCAGAGCTGGCAATACCAGCTGTCAAGCCAGCACCACTATAGATATAGATCTTACCGCCAGTTGCCGCTGAGACAGCAAAGTCATCCATATCATCACCATTAAGGTCGCCCACTGACCACATTCCTGTACCAAGGCCTTCACCTCCTGTGCCATACATAACGACATCGGCTGTTCCGGTCGGTCCTTTACCTCCGAGGAAGATCTGGACAGATCCATCACCATTTTTGCCTGTGGCAGATTCTGTTGAATCTGACGGATCAGAAACAGCAAAATCATCATAACCATCACCATTAATATCACCAAGCGCACCAACATAACTAAGTGTTGATGAATTATAACCATAGGTTGCACCAGATTCGATTATAGTAACCAAAGGCTCCCTATCAACTGCAGCTGATGTTTTTTCACCTGTAGTATCAGCAGCAACAAGTCCTCTTTCACCTGACCAGAGCATTGCAACACCCCATGAATGAGAGGCTGCAAGAAAATCATCGGCACCATCATTATCAACATCACCGGCATTGACTCCTCTGTATCCAAAGTAAAGATACTTTTCTAGAGAAATCAAGCTCCACGGCGCCACCATATAATGGTCAGCCAGCCCGTCCATATCTTCTCCGCCTAAAAATACAGACAACATTCCAGGCTGGTTATTACTCGCATAAGTGTCACCACCACCATAGCCGTAGTTACTTGTGAAAATATCATCTTTACCGTCTTTATTAAAGTCACCAACGTCTAGTGCGCCACCAACAAAATAACCTGGGCCAGTACCCCAAACAGGAGCTGCTTTAGTTGAATCAGCAAACCCGTGTAGGGCAACATCATAACCACCAGCAACGCCAGAACTATCTTGAACGTATGAAGTGTCAGCCACATCTGGACCAAAACGAATTTCAATCCGACCTCGAAGATCATCAGCATACAGAACCCCGATAGCAAGGTCACCGTCGCCATCATCATTGAAATCACCTATTGCTAGGTTCCAACCATACCATTGATTAGCTATAGGTGTTTTCCTTGAAACAAATTCATCAGCATCAGCTTCAGTAAGAGTGTCGCCAGAAGTAAAAGTGCTACTTCCATAGTAGACGTATACTCCACCAACACCAGGGATGTCGGAGACAGTGTCTTTTGAGGCACTAACAGCAATATCAGCAATATCATCACCGTTAAGATCACCCACAGCAACCGCTGTACCAAACTGGCTGCCAGTACTACCTTTAATCACAAGATCAACATCGCCATCAAGACCAAACTCATCTACAGTCCAAACAGAAATAATATTTGAACCAAATGGACTTTGACTACCTGATATGATGTCATGATAACCATCACCATTGACATCACCAACATGGCCACCATATGTCGCCGTACCCTCTAGTGTAAAGAGATTAGTTTGGGCAACCAATCCTGACGAAACAAAAAGGGTTAAGGCACAAACTATAACAGTCTTTTTCATTACTGCTCCTTTTATTGATTTATTTAAGCTTAACAATGTATTGTACCGCTGTCATCTCGACGCGTGCCTAAATTTTAGCCCTTAGTAAATAAGAAAAGCAAGAAAAAAACTTAAAATCTAAAAATCAATCAGAACAGTAAACATGTTGACTGAATTGAATACTCCCAAATCGGCATAAGAATAATCAACATTCACTCCAGAAACATTGATCCCGAAACCAAACGTTGGATAACTTCTGTATTCTTCTAGTCTGTAGCCTGCACGAATGAAAAATAACTGACGAAAATCAAATTCCGAACCCAGACGAAAGCCAAAATCACCGTCATTTGGGTAATTTCCAACAGCACTCAGCCATAACTTTGAGCCTGATTCGCCTTTTTCATCTTCTGATTCTCTTAATGAAAGTAAATCAGTTGCGACGCCAAAACTAAAGTTTGTAGGGATCCTCCAATATATAGTGTTCAAGCTTGCTTGAACTTCATATGCTGGACTTTCTTCTTCACCAAGACCAAGAGTTCTGCGATAAGGAACATCCAGGTCTCTTCCAGTAAACCGCATATCAGTGCCAAAGTTTGACAGATTCATTCCAATTCGGAAGCCATAAAAGTTAGTCCTTAGAATACTCCCTATATCGATTGCAACAGAATGAGCTGACTCATGGTAAATCTTTTCCTGAATGATTTTTATTGTGCTACCTACTGAGAATCTATCTGTCAAGTTGCGGCCATAGCTCAAGCCCACAGCTAAATCAGAATAGTTATAGTAGTAACCGGTACCGGAAGGTTCTTCCACAGTGGTTATTTCAACTGGATCACTAGCCAGAGAGATTACACTTAGTCCGATACCACCTTTAGCAAAAGGGAAAGAAACTCCCGCAAAAAGGTGCGACAACTCAACTATCCACTGATTTTGCATTAATGACAATTGAAAATCTTCAGATGAAGCCAAACCCGCAGGGTTCCAAAACATAGAAGTCGGTCCTTCAGCAAGAGCAACAAATGCTCCACCCATTCCGGACTCACGAGATCCTACCGGTATTTTTAAGAAAACGGCGGCGGCTGTACCAACCTTGGAAGTTTTTGGAAGGACCTCTGGTGGTGGAAGATTATTCTGGTCATCCTGTGAGAAAAGAACACCAAACAATAATAGAAAGACTAAAGACTTTACGATTACGAACTTTTTGCTCACTAACTACCTTATCACCGCAAATTTACCAGTGGTTTGGTGTCCTTCTGGGGTCGTCACGATGTATATGTACATCCCGGAAGCGACTTCCAGCTGGTTCTTGTTTATCATTTCCCATTCATGAACACCCTTCGTCTCTCTTGTGTAGGTAAAACCCCTACCCGCTCCAGGAGTTATTCGGGTACCCAACGAGCGAACACCTTTATGATCAATCTGGTATACATGTTCGCCAGCAACATTGAATATATCGATTTTGCATTCAGGAGGAAGGTTGACAAAAGCAAGCTTGCGCGTTGCCCTTCCTATATCCCACGCCGCTGAAACCAAATACGGATTCGGAACAACTCTAACTTGATCAAGCTCTGCCTTAACCATATCAGAATCCACCACAGACTTTATTGTCGAGAAGCGAAAGCTCTGGCCTCTCGGGAATGGTTTCATTGGACTCATATAAAATTTATCCCCGATACTCGGAGGACTGCCATCAGGAGGATGAACCGTATATAAGAGCAACAGATTCTTACCATCAGAATTCTTTACAAGAATCTTGTCGGCCTCAGTTTGATAGGAAGCAGCACCTGTCGATAAAACCGGATTCCAATTGGCGCCTCCGGGTAATAAATCCCACGATCCGGCGGAACCCCCATATTTATCCTTATCATCAGGATACTTGCCGATCATATCAACGACATACATGTTTGAAGAAAGATCCTCTCCTGTAGTGACATTTGCAACCTTCAGAGGAAGTTGGTATGTAGCTGAACCATAGCCACTTGAAGCCTCAACAGTGAGAGGCTCATCTGTTATGGTTACTTCAAATATATCGTCACCAGCAGGCCCAAATAGTCTCGCATCCCAATAAGGAAAATCAGCGCCATCTTTCGCCGTGGAGCCGTAAACCCACATGGCATCTGTTCCTTCTGTATTTCTGCCATAAAAATCTAGCCTAACTCCGCCCGCAAGCGGTGTATTGTCCCCAGACTCATCGGTCATCATAACGTTCTCAAGTATGAATTCACCGGAATCAACATCAAATAAACTGAACCCCTGCTGATAAAGCGTATCCTCAAAAAAGAAAACTGTATCAGTAAAGGTGAGCTCATATTCATGACCTGTGAAAAGATTTGGCAATATGGAATTAACCTTCACATAATAACTGTCATCAGGATACTGTTGAAGGTCGACGAGTGGGAAGAGTGTGTCCTCTGACGCTGAACCATCAATAACACCAATGGCCTCCAGAAATGGAACAACATAAGCAGTATTGCCAAAACCCCCTCTAGATCCTATTGGACTTTCCAATGACGAGAGCTCTTTTTCAATTAATGGCCCGCTATAAGATGTGACAGCATACACATAAGGCAGTCCATTCGTTACATTTGTATCTACAAAAGAATGCTTTAACCCAGTATCAGAACCAAGATTGATATATGGATCAAATGGGTCCGCACCCTTAACACCATTAATCTTATCATATTGTACCAAAGGAATGTGACCTACGATATTACCCTGCAAATCCAAAACTTCTTTTCCCCAATCATTTATAAATTGATTGGTACCGTATCTTCTGAAAACGCGATACCCTTCAAAGTTTGGATCTGTTTCTGCCCCATTATCCCAGTAAAGAGTTACTTTGCCATCAGAAGCGACACCAGTCACTGATGGTGCTGGTGGTGGTGAAGGACCCAAAAACTCATTATCAGCCATCTCCTGCATTGAAATGGCATCATTCTTCAATGTTTCATTATCCGGGGAAAGAACAACCCCCATAGAAACCCTTGTAGAATCCCCCGCAGCTAAATCAAAAGGGCCACTCATCATGAAAAACCCAAACATTGCACCATCTTCATAGGTCTCAGGAATCCAATCCGTATCATCAATTCTAACATTGTTTCCATGAAAGTAATTCGCCGGGTCACCCTCTATATCTGGATCATCAGGATTGCTGCTGATTATTGGCCACATACCTTCATCAGTCCTAGGCCCAATATCCTGATCATCTACCTTAAATACATGAAAATCTGTCATCCCGAGTTCTTCACCATCAGGTGACAGGGGACTTTTAACCATTTTCACGCCAAAGTTCCTGGTATTCGTTTTCCACCCCTTAGGGTCATAGAACTTGGGGTCATAAGAATATATTAAATCAACTTCACCATCCTTATCCGAATCCAAAGAACCTATATAATAATCAAGATTATCGCTGAAGCCCAGACCAAGCTTAGCGTACCATCCAACATAACCATCTTTTATATCTTGATCACTGGTATTAATAATCAAATAATCATAAAAAATAATACCAGCAGCAAAAGCAACTCCATAATCAAAACTCATCACTTCTACACGTAAACCAAGAGGATCTTTACCAGCATTATTCCTATCATCCATGACATAAAATATGTCCCTGCTAGATGTGGAAAATGGTGCCAACACATTGTACCGATCGGCTTCACTTGACCCTGGCTTCATTCTGCCCGGCCAATAAGGTTTACCACCCTTTAAAGGCCAAGTCACTGGTATGTCGCTGGAAGCGACATACGGTCGACCGAGAAATGAAGAATATCCGGATTTAGGATTAAAATGCTCTTGAGCAGATTCTTTTACTGGCATCCAGTCTAAAGGAGGGCCACCAGGCCAGAAATTCCCACTACTTAGAGAATGAGCTTCTATGACATTATCTTCAACAGCAAAAACCAGTCCTATAACCCAGGCATTCTGAGAATTGTGAAGTGTATTCTGGTAATACATATAGCTACAGCAAGTAGTACTTGTAGAACTACCAGTGATTAATCCATAGTTACTACCCCAGTTTCTTAAGTTTCCATATCCATGATAAACAAAAACTATATCCTCAAAATCTTCACCTATATCATCTTGTGAAAAAAGAAAAGAAGAAAACAGAATTAAAGAAATAAGTCCGAAATAAAACTTCAGTTTCAAATTAATCTTATCGAGCATACTTGATTCCAAAAAATATCTGCCTTGGGGCATCAAAGTAAGTTGGATTTTTTAGATATTCTTCAGAACCCCTGTAAAAGGGCCCAGCATCCCACGGTTCCCCTGTAATTGGATAGACAAACAAGATATTTCGAGTATCAAAAAGATTTGTGATTTTGGAATACAGTATAAGTTGACCCAAGAAAGTATTTATCCGCTTTTCAGCCCTGACATCAACGCGATTTGTCCAAGGACGTCTAGCTGAATTTACAAGTAGTGCCGTTCGCCAAAACTCCTCCGCCACACCAAGCTGCGGAGTATAAGGAAAGCCACTACCAAGATTTATTAGAAAACTAAAACTAAGGTTTTGCAAGGGTCGTAGAGACATTAATTCAAATCCGAAATTTTCCGGAAAAGCTAGGTTTAAGTTGACACCAAATTTGTGTCTTTGATCCCAATTGGCAGGAAACTCTCTTCTAGGTCTTATTTCTGTTGCTCCATAAAGAGCTACCCAAGGATTTGTTTGACTTTCCCTCGTTCTAGCTTCCGATAATGTATAATTAAGTGTACCACCCCAATAATTGCTGAAACGTTTCTCGAAGGAGAGTTCTATTCCCCTTGTAAAGGCATAATTTGAATTATCTACAATTGGATAGGTGTATGGATAGAATAACTGTTCCGAAGTTCCTGAAAGATTGAATATATCCTTATAGTAAATCGATAGATCAATAGCTGAATTCTGATTTATTTCACGCTTAAGTCCAACTTCATAAGAAACTGTCTTCTGAGCATGAACACGAGGATTACCTGCCGGATTTATTAGTAACTGACGAATATCGTGCAAGTAATACATATCTGTATAGTCAGGTCTTTGAAAAAAGTGACCATAAGCAAAGTGCAATACCATCTTATCGGTAATTGGGTGAGCAAGGCCAATTCGCGGGCTTATCTGGAGCTTAGGATCGACTTGTTCTTCAGGATAATATTTGAACCCTATTGAATCAACATAACCTGGCTGATAGATGTTTTCCCAGATCTTGTCATTAGCATCAAAGTAGTCCAACCGCAAACCAAGGTTAATTATAACAAAATCAGACTCAATTTTATTTTGAATAAAAGCAGCGGCCTCCTTAGGTGATTTCTCATAATCCTGATAATCATGTAAAATGCCTGTTGCTAGAAAGGGATTTAGATATCTAAACCTGCCTAGAGAATGATTTATAAAGTCGAAACCGGCCTTTAGTTCTTGACTGGAGGAAAGTTGATTAGTTATATCAAATTTCAGTCCAAACGTCTCAGTTTTTTCATTTTGAATAACTGAGTCATCTCCCTTGTAAACAAACTCTCCATTCCAGGATATAGGAATCTCGTAAGATGAATCAAGAGGCTTAAGGTCATCACCAATTGTGACACTTTTGCCCGGAACATATCTGTCGTAAGTCTGGGCGGTTCTGGAAAGTCGAAGACTATAAAATGATTTTTCACTAAGTATATGCTTAAAGAGAATATTGTCAAGACTATTGGTTCTGTCAATCCTGTTCATGGTGCTGGGACGATACTTCCATGAATGTGAATAGGGCTTTGACTCGTTTGATGTTCTTTGTGAAAGCACAGAGACCTTAATTGAAGAGGTAACATTATAATTGACTTTAGCCATTACCTCCCGCTGAGCAGAATAGCCAAAAGGCAGGTAACTATCTTCATTCAGATACCTTGATGAAACGAAAAAAGTCGCTTTCTTAACAAATGGGATGCCACCACTCATACTGCCTCGAAATTGACCCTTCAGATTTTTCCTGTCCCACGAATCATATTCATCCGATATACCCCAAGGTGAATAGGTTATACCGTCTGGATTTGAGTCTTCGGCAAGAGCATCTACTTTTCGGTATGGACTTACATTAATTTGTGGGGATAGCACTTCGAAATTCCAATCAAACTCTGGGTCGGGGTCTTTTGTCACTATATTTACCATACCTGACATAGCTCGACCATATTCAGCGTTGAAAGTTCCGCTCATCACTTGTAATTCCTGAACATTTGATTTGTCAAGCAACAAATTTGAATATGTACTGTAAAGTGGGTCACTTATATAAACACCATCAATCATGAAAGCTAGTTCGTTACCTCGACCTCCCCTTACATGAAATTGCCCTGATGCATCTCTAACGAAACCAGATTGGACCCCAAGGATTCCCGAAAAGTCTTCTATTGGCATTGTTTCCATCTCTTCACTGGTAACAACTTTTAGTTTTGAGGTAGCATCCATTCTAAAAAGCGGTCGCTCTGCCGTAACCAAAACTTCTTCACCTTCTACAACAGTTTCTTCAAGAGAAAAATTAACTCTTGAAGTCATGTCAGAGGATACCTGCACATTTGAAACAGTAACAGTCTTATAACCTATGAACTGGACTTTGACTGAATAGACACCTGGAGGAACGTTATTGATTATGAAAAAACCATCAACATCTGACGATCCACCAAATTCTGTTCCATCAACAAGAATGTCTGCTCCAGCAACTGATTCACCATTTGCAACGGTAGTGATTAGTCCGGATATCTTGCCTGTAGTTCCTGCAAAACTTGCGGATAGACTCAATAAGATTATTAGAAACAGTAACTTGGTTTTACTCACCATGGCAATAAGTAAGTTAAATGATCGATCATAATAAGTTTATTATACAATCATAATAAGTTTATTATACATAGGATAAGTTAATTAAACGATAAAATCAAATAAAATTCTTGTTCAAGATAATTCCGATCTCAGTTTACTTACCTAGACAATAAGATAACAGAATCAATAGTTGCATTTAGTGGCCTCCTATTTTGGGGTATGCCGGGAATACCCTGCAAGTTCTCCTCCGACTTATTTTAACAAGGCCGCGAGTAGTGTGGAAAACCAACTGTGGCTAGCGGGAACGTGTGAGAATCGAACTCACCTCCCACCTCTCCGGCGGGACAACGGTTTTGAAGACCGCGGCGGGCACCAGCCTCGCAATCATTCCCTTCTTAAGTGATTAAGTGAGTTAGTCACTTAATTACCAAAAATTCTACCTTTCAGGTCTGTTGATGACCAGATAGGTAAGGTTCAGTTCTCTTTTCAATTTTCGCCCTATGGCTTCCGCTTCTTGTCGAGTCCCGTAGCGGATTACCTGAACGGCATAGAGAGTCTTCCCTCTTACTGTGATAGGCCACAGCTCGGCACTGAATCCACTTTGATCCAGCTGCTGTACCTGCCTGAGGGCGTTGTTCCTCGCCCCGTAGGCACCCACCTGCACGACGAAGGGTCTCGGCGGGGAAGGCAATTCTAAAGTAGTTCGCGTGGCTGATGGCGGAGTAATATTTCTGTGCATCTGCGTTGTCGGGGATGGCGCTGTATTTGAGGACTGTGCCAGGGACGGCGAAGCGTATCGCATACCCTGTGACATGGGCGTTACTGCCGTATCGCCCAGTGGGCGGCTCGCAAGAGGACGTTCTGAAGAAAAATCGTAGTTAAAATCAAGGGAAGGGAAGATTGTTCCATACTGAATAACATAGTATCGGGCACTGTCGCTCTCCCCAATGGCCAAGAGTGAATTGATCTGAAGATCAATCGCCCGCTGAACATGTTCCGAAGCAGGATAATTCCTTGGCAGACGAGACAGTTCCTTGCTCGCCTGCGTGTAGAGCCCCCGGGCGTAGAGATATTCACCAACTTTGGCGAGAGCATCATCAGCGTAAGGTGAGTTGGGATAATTTTGGATTATGGCTTTGTAAGCAACAATCGCCTCCTCAGCCCGTTCTTTGACTAGTGCAGCGAGAAAAACAACCGAATCATCTCCAGGATACTGGTTCATAAGTTGAGGAATTTGCGCGCGAACCTCATCCAGGTTACCCCGCTCCACCTCCCGGAACAGGTTCGAGAAATCCTGCGCCCAGGAAACAACCAGTAGAGAGAAAACGACGCAGATAACCCGATTCATCTGCCGCCCCCCAGAATTAATACAATTTCATCTACTTGGCCGGACAACTCCTTTTCCTTCCGCTTTCGAAGCTCCAGTTTCAAGCGCGCCAACCGAATTCGAACAGATTGACCGTTTCGGCCGAGGATGTCATCCACCATGGCGATTGCGTTATCATACTCTCCTTTGGCCGCCAAGACGTTCACAAGGCCTGCCAGTGCGTCCAAATTCTTGCCGTCCTGTTCACGGAGTGTTCTGTAGAAGAGTTCAATTTCGCCAAAGCGACCCAGTTCAAAAAGGGCCTTTTCCAGCCTTCCGTATACCTGCTTTCCAGTGCCAGAAGATCTTTCTGCAAACGCCTTCCAGTGGGTAACTGCCCCGTCAAGGTTCCCGTCACCTTCTTCGAGATTTCCCATATAGAGGTGAGGATCGGCATAGGAATCATCCTCAGAAATTGCTTTTTGATAGAACCCTCTCGCCTCTTTCTGAAGACCGTCCTCGTCCCTCTCCCGTCCCTGCATCAGGTTGTAATAGGCCCTTCTGCGGTGATCGGTCTTCCGGGAAGCTTTTTCGAGCCGGCGAAGGTTCTTTGACGCCGTTTCCCATCTCTGCTGCTGTTCACAAATCTCAATGAGAAAATCGAGAGCCCATCTGTTTTTCCTGTCAAACTTGAGGATTCTATTGGCGCTCTCCTCGGCGCGATCAAAGCGGCCCGATTCTCGATAATCTATAGCAAGGCTGGCATAGATATCCACTTTCATGGCAGTGGACAGTTTTTGGCGAAACGTAAGGGATCGATGAATCTTGATGGCCTGTGCCACCTGCCGCCGCTCCCGAAAAATATCGCCCAGTTTCAGATAAGCGCGGACATTTTCAGTATCTTCCTGGATCAACTTGCGAAGCTTCTCAAATGCACTGTCGCTGTCGCCTTGGAGAAGTGCTTCCAGCGCCTCAGTGTAAAGGGTGTGAGAGTCTTTTTTCCGGCGGAAAAAACGTAAGTCCACTACTCTTCCTCGTCATCAACCTCGTAAATTCCTTCGTCAACAGTGATATTCCTCACGGAATTGACTTCCTCAGTAAGCTTTGTATTCTGGCTTCGAAGGGCCCGCGATTCAGCTTTTGTGGCCACAATAACAGACAGGGCCATCAGGTAGCCGATTGAGATGCCGACAGCAACTGTTATAATCAGCACCACCGCCACTGGGACATCCGTGAACTGTCTCACCAGCAGATCGATGGACACCAGCTGCGTGTTCTTCATGAGAATCCAAAGCAGACCAAGCAGCGCCAGCGTCCCGATAAAAATCTTAAGCAACCGCATGAGGCATTTCTCCTATTTGAGCCAGTTCACCGAAAAGAGAAACTCCTTTAGCGGCAACGATCCGAACATCTGTAAGATCGCGAATTTGAGCCGCCCCTTTCGGAAAAATTACCCATTTGTTGTTATCTGTCCTTCCGGCCCAGTCTGCACTTGATTTCTTGCTCTCCTTTTCCACCAACACTTTCACAGTTTTTCCGATCTCATTTTGATTGCGCTCAAGTGTGTGACGCGCCTGAAGCTCAATAAGTTGCTGAAGCCGACCTTGCTTTACCTCTTCGGAAATATGGTTGCTGTACTCTTCAGCCTTGGTACCCGGACGGGGTGAATACTTGAACGTGAAAGCAGAATCGAAATTCACTCTTTCCATCACTTCCAGAGTCTGGGCGAACTCTTCCTCTGTTTCTCCGGGAAAGCCGGCGA
Source organism: Fidelibacterota bacterium UBA6931 (assembly GCA_002448795.1). Lineage (GTDB taxonomy): Bacteria > Fidelibacterota > Marinisomatia > Marinisomatales > S15-B10 > S15-B10. The sequence goes on from DKAH01000002.1 coordinate 92,607, forward strand.
TAATGTCCGTTGATAACCCACATCCCGGCAGGATGTGTCGGATCCGTTCCGCAAGGGAAATGAATTCGGACTTGGTGTAGGTACGGTTCATTCTGTTGAGAATCCTGTCTGACCCCGCCTGAAGGGGTAGATGTACCGAGTTGCAAATATTTGGCCTGTCCCGCATAACGAAGAGCATCTCATCGTCCACGTCCTGCGGATGGGGCGATGTGAAGCGAATTCGCTCCACTGCCGGCACTTCCGACACAGCGTGCAAAAGCTCCGGAAACCGACTGCCCTCAGACCGATAGGAATTAACATTCTGACCAAGCAAAGTTATCTCAACAAACCCTTGAGCGACCGCCTGCTCCACTTCCTCCACAATACTGGCCATAATGCGGCTCCGCTCCCGTCCACGAGTAAAGGGGACAATACAAAAAGTGCAAAATTTATCACATCCGCGCATGATGGAGACCCAAGCATTAATACCCTCGTTTCGGGAAGGATAGAGGTTCTCGTATACTTCAAATCGGGATAGACGCGTATCAACAATTGAGTTTGCTGTTTCCTTCTGCCGCCGGAGAAGTGCCGGAAGTCGCCTATAAGAATCAGGACCAAGCACAAAATCGACGTAGGATTTATGCTCAAGGATATCATCTTTCACATGCTGGGCCATGCAGCCGAGCAGACCGATAATTGTTTCCGGTCGACCTTCCTTCAGCTTCCTCAGCGTTCCGAGCCTTGAATGAATCTTTTCTTCGGCGTGTTCCCGAATGGCGCAGGTATTGAGGAAAATAGCGTCGGCTTCATACTCACTTTCGGCGGGGACGTAGCCTGATTGCTCCATCAGTCCGGAAACGAGCTCCGAATCTGCCACATTCATCTGGCAGCCGTAAGTCTCAATATAATAACGCTTCATGGTAGTGAAATTACCCTTCGGTCGGAGAGAGAGTCAAGAACCTCCTAGGAATGGAGGAGGCGTAGCTACCTCAGGTTTCGGGCTAAAAAATAGTGCTCCGGATCTTGGGGTGTTCCAAAGTAGTGGACTTCATAGTGAAGATGACTGGCGGTAGACCTACCTGTGTTCCCTACCTGTCCGATCAGATCACCCCGTTTGATATCCACTCCCCGCCTCACAAGAAGTTTGTGGAGATGAGCGTAAAATGTATGGTAACCGTGTCCGTGATTAATCTTAATAATGTTGCCGTAATTCCCTAGCTTGCCCGCCGACACCACTTTCCCATCAGCTGTGGCGTAGACCGGCGTCCCTCTGCTGGCAGAAATATCGAGACCGTGATGGAACCGTTTTTCACCTGTGAAAGGGTCATTTCGGTAACCGATCCCTGTATTGAGGTAGCCTCCATCCAATGGCCTTATGGACGGAATTGACTTAAGTCGCTGGGAATTGTCCTTGATGGTGCTGTAAATGGCGGCATAACTCTCTTTCTCCAACCGTACCTTTCGCCGCAGTTCACTGATATCCATTTCAATATTGGTGATCTTTTCATCGATACCAGGCAAAAGATCATTCAATGAAGATTTTCTATTTTCATTGTATCCCCCCACACCGACACGGCGAATGTCCTGATCGATTGGGGGAAGATTGGCGTATGTTCGAAGCGCCTTGTCCTTTTCTTCAAGGTCGGCCATGTCCGTCTGCATCTCACCAAGATCGGACTGAAGCTCCGATAAGAGGGAAACAAGGGAACTGTTCTTTTCGCGCATGCCTTCGAGCTTTGCATCATAAATATAGCGGGTAAGGAATTCGGCCGTGAGAAAAAGAAGCGTCGAGCTGAGAATGATAACAAGGACGGATGTGGCAATAAACGATCTCTGTGAGAGGGACCACTGGTGGACATTAACATCACTGTCATCCCGGATTACGACGAAGCGCATCTCCCCGCGTGACTTCCCTTTTCGGCTAAATAATGGCAAAATTCTCGAGGTTAAGGTTGGAGAATTTTGGGCAATCTGGTTAATTATCCAACGATAATTAACCGAGGAAGGCTCTCAGCACTTGGGTACGGGTAGCGTTTGGGCCCTCTCTTTAAGCTGTCGGACCCGTTCTATAGTATGAGCAAGTTCGTCTCCGATCTCTTCAAGAGTGTGTGGGCAATTCATATCAATTTCAAAGTAATTTTCGATAATCAAAGCTTCCTTCTTCGGGATTTTTTTCATGATCCGCTTGATCTCCTCCTCGAGATGAATGAGTTCGGTCTTTTCTATCTCAACAAAATCAACTGCGAGAGCACGACCGAGAGAATAACTTGTCTTTTTTGAGACAAATTTCGGATAGAAACTGTCTCTGAAGTCGTGAGCCTAATCTATTGATTCGATGGGTTTCTCTTCCTCTTCGCTTACATTGTATTCGTTCCGGATTTCCTCTAATCGGTCTTCCTTCAGCCGTATACTTTCACGGATTTCTCGCGCTTCCTCAATGTATTTGAAGTACTTGTCGTTTCCGGTAAAGTTGGCAACGTTTTCACCGTTGGTCGAGTCGAAAACAAATCTGCCGATACTGGCGAAACATTTGTCCAGATCGCGCTCAAGCTGATGAAGCTCCAGTTTCGCCTTGCCGACCTTAGTCAATTCCTCGGTCTTTGTAGCTGCCACCTTTCCCAGTTCTTCCGCTTTCTCGGCTGCTACGCTCCCGACCTCCCTTATATTCTTTTTAATGTCGTCCCAGATTGTCATTTTTTACTCCCAATCAATAATTAACCAATGAGTGAATGTAAAAATAAAAAGAAATTATTGCTTTCCCCATCGCTCATTGGCCCAGTGGGCGGCATAGAACAGCAGTGCGCCCCAAGTGAGGGCCTGAACTTCCAGCATAAGATTCCTGTCCCGTATGCCAAAATAAAGCCCGGACAGCACTGACAGAAGCGCCATGATCTGAATTGATCGAAAGAGGACATATCGCATCATCTAATTCCTCGAAAGCCCGAAATTCTGTCAGTCAATTCCGTTAAGCGCTTCGGTCAGGAGTTTTTGAGTCACTTTTGGATCCGATTTTCCTCCTGACGCTTTCATCACTTCTCCCATGAAGAAACCAAACAGCGCTTTTTTCCCATTGCGGTACCGCTTGAGTTCATCGGGATTCTCTTCCAGAACCTTCGCCACCGTCTCGCTTAGGGCCGATGCGTCCGAAACCTGGGCGAGGCCCTCTTTCTCAATAATCTCACTCGCCGATAGACCGCTAGAGACCATTTCCCTAAGTACTTCTTTCCCCGTCACTACAGTTACCTCCCCCTCAATCACAGATTGGAGGAGACCAACAAGGCTCTTTGGTGAAGCTGGAAAAGATTCCATCGATACCCCTTCTTCCTTAACTATGGAGAGCACCTCCCCGAGAATCCATTTAGCCGCCGTGGAGGCGGGAGCACCCGCTTCGATAGTTGCCTCAAAATAGGCAGACAGCGGCGTCTCAGAAGCAAGAATTACTGCATCATCCTCTTTCAGACTGTAGTCCGTAACAAATCGCTCCTCTCTCTCATGGGGGAGCTCCACTAAGAATGATCTCACTTCTTCGAGATCACTTTCACTTACTGAAAGAGGCACAAGGTCCGGATCGGGAAAATAACGGTAATCATGTGCTTCTTCCTTTGACCTCATAACCTCTGCCTTCTGTTCCACCTCATTCCAGAGTAGCGTAACCTGCTCCACCTCACCGCCGCCGTCCAGCACTTCTGCCTGCCGGAAAATCTCGCTCATCAGTCCCCGCTCCACACCACGGAATGAATTAATATTCTTCATCTCAGTCTTGACGCCGAATTTCGTTTCTCTTCTAGGCCTGATGGAAATATTGGCATCGCATCGAAGATTCCCTTCTTCCATGTTACAGTCGCAAATATTGAGATATTCCAGAATCTGCTTCAGCCGTGTGAGATAGGCTTTCGCTTCTTGCGGTGATCTAATCACCGGCTCGGAAACAATCTCTACCAGCGGCACACCACAGCGATTGAAGTCAACCCTTGTCCCATCACCTTTTTCATCGTGAATCGATTTTCCGGCGTCCTCCTCGATATGAATTCGCGTCAGTGGTATCTCTTGAGACCTCCCCTCCCAACGAATGGTGACGCTGCCCCCAGAACAAAGTGGCTCATCATACTGAGAAATTTGATACCCTTTTGTCAAATCGGGATAGAAGTAGTTTTTTCTGGCAAAGCGGGAAAATTGCGTTATCTCACTCCCAACAGCCAAACCCAGTTTTAGTGCAAAGAGCACAGCTTGTTCGTTAGCTACAGGAAGAGCTCCAGGAAGGCCAAGGCATGTGGGACAGGTATGACTGTTGGGCTGATCCCCGTAAGCATTCCGGCAGCCACAGAACATTTTTGTCGTTGTTGAGAGTTGTGCATGAACCTCAAGGCCGATGACCGGCTCCCACCTTTTTAGAAGAGCGGACATATCACTCATAATGAACTTAATTTAGATAGAGATTGACTGGTTGTTAAAAACGTTTTTCCGACGTTCAACGAAACGGGCCGTCAAAACATCTGATGGATAATATATAAAGTCTTACATCAATCAAAATATTTCAAAATCGTCTCTGTTACCCTGATCCCCGCTGCGGTTACGGCTGAACCTGCTTCGATCCTCAATCTTCCCAAAACGGTATTCAAGAGAAATAGTTATCCTTTGACTGAAGAAATCACGACTTGACTCTTGGTACCAGTTCTCACCCCAGGTTTCGAAGTAAAGGCCTGACAGGTTGAACGGATCCCCCATACGGGCTGAGATACTTAGCTTCTCATCGAGAAACTTTTTCTTGAGGGAGATCGCAGACCACGACATTGAACCCATCCGACCGATGGCAATCTCTTGGGCCGGGCGATAAAACATGAAAAACATCAGCTCCGTTGTCGGATTCATATTCCATGTGGAGTTAATAACGTACCGCTGTCCAGTAGCTGTATTATTGTAGTCCTTACCATAGATGTCCGTATTTATTTCGTCCCTATATATGCTACCGCTTAACACAAGCCTGAACTTTTTTCCTAGGGAGCCAATGATACTGTACTCCACCCCTTTTGATATCTGTTCGCTTATGTTTTCGTAAGTGGCGATTGAGGTCCCCTCTTCCGTCATAATCTTGTGGCGCGATATCTTATCCGTCAAGTGCCTGTAGTAAGGACTAAAGTTGAGTGAAAGACCCCTTGAATAACGGCCAAAGTTTATCTCGTATGAATCCACGTACTCCGGCTTCAGAAAAGGGTTTCCTGTCCGCATATTCTGCATGTCCTGACGAGTCATGAATGGATTCAATTGCCTTGAGCGGGGTCGATTCACGCGTCGGGCATAACTTGCCTGGACCTGCAAGAGTTGGGGCGCCCCAGCTGAGACAGAAAGGCTCGGATAAAAACTATTGTAGGGGTTCTCAAAATTTTCACCAGTGTTAATCAACTGAGATTTCATTCCAACGTTTTCATAACGCCCTCCGGCCGTAATTCCAAACATCCCCACCGTGGTGGTGAATTGGACGTAGGCTGCGTGAACGTCTTCGTCGTACATGAAGCGGTTACTGAATAGACTGTCATCTACAAATGCAGTGGTCCCCTCATCAAAGATAAAAGCGAGTTGGCTGTCGTCCCGGGTGCGCATTCGACTGTCCAAACCAACTTCAAGAACGTTTCCATTTTCAAACGGATGGACATAGTCCGCCTTTAACTCGAAATTGGAATCTTTCCCTTCATTCCCGTTTTTGGCTTTGTTCTGCCGCACCATCTCATCAAAGCCCGCCACCGGGGTAGTAAAAAAGTCAGTTAAACCATCACTCTCACCGGAGGAATAGCGAACGAAAGAAGAGAACTTCTGTTTGGGATTCTTGAACTTTCTGTCATAATTGAGGTTCACGTCATATCCGCCCCGATCGTTTGTACCGTTAGTGGTCCGGAAGTATTGTGACTCGAAAGGGTTGTACTCTACTGTGGAAGTAATATCATCATTCCCGCCGTCACCACCATTCAATGTGGTAGAGAGAGCCAAAGATTGCATCGGATCTATAAAATATTCAAACCCAGTTTTCAAAAACAGGTTGTCTCCCAACCTACTACCTTCGCTAGCCTGATCAAGAACACTCTCAAAAGCGTCAAATTGCATCTTTCTGTAAGAATCACCGGAAGATTGTCGAACATAGCGCCTCACACCCACATTGGCAAAGGTGTTGAAGCTGACGGTCCGCCAGTTGATCTGTCCGGAAAGATTCGACCCTCTCTGAGAATCGGCGCTGGAGCTGAGATTACCGTTGAGGCCGGCAAACTTGTTCTCCTTTAGCACAATGTTGATGATTCCCGCCATACCTTCGGGATCATATTTAGCACCGGGATTTGTCATCACCTCCACATCTGCAATGTTTGATGCGGGGATACTTCGAAGTAGCTCCTTTATGTTCCCACCTGCAATAACTGAAGGTTTCCCATCAATCATTATGTTCACCTGCGAACTGCCGCGGAGGCTGAGGTTGTCGTCCATATCGACTTCCACACCAGGGATCTGACGTAGCACATCGATTGCCGAACCACCCGTTGAGAGCGTATTCTGCTCTGCAGAAAAAATACGCTTTTGAGCCGTCTGGATGAACATAGGACGGTCAGCAGTGACATCTACCTCGCCCAATTCCAAAACTTTCTGGACAAGCGGGATGGTCTCCAAATTGTGTGTTGTGACATTATCTCCAAAAGGAAGGAAAGTAAGGGGTCCGATCTTCTTTACACCGTAGCCGATGTATTCCACCAGAATCGAGTGTCGCCCCAGAGGAATTTCAGTAATGTGGAACTCGCCGTTCTCCTTGGTGATACCACCTGTTACGATGGTTCCGCCACGTTGATTCACTACTGAAATGGAGGCGTAGGGAACCGGTTCACCAGAAGCTGAATCAACAACTGTCCCATAAATAACGCCAATTTTCGGAGCATCCTGCATTTGACGTTGCTGTCCACGACCCCAACTTCCCTGAGGGCGTTGGCCATGGGCCGTTTCAAAAACAGCACCGAGAACAAAAACACTGAACAAAATTCTTTTTATACTCAAATGATCCATTCTGTCTATATTTTAATTCAGTCTGAATTTACTATCCTATTTTTATATAGGGCAAAGAACCAATGACCTAAACCAAAAACCAAGATAATGATCATAATTTTCTTGGTCGAATACGGTCATGGATTAAGCTAATCTATTCGTTATAATGTTAATATCTCCACCCGTCATTTCTGATCTTGCCATTCATCTTTTTCATGTACCTCTTTTTGCCGGAAGGACGTTTCATTCGGTCACGCATTCCCTTACGGAGATCCTCCATGAACCGAAGCTCGAAACCAAGATAACGAGCCCGCTGATCCGTCGACAGTAAATTATCTAAATCCTCGAAAAACTGCTGTTTCTTCTGGATTTTCCTTTGCTCTATATCGGAAACTTTCTTTGTAATTTCATCCAGTTCCTTCTGAGATATTTCCTTGCCACTATTTTCTTTTTGACGCAGACTGCCCAGTATTTCTTTCTGGTCCTTATTCATTTCCACAATCTCTTTTTCAAGGGCATTGTATCTAGGGAAAAACTTACCTGCCTGCTCTTCTGAAAGGTCCAGCTCTTCGGTGAGCCTCCACATTTTCATCATCTCCAGTCGCTGTCCTGGGTGATCCATGGGTGGTCGGCGCTTTCGATCCGGCTGAGCCGTCAGTGTCATGCTTAGGCAAAGTAATCCAAAGATAGCTTGTCTCATGATCTTTCCTCCAAATAGATAGTCTCATTTGTTTCCAAGTTTTCATAAAGCGATAGGTCATCAACAAGTTCCCATGCCGAACCGAAGAGTTCTGTCCTTTCCACCACGTAGTCGATAGACGCTAGCAGAAACTGCTCATCATCAAAAACATTTAGAGAATCAGTTTCGCTACTGAGGTCTATGATCGCTTGAGACATGTCAATGGAAGAGAGAATGGATTCTGGGTTGGGATTGTTGATGTATAGACCAACGCCGATCGCAATAGCGACCACAAATCCTGAGACTGAGGTCATTAGATTCTGCCGACGGCGGGATCGCCTTATCATCTCACCTTTCAAGTCGGTAATAAACAAATCCGGATCGCCGGACGGTGATGCACTTTTTAGTGAGTTAAGTCGCTTCTCCACTAACATCAATCTTCTCCAATTGTCTCCTTTAGTTTTTTCACAGAATGGTGATAATTCACTTTGGCGCTGTTCTCAGTCATATCCAGAATGGCCGCTATTTGTTTAAAACGAAGTTCCTGAAAAATCCTCAAAGTGAGTACCGTTTTTTGTTTCTGTGGAAGGTTTTGAATGGCCTGCCAAAGTTCAGGGTCTAGCTCCCGAGGTTCCGGCGGTTCGTCCTCAGGCAGATTCTCGGGCTCATGGTTGGTAAAAAAAAGTTTTCGGACTTTCTCCTTGCGATGGTGACTGTTGGCAACATTGATTGATATCCGATAAAGCCACGTCGAAAATTTTGATTGAAATTTGTACCCTTTGAGCCCACGGTAAACTCGAATAAAGACTTCCTGACAGAGGTCATCGCCATCCATTCTATTCCCTGAAAGACGGGTGAGTAAGCCGAGGGTGGAGGTGTAGTGTCTCTTGACCAATTCATCGAATACCTCTTCATCGCCATTTTGAAACCGCTTTACAAGTTCTCTGTCTCTCATTCGCCATTTGTCCCATTCGACGCATCGATAGATGGAAAGGTTAAATCATGACGGATTTTCAATTATTGCTGATAATTAGGAAATCTTGGAAACTTCATGTCCCAAAATGGAATAGAATTAACACGAACCGCCCCAATCAGAATAAAAGAGATCGGTTCTGCCGGTTACATAATCCGCATTTCGTTAAGGGAAATAGGAAGACTTCGAATTCTTTGTCCAGTGAGTGCGAAAATTGCGTTTGTTACAGCGGGTGCTATTGGTGGTACGGCCGGTTCGCCGG
>DKAH01000002.1:101818-140864 GCA_002448795.1 Fidelibacterota bacterium UBA6931
GGCCGGTTCGCCGGCGGCGCCGGGTGTGTCGTTTCTATCCACAACGTATATCTCAACATTAGGCATTTCATGGATACCTAATAGAGGATAATCATCAAAATTCCTCTGAGCCACTCTACCACTGGAAATGGTGATTTTACCATAAGGAGTATCTCCATCTACGGAGACTTTGTAAGTATCGCCATTGACCTTTAATGTGAAACGGGGCATCAGAAAATTGTTTTTTTCAAATTATACCATACCCACCACTATTTCAATAATAATATAGACGATTGACATTTCGCGTACGACACTAAATCTGTAACTTTTGCCATGAGCTTCAACCCAACCCCACAACAGCTTCAAGCAATTGAACATTCACCTTCACCACTGATGATCTTTGCCGGGGCTGGAACGGGTAAAACCTTCACCCTTGTTGAGCGAATTGTCCACCTCATAGAAGTCCATTCCATCGAGCCCCGCCACATTTTGATGATCACCTATACGGAGAGGGCGGCGCGAGAGCTCAAAGAAAAGGTAGTGTCCAAAGCGGGAGGCCAAGCGGAACAGATTACCGTTGGTACATTCCACAGCATTTGTTATCAGATTGTCAAAGAATTTGGTTCCAGCTCCTCTCCGCCGAATCTTCTCGATGAGAGTGAAGCAATTTATATGCTTCTAGACGCATTCGATGAACTCGGTCCTTTCGAGTCTAACGATTTTGCCATCGAACCGGAAAAAGCAGTGATGAACAGCTTTCTTCCATTTTTTAACCGATGTGCGGATGAACTACTCGATCCGGCATCTCTGCCTGACCCCAAACTTGAAGACGAACAAACAGCCCAACTTCGCGACCTCAAGAGAATTCATGGATACTATAAACAGCTAAAAAAGCAAGCCAATGTGGTTGACTACAGTGACATGATTGTTCATGCCTATGAACTCTTGAGCAACGAAGAAAAAATTCTCAGCAATTGCAAAAACCGTTACCGTCATATCATTTTGGATGAGTTTCAGGATAACAATTTTGCTCTCAATGAAGTGGTTCGCCTACTCGCAGAGGATCGGCAGAGCGTTACCGTGGTTGGCGATGATGATCAGGTGATATACAGCTTTAGGGGTGCCTCCGCTTACAATATAAAGGTCTTCAATGACACCTACGCCTCTCACAATAATTTTCTCACGGTACCCCTTGAGATCAATTTCCGATCCCATCAACAGATTCTTGATGTGGCCAACGACATTATTCGTCATAATAAAGATAGGCAGTTGAAATCGTTAGTGGCTCATAATTACAGGCAGGGACCGCTTCCATCTCTTTTCTGGGCTGATGGGAAAGACCAGCCAGCCATTATCGCTAAGCAGATTCAAAAACTTCTCAGTGAAGGCTATTCCTTTGGAAATATGGCAGTACTCTGTCGAACCAGGAATCATGCCAAGACGGTGTCTAAACATCTATTGTCCGCCAACATACCTGTCGAGGCCGATTTTAGGGGATTCTTCGAGATTTCAGAAATCAGGACGATCGTAGCGTGGTGCCAGGTTGTGGGTGGAGGGAAACACCAAGAATCTGCCCTCTACAGACTTGTTCAAACAGCTGCCGGTGAGAAAGCAGCCTTTGAACTTTTCAGCCGATTCAATTGGAAAGAGGCAACCCCAAGGAGAGAGCTTTTCCAATCCCTCAATGGTGAATTACCAAAGTCTATTCAAACCGTTCTTGATCTGGCAGAGGAACTGAAATCGCTTTCAAAGAAGAAAAATGCCGGGGAAATGATTTGGGAGATTTGTGAAAGTACGGACCTCTTGAGGCCGCTTGTCAAAAGTTACAGTTACGAAGATCAGGTTGCTCTTATGAACATCGGAAAATTTATGAGGCGAGCTGCCGAATTCAGTAAGAGTGAAAACGATCGGAGACTCAAACGGTTCAACGTTTACCTCGATTCAATAATGTCCGCCGGAAACTGGCCAGCCGAATTTCCTCCATCAACGTCCGGGAATAATGCTGTCCGTTTACAAACCATTCATGCTGTTAAAGGTGGAGAATTTCCTGTTGTTTTTATCCCGTTTAATCGGTCAGGAAGTTTTCCTCTACCCTTCCGCGGCGGCAGTATGATCAGTGCCCCTCCTGCCGAATGGATGCGCTACGCCAGAAACTCAAACATCACCGAACGTGGTCATCATTTGCAGGAGGAGAGGCGGCTGATGAATGTAGCCGTAACACGAGCTCAGGAACGTCTATTCCTTTTTGCGCCGATCAAGGCGACTTCCCCGTTCATCAAAGAGTTGGACAAATCACTAGTGAAGGAAATCGGTCGCCAAAAAGTGGAAGTGACAACGTAAAGCCATTAACCTTCGTCAAAAATATCAGCAGAAACTTCAGCGGGCCATTGCCCGGAATGATTACCAGAGCGCTCAGAATCTCATCAAGGCGTTGGATCTGCTCAATAGGCATGACGCAGGCGAGACCGTGGAATGGGGTGATGAAAAATGGGAAGTGACGCTTAAAGTTGAGCTTAATCAGACGTTCACCCCAGCAATCCGTGAAACCCTCTCCCTCTCCGCCAGCGCCATCGAGACTTATCTTGACTGTCCGCTCAAGTACAGGTTCAGACAGGTCGACAAGATTCCCGAATCACCAAGCCGGCCGCAACTGACGTTCGGCACCATCATCCACCGAGTACTTGACCGTTTCCATGTTGCAGATGGCGCCCTCTCCGCTGAGAGGATTGTGGTGCTTCTCAATGAGGAGTGGCGTCCGGCAGAGTTTGAATATTCCGAGAGAGAAAAGAAACTGAAAAGTCAGGCGGTCGAAATGTTAACACGCTACGCCGAAAGAATTTCTACCGCACCGCCCAATGTATTGGAAACGGAGCTCAGTTTTTCATTTGATCTGGACGATGTCCGCATCAGTGGCAAAATTGATCGCATTGATGATACCGAGTGCGGAAAGGAAGTAGTAGACTATAAGACGAGCAAACGGTCAACTCCTGCGAAAAAGAGCATTCAGCTTTCGGTCTATAGCCTCTACCTTCAACAGTGTGAGGATGGAAAGTTGTCGGGGATCCCGGACAAAGCGACACTCTATTTTCTCAGAGACAAGGAACAGCCTAAACATAGCCATAGTTTTTCGGAAAATGAGCTGGAATTGACGAAGGAAAAGATTGCGGATGTAGCCAAAAGGATTCGCGGCGGGAAGTTTGAACCATCTGTAGGATTTCACTGCGACTGGTGCGATTACAAAACTCTCGCATGCCCGTCGTGGGAATCGTAAACAGTTAGTATATTGCGTTTTCATTAGTTTCAACTGAAGGGATAAATCATGAAGAAATTGAATAGTGTCACATGGCTTACGGCAACCCTTATCGCCCCCTGGCTTGCTGGAGCTGATCTCCCATCTATCGAGAAAAAGACGGAAGGAATGAAACAAAACAAAAGTTTTATCAGCTTCTATTCTGACTCCAAGTCCGGAGAACTCTTTTTGGAAATTGATAACTTCGAATCTGAACTTCTTTATGTCCGCTCTCTGTCTGCCGGTGTGGGATCTAACGACATCGGACTTGACAGGGCTCAATTGGGAGGAAGTCACGTTTTTGTGTTCCAACGGTTTGGTGCGAAAGTGCTCATGATAGAACAGAATTACGGCTATCGGGCCGATTCTAATGATGAAGCTGAAAGGCGTGCCGTTAAGGACGCCTTCGCAACCTCAACACTTTGGGGATTCGAAGTAATGGCTGAAACAGGGAAGAAAGTACTTGTTGATGCCACCAAGTTTCTCCTTCGGGACGCCCATGACGTAGCCGGCCAACTGAAGCGGCGGCGGCAGGGAAATTACAAGCTTGATAACAGCCGATCTGCAATCTTTGACATCCGTGTTTTCCCAAAAAATACCATGTTTGAAACAATCCTCACTTTCGTTGGAACACCGGAAGGAAGATTCATACGCGATGTTTCTCCTACTGCTTCCGCGGTTACTGTACGCCAGCACCACGCTTTCGTTGAACTTCCGGACAATGGATATGAGCCTAGAAAATTTGATCCTCGGGCGGGTATGAACGGTCTCACTTATTTTGACTATGCTGCACCGCTAGATGAACGTATTGCAAAGAAGGTTATCTCCCGTCATCATCTAAAGCTTAAAGATTCCTCCTCCCGCCGTGGTGAACCGATGGAACCGATCGTTTACTACATCGATCGAGGCATGCCTGAACCGGTAAGGTCCGCCGCTTTTGACGGAGCACGGTGGTGGAACCAAGCTTTCGAAGCCGCCGGTTACAAAGACGGCTTTGTCGTCAGAATTCTTCCGGAAGATGCCGATCCCATGGATATTCGTTACAACGTGGTGAACTGGGTTCATCGTGCCACGAGGGGATGGTCTTATGGGAGCTCTGTGAGAGATCCTCGAACCGGAGAAATCATCAAGGGACATGTCACTCTCGGTTCCCTTCGACTGCGACAAGACTACCTTATTGCCGAAGGACTCATGTCCCCCTATGAGCATGGCACGTCTGTCCCGGATGACATGAGAGAACTGGCGTTGGCTCGGCTCCGGCAATTGGTGGCACATGAAATCGGTCACACCATTGGTCTTCCCCACAACTATATTTCCAGCGCCCAAGGGAGGGCATCCGTAATGGACTACCCCCACCCCATGATGAAAATCCGCTCAGATGGTACCCTTGATTGGTCACAGGCCTATGATGACGCAATTGGCGAATGGGACAAGGTGGCCGTCAACTACGCCTATCGAAATTTCCCTACTGGGACAAACGAAGACCGAGAACTGGAAAGAATCTTGAGTGACGCCTGGAATCGCGGTCTATGGTTTATCACCGATCAGGATGCGCGGCCACTGGGAAGTGTCCACCCTCAGGCGCACCTGTGGGACAACGGTGAGAATGCTGTGGATCAACTCAATCACCTAATGAAAGTTCGCGGGATCGCCCTCGCAAACTTCGGAGAACCGAACATCAGAGATGGTGCTCCTTTCTCATCCCTCGAAGAGGTACTCGTGCCGCTCTATCTCTACCATCGATACCAGCTTGAAGCAGCAGCAAAAGTGGTGGCCGGACTTGAGTTCCGTTATGCCCTCAGGGGCGACGGACAACCCGGCATGAAGATAGTTGACCCCAATGAGCAGCGCCGCGCCCTAAACGCCCTCCTGAACACGTTGACGCCGAAAGCGCTCGTTATACCCGAAAATGTACTCTCATTGATTCCGCCGAGAGCGTTCGGCTTTCCCCGGACGCGGGAAACTTTCAACGTCCACACCGGCGTCGCTTTCGATGCGCTGGCCGCAGCCGAGACCGCTTCGGGCCTTACCATACGGATGCTTCTTCACCATGAACGTGCCGCCCGTCTCGTGGAGTACAACGCAAGGAATTCCAACAATCCAGGTCTCAGCGAAGTGATCAATTCCATCCTGGGTAAGACATGGTACGCCAGTCGGGAAAAAGGCATGGAAGGTGAAATTCAGAGGGTAGTAGATATGGTCACACTGCACCACCTTATGAGGCTGGCAGGACATGAGGGTGCTTCCCACCAAGTACGGGCGATGGCAACGTTGAAGATTAATGAATTGAGAGCATGGCTGACCCAGCAAGATCGCCGGCTAAAAGATGATAAGTTACTGGCTCATTATCGCTACGGCGGTCAACTCATCGACCGCTTCTTTGACGATCCATCCATCGTGACCGTCCCGGCACCGGTGGAACCACCCGCAGGCTCGCCAATCGGTATGGATGGAGATCAGTGGTGCGGATGGAACGGGAATTGACAGCCAGGACTTAGCTTAGAACAAGGCACAAACAATATTGAGAAGGATCCTGACTTTACAGTTGGGAAAGCTACCTAAAAGACGTCGACCTTCCGATAAGCTTCGATGACTGCCATTTCGCCCGCTTTGCCGGGCTTTGAGTTTCCATGCTCCATCCCAAGGATACCGGTGAATCCTTTGTCATAGATATGTTTAAATACATTTCTGTAATTAATCTCCCCCGTAGTCGGTTCTTTGCGTCCAGGGTTGTCGCCAATTTGAAAATAGTCGATCTCCTCCCAAGCCATATCAATATTAGGTATCAGATTCCCTTCACTGATTTGCTGATGGTAAATATCAAACAATATCTTACAAGAAGGGTTGTCTACAGCACGACATATCTCGTACGCTTGAGGAATCTTAGTAAGGAACTGGCCAGCATGGTTAGTCCACCAATTGAGCGGTTCAAGGACCATAACCAGACCATGAGGCTCTAGAACATCACTAGCCCGCCTAAGTGCATCCACCAAATTTGCCGTCTGATAGCCCATCTCTTTTCCAAGATCAACAAAACCAGGGACTACAGTCATCCATGTCGCGTTCACACGCTTCGCTACCTCAACAGATTCTTTGACCTCCTTAACAAATTCGTCTTGAAGAATCTTGTCTCCATTAGTAAGGTTCGGCTCCTTCCAATAAATCTTGTGAGCGACGAATACACCCATGTTCATCCCTAGTTGGCTCATTTTTTTTGCTATTTTATTTTGATCAGAAATGGAGCGGCCTTTCATCCCGTTATCTTCCAAAGAACGGAAGCCATGATCATACATGAACTGGATCTGATCAATTAGGTCTTGTCCAGCGTTCTCTTTGAACATACCGAAGTGTGACGCATAATTGAGATTGAAGGTGTCGCGCCTACTCTCCTGACCGTTTGATACACCGTGTAGCGATGCAACCCCTATAACCGGCAGCGTTGCCGCGGCACCGCTCTTTCTAATAAAATCTCTGCGATTCATCACTTAACCTCCCTAATTAGGTAAATCTTGTCTTTCCAGGAACGGGTACTGGATAGTTGCCTTTAGCATCAGGGAGAACCGGTGCTGGATCATTGAAGGAATGAAGATCTGGAACGAGGTCAAGCTCAGATTTCATCGCCTCCTCCCAAGTGATCACCTGTCCGGAGTAGGTTGCCATTCGGCCGAGAATCGCCGTCATTGTGCTATTGGCACCCAATTCCACGTCATTATAACGGTACTCACCTTTCTTAATGGCAGTGAACAATTCATTGTGCTCTTGCTGGTACGGATCAATGTCATTCTCACCATCGTGATTGTAGAGAGACTTCCCCTTGTCCGATGTTATTACACCATAGTTACCACTATGGACGTGAACGTTTCCCCTCGTTCCTTGAAAAACCTCCTCCACACGGTTCATACATCCCCGTTGATGACGGCATTGACTCGCCACAACCTGCCCATCGGGATAGGTAAATTCAACAAAATGATGGTCGAATATATGACCGTGTTCTGGCCCTTTTCTCACTTCACGTCCTCCCATTCCTTGCGCCGAAACAGGCAAATCGCCAATGAACCAGTTTGCAACGTCAATGTTGTGGATATGCTGTTCCACTATGTGATCACCGCAAAGCCAATTGAAATAGTACCAGTTACGCATCTGATATTCCAGCTCGGTCTGTTCAGCTTTTCTGGGTTTTACCCAGACACCGCCACTGTTCCAGTAAACCTGTCCGGAAATAATTCTCCCAATTCTATTCCGGTCTAACCGTTTCTTTACTTCAAGATAATTACGCTGGTAATGACGTTGAAGACCAACGATGACATTCAGCTTCTTTGAGGCCGCCACCTTACCCGCCTTAAGAATCTTCTTAATTCCAACTACATCCGTGGCCACCGGCTTTTCCATAAATACTTGTTTATTGTTGTTAACCGCGTATTCGAAATGCAGTGGCCTAAATCCTGGAGGTGTAGTCAGAATAACCACATCGGCCATGTCAATAACCTCTTTGTAAGCGTCAAAACCCACAAACATAGTTTCGGGTCTGATTGACAGTTGTTCTGAATCTCCAAATCGCTCGATCAAGCTGTTATAACACGCCTTACTCCTATCATGAAAAACGTCGGCCGTAGCTACTAGACGGACATCAGGATCAGCCTGCATGGCCTGGGCTGCTGCCCCAGTACCACGACCACCGCAACCCACCAAACCAACTTTGATTTCTCCCTCCATTGGGATGGCTTTTTGGGAAGAAGCCGGAAGTCTGCTGAGAAGAACTCCGGCAGCAGTCATTTTCGCCGACTTATTGATAAATGTTCTTCGTTTCATTTTCTTGTATTCATTCATATTTCAATATTCCTTAATCGGTTTCACCCAGTATTTTTCCATATCATGTTTGGAAGGTACTGCTTTTGGCCTGACAATACGAAATCCAATATGGGGCGCATCTGTGTGCCACCATAAACTTTTTGGCGACTGGGGATCCTGCTTTTTCCAGTTTTTCCGCGAATATCCCCGGGCAGCTGAACGGAGTCGTGCCTGTCCATCCCGGAAGGAGCCACCTCTAACTACTCGAGGATAAAGTCTCTTCGAAATTCGCACTGGCGCAATTGACGTGTACCCTCTCGGCGAATAACCATCCAAAACCCACTCCGCTATATTTCCGTGCATATCAAAAAGACCAAAAGCATTGGGCGCTTTCTGGCCACCCTTGTGAACACGAAGTTTGCTGTTTTCCCGAAACCACGCTACATCATCTAGAGTCATTTCATCTTCTAAAAATGAGTAGGGACCTTTGGTACCGGCGCGGCAGGCGTATTCCCACTCCGCTTCCGTTGGAAGCCGATAGAAATAACCCGTCTTCGCTGTGAGCCATTTGCAAAACTGTGAGGCTGCGTACTGGGTAATATTGGTGACAGGGTAACCGGGCCTGTTCAGATTGATATATGGCATGGTGGCACCGGATACACCGTCAATTTCCAACTCGATGTGGCCACGGGACTGAGGTGTTTGATCTATCTCTCGGTATAGAAAAAGTTCGTAGATATCCCACGGAATCTCTATTGTGCTCATCCAGAAGCTACCAACCTTCATTTCACGGACAGGTCCCTCATCGGAACGGCGGCCAATCTCACTTTGGGGACTTCCAAACGAGAAATGTCCTCCTAAAATCGGGACCATTTCAAGAGACTGCTCAGAACCGGAAATCGTCTGCGTGTACCTTTGAAACGACTCCGGGGCAGACTGAAATGAGATTGAAAAAAGTGTCGCGAGAAGCAAAAAATTAAACTTCACTCTTAGATGCGGCTTGCCAATCAGCTATCTTTTTTATTGCTGAAAGATTCACTGATCCCCTGTTCGCCGTCCCCACCCAACTTTATATCCTGAATCTTGGTGAGCGAACGTTCTAACTGCCGTGTTCTGGTTGAAGTAAGCGCATCGTATTCTTTCTTTACGTCATCGATCCGACGGCCCATTTTTTCCATAGCCCCAATGTAGAGATTCCACTGCTTTTCAAACTCGCCGAGTAACGCAACCACCTTCCCCGCCGCTTGCTCCATGGCAAAGCTCTCAACAGCCTGATGTATGAGTGACAGGACCGCATACAGTGTAATGGGCGAACAAAGGATGATCCGCTTGCTCAACGCGAAATCAAGCATCTCTGGATCATTTTCATGAAGAAAAGCATAGATTGATTCGTTCGGAATAAACACCAGCACATAATCCACTGTGCCCCCTTTCGGATCGATATAACCGCGTCCCGCCACATCCTTAATATGACCCTTCACATCTCGCAAGAATGCATTCTTTTCGGTCTCTTGATCTGCTTCAGTCTCGGATGCCACGAACCGTTCGTAGTGGGCAAGGGGGAATTTTACATCCATATTCACCGATTTTTCTTTCGGGAGAAAAAAGGTGTAATCAGGTTTTTCACCCGATTCCACCATCTGCTGACTGACGTAATTAAAATTCTCAACGAGCCCCATCATACTGAGAATATCTTTCACCATTTTTTCTCCCCACTGTCCTCTCGCCTGAGAGCTGGAAAGCACGTTCCTCAAATCTTCCGTGGTGGCTCGAAGTTTTCCCGTTTCTATCTGGTTCTCTCCTAATTGCGCGGCGAGGGCTGTGGACTGGTTGCGTAGTTCCTGAAGTGTCTTGGAAACTGTTTCCAGATTGCTGTCGATCAGTTTCTTTTTCTCTTCCAGCGTCGCAGCTCCTTTCTCCAACTGACTCTTGACACTTTCGGCAGCGAGGGTATGGAAATCTTTTAGTGCTTCAGCAGAAACCGAGGAGAAGGCATCCTTTAAATCCTCCCGGGAAACATCCGGGTGCCCCCCTGTTCGAGAAAGCACAATAACGGCGGCTACTGAGCCAACAACGATACCGATGATCAAAACTGCAAATATGGTGAAATCCATGTATCAAGATAAGAATTAAGGCGAGAATTGCCGATTGAAAACTGGTCTCGCCGTGCCGCTTTTTCTCTGACCTTTCTTCTCCGTCTCATGTACTTTTCAGCATGCTTCCGGCTATCTCCCCGTTCTTAAGTGATTGGATCACCTTCGGCATATTCATCATGGCTATCTTTGGTCTTATCGGCATGAGCGAGTTCGCCCGTATCCGATTTGCGTGGCAACCGGAGATGAGTCGGAAGTTCGTTCATATTCTTGTCGGGGTTTTCGTCCTCACTTCTCCGTTCCTCTTTTCTTCCAACCTGCCGCCAATCATTCTGGCCATTATCTTCATTGCTGTCAACGCTGTCGCTGTCAGATCCGCCACCTTTAAGGGAATGCACACCACCGAGAGAAAGACTTACGGCACGGTTTACTTTCCCATAGCCTACCTATTACTTTGCCTCTTCTGGTGGGAACGTCCTATAACTTTTCAGGTGGCCTTGCTGCTGCTCACTTTTGCAGACACCGCCGCCGCGATGGTAGGCGAAAAATCTAGAAGTCCCGAGAAGTTCCGGTTGTGGCGTGATGAGAAGACGACTCAGGGCTCTCTGGTTATGGCGCTTACATCTGCCCTACTCGTAGGACTGGGAACGGTTCTTTTCAGAAACCTTGCCGGCATGGATCCTCTTGAACTTCAGGTTCTGCTACCGCTCTGCCTGCTCGTTGCCGCCACGGCAACTATCGCTGAAGCGATATCGAATTCCGGTTCTGACAATCTCTCTGTCCCTATTTTCGCGGCAATAATGTACGACCTCTACCTTTCGGTCGCTCAGAATGATGAAATCATGAAACTGCTCTTGTGGATTCTCTTTTCTTTTGCACTGGCTCAGGTCGCCTACCGGCTTCGTGCCCTCAGCACTGACGGGGCACTGGGTGCCTTTGTTCTTGGCGTTTTTGTGTTCGGTATTGGGGGGTGGAAATTTGTTCTGCCTATGGGAATCTTCTTCTTGGTTTCCTCCCTTCTTTCTAGGTTCGGAAAGGAACGAAAGCAGATACACCAGCTTGCCATCGGAAAAGGATCTCAGCGAGACGTGGTTCAGGTTTACGCCAATGGCGGAGTTCCAATGCTCCTGGCAACCTGGTGGTTCTACGCTCCCTCTGAAATCCTGTATGTTGCTTTTCTTGCAAGTGTAGCCGCAGCAGCGGCCGATACCTGGGCAACTGAAATTGGGTTCTACTCAAAAAAGGACCCCAGAAACTGTATCACATTTAGAAGAATGAAGCCCGGTGCCTCAGGCGGTGTTACGCTACTCGGTACTGTGGGGGCCTTGCTCGGCGCAGGATTGATCGCCCTTTCAGGACGATTCCTGATGCTCGATACATTCGCTTTGACGTTGGTAGTCGCCGCCGGCTTTACAGCCAACTGTTTCGATTCAGTCCTCGGCGCAACAGTGCAGGCCAAATATATTTGCGGCAGATGCAACAAAAAGGTAGAAGTGGCACATCATTGTGACACGGATACTGGGTTGGTCTCCGGAAGCGGACTAATTAACAACGATGCAGTCAACCTTCTCTGCACGCTCATGGGTGGTGCTATAATCTTAATGATGGGTTAGGGAATTGGATCGGAGCAGTTATGCTCCTGAAATTTCTCCGGATTGATCATCATAGGTCCCAAGAATCTCCTCGATCCAATCGGTAATCCGTTCCACTTGGGACAGCCTCACCAGATATATTCTATCAGATCTATTGGTGGAGGCATAACGATCATTATCGTCATCTGGATCACCAATGGAGAATCCAGTCGAAACGCCCAAGCTATCCTTTACCACAACTTCAAGGAAAGGAATCTTTAAACCGTAATTTCCTTTGTCATCTGGCGTATCTGCTACCAGTTCGGCCGCATTGACACCATCAATGGCAGATATAAAACGGTTCAAGTCTGAATCATCAATCTTGAAACTGGTGTCGGCATTTACGTACCATCCGAGTGTATCTTGAGGCGCCAAGGTAATCTGGTAAGCACCCGAAATCCGAATTTCATTAAGCGCTTCTTTGTCAAAACGAGCAAGCTGTTTATCTTGAAAGTAAAATGGGTCACGACTGATATTGTTTTTGGTCGACTCCCTGATAATGAAGACCGCGGGAAGTCCTGATTCGTAGCCATGGTATTCAGCATCGTCACTCTCTTCATCCACCACTCTGCCAATAGTAATCTCCTTCGATGCCATCTCCTCGCCCAGACTGAGATTCACTTTGACTTCAGGCTTGTCAAATCCATATTCGGATTCATCACTAAAGCTTTCAACTGTGAAGGCCTTGGCTGAATAATTGGTAAGACTTGTGAGAAAACTGTTCACCCGGGACTCTTCCACCGGCAGATCAGGCGTCTTCATTTCCCACTCATCACCGGTTTTTTCAATCACAATAATATGATTCCTTGATACAAGCTCGATCCGCCGGACGTCATCTTTCTCGTAATGAGCAATCTTCTTATCCCTTAGATCGAAGAGCGTTTTTTCAGCCTGTGTCTTCAGGTCGCTAGACGTTATAAAGACACTGTTTGAATCACGGAAAGACACGAACAGATCACCCCGTGTCGGTGCTTCGTCACCTATCAGAAGTTCAACTTTCTTTCCCTCTTTCGACTCAAGAATCACCTCCACACGGGCAGGTTCAAGACTGAAATTTTTCAGTTTGTCAGGCATTGTATCGAGCGTTCGCTGGATAATGGCGTTCGCAAAAGCAGAATGATTCCCGTTAACAGCAGACTCTTCCACGCCTGTACGTACCGGTTCGGTAATTTCCCAGCTCTCCCCTGAACGTTGATACCTGATAATCTCTCCTCCCTCTTGGATCAATGTGACTGCTTGAATGTCATCTTTGTCCATTTTAATAAGGGAAGATTGATAGTGCTCAGCCTCTTCCCGCTTCTTACCTCCCTCAATTTCATAGAAAAAAACGAAGGCACCAAGAGCTCCGGCAATTGCGGCGAGTATTAGAGTCTTCTTCACAGTTCCTTCTAAGACCTCTTCATATAGATATGAATTCCCATTCTGACCGCCGCAATAGGGAGAAGAATGATCAGGAAGAATAGGGTGAGTTTCTGTTGGCGCATCGTCATTGTTAGAGACCTGTTCTCCGGCTGTTTTGGCCGGACCGAGATAAGATCCTCTTCATCAGCAAGCCAACTGACGGTATTAAGGAAAAAATCCATATTCCCCGGCGCCTGAGCAACGTAGGTGTCCGCCGCAAAGTCCGAATCACCGATAACCACCAGTCGAGTCCTAACGGAATCATCTTTTTCAACTGCCATTGCAAGAGTGGTGGGACCCAGATTATCGTTGTCATCCTTACCTGTTTTGTTCTCTTCAAAAAGCATCTTGAGATCGGTCTCTCCCCAGCTGTTTGAGCTAGTATAGACCAGTTCAGTTGCATCGTAGTCGTAGTTCTCTTCGTCAACTTTGCTGAGAGACTGTGCTTTTACAAAACTCGTGGCAAATCTGAAATTTTTGGTGATTATATGATCACCATACTCCGCTGCCGACGGCCCCAAGCTGACACTGCTCTGCCGGTTGAGCCCCGTTGAGGTGAGAACAAAACTGGAATGAGATTCGACAACCATATCTCCGTTGAGTTTCACATTCCAGTCGGTCATTAGATCTTCGAGATTGCTCTCGGTTTCAGGATCAAGCATGGCAAGAACGTTTCCTCCTGCTGCGAGGAATTTACTGAGAGCGTCTACTTCGTTGGCGGCAAACTTCCGCATCGGCCCGGCGATCACAATAACATCTGCATCTTCCGGAACTTCATTTTCTTGAAAGAGGTTAAGACCGTCAACCTGAAAGTTTTGCTTTTCCAGTTCGTCCTTAATGAATTGAGCGCTGGCCATCCCCGGTTCATCGGGAAAAATCGCCTTCTCACCGTGTCCCTGAACAAAATAGACCTTTCTCAGTTCGTCACGCGTCACCTTGATTAGAGCGTTGGTGATCTCTTCTTCTCCTGTACTGTTAATCTCTTCATCCTTCAGTTCTGTCTTTAAAACCACTGTAGGAAGATCAAGATATTGCTTGTCCGGACCGAAAAATTCTCGAACTCTCTCAGGCTCCTTAATCGGATCGATGATTTCATAATTAAACTTGCCCGAATAGTGAGAATATTCGATCATTCGATCTTCCATACGCTGAGTTTCCGCATCACTGACGAATGCGGCCAAGGTGACATCTCTCTCTAGGTTCTTTAGTATACTGACAGTCTGATCTGACAGCGAAAATTCCTGCTGTGAGGTAGTGTCTACACGCCATGAGTGGCGGATGGAAAGATAGTCGAGAAGTCCCACGATGACCAGAACAAGCACGATGACGACCAAAGCATTCGCACTCAGCTGGGTGCGGCGAGATTTAAGCGAATCAAGAACTTCTCTGTAATTGATGGCAACGGGGAATAGCAAAAGAACCGCCCCAAAGGCAATCAGTGTCCACGCCAACCAATCAAACTTGACAATAGAGACACCGTAGAGCCACCCCAGAAACAGTACTCCCAGCCCATCATATGTTGCGCCGCGCCATAATTTGAAAACTTTCATTACGACCTCCACCTCAAACTTTCAATACTCTGATGAGCCAGAAACAGTGTTATTCCGCAAATCGACACATAATACATTAGGTGTCCTGTATCGAATATCCCCTTCGCGAAGTCATCAAAATGCTCAACGATAGAGAGATACTGGAAAAATCCTCCCATCACTCCTGAAGAAAAGTTCGCAAACCACCCAACCAGCCAGAGGAAAAGGAGTGCCACGAAAGTCCCCATGGCAGCGATAATCTGGTTTTCTGTCATGGAGGAAATCCATACGCCGATGCCCACTGAAGCAGCCCCCATCCCAATGATACCAATATACGCGATCGCAACCGGCGTCACATCGGGATCACCAAACAGTACGATTACTAACGGATAAACCCAAGTGAGGAGCGCCATAATGATATAAAGAGAGAACGCCGCCAGAAACTTTCCCACTACAATGTGTGCAGTGGTGATCGGCGAAGTGAGGAGAAGCTCCAGTGTGCCCGTCTTCTTGTCATCCGAAAAGCTTCGCATAGTAATCATCGGCACAACAAAGAGCGTAATGACACTAATATTTGAAAAGAGTGGTCGGATGATCATGTGGTTCACATTCACTGGCGGCGCCGGCTGACGCATTCTCGCCGCCTGCCACTGCAGGTTGGCTGCATACTGAAGAAATGAGGAGGTCAACAGATAAAAGAAGACCCCCGTCAGAACTAGGAACAGGCCGATTACCACATAAGCAATAGGCGAAGAGAAATACGACCGGAACTCCCGATTAAAAATGGTTGAGATATTTCTCATGACTGTCTCCCTCCTGATCCCGACATAATGTGAATGAATATATCTTCCAGTGTCGATTCTTCTACTTTCATTTCAAGCAGACTCCATCCTTTTTCAGAAAACAGGTTTGAGAGAGATTTTCGTACATGGTGTTTCAAATCGCACTCCAGTATTAGTGAACATTGACCATTCTGTGCTGATGTTTCCAGAATAGCGCTTACACCCTCTGTACTCGTCGCAGCATTGGACACCTCTTCAACCGGCCCTTCAACCACAACCGTCAGCTTCTCCGATCCCCGCATCGATTTTGCCAGTCCGTTAGGTGTATCCTTTGCGATAATCTTTCCTTCTTGAATGATCACCACTTCATCACAGGTCATACCTACCTCCGGCAGAATGTGTGTGGAGAGAATGATTGTGTGACTCCCAGCAAGTGACTTGATTAGTTCTCTCACCTCCTTGATCTGAATGGGATCAAGGCCGATGGTTGGTTCATCGAGAATTAACACTTCGGGGTCATGGATGATCGCCTGTGCAAGACCGACTCTCTGTTTGTATCCTTTTGAAAGTGTCTTAATCACTTTCTTACGGACATCACCAATGGCAACTTTCTCGCAGGCAGAATCGATAGCGCCAGACACTTCCTTGGTCTCAATCTGTTTAATACGTGCGGCAAAATTCAAGTACTCATCCACAGTCATGTCGACGTAGAGTGGTGGAGTCTCAGGGAGATAACCGATGCGGCGTTTTACCTCAATAGGATCCTTCGCTACGTCATAGTCAGCAACCACCGCTGTGCCCTTGGTTGCGGGCATATAACCGGTTACGATACGCATGGTTGTCGTTTTGCCTGCGCCGTTCGGTCCAAGAAACCCGAGAATCTTTCCTCTTTCAACATCAAAGGATATATCGTCCACGGCAACAAACGAACCATAGCGCTTTGTCAAATTTCTGATCTCAATCATACAGCCTCCATCGGTTTGACCCCATTTCTTGTAGTTGTCCAATGCAATCTTGTTGTTTTGAGAAAATCGTCAATCACATTTAAGTCTTTTTTACACTCGGATATGTCCGGACGGAAACGGGCAAATTTAGCCAGATCGGACCGTTTCAGCATATCGATAACACAATCCAGTTTCTCCTTATCAGCGGGAATCAAGTGACGGGCGGTCTCAATCTCCAACGTGGTCATTTCAATCGCTCTCACAAAGTACTGGTGTTCCAGGTACTCTCGAAGCAGATAGGAGAGCTCAGCATAGTAGATTTTGACCTCCTTGGCGGTAGAGGGTGACTGACTTCTGAGGCGATCTAGTTTATCCATGGCAACCTCATAGGGAGGCTTTGAAGGAACAATGAACTGCGGTTTCTCTTCATTTGCGTCTTGAATCCGCTTCCGCCACATCCAAACGAGCGCTGCAACGGAAAGGGCAATGCCCAACAGAGAGAGAATAATTTTCCACGGAATGATGGTTGGTATTGGAACCGGCGGCTTTATATCCCGAAGCACAGGCTCTGCTTCAGAAATCAGTGAGTGAACTGTCACTTCTACAGAGTCAGTGGCGATAGTGTATTCCACTTCGTCGCCTTGCGCATTCAGGACATGAACCTCATAGGGCGGAATCACGAAACTTCCCGTGTCCCAAAAGATAAGCTGAAATTCGATTCCTTTATCCTCTGCGAACTCGCCCTTGATCTCCGTGCCTTCACTTACATTGACATTTGAATCATCAATCTCCATCAGAGGAAAATCAATCTTACGCTCTACCGCACCCTTAGCCCAAACCTGAAACCGGGCGATATCTCCGATCGATACATCGGTGGAATCCAATCCACCATATACATGAAATGCCCGAGAGCGGTCTGACTTTTCGCTGCATCCTGCGAGAAGCAGGATCATAACAGAAACAACTGTGATGACTCCTCTGCGCGAGATCAAAACCGTCTCTCCCTCGACCTGAAGTAAGACATGAGAGGCTCCACATAGTCTGAATCGGTAGAGATCGGGATAAGGTCAAACTTCATTTTCTTGCAAACTGCCTGAAATTCGGCATCCCGCTGAGCAATCATTTCAGCGTATTGGCTTCGCGCCTGGGAAGAAGTGGTATCAAGCCAGAAGGTTTCCTCAGTTTCGGCATCATGCACCTTTACTAATCCTACGTCCGGAATCTTCTGTTCGCTGGGATCATAAAGCTGTATTCCAATCATATCGTGCTTCTGGTTCGCCACCTTCAACGTTTGACTGAATTCGCTGTCTTGATAATCGGAAATAAGAAAAACAACGCTTCGTCGAGTGGCAACCCTCAATAGATAACTCATGGCCGCCTCAATGTTTGTCCCCCGTGACTGCGGTTCATGATAGATCAACTCTCTTACCACTCTTAACACATGGGATGATCCTTTCTTTGGCGGGACGAAACGCTCTACATCGTCCGTGAAAATGAGTAGTCCCACCTTATCATTATTCTTGATGGCAGAAAAGCCGAGAACAGCACCGATTTCGGCAGCGATTTCTGACTTGAATTGCGACCTTGTTCCGAAATGACCTGATCTGCTGGCATCATAAACGATGAAAACTGTCAGCTCCCGTTCCTCCTCGAAAACCTTGACGAAGGGGGCGTTGTAACGAGCTGTTACATTCCAGTCGATGAGGCGAATGTCATCACCGGGTTGATACTCACGTACCTCCGAAAATGTCATTCCCCGCCCTTTGAATACACTGTGATACTCACCACCAAAAAGGTCATTAACCAGATTGCGGGTTCGTATCTCTATGTGTCGGACTTTTTTGAAAATTTCCCGTGGAATCATACCTATTGCTACGGTACTTCTATGGTATCGAAAAGGCGTTGGATAAGGTCTTCAGACGTTACTTCCTCGGCTTCAGCCTCATAAGTAGGTATTATCCTATGGCGCAATATATCGAATCCAACGTACCGGACGTCTTCCGGAATCACATATCCTCGGCCCTCGAGAAAAGCGCGGGCTCGAGACGCCTGAATCAGGAATATTGTCGCCCGTGGTGATCCTCCGTAGGCGATAAGATCAGCTATCTCACCCAAATCGTAGTCGCTGGGATTCCTCGTAGCAAGGATAAGATCCACAACATACTTTTCAATTTTTTCATCAACATAAATATCGGTTACCACACGACGTGCGTCTTGAATCGCCGAAGGGTTCACAACGTGAGAAAGATTAATTTCACCATTCGCGACCGAAACTCTTCGAAGGATATTCAACTCCTCATCCTTAGATGGATAGTCAACCTTGAGCTTCATCATAAACCTGTCCACCTGCGCTTCTGGAAGAGGGTAAGTCCCCTCCTGCTCGATGGGATTTTGTGTTGCAAAAACAAGGAATGGGTCATCCAGAGAAAATGTCTCCTCACCGATTGTTATCTGCCGCTCCTGCATCGCTTCAAGTAGGGCGCTCTGCACTTTTGCCGGGGATCGGTTAATCTCATCGGCGAGAATAATATTTGAGAAGATTGGTCCTTTCTTTGTTTCGAATCCACCTGTTTTCTGGTTGTAGATCAATGTGCCGATAAGATCGGCAGGGAGCATATCCGGGGTAAATTGAACACGCTGAAAGCTGGTATCGATCAGCTGGGCAACCGTCTTCACAATTGTCGTTTTAGCCAACCCAGGAACACCCTCTAAGAGAATGTGTCCATTAGCGAGCAAACCCATCAGAATTTTGGAGACAATTTCATTTTGACCGACCACCACTTCGGCGATTCCATCCTGAAGCGGCTTTACAAATGCCGACTCTTTGGAGATCTTTTCGTTAAGCTCGGTCAGGCTGAAATCGGTCACTATGATACTATAAGATAAGTGTTAAGAGGAAATGTGCTTTAGCTGCGGAATATCGTTCAAATCCTTTCCAAGATTCTGAAGCTCGAACTTTACAGATTGAACAAGACCGCTGTCCGCTTCAGCTTCGAAGAGTTCAAGGAATCGCTCATACTCGATTCTCGCTGATTCGTAATCCTGCACGAAATTGGCAAAAACATAACCGATCATGAACTGTGCATTGATGGCAAATCGAGAATCGGGATAATGTTTAACAACTTTGCTGTACTCTTTGATGGCCAATTCAAAATTCTTGTTAAACGCGATATAGGTATCGCCAATCATGTATTGACCTTCAGCAGCCTCGATACCATCAGGATACTTGCCTACAAGGAGGCGAAGCTTCTCCAGCGCCTCAGAGTATTTTTGTTCAGTGATAAGTTCCTTCGATTCAGAGAGGAGATTGGCGGGAGATTCTTTCGCGCAAGCTAAAAAGATAAGCAAAAGCGATAAAGAGATAGTTATTCTGTTGGGCATCATTCTTCAGCAATCATTATGTGAGAAAAAAGAGCCGGAATTTAACTTTACGATTTCAGCTCCACAAACCGATTCAACTTAAGATTATTCAACTTTACGAAACAGGGTAGGAAAAGTTCCTGAATTAAAAAGCGTAAGGAACACCGAGGTTCAGGATTGCATCTTTCGGATGTGTAAGTGGAACAGCATAGTATATCCTGACAGGTCCCAGCGGTGTGCTAATGGTAAGTTCGGCGCCGTAGTTCCACCCCTCACCGTTTTTCCATGCGTCGAGCTGCTCTGTCAACTCTTCCAGCTTGACTGCCAATATCCCCCCATCCACGAATAGATCGATACCAAAAAAACCGGTTAGGGGAATCCTCACCTCACTACTGAAAAGCACCTTGATCAACCCACCCACAGGTCGCTCAACACCATCCTGTTCAACTGTGAGATATCGTTGCGCCGGCCACCCCCTCAGGCTTGTACTTCCTCCAAGATAGAAAAGATCATACGAAGGGATGTATGGCGATGTCTGGTTCAGTCTTTCCATTCGGCCAATCTTTGATCGAAATGCCAGCACCCGACCCCTCGGAAGAGGAAGGAATCGGCGATAATCAAACTCGAGTTTGTAGTAATCGTGAGTCCCACCCAATATCCAGCCGACGACTTCTGAATCGAGCGTCAGTGACCACCCATCTCTTGGTGTGATCAGGTTGTCCAGTTCGCGGTGGCGGAACCGAAGAGAGACGCTTCGCTGCTGTTCTTTCTCCTGTTCTTCAACGGTCATCCTGTCGGAGATAATCCGAGTCCACCTCAGACCGCCCCTCAAGATCGATTCTTCAGAATATCGCTTGAGACCTGTCCATTCAACACCGTATCTCAGGATCGGCTCATCAACTCGGAGAAGTTCTGGCGCTCGGTCTACAAAAAAACGGATAGTGTTTGGCGCTCTTAAACGCAGTATCCAGTTGTTGCTTAAGGATATATTTGAACGAAAGATGACTGGAACGGATCCTCGGTTCACGATGGCATCAATGGGTAGATCGATAGTGCTCCTCAGTCCAAGGCGCAGACCGGAATTATAGAGATTTCGATCCACAAGCCTAACGGCCCCTTCAATTCCCGATACCGGCTCACCTCCTGAACTGCTGGAAGGAATATGGGCAAACCCGGGCTCAATCATTAAGTCGCGCTTCCCCAGCTCCTGCACATCTACGGTAACGTCTACCCAATCTCCTTCTCGTGAACTTTTTTTCGGCACGATATCAACCAGAGCAAAGAGTGAGGTTTCGAACAGTTGCCTCTCCGACAACTGAACCAGTTCAGAGTTGTACCGATCACCAGACTTGAACGCCAGTTCTCTTAAAACGAAATGGGGCTCAACAGTTTCCAGCCCGATAACGGCCACCGAATCGATGTAGATATCAGGACCTTCATTCATGAGTAGATTAAGGTCAATATCTTCGCCGGGGCTGTAGCTGTGTTCCATATTGAACATCAGCTTCCCAAGTTTGTGGTATTCGTATTCAAGAAGTGAGTAATTATGCCCAAGGGCCGTGAGGTTGAGAGGTCGACCGATCCTCAATCCCAAGAGACGAAGAATGCGCGTCTCATCCACCAGCCGATTCCCTTCTATCTCAACAGAGCGGAGAATCGATCTGGGGCCCTCCTTGATTTTGAATACAATGTTCGTGCTGTTGTCGTACTGTAATTCAAAAGATTCTTCAACAACTACATTGAGGAACCCTTTGGTTTGATAAAAATTCCGAACATTGAAGGTGTCAAGTTTTAAAGATCTGCGATTGAACTCCGTCGTATTCCACAGTTGCGGCTCTTTAAGTTTTACTATCCCCCTCAGTTCTTTTGAAGAAACAGAATTGTTGCCTTCAAAGGCGATGGTCCCCACTGTATACTTCGTAGTGGTGATCTGCCCAATAAGAGATACTTGTATTATGACGGCGAATGCCAGCACCGCCGCGGGCATACTTGGTCTATGGATCAAACTAGAACCGGTACTTGCGCCGGTATTTCAGATGGACCTGACCGTCATCATCATAAGTGACGACGAGTGACACATTTCTGTTTAGGCGGTATTCCACGCCTAATTCATTCGGTTTAACAAGGGAAAAACTTCGTTTGTAACTAAGTGAAAGGTTGGATGTCAGGCGCGTCCCAACTTTCACAGCAACATCCTGATCTTCTGTTGGATCGATAAGTGCGGCAGACCCCTCAATCTCAAATTCGTCAAAGAGAGGGGTTGATCTGGCAAGACTCTTCTCCAGTTCATTCTCCAGAAATTTTCCAAACAGGAACGCCGATTGCCGACCAATATTCTCCGGAGCACCACCATCAAATCTTTTCTGAAGGGTCAGCAATTGAAGCAGGTCTTCCTGGCTGAAAAAATTGTCGCTATGCTCAAGAACAAGAACAGGATCATCCAATTCGCCCGTTAGAGTTACATAGATCTGTTCACCGGAAATCTGCGTGGTAGCGCGGATGTCAAGTCTTGGATTTAGCTCCGTCGGGTCAAAAGCAAGGTGTCCTTCTTCGATATTGAATACGTCCGAAAAGTAGTAAAATTTTCCTGACACTACATCAAGCTCGCCCGCATAACGATAAGGCTCATTCCCGAGTCTTTGAATTGACATGTTCCCTGAAACCTCGGCATCGATTTGGCTGTTCCTGACAAACAGTTTGTCACTGATGGGAAAATTCAGTTTGTAATTATAGACCGGTGCCCCTTCAGGTGGTAGTTCACTGTAGTCTTCCCCCCCTGTAAATTCCATCCTCAGCACCGCCTCTTCAGGCAAAATATTTCCGGCGATATTAACTGTATCTCTGCCTGTTATTGAGATGTCCACATCACCAATACCTTCTATCTCTCCCAACAGTGTTCGCACATAGACATCTTCACCGTCAATCAAAAAAGCGAGATTCGGATTGAAGAAACTGTTCATATCCATCGTTCCTGTTATCCGAAGGTTCTCCCCTTTATCTTTTTTCTTTTCACCAAAAAGCTTTCCACCGGACACTCTGGCAAGATTTGCTCTGAGGTCCTGCCCCCAATTGGTATCATCGGGAATATGAGAGATGGCAGTGAGACGGTCTACAATGAGCATGTTGTCTTTGAGAAACGCTCGCCCATTCACATCACTTACCGGTTGGTCAAGCAAAGTGTAATACACCTCGCCACTGGCAACAGTAATATTTCCATTTCTGACAGGCCGATCCGGTGTCCCTGTAATACTAAGATCAATATCAATTGCTCCCTTCACAGAGTCCAAATAAGTGAAGTATGGCGTTAGAAAATCCATGGAAGAAGTTTTGAATTTGAAATCCATAGCGATGGGATCGGTTTCGATCCAGCGGTCTTCATCGTTGGCCACAATATCAAAATCAACGGGAAGATATCCTTCTCCTCTGTATTCCCCTGTATTGGTAAGGCCTACCAGATTCTCGAAATAGAGCCTATGACCAGCGTACCGTCCACTAGCCTTGATCTGCTCAGCCTCAATCAGAGAGAATCTTGGGTCATCGATGGCAAAGGAAAAACTGATCTCGGAAGACTCAGATGTCCCGCTCATGGCAAAGCTTCCAGTAGCGGCACCTTTGAGATGCCACCATTCGGGCAGATATGGAGAAAGGAGTAAAAGGTCGAATTTGTTGAAAAGACCGCTGAAACTGAGGTTGCCGTCTGGCTTTGCCGAAAGGAATTCTTCCGCGTCCACCCGCGCTGTGTAGAAACCGGAAATATCGAGGGCAAGATCTTGACCTCTCTTCAACTGCATCTCCCTGATTGTCACATGCTCCCCATCCACGACGGCGGTGAATATTAGATCATCAAACGCCATCCCCTCCCAGATCCCGTTGCGAACTTGAAAAGAACCATCCACCAAAAGTTCCTCACTCTCCGTTTTTGCCGAAAAATCGGCGAAAGCGGTTCCCGTTAAAGGCAATTCTGTACCGAACAGTTTCTCAAGCCCTTCTAGATCAATATTAACCATCTTGAAATCACCATTCTTCAGCAAACCATCGGTAAACTCAAGCTCCGTGTCAAGGGAACCGTCATTGATCCTAAATTGGGCGGGCCCTATACGTAAATTCTCTTCCTGTAATCTAACCGTAAACGGTGCCAGGCTAGAGACAAATTGTTGTTTTAGAGATGACTGAACTTGATCTATCTGAAGAGATTCAAAATCGACAATTTTTCCGGAGAGGCGAAGAACCTCATCCCCGGACATAACATCTGCGTTGGCGATAAGAATAGTATCTCCCATAAAGTAGAGATTGAGAGAGCCACCTTCCACATTCATGTCGCCGAAAATTGTATTCTCCGCTGTGGCGGTTAGTGAGCCATGTCGTGTCTTCAGAATTGAATTAATCATAAAATTCGACTTTAGAGACGAGACCGCCACTTTGCCGTAGGACCCCTTATTTATGGTGACGTTTCCTTTGAGCGAGGGGTCATCCAGAAATCCAGATAGTTGGACTGTCCCATAAGCAAGACCTTCGGGACTATCTTTAATCCCGGCAAAGGATGCAGCCACTGAAAGGTCAGTCTCCTGAAGCACCAGAACAACATCGGTTTTCTTGCGGTCAAGATCAACCTCACCGTGAGCCTGAACCGTTCCCAAACCAAAATTGATTGTCAGAGAATCCGGTACTGAAAGAAGTCCACTGCTGTAGTCGATGAGTCCGGAGACGCCCACAAATTCAGGACTGGCATAGTTGTCATTCTGAAGCGCGACACGCGTTGAGATTCCAGTTATCTCTCTTTCTTTATCAATCCCAACGTTTACCGCCATCGTCCCTTGGATATTCGTGGATCTTGCAGAGAGACCGAACTTTTCAAGGTCTAGTGTAGAGACGTAGAGATCCATCGACAGTTCAGATTCTTCTTCCAATTGACCGGTTCCTGAAAAACGGGCGCCGTTTATATCAACCTCCGATTCGGTCAAACGAATGAAATTTTCATCAAATTCCAGCCACGACTCAAAATCGGCGAGAAGTTCGGAATCTTCGGCATCATTCAACCGTGCTTCCACATAGGCTTTCTCTTCATTTGACTTAAAATCCAGCTCAAGATTCACACTTTCGGTGCCCAAGATCTCCGCCAGTCGGATGGACTGGAAATTCTCCAGTGGAACATCATGAATTTCGATATTCAGAAAAAGACTCTTTTCCTCGCTGAATGAAGCGTTTCCCATCAGTGTGACTTGGTATCCATTGATGGTTCCGGCCATGCCACTGGCTTCTGCCACAGCCGTCCCCATCCTCGCTTGGCCAGAGGAAATAGTGACCTCCATACCGGACTGGAAATCCTGAAAAGAGCTCGTGTCAATCATGATGGCAACCATGTCATCATTGGAGCGAAGCCGTCCCGTCACAT
This sequence comes from Fidelibacterota bacterium UBA6931, assembly GCA_002448795.1. Lineage (GTDB taxonomy): Bacteria > Fidelibacterota > Marinisomatia > Marinisomatales > S15-B10 > S15-B10. Next base: position 127,007 of record DKAH01000002.1, read on the forward strand.
CAAAACTGTAAAGCTTTTCTGTTGAACCTTTTTTGAGTAGGATCGAGGAACGATTCACCGCAAAGGTTTTCACCCTCAAGCCGCTTCGAGCGAGCTCTTCAGTAAAGTTTAAGCTGAAATTGGCAGGCTGTTCAGTCTCTTTGAGCGTAATCAGCATGTTATCGAGCAATAGATTTGAAAGTGCCCAGTTTCCGGAAACAATCTGGGTAAAGTCGAGATTCAAGTTACCGGTCTCAGAAAAGAAAATGATCGAACGATCTCTGTTTCGCAGATAGACGTTTTCAAGACGGATGTCAGAAGTTAATTGCCCCTCCAGGTTTCCGATAGAGAGATCCCACCCACTTTCAACAAGGACTGACTTATTCACATATTGAAGAATTTCCCTACTCCATCTACCCGGGGCCAATATGATGTAAAGCACACTGCCACCGAGCAATATCAGCACCAGTGAAAGGATCAGGAATGCTTTGGTTCTTCTACGCATGGCAAACTACTCCAGAACAAATTTAACTTGCGGAAGTTCCAAATACAAAAATGGCGAGCGCTGCTCGCCATTCATTTATAGATGACTATAGGAAAGGAATTGGGTGACTATTTTTCGTCCACTACCTCGAAATCGGCGTCTTCAATTTCTTTATCGTCGCTCTGGCCAGCTTCACCGGTATCGCCGGGAGGCGGTGGAGCCTGAGTCTCCGCTTCCTTTGAGCTTTCATACATTTTCGCGGCAACTTCATTCCAGACGGAATTCAGCGATTCTGTGGCTGACTTAATGTCTTCGATGTTCGACCCAGCGGAGGCAGTCTTTAAACCCTCCAAAGCCTTTTCCAACCTCTTCTTCTCGCCATCATCAAGTTTTTCATCGAATTCCTTGATGTTTTTCTCAGTCTGATATATAAGCTGATCAGCCTGATTTTTAACGTCAACTTCTTCCCGTTTTTCTTGGTCTTCGCTCTCATGCTTTTTCGCATCGTCAACCATTTTCTCTACTTCTTCCTGATTCAGTCCGCTGGAGGCTTCAATGCGGATGCTCTGCTCTTTTCCGGTAGCTTTGTCCTGAGCACTTACATTCAGTATGCCATTCGCATCTATATCAAATGTGACCTCGATTTGGGGAACACCGCGTGGCGCCGGTGGAATTCCGTCAAGGTGGAATTTGCCGATCGTCTTGTTGTAAACGGCCATTTCCCTTTCGCCCTGGAGCACATGGATTTCCACAGATGGCTGGCTATCTGCGGCGGTGGAAAAGATTTGACTCTTCTTTGTCGGGATTGTCGTGTTCCGTTCAATCAGTTTTGTAAATACACCGCCAAGAGTTTCGATGCCGAGGGATAGTGGGGTTACATCGAGCAAAAGAACGTCTTCCACATCTCCGCCAAGGATGCCGCCTTGAATACCGGCTCCCATAGCGACCACCTCATCAGGATTGACACCCTTGTTCGGCTCTTTACCAAAGATCTCTTTCACTACCTCTTGAACTTTCGGAATCCTCGTGGAACCGCCGACCAGAATGACTTCATTGATGTCACCTGCCTTCAGACCTGAATCCTTCAGCGCCTGCTCACACGGCTTCCTTGTTCTCTCTACAAGATCATCAACCAACTCTTCAAACTTTGCGCGAGTGAGAGACATGTTGAGATGTTTAGGACCGGTTGCATCAGCCGTAACAAAAGGAAGGTTGATATCTGTCTGCTTGGAAGAGGAGAGCTCCCGCTTTGCCGCTTCGCCAGCTTCCTTTAGCCGCTGAAGTGCCATGGGGTCTTCTTTCAGGTTGATCCCCTCACTCTTCTTGAACTCTTCCGCCATCCAGTCGATGACCCTCTGGTCGAAGTCGTCACCGCCAAGATGTCCATCACCATTGGAGGCGTTTACCTCGATGGATTTCTCACCATCAATGTCCATCACATCAAGAATGGAAATATCAAACGTGCCACCCCCCAAGTCAAATACAGCAACCTTCTGGTCTTCCTCTTTGTCCATCCCGTAGGAAAGTGCTGCCGCTGTTGGCTCATTGATGATTCGCCTAACGTTCAATCCCGCAACCTTGCCGGCATCTTTCGTCGCCTGCCGCTGTGAATCGTTAAAATATGCAGGAACCGTAATCACCGCTTCGGTCACATTTGTACCCAAGTACTCTTCAGCGGTCTGTCGCAATTTTTGTAGAACCATAGCACTGATTTCAGGCGGAACATAAGTCTTGCCTTCCACCTCCACTTCCACGGCACCAGACTTCCCCTTCTTAACCTCATAGGGAACTTCAGAGATTTCAGTCTGAACCTCGTCAAATTCACGCCCCATGAATCGTTTGATGGAATAGATCGTATTGTTGGGATTGGTAACCGCCTGACGTTTTGCCGGTTGCCCAACCAAACGTTCGCCATCTTTAGTGAAGGCGACTACCGAAGGTGTAGTTCTTCCCCCTTCGGGATTGGTGATAACTTTGGGTTCTCCGCCTTCCATAACAGCGACACACGAGTTTGTCGTTCCCAAGTCAATTCCGATGATTTTTGACATAATGATGAACTCCTTAAGACACTAATCAGAAATATTAAGTTTCCCAAACTAGAGCGCAAATTGTGTGCCAGCGGAAAAAATTAGGCGAAAATGTCAGTTAAAGGGGAAAAAGGACGAGAAAAAACTATGACTGATTGTCAGTTTTTGTCTTCTTCCGGGGATTCTTGGCGACAGTTGTACTCGATTCCTTAACTTTTTTGCGAGGTTTAACGATGTGAATAGCTCCTTTGTTCACATCGACTTTCACCGTGTCACCCTCTACGAAACGCCCCTTGAGAATAGATTCTGACAGGGGTGCTTCAATAGAGGCTTGAATCTCGCGCCTCATCGGTCTGGCACCAAATTCATCGCTAAAGCCCCGATCGAGGAGAAGCTTCTTCGCAGCTGCTGTCACATGGAGCTTCATCTTTTTGGCCTTAAGGTTCTCAACGAGGTCCACCAGTTGAAGGTCAATAATCTTCAAGACACTCTGCTTTCCTAGCGGCTTGAAGACTATAGATTCGTCTAGCCTGTTGACAAACTCAGGATTAAAAATATCACCCACTTTTTCCAAAACACGATCTTTCATTGATTCAAAGTTCGAGTCATTCGACGAGTCCCCGAAACCATAAGTACCCACTTTGCCAAAGCCACGAGTACCGATATTCGATGTCAGTATGATGATGGTGTTCCTGAAATCAACTCTCCGTCCCATGCTGTCGGTCAGAATTCCTTCATCAAGAAGCTGAAGAAGCAGATTGAACACATCGCCATGGGCTTTTTCAATCTCATCAAGAAGGATGACCGAATAGGGGTTTCGGCGGACACGTTCGGTCAGTTCTCCCCCCTCCTCATAGCCAATGTATCCCGGCGGTGCACCGATGAGTCGGGAGAGAGCAAATCGCTCCATGTATTCAGACATATCAATCTTGACGATTGAGTCGTCATGGGCAAAGAGGTGCTTGGCGAGAACTTTGGCAGTTTCAGTCTTTCCCACGCCTGTGGGCCCGAGGAACAGAAAAGCTCCGATGGGACGGCGAGGATTCTTCAGTCCTGCCCTCGCCCGCTGAATCGCTTTAGCAAGTGTATCGATGGCGACATCCTGACCAACGATGAACTCCTTAAGGCTTTCACCCATCTTGAGGAGTTTTTCAGATTCCTTCTCAGCAACTTCGGAGATCGGAATACCGGTCATCATGGAAACGACATCAGCTATATCCTTCTCAGTAACGATCGGGGCGTGTTTTGTCTCTTCATTCGCCCAGTTTTTCTGGGCCGACTCGAGGGATTTCAACAACAGTCGCTCTTTGTCGCGCAGATTCGCCGCCTTCTCAAACTGCTGACTGGAAACTACGGCATCCTTCTCGGATCGGATCTGCTCAATTTCAAGTTCAAGTTCTATCACCTCGTCCGGCACACTCAGATTTTGCAGATGAAGCTTCGCCCCCGCCTCATCAAGAACATCGATAGCCTTATCAGGGAGATATTTATCCGTTATGTAACGATGACTCAATTCAACACAAGCTGTCAACGCATCGTCATTGAAATTCACATTATGATGTTTCTCATATCTGCCTCTGAGCCCCTTCAGTATTGAGACCGATTCTTCGATATTCGGGGGGCTCACTGTCACTTTCTGAAACCGTCTTTCCAGAGCGCCGTCCTTTTCAATATGCTTCCGGTATTCATCCAGGGTAGTCGCACCAATACAGTGAATCTCACCTCTCGACAGCGCAGGCTTGAACATATTAGAAGCATCCAGTGAGCCGGAAGCGCTCCCGGCTCCGACGATAGTATGCAACTCATCAATGAACAGTATAATGTTCCGGGCCCCTTCGAGTTCGGCCATGATCGCCTTCATTCGCTCTTCAAACTGACCACGGTATTTCGTGCCGGCAACGATGCCAGCCAGATCAAGGGCAACGATTCGCTTACTATGGAGCAGACGGGGTACATCCCTCTCGATGATCCGTTGAGCAAGTCCCTCGGCGATGGCCGTTTTCCCCACCCCTGGTTCACCGATAAGCACAGGATTGTTCTTCTTTCGGCGGCATAGAATCTGTGCAACCCTTTCAATTTCGTTCCTACGACCTATAACGGGATCCAGTTTACCTATGCGGGCCAGCTCTGATATGTCGCGACTAAAATGATCCAGCGCCGGCGTTTTACTTTTCTTTGCCACAGCGGCGCTTTTTTGAGTAGAAGGCTCGGGAGAGCCAGCATCGTCTTTGAGCAGTTCGATCACTGACGAATAATCAATTTCGAATGCCGTGAAAACTTCAAAGGCGACGCCTTCCGCTTCCTGCAGCATGGCAAGAAGGAGATGATAATCATCCGCTATGCTGGCGCTTAGGTTTGATGCTTCAGTAAATGTATTACGTAATACACGCTCCGCCCGCCTTGTCAGAGGAAGATGGCCAAGAGTCATCGTCCCCCCGGCAGGTTTCACCATGTCTTCGACCATCAAACGAAGCTCTTCCAGATCACACCCCAGTTCTTCAAGAATATCGACAGCACGGCCTGAACCTTCTCTGATGATTCCAAGCAGCAAATGTTCAGAACCAACATAACTGTGACCAAGCTGGATCGCCTCCTCCTTGGCGTATTTCATGATTGTTTGGACCCGTTTGGAGAAATTCTCTTTCATGAGGCTAAAGGGATTTGGACAATTTACTTTTCCTGTGTTCCCCAATCAACTCACTTTTCAGGTGACGAGATCAGCTGTCCGTCTTCCATCTTCAGATTTCTCAGACAAATCGCCGCCACCACCGGATTGTGAGTGACAATGAGAAAAGCCTGTCCGAAATCGCCAGCAAGCGACGAAATCATCTCCATCAGTTTTGAAGCGGCGTCTACATCAAGATTACCAGTTGGTTCATCGGCAAGCACGACAGACGGTCGATTGACAAGCGCCCTCAGAACAGCCACACGCTGGCGTTCCCCGCCGGAAATAGCCCCCGGGCGATGATCCGCTCGCTCAGAAAGACCAACCTTTTCCAGCAGTTCCAATGCCCGTTCTCGTGAGTCCACTTCGGCCCTTCTGAGCAATCTTTGAGGGATTATCAGGTTTTCAAGGACAGAGAATTCCGGAAGGAGATGGTGGAATTGAAACACGAAGCCGATGGATTCACTTCTTAGCCGTGAGAGATGTTCATCATCTAACTCCGCCACCAACTGATCTTCGATCTCCAGGGAGCCCGAATCGGCACGGTCCAGAGTCCCGAGAATATTTAGAAGCGTCGATTTTCCGCATCCCGAGGGGCCAGTAACAGAAATCATTTCACCCTTTGTAATGGATAGATCCAATCCTTTCAGAACCTCGAGTGAACCGATGGAAGTGGGATAACTTTTTCGAATATTCTTCGCTTTCAGGATCATTTTTCAAATTGAATCGCTTCTGTTGGCAAAAGTTTCCGCGCCTCTCTGGTGGGAAAATGGATCGCCAGAGCTATAACTATTACACCGATCAAGACGATAGCCGCAATGTCTCTTGATGTGATGACGACAGGAAGTGAATGCACAAAATAGATCGCTTCCGGAAGACGGATAAAACCGAGACGCTCCTGACCAGAAACAAACAGGAGCCCCAGTCCTGTCCCCAGCACCAGACCCATCCCACCAATGAATATCCCCTGCATGCGGAAAAGTGTCGAGATTCTCGCTTTGGAAAAACCAATTGCCTTAAGGATCCCCACTTCCCTGATCTTTTCCATTACAAGCATAGTCAGTGTTGAAGCTATGTTGAAACAGGCCACGATTACAATTAGACTTAGGACAACGATACTACCAAGCTTCTCCATCTTCATCGCCTGAAAGAGCGTTTGATGCATCTCCTCCACACCGGAGACAGTGACACCTTCACCAAGGACGGAATGAACCGCTTCTCTCAGTTTTGCCTTCTCCGCATTATGATTTAACCGAAGATCTATACCATCGATCTGTCCCAATGCTTTAAAGAGTGCCTGCCCCGCGGTGATCGGTATAAAAACATACGTCTGGTCAAAGTCCAATATGCGAGTCTCGAAAACGCCAGCGACTCGGGCATCCAGCACAGACGGCATCCCGAGATAAAGTTGATTGTCCAGCGGGTTCATCAGGCGGAGGCGGTCACTTTCCTGCATACCTAAGCGGTCAGCAATACCCCTTCCTACATAGACCTGCGCCTTGTTGTTGGGTGAATCTGTTATCTCTATCCCTTCAATGTTATAAACAGATTGCAAGCTTCCAATCTCCACCGCTTTCACTTTCACGAGGGATCGATCATTTGACGAGATCGCCACGGCTTTCCTTTCTATGAATGGAGAATGAGCCGCAATTCCCGGCTCGAACTCAAGTGAGGCAAACTGTTCCATGTCAATCTGATCATCTCCCGCCATGATTCGGAGATCAGTTTCAAATCCGATTACCTTATTCCGAACCTCCTGTTCGAAGCCGTTAAGTACGGCGACTGAAACAATCAGTGCAAAACATCCTGTAGCCACACCCAGGATAGAAATGATGCCACTCCACGAAATAAGTCCCACTTTTTTTCGTGAGAGCAGCATTCGTCGAGCCATCCAGCTTTCGAAACCGATCATTCGTATCTCACCGCCTGAGCCGGTTCTATGCCAGATGCCTTCCATGCGGGATATAGGCTGGCCAATACCGCCGCCAAGAAACCAAAAACAGCGACAGTTACCACATGAGAAGTAGCAAACATGAGAGGGAGGTCACTCATGAAATAGACCTCTTCAGGGATTGATAGAATCTGAAATCGTCGCTGAATCCAGCCTAGGAAGAGCGCAAGTGTCACGCCCAATGTAACACCGAACAGTCCAACGATTCCGCCTTCGATGAAAAAGAGGTGTGAGATGCGTTTACGTGAAAAACCGACAGCTCTAAGGATGCCGATATCGTTTGTCTTCTCCATAACGATCATTGTCATTGAAGACATAATATTGAGTAAAGCCACAAGAGCCACAAGGGCGAATACAACGGTTATAGGATATTTCTGAAGGGATAGCCATGCAAAAAGATTGCTGTGACGTTCCTTCCATGTAGATGGCAGAAGAGGATAATCGAGATTCTCATCCAACACGGCGGCAACTGCATCAGTATCATCCAAGCCGTGAAGCAAAAGAATTTCTCCAGTGATCAAGTCTTTATAATCGAATAGTCTCTGGGCAGCCTTCAGGTTTACGTAGACAATGGACTCATCATATTCGTTTAGTCCCGTCTCGTAGATGCCGCTGATTTTGAATTGACCGATTCTGGGAGCGCGGCCCGGCTTTCCCAACGAAGAGAGGTCCATAAGTGTCATCCGTTCGCCAGGTTTCGTGCCGAGTTTCTCAGCCAGTGCAGCCCCGATGATGATGCCCGGTCGCTCTCCTTCAGCTCCGTTGAGATGGAATTGACCGGCAACAAGGTTTTTCCATGTCCCGATGACAGCTCGAGAGGTATCTCCGTCAAAAGCTTCCACAAAGACAGCCTCAGTCCTTCCTTGCACACGGGCTGTTGCCGCATGATTGATGTAAGGAAGTCTTCCGGTTATCTGAGGTATGGACGCCACTACGGAATCGAGCTGTGGCTGAGATTCGGACACCGGATTGCCAAGAAATCCTTTCACGCGAATGTGGCCATCAAAACTGATAATTTTCTCCTGTACCTCCCGCTCGAAGCCGTTAAGAATCCCCAGCGTAAGGATCAAGACTGCGATACCAATAGCCAGCCCCGCAATGGAGAGGTAGCTAACAAGAGATATAAAACTGAGGTTATGTCCCGAACTGAGGTGACGACGGGCGATTAATGAGAGGAGCCTCATTGCTATTCATCGTCTTGCGGTCGCATGGCTGGAAAGAGAATAACATCCTTGATGTTGACTTTTCCAATAATAAGCATGATCAGCCGGTCAATGCCAATGCCAACTCCGCCTGTGGGTGGCATGCCGATTTCCATGGATTGAAGATAATCTTCATCAAGGGACTGAGCCTCTTCGTCACCCCGTGCTTTTAGTTCCACTTGCGCTTCAAATCGACGTCGCTGATCGACGGGATCATTCAACTCACTGAATGCATTTGCCAGTTCGGTACCTCCCACAAATAACTCAAACCGTTCCACGATTGACTCATCTCCATCTCTTCGCATCTTTGCCAGAGGCGATATTACCTTCGGATAATCAGTCACGAATGTTGGCTTCATAAGCTTGGGTTCTACCAATTCCCGCATCATTATTTCGTACATTCGCCCAAGATGCGCATCTTTTTCTAGCTCGATTTTTTTCTTCTTACAGATTTTTTTTAGTTCTTCTTCTGTGGCATCGGTCAGATCTTGCCCAACAGCACCGCTGAGAAGGTCCATGTAGCTTGACCTTTCAAAAGGTTTAATCAGGTCAATATTTTCGCCGTCAGCATCCAGCTTGGTTATCCCTACAGCCTCCGCTGCAGTTCGAATAAGCGATTCTACAAACTCCATAAGAAAGTGGTAATCAACATAAGCCTTATAAAACTCAAGCATGGTGAATTCAGGATTATGATTCCGATCCATCCCTTCGTTTCGGAACACTTTCGAAATCTCATAAACACCGTCAAATCCACCGGCGATCAACCGCTTAAGGTAAAGCTCATCCGCAATTCTCAGAAACAGCGTCTGGTCAAGAGAATTATGCTTTGTAACAAAGGGTCTGGCGAAAGCGCCACCATAGAGCGGCTGCAGAACTGGCGTCTCAACTTCCACGAACCCTTCTCTATCAAGGAATTTTCGAATAGTTGAAATGATTTTTGCCCTTTTTACGAAATCTTCTCTGACTTCGGGATTTACAATGAGATCAAGGTACCTGTGGCGGTAGCGCTGTTCCTTGTCCTTGAAAGCGTGATAGACTTCGCCGTCCTTTGCCTTTCCTCCGGGGAGGGGTCGAATACTTTTGGAAAGGAGCTCAAGTCTTTCACAACTGACACTCATTTCATCAGTCTTTGTTCGGAAAACAGTACCGCTCACACCGACAATATCACCGATATCCAGAAGCTTGAACATCGCATAGGACTCTTCGCCAACTTCATCACGTTTGATATAAACCTGAATCTTCCCTTCTTGATCTTGAACGTGGAAGAAAGATGCTTTTCCCATCTTTCTGAGTGAGACAATTCTGCCGGCAATGGCTACCGAAGAATCCACCAGATCAGAGAATTGATCAAAGATCTCATTGGAGTGGTGGGATACCTCAAACTGGTATGGATAAGGATCGACACCCATCTCCCGGAGTTTCTCCAGCTTCTCTAGGCGGAAGTCCATGATTTGTTTCAAGCTCTGTGCTTTTTCAGTGGACATCGCTAGTTGTTCGTCACATCTGCTTCGGATTTCCCGGTTGCCGACATGAGAAGAAATGCTTTGATAAACTCATCCAAATCACCATCCATCACTTTCTTACCATCTCCCACTTCAACTTTTGTTCTATGATCCTTTACCATCGTGTAGGGATGGAAGACATAGGAGCGTATCTGACTCCCCCAGCCAATGTCTGTCTTTTTACTCTCGAGTTCCTTGATGGATTCAGCCTGTTCCTCAAGGTATTTCTGGTATAGTTTCGCCTTTAGAATCTTCATTGCGCTCGCTTTATTCTTGTGCTGTGATCTTTCGTTTTGACACTGTACAACAATTCCCGTTGGATTGTGAGTGATTCTCACTGCCGAGTCTGTCTTATTTACATGCTGACCACCGGCCCCACTGGCACGATAGGTATCAATCCGAAGGTCTTCCGGCTTAATTTCCACCTCAATCTCCTCATCGTTGGAAGGGTAGACAAAGACTGAAGCAAAAGAGGTGTGTCGGCGGTTCGAAGCGTCAAAAGGAGAAATCCGAACAAGCCTGTGAACACCCACTTCCGCCTTGAGCAGTCCGTAAGCGTACTCGCCTTTGACTTCGATAGTAATATCCTTTAACCCGGCTTCATCCCCCGGCTGATAATCGATTACTGAACTTGCAAAACCTTTTCGTTCAATCCATCGGTCGTACATCCTGTAGAGCATCTCAGCCCAGTCCTGAGATTCTGTCCCGCCGGCGCCGGGGTGGATCGTTAGTATGGCGTCGTTCTCGTGTTCAGCGTCCCCCAAAGTCAGTCTCAGTTCCAGATCATCCACGATCCGCCGGAAGGCTTTCAGTTCAGATTGAAATTCCTCCTTCGATGAAAAATCTTCCTCCTCTTCAAGAAAGGTGAACAACACCTCGCAGTCGTCCCTCTTCCGCTGGGACCCATCCCACAGCTCAAGTTCCTTCTCGATTATTGAAATTCTCTTGAGTGTCGACTGTGCCGTGGATGCATTATTCCAAAAGTCTTCACGGATAGTTTTCTCCTTTAACTCAGAAAGATTCGCTTCCAAAGACGAAAGGTCAAAGATACCCCCGAAGATCATTGTATCGGCCATCCAGGGTATGAAAAGTTTCTCGTAGTTCTGATATGTCCATTGCGTTATAAACAGGTAGTGAAATTACGGTCGCAAACCGTTAAGTCGCTACTCACCGGAACTGACAAAGAGGTTTTCATCCAGAAAGCGCTTTAGGGAAAACTGATCGAAGTTAAGCTGAAAGACACCGTTCACAGCTACAGAAATTCGTTTCTTCTCTTCCGACATCACAATGGCGATAACGTCCGTCTCTTCACTGATCCCGAGAGCGGCACGATGGCGTGTTCCCATTTCCGGATCGACCATGTCACTCTCTGTCAGGGGCAGGATACACTGAGCAGCTTCGATAATATTATTCTGAATAATGACAGCACCATCATGGAGCGGTGATTGAGGATTAAAGATAGAGACAAGAAGTGGTGAACTCACTTCCGCTTTAACCGGAGTTGCCGCCTCTTTAATGTTCTTTAGTCCAGTATCTCGCTGAAGAACAATGATGGCGCCCCAACCCCTTTTCTGCATCTGAACTGAGGCTTGAACGACTGCATCGATGGTTGAGGAATTTCCTACCCTAAATAAGCGCTGAAAGAATCGAGTTGCTCCCACATAGATGAGAAGCCGTCGAAGTTCGGGTTGAAAAAGGATTACAAACGCCACCACCCAAACAGTTTGTACCTGGTCGATAATCCATATCATTCCACTCATTCCGATTGCCCGGAAAACGAACGAAGACAACAGAATAATAATGAGACCAACAAGCATCTGCCCCGCCCGTGTACCTCTGAAATAGGAGTAGAGCTTGATGAAGAGCCAGGTCACCAGCAGAATATCCACTATATCGAGTATGGTAATGGTGAGAAAGCCGATCTTGAACAAGGTCATGCTATAGCTCCAAGTCGATGGATCGAATCGGCAACGGTCACCACTCGCTTCATCTCTTTCACATCATGGACACGGACAATTTGCGCGCCATTCAAAACAGAGGCTGTTACAGATGCCGCAGTCCCTTCAAGGCGTTCACTTTCGGGAAGGTCAAGAGTCATACCGATGAACGATTTTCTTGAGGGACCAACCAAGACAGGCATAGCAAAATCGGCGAAGTGCTGTAGATCACGCAGAACTGTAAAATTGTGTATTGGCGACTTGCCAAAGCCAATCCCGGGATCGAGGATCAGTCGTTCTCTATTTATTCCCGATGCAATTGCATATTCAATCCGCTCTTCGAAAAAGGTGTTGATTTCAGCTGTCACATCTCCATAGTCCGGCGCTTCTTGCATATTCCGGGGAGTTCCTTTCATGTGCATAAGGACGACATGGCTTTTGAACTCTGTGACCACAGACGCCATGGAGTGATCAAAACGAAGAGCGGAAATGTCATTAATAATAGAAGCTCCCCGTTCCAGGCACGCTTTAGCAACGGGTGATTTATACGTATCCACAGAAATCGGGATAGAAAGCACTGGTGCCAGCTCTTCGATTACAGGAAGCAGTCGATCCAGTTCTTCATCAGCCGAAACTGGCTCGGCACCGGGACGAGAGGACTCTCCGCCAATATCCAGAATATCGACACCTTCTCGCACCATCTGGAGCGCACGGTCCGCGGCCGCCTCGGGGGAAAGGAAATCACCTCCATCAGAGAAGGAGTCAGGTGTAATATTTAGGATGCCCATGACAAGGGTTCTTTCCTCGCTTAACAGGCCATCAAGGGTTACTTTTGTCATAGCAGAGTCCACTCCGCTGTTGAGTGGAGTTTTGGAAGTGGGTCTGGTCAGGCGGATTTTTCCGCCATCTTCTTTTTCTTGGAAGTCACGTTGGCGGCCTTCTTTGTTTTTCCCTCTTTGGCACCATTGGCTCTTTTGGCACGACGGCGTCTCAACGTCTTTCCTGCCATAATCTTATCAAGATCGTCACCATCTATGGTTTCGTGCTTCAGCAATTCTTTCGCCACTCTGTGGAGTGACTTTTCATTTTTCTTCAGGAGTGCCAACGCTTCTTCTTCCGCTTCTCGGATTATACGTGAGACCTCTTCATCAATTTTCCGGGCTGTGGTTTCGCTGTAATCACGATTGGTTGCAATTTCTTTGCCAAGAAAAATCTCCTCGTCCTTTTTCCCAAATGTGAGAGGCCCCATGAGATCACTCATACCCCACTCGCACACCATTTTGCGTCCCATTTCTGTCGCTACCTCTATATCGTTCCCAGCACCGGTGGTGAGCTCATTGAAAATTAACTGCTCAGCCGCACGACCGCCCAAAAGCACTCTCAACCTTGTATTTATATAGGATTGGGAATAATTGTGTCGCTCATCCACAGGTAATTGAGCTGTAACGCCGAGGGCTCGTCCACGAGGAATGATGGAAACCTTGTGAACAGGATCGGCCTTGGGCAACAGTTTTGCGACGAGAGCATGACCAGATTCGTGGTAGGCCGTCAGTTCCTTTTCTTCATCACTGAGAATCATGCTCTTGCGTTCAACACCCATCATAACTTTATCCTTTGCCGCCTCAAAATCTTCCATGGAGACCTTTGATTTTCCATCGCGAGCAGCGAGAAGTGATGCTTCGTTAACAAGGTTTTCTAGATCGGCACCGACAAGTCCTGGCGTCCCCTTAGCCAATACCTCCATATCAACATTCTTATCAAGGGGAATATCATTCGTGTGAACCTTAAGAATCCCCTTCCTACCGCGGAGATCGGGAATATCCACAACTACTTGCCGATCAAACCTACCGGGACGTAAAAGGGCACTGTCAAGAACGTCAGGTCTGTTTGTGGCGGCTAAGAGAATAATATTTGTCGTTGATTCAAAGCCGTCCATCTCAACAAGCAATGCGTTCAGGGTCTGTTCACGTTCATCATGTCCACCTCCAAGGCCCGCTCCACGATGGCGACCAACTGCGTCTATCTCATCGATGAAAATAATTGATGGAGCATTTTTCTTTCCTTGCTCGAAAAGGTCTCTGACACGGGAAGCACCTACTCCAACAAACATT
>DKAH01000002.1:141175-163106 GCA_002448795.1 Fidelibacterota bacterium UBA6931
CCAACAAACATTTCTACAAAATCGGCGCCACTAAGGCTAAAGAAAGGAACACCCGCTTCGCCAGCAACTGCTCTCGCAAGGAGTGTCTTGCCGGTTCCCGGAGGACCCAGAAGAAGCACACCCTTGGGAATTCGGCCGCCAAGCTTCTGATATTGATCGGGATTCTTCAGGAAGGTAATGATTTCACTCAATTCCTGTTTGGCTTCCTCACATCCAGCAACTTGGTTAAAATTGATCTTGGGCTTGTCCTCCACCCAGAGCCGCGCACGGCTTCTGCCGAAATTAAAAAGGCTGTTGCCACCGACGCCACCTTGCATTCTGCGCATAATAAATATCCAGAACCCGATCAGCAGCAGCCAAGGCGCCATACTCAGCAGGTAGCTGAACCAGTCAACTTTCTCCTCCTTAAAGCTGTAACGGACGGCATTCCTGTCCCATTCCGCCAGGACCGATTCATTAACATAAGGTAGAGTGACAACAAAATTTGTGTATTCGCCGACCTTCTGGCCCTCACGGGTGACCTCTTGAGGTTCCTTCAATTTCCCATGAAATTCCATCTCCACCACCTCAGCCTCAAGTATTGCGCCGTCAGTTAGAAACTGCTGATATTCAAAGAACTGGATCTCAACCTCATTTCGGCTGCCAGCTGTAAAGAGATTAGATAAGAAAATTGCAGAAACCAGAATTACCACCCAGACGAGGGAGGTTTTTCCAGCCTGTCTCCACTGAAACTGGTTCTGTCCTTCACCACTGGGCTTTTTCTGTGGCTGAGGCTTTTGTGCTTTATTCTTTTTTTCGTCTGTCATGCTAAATCATCCTGATGATCTAACACATGGATTGCTTTAAGGTTCCGCATCTTTTGATTATGATCGAGTCCATATCCAACCACATAGTCTGGAGGGATTTCGAAACCGACATAGTCCAGCTCGAAATTTAGTTGGGCAACCTCTTTTTTGAAAAGTAAAGTTGCCACCGCCACCGAGGAGGGGGCCGACTCATTTATCCGGTGGACTAAAAAATTGATAGTCAGACCCGAATCAATGATATCTTCAACAATAACAACATCCCTCCCTGTTATTTCGGTAGAGATGTCTTTTGCAAGGTGGACCGTACCGGTTGACTTGTGCCCGTCGTAGCTCTGCACCTTCATAAAATCAACTTCCAAATCGATCCCTAATTCCCTCACAAGGTCGGCAAGAAAAATAAAGCTTCCGTTTAGAATCCCCACAAAAATGGGTGTCTTGTCCGCATAATCTTTGGTGATCTGTTCGGCAATTTCCCGTACTTTTTTTTCTATGTCTTTTTCCGAAATTATCTGTTTCATTCCGAAAACTTATACCAGATAAGTCTTTTAATTAATGAAGTTTCTGGCGTTATTTTAAAGCGTTCATCTAATCTTCGTCCACAGAGCCAGACAATCTCATCACGGCACGTAAGCACATACTGTAACTCTTTTTCAAATCTGTTTACCCGTTGATCAATCAGGATATCGCTCACTTTCTTCCGCCCGCTGAGACCGAGAGGAACCATCCAGTCGCCGTCACGCCACTTACGCAAGTTGAGAGATTCTCCCAACAGAGAACCGTCAACCAGTTCAGTTGAAAGGTCATCTGAGAAGCAAGGAGGAGAATCCGCTTGCTCCATTGAAAAGCGATAGGCACCCACTTCAATTTTTCGCGCCGATGTCGACTTAATCCGAATGGAGCCGGAAATATTATCGAAGCCATCTTGTTTGAGGAAAAATTGATGACGATCTTTCAAAAGCCTGTAACCGTTTGGAAGATTGATGATGTCTCCCACAGATGCCGATTGAAGAAAATTGTCAAGCCTGTCCCAGACCGCTCCTCTCCACAATGCGTTGTCTCCCTCCGCCATCGATCTGATCAATTCTTTTTTCACCAATGGGGGTGTCTCCCCCATATGTTTTTCATCGATCTGGAAGTAGCCGTCTGGAGTCAGAGAAACCGTTTTTGCATAGAGAGCACTCACTTCACGATTAAGCAAATCTGAAATCTCATGGAGACTTGAGAGAGTTCTTGTGACCGTCCGGGCAAAACTGGGGTTGAGCTTCTCGATTGTCGGAATAACTTCCTTCCGGATTCTATTTCTGTCGAAATTCAGATTACTGTTCGACGAATCGACTCTGTAACGAAGTCGATTCTCCTCTGCATAATCCAGCAGTTCTTTTTTTCTGAAACGGAGTAAAGGGCGAATAATCTTTCCACTCTTCTTCTGAATTCCGCGCAAACCACGATAGCCGCTGCCCTCAATGAACCTCATCAAAACCGTTTCCGCCTGATCATCGGTGTGATGGCCCGTAGCTATCAAGTCGCACTTCAGTTCCCGGCGGGTATTTTCCAAAAAACTGTATCGTGCTTTTCGAGCCCGTGCCTCAAAGTTTCCTCCCGAAGGAGAATCCCACTTCCCCGATGTGAAACGTAGATCACTCCCTTCCGCCAGCTTCTTGACCAATGCTTCATCTTCGTCAGACTCTTCGCCCCTCAGGTTGTGGTTAAAATGAGCAATTTTAAGAGTGAGATCAAATTCTTCCATGACAGCACAGAACAGATGCGTCATCACCACAGAGTCAACGCCTCCTGAAACAGCCAGGAGTATACAAGATCCTTCGGGAACAAGACACTCTTGTTTCAGATAATCTGTTAACATTTTTCCCATTTGCGCTTTAGACATCGTGTTGATCACTCAGCAGATTTTCTCTACCACTCCAATATACACCTCAAGCATCAGATTGACCAGAAGCGAGGAAGCAGGACTACTTTGTTACACTTCAGAGAAAAACAGGTGACCGAGTGACTGGATTCTCTCATCGTAGGAGTCCGGATACATGAAATAAGTCGCTCCGGCAATGGAGCTGAGGAGCGAGTTGCCATCCTGAGGTGTGAAGCAATAGCCCACCACTTCATTGTCGTTGTGTACAGCAAGCGTTGGGACTGCCACCACCGTCTGGTTCAAAATTCTACCAAAATGACCGTGATCTCTCCCGAATGAAAATACAGAACTCGAACTTGTTTTCTCCGTAAGAGCAATCAGTGGATTCCTGTCCAGTCGTTCTATTACCTGTTCCATGGTCACCGTCTCGTTCAGTTTCAGGTTAAACCAGATAACATGCATATACTGGGAATTTGTTTTCATGGCGGATGAAAACAGGTTCGGTTCCTTGTCGATAGTCTGGAAAAGCTCATATGCATCTCTGGCATGGTGAGTAACAAAGCCTTCCGTGCCGTGTTGCCCAACTTCAGGCGCCGGAACAAAAGAACTCGTCTGACTGATATCAGACGATCGCCTGATACAGACAAACCGGCCTTCTGAAAGTGTTTCCTTCTCCGCATTCATAGTAATGGACTTTGTCAAGGCGGCGATATTGTGTGTATTGCAAGATACTACCTGCACAAAATGATCATCTGATGAAGTCAATGCAGAATCGTTTATTCCCCGCGCGTACTTCAGTCACAAACCTTGTTCGCTCCCCTGCGCAAGGAAACCCCGATCGTTGTCAATAAACCGTTCGTAGTACTTATGTTTGTTCTGATGGCCGATTCCTTTAGGTGTGCAGTCGATGACAACAGCGGCACGCTCGATCGCCTCTTCGGCGGCAAATGATGGTTCAAGCCCGATATCCTTGAATCCAGTTTTTCCTCATAGACAGCAAGTTTCGCACCACGGTTCATGAGATCCCTCACCTTCGCCCGCTCATAAGAAAGGGGGAGAATTCTTGTGGAAAGAGACCTCGTTAACACCAAGCGGTTCCTTGTAATCGGACAGGAGACCTATTAGCGGTTCTCCAATGGTTCCCGTCCCAACGACATGTACAACTTTTTCAGACATAATTCCTTGCTTCTCTTAGTCCTCTGAGCTTAATCGCCGATATTCATCCAAAAGTTCTTTCTCTCTGCGATAAATTGAATATATCCATCCAAATAGGACTGCGAAAATCACCAAGAATGCAGACAAGAAATAGGCGAAGTATTTATATGTCATCCCTCATCCTTGACATTTGTGATTGGAGCTTAAGGAGATGGAGTCGATTTCGAAGGAGATGAACGAACAGTAACGTGAAGGTAATCAGAGAGAGGATAAATGTCCAGTAGACGTCCGCTGGCTGCTGGCTCATGCCGGGCTGAGGATGAAGCTGTGCTTCAGCGCTCCAAAACTTCACTGACACATAGATGATAGGAACGTTCACAAATGCCGCAATTCCAATGACCGCTGAGACTCTCCGTGTTCGCTCACCGATCTCACCGAATTGCCGAAGGAGAAAATAGCCGATATAGATTAGGAACATGATGAGTACGGTGGTTAGACGAGGTTCCCAGCTCCAGGGTTCACCCCAGATAGGCTTTGCCCAGATCGGGCCGGTGATGAGCACGAGGGCACAAAAGAGTGTTCCTAGTTCGGCGCTGGCGAGCCCGAGATGATCCCACTTCTCATTCTGTGTGAAAAGATAGAAACCTCCCGACACCGCCACCGCGAGAAAAGCGATTCCGGCCGTCCACGCCGATGGCACATGATAGTAGAAAATCTTCTGTGCCATCTGCTGATCGGGATCGATTCTTGTAACAGCAAGAACAAGATATAGTACAACCAGCCACAAGACCGAAATAGCGATGGCCATTATCCTGTTACCGGCCTTTGAATAAAACGACTCCATCATTCCTCGCATACGTGGTCATAGATTAGGTAACCGACAAGCCCAAAAACAATGATGAAGCTCACAATCAACTGGAGCCAAAGTTTCCACTGACTGAAAGGCTGGCTTTCCATGACAGCAGCGGTGCTCTTGACAGCGCTGATCATCAACGGTGTCACCATGGGAAAAAGAAGGAGCGGCAACAGGAACTCATTAACTCTGGCCCTCATAACAGCTCCAGAGAGAAGACTCCCAGCACTGCTGATCCCCAAGTCTACCAGAATCAAGAGACCGATGAACGCACCCGGCATCGAGGGGAACGGCAGTTGAAGAAAAAGGAAAAAGAGCGGTAACAGAATCACTTGAGAGATTAGAAGCATCAGGAAGTTTCCGAACCATTTGCTCAGGAAAAGAGTGCTTCGGTCCACCGGTGCCGACAGGGTGAGTGAAAAGGCGTCGAATTCTTTCTCGAGGCTATGGGAGCGATGCAGTGCCAGCACGCTGACAAAGAGAACAACAGTCCAGAGCAGCCCGGGAGCAAACTGCCTGAGAATCTCTGGAGAAGGTCTGAATGAGAATGCGTAGAGCAGTACCACGGCGGCGCCAAAGGTGATCATTGAAACAAGGATTTCCCTGCTTCGCATTTCCAGAAGGATTTCTTTGCGTAAGAGTACCCTTAGCATCATACAGCCGTTACCAAATCGGAGTGATGTGGAGCTGACATTCCGCCTTCTCTCGATTTGATCTTTCCCTCTTCAAGAACATACATTCTGTCTACATGAGCCGAAATCCACGCATTATCGTGTGAGATGATAAGGAGCGATCTCCCTTCCTTCCGCCAGGAGGCGATCAGCGCCGAAAGGAGTTCCATCCCATCGCTGTCAAGCCCTGTGGTTGGTTCATCCATCAGTAGCAAACTCCACTGTAGCATGAGCGCCTTTGCCAGCAACAATCTTTGCAGCATACCCCGCGAGTAATTTCGAATCGGCCCTTTCCGGAATGAATCCAAACCCACTTCCTCAAGCTTTTCAGCGATCAATGCCGAAGACCTTTCCACACCGTAGAGATCTGCCAAATAGTGCAGGTTTTCCGAAGCTGATAGGGCCGGGTAGAAACCCGGCTCATGCCCGAGATACAGCAGGGAGCGTCTGAGTGTCACATCGGAGCCAAGCAACGACTGACCATCCCAATCGATGGAGCCGCCGTCACAAAAGAGGATTCGTGAAACTATGCGAAGTAGTGTCGATTTCCCCGAGCCGTTCTTGCCAACTAGTCCGACCGACTCGCTATGACCAACACGCATGGAGGCGCCGTTAAGCACGGCCGCAGCGCCAAAGCGCTTACTTACATTTTCAATAGAAAGCACTAATCACCGGCCGGGTCGGTACCCATCGAATCAAGCTGGTCCATTATGTTCGATGCTTCCTGCTTCAGTTCAATCCTGTTTCGCTGAAAGTCAGCGGGTGACACGGTCCCCATTTCATGCTCCAGTTCCAGTTCCTTGATCTGTTCAAGGATAGATTGTTTCCTCAACTCGAGGGCGCTTCTGTCCGTTGGAGATACATCTCCACCTTCTTCCCGGGAAGAAAATAGCGGCTGGACTGTGAAGCCCATCACAAGAGCAAAAGTGATGCCGATCATTAATACGGCGAACATTCTAAACCTCTGTTCCTCTCCGGCGGTCGGGCCAGAGGGCAATAACAGTCCCGAAAAGGAGGACATAGCCGCCGAGCCAGACAAACCTCACAAGGCGATTGACCATGATCTTAATGGTGAGAAGTTCACTCTCCAGATCAATTCCACCGAAGACGGAGTAGACATCCTCCCGCCACGTCGAATGAAGAGACAGTTCGCTGTGAGGCTGGCGGCGGTCGGGATTCGGATTCCTGTGAAAATAAATCCTTTTTTCCGGATGAAGGGAAGTCACCTTCTCTCCTTCTTTGGTTACATCCAGCGTGGCAATCCACGTATAGTGATTTGGCCTCTCCTCCTCGTCCAGGGCTGAAAGCGTGATGCCATACCCTGCAATGCGTACCTCATCACCAACAGACATGACCCACTCACGGTCCTCGTCAAAAGCTTTCCCTATGAAACCGACAAACATCAGTACAATGCCGATATGCACAATATAACCGCCGTAGCGGGACCTGTTCTTGGAGATCATTTTGAGGAGGGCTTGCAATATATTCTCATCAAACTTTCGCCGCCGAACGGTAATCCCCCGCCAAAACTCCATTGCAATTGTTGATGTTACAAAGGCCGTGAGTCCGGCAGTGACCACGGGATAGATGGATCGCATACCACCAATCATCGCCAATGCGGCCGTAGTCAAACCTGCCAATACAGGAATTGAAAAATTTCGCGTGAGGCTCTCCTTGGAAGTCCTGCGCCATGCAAGAAGAGGACCGATTCCCGCCAGCGTTAGAAGAAGAAGTCCAATCGGGATTGTGATCTGATTAAAGAAAGGTGCCCCGACGGTGATCTGCGTTCCGGTCACCGCCTCAGAAATAACCGGAAACATGGTCCCCCAGAGAACGGCGAAACAGATGCTGACAAAAACGACATTGTTAAACAGAAAGCCGCTTTCTCTGGAAACAAAGGACTCCATCCGCTTTTCAGTCTTCAGGTCATCGAGCCTTGATAAAAGCAGATAAGTTGATACTACAAGAATGAGCAGTACAAAGCTAAGAAACATCGGCCCAAGCGATGATTGTGTGAATGAATGAACAGATGAAACAATACCGCTTCTTGTGAGGAATGTGCCAAAAATGCAGAGCAAAAAAGTGACGAGAATCAGAATCATGTTCCAGACGCGAAGCATATTCTTTTTTTCTTGAATAATGATACTGTGAATAAAGGCAGTTCCTGTAAGCCACGGCATCAATGAAGCATTCTCCACAGGATCCCATGCCCAGTAGCCCCCCCAGCCAAGTTCATTGTATGCCCACCAGCCTCCCAGCAAGATGCCGATACCCAGCGTCAGCCACGTAAATAGGGTCCATCTTCGAATGCTCCTGACCCAAACCGCATCAAGCTGTCTCGAAAAAAGTGCCGCAATAGCAAAAGCGAAGGGAACCGAAAAACCGACATAACCGAGATAAAGCATGGGTGGATGAATAGCCATGGTGGGATTCTGAAGAAGGGGATTAAGTCCAAGGCCGTCTCTCACAACGAAATCAGTATCTACCGGTGCGAATGGATTGGCGACAAAGTTGACCATCAGCAGAAAAAACATCTGTATCACAGAGAGAGTCATGATGACGTAAGGCATGAGCCGCTTGTGCCTGTTTCTATTCTGAACGAGGACCACCGCCACATAACCGCAGAGAACGAAAAGCCAGAAAAGCAGAGAACCTGACTGGCCCGCCCAGAGCGCGGAAAACTTGTAGATGGTCGGTGTGCCAATGGAGGTGTATTTTGCGACATAATCGATGTCAAAATCGCTTTTGAGCAGACCTGCGAGAAGGGCGATTGTTGCCAACGCAACGAGGAAGCAGACGCTAAGGCACATTCTTTCTGCAACAAAGAAAAGCCTTTTATCTCCCATTCGGACATACAAGCTGATCAGAACGACCGTAAGGAAGCAGAGACCGAGGCTAAGGCTGAGTAGTGCTGCGCCGTATGTCGGCATACTGAAAAACCCTCAGGAAGATTAAAAAATCAAATGGAGGTGTCAGCCTTTCGGAGATCACCCTCGTATCTGGAAGCACATTTTGTCATGAGATTATCAGCGTAGAAGCGTTCTCCATCGAAGATACCTTCTACGATTACCTCAGAACCGTCTTTAAACATATCGGGGACTATCTTGTGATAACTGACTGGTAGTTGCTGATCCTCTTGAAAAAGAATAAATGAAAGTGCCAATGGATCAGCATCGCTTCTTGCGATGGAGCCTTCCTTAACGTTACCACCGAGCCGGAACCGCTTGCCCGGTTTATTCATCTCTTTCGCAGTCAAATCCTGAATAGTGATATAGGGAAGTTCATTCCCTTCGAAACCTAGTCCGACCCATACCATCATCAGCAGTGCGACGGCGATTATTACTGAGGCAAATTTCTTGTTCATCTCTAGACTTTGCTATAAAACAGGCGTTTCCTGCCATTCTCCAAAAACTGCTTTCATTGCATCTACAATCTCCCCCATTGTCGCTCCAGCTTTTGCCGCGGTGACAATGGGTGGAACAAGATTTCGGTCATCTCTTGAAGCATTTTCCACATCCTTGAGGCTCTTTTCAACGGTGCCGGAATCACGGTTCAGCCGTAGTTCCTCCAGCGCTTTAACCTGATTTTTTTCCGCTTTCAGTCCTATTTCAAGAATCGGGATTTCTATCTCTTCATCTTCTTTGGTGTACTCGTTCACTCCCACTACAATTCGATCCTTGCTGTTGACATCTTTTTCGAACTCAAACGACGCACGAGCGATCTCACGCTGAAAAAAGCCTTTTTCCAGCGCAGGAATGACGCCGCCCATTTTTTCTACTTTTTCAAAGTATGCTTCAGCCTCGTTTTCAAGGTCATCAGTGAGGGACTCGATATACCAAGAACCGCCCAGAGGATCGACCACGTCGGTCACACCTGTTTCGTAAGCAATGAGCTGTTGAGTCCGCAAGGCAATCTCAGCGGCTTTCTGAGACGGCAGTGCAAGAGTTTCATCCATAGAATTTGTGTGAAGTGACTGGGTCCCTCCCAATACTCCAGCAAGAGCCTGAAACGCTGTTCGTGCAATATTGTTTTCCGGCTGTTGGGCTGTCAGTGAACACCCCGCTGTCTGTGTGTGAAATCGCAGTTTCCACGACCTTGGATCTTTCGCGCCAAACCGCTCCTTCATATGCTTGGCCCAGATGCGCCGCGCCGCCCTGAATTTAGCAATCTCCTCGAGAAAGTTGAGATGGGAATTGAAAAAAAATGAAAGGCGGGGAGCAAACTTGTCAATATCGATTCCTCGCTCTAGAGCGTGCTCAACATAACAGAAGCCATCGAGAAGAGTAAATGCGAGTTCTTGTGCTGCTGTGGAACCAGCTTCCCGAATGTGATAGCCGCTGACCGAAACAGTGTTGAATTTTGGCATTTCTTCCGTGCAAAACTCGATGATATCGGTGACGATCCGCATGTGTTCCCTCGGAGGGAAAATCCACTCTTTCTGAGCGATAAATTCTTTGAGAATGTCGTTCTGCAGTGTTCCCCGAAGGTTCTTGAGAGAAACACCCTGCTTTTCCGCCACAGCAATGTAGAAAGCCAGCAGTATAATGGACGGCCCATTGATGGTCTGGGAGACGCTTACTTCGCCGAGATCAATACCGTCAAACAGTGTGGTCATGTCCTTGAGGGAAGAAACAGAAACGCCACACCGCCCCACTTCTCCCTCGGAAAAAGGATGATCCGCGTCGTACCCCATGAGAGTCGGCATATCGTAGGCGACAGAGAGCCCCATCTGTCCCTCTTTCATAAGAAAATGATATCGTTGATTTGTCTCCTCCGGCGTCCCAAATCCAGAAAACTGGCGCATGGTCCACAGTTTGCCACGATACATGTCAGCGTGAATGCCTCTGGTGTAGGGGTACTGCCCCGGAAAGCCTATCTTTTCAACAAAGTCATCTGTCGGGTCATTGGGATAGTAAAGAAAACGGTCGTCTCCATTTTCGTCCCGGAAAGGCTCAGTCATAGTGGAAGCCTCTTTTTCCCACGCTTTCTTTAAGCGCGCGAAAGAGTCTTTATCTTTTTGGCCGTTAGATGTCATGCTCTTTCAGTTTGGTGCTGTCCTCGCTTTACAGTTTGAATCCCTTCGTAAATCATCCATCCTATCAGAAGGATTAGAAACATATTTAACCCGAAAAGAAGCCGGTTAGTACTAGCAAAATCTATTGTCTTCAGTACAAGTGATACAAGTGTTGCGGCCATCACAAATATCATTGGGATCAGCACTGGTAGAATCGACCGTTTCCGCTGCCAGAAATAGAGCGTAATTACCATCAGAGTCAGTCCCGCCAGCATCTGGTTACTGGCACCGAAGATGGGCCAGAGAACCCATCCCGCCTGTTTCGCGGACCCGGTGGAAGGATCGGTGACGTTCCAAATCGTCAGCGCCAGCGCCGGAAGAACGGCCACAAGCGTGGCGAAATATCTGTTCTGAAGAGGTTTGATTTTCACCGCGCTGCCAACTTCGGACAGAACGAACCGCTGTATCCGCGTGGCTGTATCGAGCGTAGTCGCAGCAAAAGAGATGACAAGTACTGCCATGAGTGTCTGAGCCAGTTCAGCCGGCACGCCCAATTCCTGAATGAGGGCACCGCCGCCGAGAACAAACGCTGCCGCCTTGTTGCCGCTAGCATGCGCCCAACTGTCGTAGTAGACCGCCCAGGAGAGGTCTGCTATCGCACCCTGTGAGGGGAGGTTACATGCCGCTACGAGAGATATCCCGGCCACCGCCGCGATCATGGAAGCAAGAGCAAGTGTCCCCTCTCCCAACATACCGCCGTAACCGATCAGCCGTGTATCTTTCACGCTGTTCACCTGTTTGGCGGTTGTCCCTGAAGCGACGAGTCCATGGAAACCGCTGATGGCGCCGCAAGCTATGGTTACGAATAAGAGTGGAATCATGGGCGGCGCGCCGTGATCCACCGCCATCCTAACGGCGGGAGCCTCAACGAGAGGCCTCACATAGAAAATACCAGCGTAGAGTAGACCCAATCCCACCAGTAGCTGGTGACTGTTAATGTAGTCCCGCGGTTGCAGGAGAAACCAGACAGGGAGAAGACTTGCTACAGCGGAATAGATAAATAGTATGATAACCCAGGTGGTGGAAGCGTCCGCCCGGGACATGCCCATCTCTTCAAAGCTGAATGGAATTTTGGTGCCGACCCAGATGAACGTATAAAGCAGGGCCAGCGCCACAAGAGAAGGTATCAGAGCTCCCGTCCCTTTCTTATAAATCAGCCATCCGACCGTTATGGCCAGCACAATCTGTATGTTGATGGGGACCACCGTGCTTGGGACGCTGACGAACAGGTCAGCGATAGCCATGGCGAAGACAGCAAGGACAAGCCAGACAAGCATCAGCACGAAAAGGAGAAACATAATTCTTGCGTTCCCACTCATAATCTTACTACTAACATCGGCGATACTTCGCCCTTTCTCGCGGACACTAACCACCAGGGCGCCGAAGTCATGAGCCGCTCCCATAAATACTGACCCGATAATTATCCAGAGGCAAGCGGGTAGCCAGCCCCAGTAAGCGGCCACGCACGGTCCAATAATCGGCGCCGCTCCTGCGATAGATGTAAAGTGATGCCCGAAAAGGATGTGTCGCTTCGTGGGAACGAAATCGAGACCGTCCTCAAATTCGTGTGAGGGAGTCTTCAGATCTGGGTTGGTCTTATAGAGACCATCATTCAGCCACGCCGAATAGAACCTGAAGCCGGCGTAGAAAACGACAAGGCCGATGACGGCTAAAATTGCGGCATTCATTGCTTCCTGGAGTTAGCGGACGCCCACCCCGGACAGAGCCAGACGGGAAAGGCTTTCGGCGATCTTATCAGAAGTCAAACCTAGCTCTTTAAGCAGACGAGTGCGTTCGCCGTGTTCCACGAATTGGTCCGGAATCCCGAGCCTCTCCACACTTCCGTCAAAACCTCTATCGGTCAACGCCGTCAGCACAGCGGTTCCAAATCCGCCTTCCAGTGACCCTTCTTCAATGGTTACCACAGTAGAGAACTGATCCTTGATCTCATCCAGCATCTCCTCATCCAGAGGCTTAACAAAACGAGCATTGACTATTTTCGGCGCGAGACCATTGAGGTCCGGATGTTCCGAAGCTAACAAAACTTCCTGCACCATGCTCCCCACAGCGAGAACCGCTACATCACTCCCTTCCTTAACCACTTCCCAGCTACCCACTTTCAATTGTCGGGGCGCCTTTGCATTATCAAATAATATGGAGGATGTTTTAGGATACCTCACCGCGAAGGGTCCCTTCCATCCGTTCAGTCCTGTGTACATGAGGTCTCTCAGCTCATTGCCATCTTTGGGCGCTGCGATCACCATCCTTGGTATCGAGCGCAAGAAGGATAAATCGAACACACCGTGGTGAGTCGGTCCGTCTGGGCCAACCACACCGCCGCGATCAAGGCAAAAGAGGACTGGAAGCTCCTGCAATGCAACGTCGTGAAGGATCATGTCGTAACTCCGCTGGAGGAAGGTCGAATAGATGGCAACGATGGGTTTCAATCCGGATGCGGATAAACCGGCAGCAAATGTGACAGCGTGACCTTCAGCAATCCCGCTGTCAAAAAACCGATCAGGAAATTTTTTGGCGAATGGGACGAGTCCCGTCCCTTCGCGCATGGCGGCGACGACAGCCACCACATCCTTGTCATCTTCCGCAAGCTGGCACGCAATGGTGCCGAATGTTTCACTGTAACCCGGCGCAGGTGGCGTTAATTGCTGTCCATTGCTGTTTCCCGAAAGGGAGTAGTACTTGAGCGGATCGGCTTCGGCCTTTTCTTTTCCGATCCCTTTCCTCGTCAGGACATGAACGACCGCGGGATATTTCGCTTTCTTGAGGTTTTTGAATGTTTCAAGCATCTCATCCATATTGTGTCCGTCAATAGGGCCGATGTAGCGGATACCGAGCTCTTCGAATATCATTCCTGGGACAAGAAAATGTTTAAGACCTTCCTGGATTGAATGGGCCATTCTGCGAACGACGGTTTTTGATACTCCCGGGAGAACAGCTGTCAATTCCCAGATCTTGTCTCTCACTCTGTTGTAGAGAGGGTTTGTCACAACCTTCGTGAGATAACGAGACAGCGCTCCCACTGTGGGCGAAATAGACATCCGGTTGTCATTGAGAACAACAAGGAACTGGCTCGGCAGAACACCAGCGTTGTTTAGTCCTTCATATGCAAGACCGCCCGTCATGGCGCCGTCTCCAATAATTGCCACAACTTTATGCTTTTCTTTCTTCAGGTCCCGGGCCCGCGCCATTCCCACAGCTGCCGAGACAGAGGTACTGGCATGGCCTGCGCCAAAGACATCAAACTCACTCTCGTCCCGCTTGCAGAATCCGCTGACGCCGTTATCCTGCCGAAGAGTATCAAAGTTATCCCGACGACCGGTGAGTATCTTGTGAGCGTAACACTGGTGACCAACGTCCCAGACAAGCAGGTCACGGGGCGTATCGAATACCTTGTGGAGCGCCACCGTCAGATCAACCACTCCCAGAGGTGACGAGAAATGCCCCCCCTTCTCCTCAACAACATTGATAATGTGTTGACTGACCTCGTTCGACAGTCGCCCTAGTTCATCCCGATTGAGGCGGCGCAGATCGGAAGGGGAGTCGACCTGATTGAGAATCTTCATCTCCTCAGGCAATGGACATCTCCCTTTTCAGCGTTAAAAAGTAGCTGTGGATTCTGGTCTCGCTGGTCAGTTCAGGATGAAACGCCGCCGCCAGATGATGGCCCTGTCGGACCAGAACCGGTTCATCATCGATGGAAGCAAGTACCTCCACCCCATCGCCAAGTTCAGCAATCCTTGGCGCTCGAATAAAAACACAGCGCATGGTAAACGATTCTCCATCAGTTCTAACGTCCAATTCATTCACAAAGGAGTCAACCTGCCGACCGTAGGCATTTCTGTCCACGGTAATATCAATGAGATTAAGGGTTTTTACCCTATCATCCTCAACATGAGTAGCCATCAAGATCATCCCGGCGCAGGTCCCAAAAATCGGATTCTCTTCCGCAAACTGGATAATGGCATCGTAAAGGTCATTTTCCTCAATAAGTTTGGTCATGGTTGTCGATTCACCGCCGGGAATAATGAGTCCCTCGCACTTGTCGAGGTCATTACGACTGCGGACGTCTATAGATTGAATATCCAACCGCTGGAGAACGGCGGCATGCTTTGCATACGCCCCCTGTAATCCGAGGACGCCGACCCTTTTCACTACCAGCCGCGCTCCTGCATCCGCTGATCTTCAGGAATCTCGGCCATATCAAGTCCTTTCATAGCGGTCTGAAGTCCATAAGAAACTTCCGCAAGCTTGGCGGGATCATCGAAATGGGTAATTGCAGAAACGATCGCCTTTGCTCTTGCCGGGGGATCCTCAGATTTGAAGATGCCCGATCCGACAAATACAGTCTCAGCACCTAGCTGCATCATAAGTGATGAATCGGCAGGGGTTGCAATGCCGCCTGCGGCAAAGTTGGGAACGGGAAGTTTTCCTAGCTTGGCCACCTGTTTCACAAGGCTGTATGGCGCTCCCAGCTCCTTGGAGCGCGCCATTAATTCATCCTCACTAAGCACCGTCAAGGACCGGATATCTTTCTGTACCTGGCGCATATGACGAACTGCTTCCACAATGTTCCCGCTGCCGGCTTCACCCTTCGTTCTAATCATAGCAGCTCCTTCACCGATTCTTCTTAGCGCTTCTCCAAGATCGCGGCAG
Organism: Fidelibacterota bacterium UBA6931; assembly: GCA_002448795.1. Classification (GTDB taxonomy): domain Bacteria; phylum Fidelibacterota; class Marinisomatia; order Marinisomatales; family S15-B10; genus S15-B10. The sequence goes on from DKAH01000002.1 coordinate 156,270, forward strand.
CCGCAGACAAAGGGAACTTTGAAGGCGTGTTTGTCAATATGATTGTGTTCATCAGCAGGCGTCAACACTTCGCTTTCATCAACAAAATCGACGCCAAGTGATTCAAGAATCTGCGCCTCAGCGAAGTGACCAATTCGGCACTTCGCCATCACAGGAATGGAGACATTCTCCTGAATCTCATTAATTACTTGCGGACTGGACATGCGGGCAATGCCGCCATCGGCACGAATATCCGCCGGAATGCGTTCAAGGGCCATGACAGAGACGGCCCCTGCATCTTCAGCAATTTTTGCCTGCTCTGCCGTGGTGACATCCATGATGACGCCGCCTTTCAACATCTCTGCCAGGCCCACCTTGACTTCAAATGATCCTTTTTCCATTGCTACAATACCTCCTCGGTTAAAGGTGAGATTGACTTGAGCTTCTCATGCACTTCCTCAATAAGATAATCCGGTGTTGATGCTCCGGCGGAAACGCCAACTTTCTCCGCCTTGTTGAACCATGATGGCTCGATCTCGTCAGCGCATGTCACCTGATAGGTGTTGGGGTTGATACCCAGTGCAAGCTCCGTTAAGCGTTTCGAGTTCGCGCTGGTGAACGATCCGATAATAATCATAACATCACTATCAGAAGCCAACTCCTTGATCTGTTCCTGGTTCCGCTTTGTGGGAAAGCAGATGGTGTTAATAAAGTGGAGATCAAAGACCTTGGTCATGAGAATATTGATGATTGCCTGCACATTTTCTATGGTTTGAGTTGACTGGCTCACAACGCCGGCGCGTTTCATTTTTCTCAAGTCTTGTGCTTCGTCAGGAGTAGCAACCACAATCGGATTTTCGGCATGACTCATAATACCCAGCACTTCGTCATGGCCATGATCACCGATAATAATTATCTGCCGCCCGTCTTTTGAGATCTTTTCCACCTCGTCGTGAATTTCCTGTACAAGAGGACAGGTCGCATCCACAATATCAAGTCCTTTACCCTGGGCAGTCTCCCAGACACCTTCAGCGGTGCCGTGGGCTCGGAATAGAACTGGCCTGTCATTGGGGATGTCATCCAGCGATTCCACAACCTTCGTACCGGCCTCGGCCAGATCTTCCACCACACGTTCGTTATGAACAATATCGCCAAGCATGTATACATCACCACGCTCCTCGGCAGTTTCGTAAGCAAGGTTTACAGCATCTCGAACTCCGAAGCAGTAGCCCGCATCTCTGGCGATGGTGATTTTCACTTTGCCTTCTCTCCGAGTTGCTTTTCAATCTCAGCAACGCCCGCCGGGACAATCCCTTCCCTGACAACCTCTAATGGTTGATCTACCACAGCACCTGCCGCAAACCTATGACCACCTCCACCAAACTCCCGGGCCAACCCATCGATCGTTACCCGCCCCTTTGAGCGGAAATTCAGCCTCGTCCTCCGATCACCCAGCTCGTGAATCATTACGGCTACCTCCACCCCCTTCACGGATCGGACAGTATCAGTGAATCCGCCAACGTGCTCGTTTGAGGCGCCGGCATCAGCAATCATGTCCCTTGTGATAGTGAACCAGGCAAGTCTACCATTGCAGGCGAGGCGAATGTTTTCAAGACAAGCACTGAGCAGTTTCACCTTTTCCATCGGCATGGACTCATAAATTTCCTGGTATAGCTCATGAGGTTTTACGCCCAATTGAATTAGTTTTCCCGCCATGTCGTGAGCGGCGGCGTCTGTATTGCTAAACCTAAAGGACCCCGTGTCAGTCATTAGGGCCACATAGAGACCCTTTGCAGCCCCTTCAGAGAGGACAACTTCAGAACCGTTGGCATACTTCAGAAAATCGTAAATGAGGTAACCCGTGGCACAGGCCGAAACATCGTGAACGAAATGAGAAAATCCGTTCGGGTCTCGGTGGGGATGGTGATCAATCGATAATATCGGAAGGTCGGTCTCTTTCAGATCCTCTCCAATATAGCCGAGGCGGCCGTATTCACCGATGTCAAAAATAACGGCTAAGTCAGCAAGGGGCAGCATATGCTTGTGACTTGGCCGGTCATAGTGTTTAAAGTCAGCATACTCTGCAAGAAATTGAAGATCTTCAGGCACGGGAGAAGGATTAAAAATGGTACACTTCTTACCTTGATTTTTAAGATAACTTGCCATGGCAAGCTGTGAACCGAGTCCGTCACCGTCTGGATTCATGTGCGTGGAAAGAATCAGGTTATTGGCCTGGTCAAGCATCTCCTTGACCTTTGACCACCGTTCCTGACCGTTATTACTAGTCGTCATATTACTCATCTTCTCGAGTTAAGAAATTTAATCTGCTCTCCATTTATACGCACGCAGATACTATTTTGTCTGAGAGTTGAACAACTGCACCTTGAAGTTCCAGGCCAAGTTGATCAAGTCCTATGACAAAGTTCAGCAAGACGCGAAACCAACTCCGAAAGCCCCGCACCAGAAACACTGGAAATCATCAGGACATCGTGCTTGCCGGACAACTCTGGTGGACCAGCATCGGGAGACAATAGATCCCCTTTAGTAAACACCACGATTCTTGGCCGTTCCATAAGAGCCTCGTTGTAATTCTTTAGCTCAGCGAGAAGTGTTCTCACAGTGAGCTCGGGATCTTCTTCAGACACGTCGATCAGGAGAGCCACTACCGATGTCCGTTCTATGTGGCGAAGAAAGCGAAGCCCCATTCCTTTCCCTTCACTGGCGCCTTCGATGAGCCCAGGGACATCCACCATGACAAAAGAATCGTAATCACCATACTTAACAATGCCGAGGTGGGGCTCCAATGTTGTGAAAGGATAGTCGGCTATCTTCGGACGGGCGGCTGAGAGTTTTGACAGTAGAGTTGACTTGCCCGCATTGGGTAAACCGACAAGCCCTACATCAGCAAGGAGCTTTAACTCCAGCTCGTAGAGGTGTTCTTCTCCCGGCTTACCCTTTTCGAATTCCCGTGGTGACTGGTGTGTGGAAGTGGCAAATGTGGCATTACCTCTCCCTCCTTCACCACCAGCGGCACCGAGAAATTCGTCTGTTTCGTCAGTCAGATCAGCGGAAGCATCTTTCTCTGTCGATTTTCTGAGAACTGTCCCCGGGGGTACAGGAATTACCACATCTTCACCGTTAGCACCTGATTTTTGGCTACTCGAACCGTCTCCTCCATTGGGTGCGCGGTATGATTTTCGGTACTTTATATCCTGTAAGGTGTGAAGCTGTGCATCAACCCTAAATATGATATCACCCCCCTTACCCCCGTTCCCGCCATCAGGCCCGCCCTTTGGGACAAATTTTTCCCGTCGAAAGCTTACACAACCGTTTCCGCCATTACCCGCTGAGACTTTGATTTTTGCATAGTCGACGAACATTACATGGAATTTACTAGCATTATTGACGTACTCATAACTAAGTCAGCATTTAATAAATGCTCAATTCCTTATCAATATGCCATTCACAACTTTTATATCGAGAAAAGTGAAATAGAACATTAAATTTTCAGATTGGATAGTTATGTCTAATTCAGAGGTAAATAGAGACAGGCGTTTAGCCGCCATTATGTTCACCGATATGGTGAACTATTCTGAGCTAATGCAGAAAGATGAGTTGGGTACGCTCAAACTTCTTGAAGAACAGCAGGAGATTGTAAACGGGATACTCCAGGAATTTAACGGCCGCCAGATCAAGACAATAGGCGATGCTTTCTTCTCACAGTTTAACAGTGTACTTCTTGCACTTGACTGTGGCGTGAAAATCCAGAAAACCCTGGCAAAACTCAACTCCACAAGGCACGTTAACCAGAGAATTCATTTGCGGATCGGAATCCATCTGGGCGATGTCGAGATAATGCACGACGACGCATATGGAGATGGGGTAAATATCGCCTCGCGCATTGAGCCTTTTGCTGATGCCGGCGGCATCTGCATTACAGAAGACGTTTACCGCCAGGTAATGAATAAGAGTGATATGAGTTTTCGATCCATTGGCAAGAAAGAACTAAAGAATATCACCTATGTACCCGAAGTCTATAAGGTCATTTTACCCTGGCAAGATAGACGCCAGGAATCTGATCCCGCCTTCCCCGCACATAAAGATAGAAGAGGTAAAGATGTAAGTTCTCCAGAGAAACCAAAACATGAAATTCCAACTGGTACTAAAAAGTGGAAATCCTATACATTTATATCACTTTTTATAATTGCCATCGGCCTTATTGGATTTATTTTTTCAACAATAAACAATAAATCTGCAGGTTCAACCAAAGCACGCTCTATCGCGGTCCTCCCTTTCGACACAATTACTGATGCAACGGGAAATGATCATTTTGCTCAAGGCATAACTGAAGACATAATCAGTAAACTTTCAGAGATTAAGGATCTGAGGGTAATTGCCAGAACTTCAATCTTACAGTACAATGAAACAACCAAGTCCGTTCTTGACATTGCTGAGGAATTGGACGTCAACACAATTCTCGAAGGTTCCATTAGACGAGAAGAGAATCGAGTAAGAGTAGTGGTGCAGCTAATTGATGTTCAGACTGATGATCATCTCTGGACCGATACATACGATAAAGAACTCAATGATATTTTTGCAGTCCAGAGTGATATTGCACAGAATATAGCGTCAGCCCTTAAATCTGAATTAACCGACAATGAGATGAGCGCTATTGTGGATAATCCCACTGTTAACACAGAGGCGTACCAGTACTATCGCGAAGGACTTAACAATTACTACAGCTACTCCTTTGATGGATATGCCTCAGCCGTAGAACAATACAACAAGGCCATAGAGATAGACCCTGATTACGCCTTGGTTTATGCTGAACTCGGTAATGCTTACGGCCAAATCTTCATTATAACTCAAGATGCGCAAGACCTGGAAAAAGGCATTTCTTCCATCGAAAAAGCTCTCTCAATAAATAAGGATCTTGCTGAAGCATATAAGGCAAGAGCTCTTCTGGATTACGCACAAAGTAATGGAAATGAATCAATAAAAAACAACATTCGGGCCACTGAACTAAAGCCCGGCTATTATGACGCAATTGCCAATGTTGGGAACACCTATATTGAACTGGGAGATTTAAGCGAGGCCTTGCGATGGCAAGAAAGAAGTTATCCTCTGAATCCTTACAGTCTTCAGGCTGATTGGCACGGCGCCCAGGTACATTTTATAATGGGTGACAATGAAAAAGGGATGGAGTATATCAGAATTGGTATTCAGAAGTTCAATCAAGGCTTTCGATGCCGAAGTATGTTGGCCCAGCACTACATGAATTCCAGAGATTTTCAGCAAGCTCAAAAAGCAATCGCTGATCTATTGGAAGTCAGAAAAAATGATGAAGCCATTAATGACCTTTGGAGTCTTTACCATTACATAGAGGGCAATTTCCAGAAGGGACTTGAATACGCGGACAAGACCCCACTCCCAACAGACTACAGCAAGTTATACCATGCAGACATGCTTGCCAAGACGGGTAGAAAGGACCAGTCAGAGAAAATTCTTTCTGAAATAGAATCAAGGGTACAAAAACGGATCAACGCTGGGTCTGATATATATAGGCCCTACTATGTTGTTGCTCAAATACATGCAATAAGAGATGAAAAACAATCGAGCATCGATATGCTTCAAAAAGCAATAAACAGAGGTTTTCGTGGTTTTGCTGATGATATCAATTTCCTTTCCTGGAAAGTTAACCCCGTATTTTCCTCGCTTAGCAAAGACTCCAGATTCATAGAACTTCAACAACAAGTTAATGGGATTATTAATAGAGAAAAAATAGAAGCTGGAATAACTAGCTCGTAAGAAACCTTCAAACTCAAAACCCAAACTTTGCGAGTCTTTTTTACCATAATACTATCTGTTTTCTCGAGCTTTATTTTTGCTCAGGATAAGACTTTTGGTGTCGTTCCTCTTGATGCACCTGAATTCAACCGTTTAGAGCTTTTTACTATTTCCGATTATATCAGACGTGAAGCAGAGGCAACAGGAAACTTCAGTGAAGGCAACACATTAATTGCCGATGTAATTCTCGGTACCATAATTGATGACACTTGGGCTTGTGATGAAATCGATTGCGGCTTTGATGTAGCTGACAGGGCCGGCGTGGACCAGGTTATTGCTCTTGATCTGACCCGCATCAAAAAAACGGGCACAGACTCCACAGGTGCCATCACAATCTCTGGAAACATGCTCCTTTATTTATTAAGTCCTGAGGATGAGGTGAATAACGTCCAAGAAAAGAAGTGGGTATCCACAGTATATGACAGGACCCGCCAGGTATTGACAGGAGAACCCCGCCCAGCCGACAACCGGGTAAACCGATGGTTCAAGGGATCAGCTGAAGATGTACCAGGAATAATTAAGGTTATGACCTGGGAACTTCTAGAGACAGCACCTCCTGAAGGCCATTTCTCAGAAAACATCCTTTCCCTTGCTCAGGGAGATTTTGTCGGTAAGGCCCTGACATTTGCGACCGCAAACGTTGTTCCTCTTGCGTTAGGGGCAGGCGGACTGATACTTGTGGGGAGCGGTTTTGCCGCAGGTTCTGCAACTGCTGCCATAATAACTGATCCTGATCCTGACCCTACTGATTTTGGTGATCCTCCGCCTTTCCCTGGAAGATGATTTGCCAGGCTCAATGAAAACATTGAAAAAGTCGCTCATTCCTATTTTCCTTGCCGCCTTCAACGGCATTGCCCTGGCCCAGCTTCCTGAAAGCAAGATCGTCGCCTCTGATGCCACCGCTAATGATCAATTCGGCAGGTCCGTTGCCATTGATGGTGATTATGCCATCGTGGGAGCAAATGGGGATGATGACGGAGGCTATCTTTCCGGCTCGGCATATATCTTTAA
>DKAH01000002.1:163423-167253 GCA_002448795.1 Fidelibacterota bacterium UBA6931
AAAATCGTCGCCTCTGATGCCGCCAATCAAGATTATTTAGGCTTCTCCGTTGCCATCTCAGGCGATTACGCCATCGTGGGAGCGTATCTTGATGATGACGGAGGCAGTAATTCCGGCTCGGCATATATCTTTAAACGTAACGGCACTGAATGGAGCCAGGAAGACAAAATCGTCGCCTCTGATGCCGCTCAATCTGATAATTTTGGCAGGTCCGTTGCCATTGACGGTGATTATGCCATCGTGGGAGCAAATGGGGATGATCTCGGAGGCAACATGAATACCGGCTCGGCATATATCTTTAAACGTAACGGCACTGAATGGAGCCAGGAAGACAAAATCGTCGCATCCGATGCCACCGCTAATGATCAATTCGGCTTGTCCATTTCCATTGACGGTGATTATGCCATCGTGGGAGCGTCTTATGATGATGACGGAGGCAGTGGTTCCGGCTCGGCATATATCTTTAAGCGCAGCGGTACTGATTGGAGCCAGGAAGACAAAATCGTCGCCTCTGATGACGCTCAATCTGATAAATTTGGCCACTACGTTGACATTGACGGCGATTACGCCATCGTGGGAGCGCCGAATGATGATGACGCAGGCTATAATTCTAATTCCGGCTCGGCATATATCTTTAAACGCAGCGGTACTGATTGGAGCCAGGAAGACAAAATCGTCGCCTCTGATGCCGCCGCTAATGATTATTTCGGCTTCTCTGTTGCCATTGACGGTGATTATGCCATCGTGGGGGCATATTATGAGGGGTCGGAAGAGAGTATGCTAGGACGTGGGGCGACATATATCTTTAAAAAAAGCGGCACTGATTGGAGCCAGAGTACTAAGATAATAGCATCCGATGCCGCCACTAGTGATAATTTTGGCAGGTCCGTTTCCATTGACGGTGATTATGCCATCGTGGGGGCGTATGCGGATGATGACGGAGGCAGTAATTCCGGCTCGGCATATATTTATTCATTAAAGTCACCAACCTTTCAATCTGTGGCTTTGGCCGCTGATAACAGTACAATAGCCGTCACCCTTTCTGAGGCCGTTTACAGCACCAGCAGCGGCAGTGGTAACCTTGATGCAAGTGACTTCGTTCTTTCAATCTCAGGCGCAGACGGTTGGGCAACCCTAACAAGCGCCACTCCCACCAGCATTTCCGCATCGGGCAATGTCTATACGCTGGGGATAGGACTTTCCGGATTTGCAAACAGCAACGAGGTGTTAACCGTGACACCTGCTGAAAACGCCATTTACAATGCTGCCGGCAATCCCGTTTGGACTAACCAGGTTTTAAACAGTGTAAATCTCAACCAAAAAACACTTGTCCAAGTGGCTTCCTCAGAGAATGCTGGACAAGCTTATAATTCCCTGGTGAAAGTAGATGATGATACCTATGCCCTGGCAAGCAATGGTCAATTAATTACCTATACCATCTCCGCTGATGGGTCCTCCATTAATCCTGTGGATGATGAAAGCCTATCGGGTTGTAACCGGTTTCCATCAATCGTAAAGGCTAGCGGCAACATTTATGTTGTGGCGTGTAGTGAGCAGTCGGGTTATGACGGCTATATAAAAACTTTTAACATCCCAGACGATGGCTCCTCCATTACTGAAGTAAAATCTCTGGAGCATGCTACATATGCTAATTACAACATTCTTTTGAAAATGGATGATGATACCTACGCCCTTACTTATTCCAGCTCGTCTAATACCGGGTCCCTCAAAACTTTTACTATTCCCTCGGACGGGTCTTCCATCACTGAAGTGGACTCAATAGAGACGGGTCCACAAGGTGGTACTGTTCGACCAACGAATCTTTTCAAGATTGATAACAATACCCTTAGCGATTTTTATCGTCACTACTCCATTAGCTCTGACGGTTCGATTGAGAAATCATATGGTTCTTCTTCAGTTGTTGGTAGTAGGACTTTAAGCAGAGCGCTTCATATTGAAGGTGACATATACGCCATGGTGGCAAAAGAAAAAATAAACACCTATTCAATTCCCGCTGATGGATCAGCTAGAACTAACGTGAGTTCTTATGATTATATGTTATCCTCAGATAACGCGAATTCTTTTGCGTATAATAATTATCATAATTATCCCGTCTTCCTGAAACTTAATTCGAACATCTATGTAGTTGCCATAGAGGATAGGTATGACTCTAATAGTAGCAGAATTAACGACCATCTTTATCTCATTGAAATTTCCGCCGATGGTCAAACCATCACCAATATAGGATTCTTAGAACACGCCAATTACGCAGACAACACCTCTAATTCTGCTACGGCTTACAATTCCATGGTAAAGGTCGATGCAAATACCTTTGCACTTGCCGCCGACAGATCAAACCGGATTAAAACATTCACCGCGAATTTCACCGATGACCGAGCACCCACCATGTCTGTTGTAGGGTCAAGCAGTGACAACAGCAGTGTAGATATTCGGTTTTCTGAGGAAGTTTTTAACACTAATGGAGCAAGCGGTGATCTTGAAGCAAGCGATTTTTCATTCTCCATCTCCGGCGGTATCGCCTCTTTAACTAGCGGCACCCCTACAAGCATTAGCAAGATAGACGCAGTTACATGGCGTTTGGGGATTAATATTTCCGGCGGGGGCACGGCAAACGGAGAAGAGGTCCTCACTGTAACCCCCGCTTCCAGTTCCATTTATGACGAAGCTGGTAACGCAGCATCCAGCTCTACAGACGGCTATTTGACTGATAATGCGCCCCCCACCATTACAGACGTAACCATAAGAAACGACGGCAATAAAACCGTTGACGTTACATTCTCTGATAAAGTGTACGACACCACGCTTGAGTTCGGCGTTCTTGAGGAAACTGACTTTGTCTTTTCCATCTCCGGAGGTACAGCTTCCCTTAATTCAACAACACCCACCAGCATTTCAGGTTCAGGCAAAACATGGACCCTTGGTACTGACATATCCGGCGTCGCTGACGGATATGAGGTCCTCACTGTCAATCCCACTGAAAATGCCATTTTTGACCGCGGAGGAAACGCCGCGTCCACTACTCAAACTAATAATACGGCCAACTTAAAGGCTGATAAAGTTGGAACTTCCTCCGCCGTTCTGATTGAAGCGAATTATACTTATTATCATTCCCTTGTCCAGATGAATGTCCTCAACTATGTAGTGGCCTATAGCGGGGCTCAAGGTCACGGCCACATCAAGACCTTTGCCACATCGGCTGATGGATCCTCTATCACTAATGAAGCCACCATTGAGCATGATAATAACCGGGGTTTTCATAATTCCCTGGTGAAAATAGATGACGACACCTACGCTTTAGCTTATCAAGGATATGACGGACAATCCTATCCAAGGGAGATCGCATACATCAAAACTTTTACCATCCCAGCTGATGGGTCAGCCATCACCAAAGTGGACTCCCTGAAGCATGATGTTTATGGAACCTACCATTCCTTCGTAAAAGTTGACGATGATACCTATGCACTGGCTTACAATGGTGGGAAAAATGGCAGCTCTATAGGCGACCCCTATCTTAAAACCTTTAATATTTCCGCTGACGGGTCCTCCATCACTGAAGTGGCCTTACTGAAACATGAAGGTGATCTTTCAGCAAATGCCGCAAAGCAAGCATATTATAATTCCCTAATAAAAATGAATGATAACACCTTCTTGCTGGCTTATTACTCAATAGTACCGGGTGCATGGGGTATTACTACCGGTCCTGGTAAATTGAAAACCTTTACCATCTCTTCTGATGGCTTAACAATAACACAGGTAGACTCACTGGAGTATGATTCGGATAGGGCCGAATATAATTCCCTGGTGAAAGT
>DKAH01000002.1:167570-171422 GCA_002448795.1 Fidelibacterota bacterium UBA6931
GATGATGATACCTATGCCCTGGCTTATGATAATGGAGACGGTGTTGTCGCCACTTTTTCCATTTCGGCTGACGGATCGAATATCACGAAAGTTTCAAGCCTCGTTCATGATACGGGCTTGGCTGATCATAGTTCTTTTGTACAGATGAATGATGACAACTATGCCCTGGCTTATGCGGGTACGGGAGCTGATGGTTATCTCAGCACTTTTACAATAAACAGCGATGGATCCTCCATCAAAAAAGTGTGGAATGATGAGCATGATGCAAGTAATGGCACATTTAATTCAATGGTAAAGGTGAATGATGATACCTACTTGCTGGCCTATATGGGTACTGGTTCATCATACATCAAATCATTCAATATCGCCAGCGGCAACATGTCCCCATCCATCTCCTCATCACCCACTGTTACCACCAATGAAGATACAGAGCACGTATTTTCCGTTTCTGATTTCAACTATTCTGATCCTGACAACGACAACCTTGACCACATTAAGCTCATTTCCACTGAAACGGTTGGAACAATGTACCTGGATGCCGATGATGACGACACTTACGATTCAGGTGAAGATGTGATTTCAGATCAACAGATCACCGCTTCCAATATTACAAGCGGTCACCTACGCTTTGCTCCCATTGCCAATGCAAGTGGCGATGCCTACTCTACATTTACATACAAAGTCAATGACGGAAATGGTTATTCCGGTGTTACGGGAACAATGACAATCAAAGTTGTGGCTGTAAATGATGTCCCAACAGCGACAGCCCAGACAGTGAGTGCTGATGAAGATATTGATGAGACTGTCACTCTAGCCGGTTCTGATCTTGAAACAGATACACTCGCATATATTATTTCCACCCTACCAGCCAATGGGACTTTGTACCAGACCTCAGATGGAACCTTAAGGACAGGTGGTATCACATCTGTTCCAACCACCGTTACTGATTCAAAAAACCGGGTTATTTACAGGTCAGCCGTTGATGGTAATGGTGAAGGTCATGGCAACTTCGGCTTTAAGGCCAATGACGGTGAGTCTGATTCCGAGGAAGCAATTGTTGTGGTCAATGTTGTCTCTGTAAGTGACGATATATCTTCTATAGCCCAGACTATAAGTGCCGCCGAAGATATTGATAAAACCATAACACTGACAGCCTCAGATGTTGAAGGAAGAGCCCTTTCTTATAAAATCTCAACGCTTCCCTTAAATGGGAATCTATTCCAGACCGCTGACGGTAAAACTCGGGGTGATTCCATTCTAACCGTTCCAACAAACTTAACTAGTGACAGCGCCCAGGTAATTTTTTCTTCAGCCCTTAACGCATACGGGGATAACTACGGCAATTTCGGGTTCAGATCTTTTTCCGGTAGTGCCGTCAGCTCTGAGGTCACGGTTACAGTTAATGTGGCGGCAGTTAATGATGTGCCCATAGCCAAGGCACAGGTTGAAAGTGCCGTTGAGGATGAGTATGAGTTAATTATTCTTTTTGGCAGTGATGTGGAACAGGATTCACTGACCTTTATTATCTCTACCCTCCCTGCTAATGGGACACTATTTCAGACATCAGATGGCCAGTCGACGGGAGACAGTATACTAACTGCCCCAACCAATATAACCGACATAAACCACAGGGTGATTTACATCTCAGAAAAAGACGGTAACGGCAATGGTTATGGCAACTTTGGATTTAAAATAAATGATGGTAGCGCTGAAAGCGAAGAGGCCATAATCACATTAAATGTTGAAACGGTCAACGATCGGCCCAAAGCTCAAAATCTAACCATTAGTGGTGACGAAGACGTAGAAGAAATAATCACCCTTAGCGGCTCAGATGTTGATGGAGACGACATTTCTTTCGTAATTACCACCCTACCAGCAAACGGCTCCCTTTTCCAGACTACTTCAGATTCAAGCCGGGGAAATGCTATCACAACAGAAGAACCTAACGTCACAGATGCTATGGGACGGGTCCTTTATATCTCAGCTGAAAATGAAGGTGGAGAAGGTCACGGAAATTTCGGCTATATAGCATCTGACGGGACATTGGAGTCAGCAGAAGCAACGGTAACGGTTAATATTGTTGAAGTGGATGACAATATCACCGTGACCTCTCAGACATTAACTGCCAGTGAGGATAATTACTTTCCCGTAACCCTTTTCGCTACGGATGCTCAAGAAAGGACTCTAACGTATTCTATTTCGTCGCTCCCAATAAATGGCTGGCTTTTTCAGACATCAGATACTTCCGCAGTAGGAGACACAATAGTTGTTCCAACAACTGTTACAAATGACAGTGGGAAGGTTATTTATTTATCCGATTTGAATGGCAATGGAGATGGATACGGCAACTTTAAATTTCGAGCTTCTGCCGGAGAATCTTCTAGTGAGGAAGCTACTGTTATCATTGACGTGCTGTCAGTCAATGATCCCCCAGTAGTTGATTCTCTATCATTTAATATTGCTGAAAACATTCCTGTTGGAACCCAACTGGATACTTTATCAGCGTCTGATATTGACACTGACAAAAGTCTCCTGAGAGACTGGACCATCATTGATGATGACAGTATTGCTCACTTTACTCTCAATGATTCCACCGGTATACTTTCCACCAATGCAATATTGAACTTCGAAGACACACCCGTTTATACCATTTCCGTAACTGTATCAGATAATATTGATATTTCTCCCATTCAAAAAATGTTTATTCAATTGTCCGATATAGAAGAAGGCGTTTTAATTGATAAAGAAGGTGGACTTTTAACATCAGAGTACGGCGAGTCAGACACATTCACGGTGGTGCTCCAGTCCCCTCCTTTTGATACTGTATCTGTAAATGTATCCTCTTCAGATTCCACCGAAGCGTTCCTGTCTCTTGATTCAGTTGTTTTCCCTCCCGAATTGTGGTCAACACCCCAAATTATTACAGTTACAGGCATTGAGGACTCCATTAATGATCCCAATATTTCTTATTCCATTATCCTGGATTCAACTGTTTCTTCCGATCCCAACTACAACCGGCTTGATGTTCCTGATTTAACCGCTACAAATATGGCAAGAGATGTTTATGGTCCAACAGTTGAGCTTTTCTCCTCTCCTGAATTAATCGTTGCAGGCAATCCTTTCACTGTACAATTCTCTATCACAGATAATAATGCTGTTGAAAAAGCTCTCGCGTACTTTGCATTAGGAGGAAATACAAAATTTGATGAGCTCATTATGGCCCAATTCGAAGATGAAGAATACCAAGTTACAATTCCATCTATAGCTATAACCTACAGGGGAATCAGTTATTATGTGCTGGCTAGCGACACTTTAGGAAACGAATCAAAATCTGATATTTTCTCAGTAAATGTAAAATTTTCTGAGGGAGACCTTTCTTCGGATATTGAAGGTAGCGTTCTTGAGGACAGCTTGCCGAGAAACAAATGGAGAATGATATCAATACCCGCAGATCTTGATGACGGGAATGTGGAAAATGTCCTTGAGGCAGTTCTAGGAGAAAAAAAGACTGATACCTGGGTTATAAAACGTTGGGATGGTTCGCTATTTTCTGAACCTGAGAGTTTTGTGGAAGGAATGGGTTACTGGTTCATTCACGATGTAAATGCACCCACGTCATTTAAACTTGGTGCTGGCACTTCACCTGATCAGTCCGGCTTCAAATATGAATTTGATCCCGGCTGGAACATGATTGGTAACCCCTACCCCTTTACGACCACTCTTGAGTTAAATGATACCCTTTTTTCAGGACCAACGACTTATGGTTGGAGTCTGGAAGGCTGGTCTGATGAAACCGAGATTCGTCCCTGGGGCGGCTATGCGGTTTTTAACAACAGTGATTCTATTGAAACA
>DKAH01000006.1:0-32274 GCA_002448795.1 Fidelibacterota bacterium UBA6931
GTTACTGGAGCCAGAATGGAACAAAAATCATCGGATCACGAAAAGGTGCGGAAACGGTTGAAATCTATCAGCCTAATGGAACCATAACTGATCTTATTCCTGAAAAATCCCGGTAGCTTACCTCTACCTTCTAACGATAGACAAAGTGAATGCAAAAGAAACTTGCTGAGGAGTTAAGGAGATAGCATGAAAACGATTTTTAGGCTTGGTATTCGATGTGGACTTTTTGTGATAGTAGTTTTTACCCAACCTGTTTTGTGCGGGAACAAAGCATCAGTTTACGGTAAGCAGGTTGGAACATTCTCCATTCTTGGCTATGACCCAGAAACCGGAATGGTGGGGGGCGCTGTTCAATCAAGAGTGTTTTCAGTCGGAAACGGAGTTCTTTGGGGGAAAGCAGATGTGGGAATGGTTGCTACACAGGCGTATGTGGATGTGAGTTATGGCCCAAAGGGGCTTAAACTGTTGAAGGATGGATTATCACCGGCTGAAGTAGTGAAAACCTTGTTAAAAAATGATCCCGATCCGCATCCCGAGAAATGGCCAAAGTTAGCCCGCCAGTTTTCGGTGATGGATTGGAAGGGAAATGTTGCCACACACACGGGAGAAAAAGCTTCTTTCTGGGCCGGTCACAAATACGGTCAATATTGCAGTGCTCAGGGGAATATTCTAGCGGGAGAGGATGTGGTAAATAATATGGTAAAGGCGTTCGAACAGACTGAGGGACATCTCTCAATGAAGTTGTTGAGAGCTCTCGAAGCTGGTCAGGCTGCTGGGGGTGATACTCGGGGAATGCAGTCTGCTGCTGTATTAATCGTCAAGAAAAATGGTGGCATCTGGCTCAACAATGATGTTGTGCTCCGTCTTCAGGTAGATGATCATACTGAGCCAATAAAAGAGTTACGGCGTCTTGTGGAGAAAGCGCACGATCGTTTTGGTTGGGAATAATGATTTCAATGAGGAGAATATGATGTATTTAAGACAGGTTTATTCTTGGGCAATAGCGCCGTTATTTGCCCTGTTTCTAGTCGCTTGCGGCGGCGGGTCAATTGAGAAACAAAACACGTATCCTGAAACTAGGAAAAGCGATCATATTGATGTATATCACGGTCAGGAAATGAAAGATCCCTATCGATGGCTTGAAAATGACAACTCGGCGGAGACGGGCGATTGGGTAGCCGCGCAGAATAGGGTGACTCGGGACTACCTAGATGAGATCCCCTTCAGAAATAAGATAAAGGAGCGGTTGGAAGTTCTTTATAACTATGAGCGTGTTTCCGCGCCGTTTAAAGAAGGAAACTATGAATACTTCTACAAGAACACCGGCCTTCAGAACCACTCTGTTCTTTATCGTTCAACGATTGGGTCTGACGAGACCCCGAAAGTGTTTCTCGATCCAAACACTTTCTCGGAGGACGGCACTGTGGCACTGAGAGGGGTCTCGTTCACAAAGGACGGCTCTCTTGCTGGGTATCTGATTTCAGAAGGGGGTGCGGACTGGAGGAAAATTATCGTCATCGATACGGAGACAAAAGAGATCGTCGGTGACACCCTTGTGGACGTAAAGTTTAGCGGCCTCTCCTGGGAAGGGAATGAAGGCTTTTTCTACAGCAGTTATGTCCACCCCGAAAGTGGCACTCTTCTGTCCGGCAAAACAGAATATCACACCCTTTTCTACCACAAGCTTGGAACGCCTCAGAGCGAGGACGTTCAGATCTTCGGCGGTATGGAAAACCCCAACAGGTATGTGGGGGGCTATGTTACGGAGGACCAGCAATATCTTGTGATTTCAGCGGCACAGAATACATCGGGCAATCAGATTTATGTCAAATCACTGGAGAATAGAGAAGCACCCTTGATCCAGCTTCAGGATGACTATTTCGCAAGATGCAGTGTCATCCACAGCGAAGGCACAACGTTTTACCTCTACACCAACATCGGGGCACCGAAATCCCGCCTTGTCTCTGTTAGGCTCGGTGATCCTCAAAAGGGTGCCTGGAAAGATGTAATCCCTGAGAATGAAAATGTGCTTAGAGTAAGCTCTGGCGGGGGGAAATTTTTCGCAAACTACCTCATCAACGCCAATACAAAGGTTTATCAATATGGCTATGATGGAACGCTTGAGCGGGAGATAGAACTGCCCGGGATCGGAAGCGCCTTCGGTTTTGGAGGTAAAAGAGAAGAAGAGGAGCTCTACTTTTCCTTCACCTCCTTCATCTATCCTTCGACGATCTTCAAGTATACGGTCTCTTCCGGTGAAACTGAAGTTTACAGAAAGCCTGACATCGATTTTGATCCGTCACGATACGTTTCCCGGCAGGTCTTTTTCCCCAGTAAAGACGGTACGGAAATTCCCATGTTCATCGTGCACAAAAAGGAGCTGGTACTGGATGGCAAGAATCCCACCATGCTCTATGCCTATGGTGGATTTAATATCAGCCTGACACCCCGCTTCAATGTTTTGAATCAAGTATGGTTGGAGAACGGTGGTATCTACGCCCAGCCCAATTTGAGAGGGGGCGGAGAATATGGAAAGGCGTGGCACAAAGCGGGGACAAAGATGAACAAACAGAATGTTTTTGATGATTTTATTGCTGCCGCCGAACATCTCATTGACAACAACTACACTTCCAGCGACTATCTCGCCATTTCCGGCGGATCAAACGGCGGGCTTCTTGTCGGCGCCACCATGACCCAGAGGCCGGATCTGATGAAAGTCGCCCTGCCGGCTGTGGGTGTTCTGGATATGTTGAGGTATCACCAGTTCACCGCTGGAGCCGGGTGGGCAGAGGACTACGGGACGGCAGATGATTCTCCTGAGATGTTTGAATATCTTCGGAAATATTCACCCCTTCACGCTCTGCGTGACGGCACGAAGTATCCCGCAACCCTAGTGACAACAGCCGATCATGATGACAGAGTAGTGCCCGCTCATTCGTTCAAATTCGCAGCCCGACTTCAGGAAGCCAATGTCGGAGACAATCCGACCCTTATTCGCGTACAGACCCGGGCGGGACACGGAAGTGTTTCGACGGAACAGCGGCTTGAGGTCACAGCCGACAGGTTCGCTTTTGCCTGGGAGAACATGAATTTTGTTCCGAAAGAGCTGATTCAATTCCATGATAGTGCAAATTGAAAAAACAGGTCTTTCCGTTAGGTCTTTATCACAACTCTTTTCCTCATAATAGAGTAAGCCTGCAGGTTGAATGACGCTTGGGATTGAAGTTTCGTTTCAGTTGTAACCATTTGATAAGGCTATTTTTTTGGGTTTTCGAGGAGAAAGTGAGCGGAAAAAAAACTCTTGACTTATTAGAAAAACAACTTATATTATTTTAAATGAGAGACGAAGGGATGCGTCTCCAATTATTTGGGATTAACGTATACCCCCTTTCTTTAATAAGGTTAAAGAAAAATTATCAAGGAGATCAACATGAATAACAGAGGTATTCTTCGTTGTTTTGCAACCCTGCTAGTCGCAGCAATCCCTTTTGCTCTTTTTGCTCAGTCCGGTACAGTTGCGGGTAGTGTAACAGATCAGGATGGCAATGCGCTTGCTGGTGCTAACGTTCTGGTTATGGGTACTAACCTTGGTGCGGCTACCGGAGTGGATGGCGAATATAGTATGAGCAGTGTGCCGGCCGGTGACTATAAGGTGAGCGCCACCTATATAGGTTACGCAACTGAGTCACAGAACGTCAGTGTTCTTGCAGGCAGCGTTACAGAACTCAATTTTTCCCTCCGGCCTTCAGCCATTGACCTGAATGAGGTGGTGGTAACAGGAACCGGTGTAGCGGTTGAAAAGTCTAAGGTCGGTAACACAGTGGGTACGATCAACATGGACAATATTGCTAACGCACCTGTCAACTCCGTTGATCAGATTCTCACCGGCCGGGAGCCCGGCGTCATGGTGAATCTGAATGGCGGACTGGCCGGTGAAGGGGCAGAGATTCGGATTAGAGGAACTTCCAGTCTCACGCAGTCCAATCAACCGACCATTTATGTGGATGGTGTTCGAATGGATAACTCTACCAACGCCGGTGGTTACGGTTTCAACGGCGGAACTCCCAGCCGTATCAGTGAGATCAACCCAGACGCTATCGAGCGTATCGAGATTCTCAAAGGCGCCACAGCATCCGCCCTCTATGGATCGAAAGCATCAAATGGGATTATTAATATCATCACCAAGCAGGGCGCCATCGGCAAACCGAAGTTTTCATTCAAAATGGCGCAGACTACCGGTAGTTATGATGAGTCCCGTTACAAGGAGAATACTGGTTTTGCCCGCGATCAGGGAAGCGCTGATAGGATGAAGCATATGTTCGCAGCTGAAGCGAGCAGTAAGACAGAAGGCGGAACTTATTCTGGTAAGCCTTGGGAAATTCTCTCCATCCCCTTTGCAGGGATGCTGTATGATCAAGCAAGCGGTAATACAATGTCAGCGAGTGTTGAAGGAGGCCTTCCGGGCGCCACGTACTTTGCCAACGTTCGTTATGAAACATTTGATGGGCCGTTTGACAACAATGCGACACTGGGTGGATTGCCCGTTGGCGATGGTAATGATGCCGACAACAAATTCATGTCCAGTGCTACTTTGAATATTATTCCTACGGATAAACTGAGGGTTCGGATTCATACCATGTATACCGGCCGTCGGCAGAGCACAATCCAGAATAATAACAACATCTACGGCATTACCTCTCTTATCCAGATGGGTAAGCCCGAGTTTGCAACCGCTAGAAGTTTTGGCGATGCTGTGGACAATTACACAGGTTCATTTGCATGGGCAACGGCTCGTGAGGTGACTTTTCGACAATTGAACTCGGAGATTGACAATACGCTCGTTTCTTCGACGGTTACCTATTCGCCGGGAAGCAATATGTCACTCAAGGCCAACTTTGGTTTGAATATGACCAACGGTCGTGGCGAGAGCTACATGCCCTACAAATGGGCGGCTGACAATAAGAGCAGTTACTATGCGGATGGATATTTGGCCATTGGTCGACGTCAGCAGAAAGAGTTGACCATGGACCTCCGTGCAAATCATAATATGTCCGTCGGTTCCCTTTCATTTGAAACGGTTGCAGGGTTTAACGCTAACAGAATGGTCAGGAAGTTTATCGAGGGGTGGGGAAACCAGTTCCCCGGTCCTGGACTTCAGGTACTGGGCGCTCTGAATGCTCCTAGTTCTGGGTCCTCTTTTGTTGAGGTTATCGAAGCTGGATATCTCTTCCAGGAAAGGATCGGCGTGGGTGACTACCTCTTTGCTACACTTAGCATGAGAATGGATGCCACCAGCACCTTCGGTGAAGAGTTCTCCACTGTCACATATCCACGTGTAGGTGTCTCTTACCTTCTCACAGAAATGATGGGTTCTCTTGGCCCGCTGAGTACGCTTCGTCTTCGCGGTTCTTGGGGTCAATCAGGGAACCAGCCCGGTGCTTTCGATCAATACACCACATACTCGCCGTGGTCCTCGCTTGAAGGTCCAGGCTTGAGGCCCGGGAATGTTGGTAACCCCAAATTGGGGCCCGAGATTACTACTGAGTTAGAAGGTGGATTTGACTTCGGTCTTTTCAATGACAAGATTGGCGGTGAATTTGTCTTCTTTAGTAAAACCACTACTGATGGGCTTGTTGCTCAGTCGTTTCCGCCTTCCGGCGGTTTTGCTAGCACTCAGCTGACCAACATCGGCGAGTGGACAGCCAGTGGCTGGGAGCTTGGTTTAGATGCTAACGTTATGCGCTCAAGCACGATCACCGTGGATGTCTACGGTTCGCTTTCCTACATGGAAGATGAACTGACGAGCCTTGGTGGTGCACCTGAGCAGAAGGTCGGCGGGTCTTATCCCCGTTACCGAAACTTTTTGACGGAAGGATTCCCTATCGCTGCCATGTTTGGCGCCCAGCTCCAGGATTGTGAGTATCCGATTGATGTGAATGGCGACGGCGTGTGCGATGACAAAGCAACTGTTGTTGCTGCTTTTTCAAAGGACGAGACCATGGGTATTCTCAGCGGTTGGACGCCTGCCTTAGCTGTTCCGACACAGGCTGATGTTGATGCAAAGCTTGCGAAAACTGCCGGTGATAAACTCGCTTGGTATCTTGGTAAGCCGCGTCCTGACTACATGGGCTCTTTCGGTGCCAACATCACGCTGATGAATAATATTTCCATCAACGCCATGTTCGAAGCTCGTTGGGGTAACTTCGGTTACACAAACCTGACAGACGCTTTTCGTAAGGCAAATCCCTACATTGGGAGGAATATTATGGGCTCCTCCACGACCGAGCGTGACTTCATGACCGGTGGTGTAGATTCCAACTTCAACCCCCAGTATGATGGGAATGTCCGCGCAGAAGCTGCGAAAAAGTGGGTAGAAACTTGGCAGTCTCTCTCGCCTTACAGTGGTCTTAACCTGATTGAAGATGGTGATTTTGTCCGTTTCAGAGAGCTGAGTGTCACGTACCGGCTCCCAAGTGAAACGGTTTCCCGATTTGGTCTCTCTAACATGTCTCTTTCATTTGCAGGTCGAAACATCGCACTATGGACTAATTACTCGGGGATTGATCCTGAGCTGAATGCCGCAAGTGCACAGGACGGCGGTCTGGACATGTTCAGAGAGAGTATCGATGCATTTGGCGTACCTATCCCGAGGACATTCACCATGTCGGTGAACTTCGGTTTCTAGGATTAGGTCAGTGAGAAAAGGAGAAAATGAAATGAAAGTCAATATGAAAAAGCTACAGACTCTGTTCATCCTCCCTGGTATCCTGGCGCTGAGCCTGGCGACCGTGGGATGCGATTTGGAGGCAGAAAACCCCAATGCTCTGGTTGAGAGCGATCTTGGTGATCCCGCGGTTGCGGCGGCAATGGCCAATGGAGCTTTGAATACTACCAGCAGCGGAATTAGTTGCGTGTTGGCTCCTGTCTCGGTGGCGAGCGACGAAGCTACATGGATCGGATCCCGGGATGCTTGGGGCTCTCTTGACAAAGGTCAAATGTCCGACGTCTACAATGAATTTGTTGATGGACAGTGGAACCAGATTAGTGAAGGCCGATGGATGGCTGACAGAGCTGTTTCCGCCCTTGAAGTGTTCAAGAGTGAAGGAACCCTTTCTAGTGATGAGATTCTGGCGAGAGCCTATCTTTACAAGGGTGCTGTTCGAGTCTATATTGCCGATTGGTTTGAGAATTTCGTCTATTCTGATAAGACGGTAGCAGGCGAGCCGTTCGGTAAAGGTAATATGATGCAAGTATATGATCAGGCGATCGAAGCCTTTAAGGCTGGCATGAGTAACACATCAGACTCAGACATGAAAGCCCGCTTCAACGCCATGCTGGCCCGCACGTATTTCTCTAAGCAGCTCCATTCCGTTATCGGCAATGCCGGCGGTTTTGTTTCAGATGCCAATGCTAAGAGTTATGCCGAGGCAGCGCTCACCACCTGGGACGAGACCTCACAATATCAGATAGGTTTCTCTTCTTCTACTGTGAGTAGCGAGTATTCATGGCAGATCAATGGAAGGTCCGAACTAGAGTTTGGCCTCCGCCCAGATGGTCTGGGAGATTCTTTTAGCGAGGACCTCATCGACACCGATCTGAGTGTGGACGTGGTCGATCCCCAGGGCAACAACATGGGACCGGCTGATGCACGTCTCGCGGCCATCGCCCACGATTTCTTCTCGAATCGCGGTGGTACAGACTATGCGCCTATTACGGTTGTTTCTGGGGCCGAGATGCATCTGATCCTTGCTGAGATTGCTCATAAAGGCGGTGATGATGCCACAGCTCTTGAACATCTGAATAAGAATCGTTCTGGCATGACGGCCTACGATGGTAGCAACGCCACCGTGGCCGACGCTATCAAACATGAGCGGAGAACACTCCTGTTTGCCGGCGGCAAGCGTCTTCTTGACATGTACCGTTTTGGTGTGAAATCCTCGCTGTGGGAATCACAGTTTGAGGCACTGTCCAGCCCGGGGACACTTTTCCCGATTACAATCAAGGAGATTAGGGCCAACCCGAATGTCCCGCTTCCGGGATAAAGGTTAATATAAATCCGAAAAACGCGGGCTCTTCTGAGTCCGCGTTTTTTTTATGAGTCAAGACCATTTTTGCAGTAACTTTTTCGGCATGAACCGAAAGCGCCGAAACGTTATTGCGATTTTACTAATCGTTTCTATTCTTCCACACTCGGTAAGCAGCGCTGAGAAGACGAAGAAACCGGTGGTTGCTTTTGTCGGGACAAAGTTCACCAATGTCCCTGAAGTTCATCATGATCGGATCAACCTTCGGTTTCACAGGCTTTTCTCCGAGCAAATGGGAATAGTTTATATGGGGCCCAATCCCGTAAAGGAGGTTGTGGGTAAGGCGGTGGCGGACAGCGCCATAGGGGCCTCCAACAAAGAGCTTCTGGCAAGGATGGCCAGGAAGTCAGGTGCCGACCACCTTTTTTTCGCTGTTCTGGATAACCAGTCCCAGCATGAAGGGAGAGTAATGCTGGTTGGAGACGTGGTTCGGTATGACCTCGAGACAAACCAGTTCTACCGTATGGAAGTGCTCAAGTATCTCGAAGATTTCGCTATTGAGATCGCTCGGGTGAAACAACACCTTCTAGAAAATATTGCTCAGGACAACTCCGTCGCTTTTTCCAAAGCCCTTCTCACGATGGGAGTCATTATGATCCTCGGACTGCTGATGCTGTTTGTAATCAAGACAGAGGTAAACATAGGTGGTGATGGCACAGGTCCTACCGATAATACAGGTGTTCCCGGCCTGAACAATTTATCATCTTAAGTATCATAAACAGGACAAGTGATCAAGCGGGGCCTTAGACTGTTCTCGCCGTCAGATTCACCGGAATACCGTCGGACACGACGGATTTTTTTGGTCGTGTACGGCGCCGCGGTTGCGGCCGTTCTTTTCCCTTGGCCAAAGGTGTGGGAAATGTATCCCATGATCCTTGGAATTCCTTTTTTCATGGTTTGGATGGTCTTGGCAATCGTAACCATCTTTCTCGGGCTATTGATTCTATTCCGATCTGAACCGAAAGGAGAGTGATGGAGGGCTGGCTTGTGGCTCTAATCATTTGTCTGGCTTATCTCGCCGTTACATTGGTGACGGGAGTCATCTCAGGCTTCGGGGTCTCCAAGAGTGTCACCGGCTTTGTGGCGGCAGATCGGGCCATGAATACCGTTGTCCTATATTTTGTTATGGGCGCATCTGTTTTTTCTTCTTTTGCGTTTCTCGGCGGACCGGGGTGGGCTTATTCCCGTGGCGTTGCTGCGTTCTATATTCTTGCCTACGGGATCGTTGGTGTTGTCCCCCTATACTTTTTCGGTCCGAGGGTAAGAAGACTTGGTGAAAGATATGGATTTGTCACACAAGCCGAAGTGCTGGCGTACCGCTTCGACAGCCGGGCGCTCTCCGTAATCCTGGCATTACTGAGCGCCGGGGCCTTCCTCCCCTACATTGTAATACAGATGAAGGGAGCGGGGTTCATTTTTGAAACCATTACCGATGGACGCGTCCCCTTCGCACTCGGTGCAGGACTTTCTTATCTGGTGGTTGTTGTCTATGTGGTCTTCAGCGGTGTCATTGGTGTGGGGTGGACCAATATGTTCCAGGGAATATTCATGATGATCATTGCCTGGTTCCTGGGGCTATACTTACCGGCAAAACTTTACGGTGGTATTGGCCCCATGTTTGAACAGATTGCCGCGAGTGACAAGGGGCAGATGTTGGTGGCACCGGGACTGGACGCCTCTGGCGAACCGTGGACCTGGGCCGCTTTCAGCTCATCCATTCTAGTATCCGGTCTCGGGTTTATGATGTGGCCGCACCTTTTTATGCGCAGTTTTGCGGCAAAAAGCGATCAATCGCTGAGGCGAACCATCGTTATGTATCCCACATTCCAGATTTTCCTGATCCCCATTCTCCTGATCGGTTTTTCCGGTATCATTAAATATCCTGGCGTCACCCCCGCAGACTCCATCGTACCGTTCCTGTTAAGAGAGCTGTCGCTGTCTCCTGTTCTTGTGGGACTTGTTTGTGCCGGCACATTGGCAGCGTCCATGTCTACTGGTGATGCCATTCTGCATTCCGCAAGTTCTATCGCCGTGAGGGACGGTCTCATCAGCGGCTTGGGAATGAGGATTGATGATGGACGGCAGCGATTTCTGATTCGGGCCGTCGTGGTGGGGCTCGGCATTGCCGCTTTTGTCCTGGCTCTGGTGATGGAACAAGGGCTCGTTGACCTCTTGCTCATGGCCTATGGCGGTATTGTTCAGATTTTCCCACTGGTCTTCGCCGCTTTTTACTGGCCCAGAGCGACCAAAACAGGCGCACTGTCGGGACTGACTACTGGTATTGTGGTGAATACGCTTTTCCGCCTTTATCCTGAACTGTCGCCCATCCCCGGCATGCATGAGGGTGTTTACGGCTTGACAATGAATGTCATGGTTCTGGTGGTTGTGAGCCTCCTTACAGCGCCAGATGATCAGAAGCGTGTCGAGGCCTATCTGGAGGCATAGCCTCTGGATTTCCCGGTAATTCTTCGCTATTTCCCTTACGCCCGATTGTTGGCGTTAACAGTTTCCGTAACGGAAAGGGACACCCTCTATGTTCAGCTTTAGACAGGTGAGAAGAGGATCACTACTCTTTTGCGTCACTCTCGTAATTTCCTGCGGTGGGGAGGCACCCATCAGGCCCAACGTGGTGATACTCTTGGTAGATGATCTCGGCTGGACCGACCTCGGCAGTTACGGAAGCACCTTCTACGAAACGCCCAATGTTGACAGACTTGTTTCTGAAGGGGTAAAATTCACCCAGTTCTATTCAGCCGGAACCAACTGTTCCCCCACCCGGGCCAGCATCATGACTGGTGCCTTTCCGGCTCGGTTAGGCATCACCAACTGGATCGGCGGAGTCCAGAAAGGGAGGCTCTTGCCGGCCCGCAACACCGAACAACTCCCTTCCGATGAACATTCTCTCGGAGAAATCTTTTCTGATGCCGGTTATATGACGGGCTATATAGGTAAATGGCATCTGGGAGATACGCTATCTTTTCCTGAACATCACGGTTTTCAGTTCAATATTGCTACAAACCGAGGTGGGACTCCCGGCGCCTATTTCTATCCTTACAAGAATAGCCGACGGCCAGAACTTAACATTCCCGATCTCGAAGATGGGACTGAAGGGGAATACCTCACCGACCGTCTCACAACCGAAGCCATCAAATTCTTGAATACCCATCGTGATGGACCGTTCCTCCTAATGCTGGGCTACTACACGGTTCATTCTCCAATCGTGGCGAAAGAAGAGAAAATTGAGAAGTACAGTGAGAAGGCCGACGGCCTTTCTAGTCCGAAAGAACCCGAATATGAAGAAGAGAAGAATGGGACATTGAACAAACTCCGGCAAGACCACGCCACTTACGCCGGCATGATTGAGTCCATGGACGAAAGTGTGGGACGAGTAGTGGAAACACTCACTGAGCTTGGCCTCACTGAGAACACGATTGTCGTATTTCTGTCAGATAATGGAGGGCTGTCAACCCTTGCCGGCGGACGAACATGGATGCCCACAGCAAATCTGTCCCTCCGGGCAGGGAAAGCGTGGCTCTACGAAGGGGGAATAAGAATTCCGTTCTTTGTTCGGTGGCCCGGAAAGATCTCCACTGGAGTTGTTGATAAAGAACTCGGCATCTCAACCGATCTGCTTCCGACCCTTCTCGACATGACAGGCGTCGGGCTCCTTCCGGACCAGCACGTGGATGGTCAATCTTTGTGGCCAGTGATCCGGGATTATACTTCACTTGATCGAGAGACACTTTTCTGGCATTTCCCTCACTATTCCGGTTCCGGAGCGATTCCCGGGGCGGCCATCCGCAAAGGAGATGATAAATTGATATGGTGGTTCGAGGATAATGCCATTGAACTGTATAACCTGAAAAATGATTTGGGAGAACAAAAAAATCTTGCCGAACAATACCCTGAACTGGCTGGGAATTTGAAGACTCAGTTGGAAATTTGGCTCGAAGAAGTAGACGCAAGAATGACAGCCCCTAACCCTGAATGGCGGGGAGAACAGTAAGAGACCGACCTTGAAACAGAATATTAATCCGAACGTGGCAGGTAAAGGGAAGTCGCCCACCCTACGCACCAATGAGTTGAGCGCTGCCATGGAGGCTGAGGGGAAGGAAATCTTCCGTTTCGGTTTTGGCGAATCCCCCTTCCCGGTTCCCGAAGAGATGGAGAAGGCACTGAGGAGGAACGCCCATCAGAAATCGTACCTCCCTGTTCAGGGCCTACCGGAACTGAGAGAAGAAGTTGCCCGGTTTACCGGAAGTAGAGAGGGACTTAGTATCAGCGGGGATCAGGTGATGATCGGTCCCGGCTCAAAGGAGCTGATGTTTCTCCTTCAGCTGTGTCTCGAAACAGAGGTGCTGATCCCAACGCCATGCTGGGTTTCCTATGTGCCTCACGGTGTTATCCTTGGTCGGTCTACTCGATTGATTAACACGACTTTCGAGGAGAGCTGGCTCCTTTCAGGTGAACGGTTGGCCAGCGAACTGGGCGGTGAAACTCCTCGCCTTTTGATCATCAACTACCCCGGCAATCCCCAGGGGACCACATATTCTCAAAAAGATCTCAAGGCATTGGCTGAAGTGGCGAGGGAAAACAATTTAATTGTCATGTCCGATGAGATTTATGGTGAGCTCCACCACGATGGTGCCCATCAGTCGCTGGCACGCTACTATCCGGAGGGAACCATCATCAGCTCGGGCCTCTCCAAATGGTGTGGTGCCGGAGGTTGGCGGCTCGGCACATTCATTTTTCCCAAAGAACTGTCATGGTTGCGAGAAACCATCTGTTCCGTCGCGAGTGAAACGTATTCCACCGTGAGCGCTCCCATTCAGTATGCTGCCATATCTGCCTACAGGGGCGGTGAGGCGATAGAGTCTTACCTTTCAACTTCCCGCCGAATCCTCAAAGCGGTAGGGAACTGGGCTACCGATCGGCTTAATGAAATCGGTTTAGCAGTCCGCCGTCCTGAAGGGGCCTTTTACCTTTTTCTCGATTTCTCATCTATCGCCTCTTCAATCAGAACCCGGGGCATCGAAACAAGCACTTCGCTTTGTGAAAAACTGCTGGAAGAGACTGGTGTGGTGCTTCTCTCCGGTGAAGCGTTCAGCCGCCCGCAGGAGGAGTTGACCGCCCGACTCGCCTACGTCACATTTGACGGTGCTGAAGCGCTGACAGCGGCTGGCGACTCGGTAGGAGACAGCTTTCTCCGCACTTACTGTCCGAAGCTGATTGAAGGGGTCGAGCGGCTGTCAAGCTGGGTGGAAGCAAACGCGATCTAAACGTGCCGGCGGCCGATCCTCAGTGAACATCCATCATTCCGCCTCTACTGGCAGTTGGGCTCGCCTTTATTTGATGCGGTAATCTTAGACCTGTGCTTAGAATGCTAAAGAGCTTAATTTAATAAGTTTTCTCTTGACTTTAGTGCAATATCTGTCGGAAACTCACTGCAGTAAGGGGATAATCCTAACTAAACAAAAACGTAAGGAGGATAGCATGAGAGTCCTGAAATCTGTCGTTGCTGTTCTTTGCATTTTCACATTTGTATTTGCCGGAGAGACCGGTAAGATTGCTGGTCGTGTTACAGACGGCTCATCGGGTGACGCCCTTGTGGGGACAAACGTCATTATCGAAGGAACTTCCTACGGTGCAGCTACCGATGTTAATGGTGAATACTTCGTCATCAATCTGCCGCCGGGGGTCTACAACGTCACTTTTTCAATGATCGGCTATGCGGAGTATACCGCGACAGGAGTCGGTGTTAATGTAGACGTAACGACACCGCTGGACGTGGCTCTACAGAGTGAAGCAGTTGCAGGCGAGTCAGTTACCGTTACAGCAGAGCGGCCTGTAATCGAAAACACTTTAACCTCTTCAAAACAGATTGTGTCCGGCACGCTTGCAACGGAACTTCCCGTTGCCACGATGGAGGATTTGGTAAAAACACTCCCCGGTGTGACGACATTTGATGGCAAGCTTCACCTCAGAGGCGGCCGCTCCGGTGAGGAAATGTACCTGGTTGATGGTGCTTCTGTGATGAATCCAGTCATGGGTGGGAATGCTGTTCCTGTAAACCCCGCCATGATTGAGGAACTTCAGGTCATCACAGGGGCATTTAATGCCGAATACGGGCAGGCCATGTCAGGAATATTTAATACAATTCTTAAAGAGGCACCCGATGGTGTCCATGCGAATGTCAGTTTCAGGACTTCGGCAAATCAGGACTATATGAAAAGTGAAGGCGGCAAAGACGGTGCGTTCAAAGATCAGGAATTTTATGGAGAATCATTGGAAATTTCTGATGGAGAGAATTACAAGAATGCTTCCACCGGCTCGGACTACTCAGAAGCCGCTTTCGGTGATCCTTTCTCGATTCTGGACGCAGATGTTACTGTTGGGATGGGCGCCTTTGGCCTTGTGGCATCCATGCGTTCCTACAACGATCCTGGGCGCCTTCCGGGCATATCGAAAGAATATGGGAGCTATCAAGGGAAAATGACCTATCAGGTTGGTGGAAACCTTAAGCTGGGCGCTCAATTCCTCTTCCATGATGAAAAAGGTATGTATGATCCCCGATACGATGGCCAGAGAGTCGGTGAAGCTGCTGGTGAACTTCTTGTAACTGACTGGAAATATGCCATGGAGCAGTACCCTAGAACTGAAAAACAGACATTACAGTTTGGACTTAATGCCAACTACGTTCTGTCAGCCAACACCAACATTACGCTGCATGTAGATAACCTTTCCACAACTCAGGAGGACGGTGCAAAAACAAAGGATGGGAAGTTCATCGATTTTGATAAAGTGAAGACGGTAACATACAGCGGAACATCTTACAACGGCGCTGATGGCCCCAACCATACGAAAGTACTTGAAGACCGGGCCCAAAACAATGCTTGGTTCGGAATGATGAATGTCTATGGTCACTACTTTAAAAATGAAGAAAATGCCACCACGTTTTCAGTGGACGGAACAAGCCAGCTTAACGCCCGTCATCTGATAAAGGGGGGGGTCGAATATAGGAGCTTCAAGGTTGACAGACTAGGACATGACGTCTGGTTTGGCCGAACGGTAGGCTATACTGATGAAAACCCTCGTCTCCAGCTAAATAACGTTCAGGACGTTTCTCCAATGGAGATGATGGCTTATGTTCAGGATCAGATGGAGTTCAGTGATATGATCGTCAATGTCGGCCTTCGGTATGACGCTTTTAATGCCGGTGCTGACAGAGGTGTCTGGGACGTGAACAAAAATGGTGATCCGATGTGGGTCGATGATAGCATCAACCCTTTTGACCCCAATCAGCGACGGGCAACGGAGACGAAAGCAAAACTTAGCCCTAGACTGGGCGTATCTTTCCCCGTAGGTAATGACATGGCGTTCCGTTACGCTTATGGAACATTCTTTCAGAGGCCGGCTTTCTACCACCTTCTGGATAATTACCTTGCCCAAATGGATGGCGGGACTGAATCGGGTTATTTTGTCTTTATTGGTAATCCAAACTTGGACCCTATGCAGACGACTATTTATGAAATGGGAGTTCAATACAGCCTCCCCGGCGGTCTGAAACTGGATGTGGCCGGCTACAATAAGGATATTGTAAACCTTATGGCCGTAAATGCCGCTACAAATAATCCTGCCGTTGATACAGGATCGGGCTACGACAATCCCGGTGGGTGGACCGCTGATGACGCCTATCAGGCAACACACTTTATTTTTAAGTCAAGCGATCACTTCGGTCGTATCCGTGGTGTCGAATTCTCCTTGACCAAGGCTGCTGCAACGGGACTGTCCGGCCGAGCCTCTTATACCTACTCGGTGGCGGAAGGGACTGCATCTGATAACATCCAGTCCGGAGCCGGCAGTGTTGATCAATTCATGAAAGAGCGCTCTGGCACACTAACCATGACGACCCTCGATTGGCACAGGCCTCATATCTTGAATGGCTATGTTGACTATCAAATGCCCATGGGTGGCATTCTGGAAGGGGTAGGAGCAAGTTTGATCTTTAATGCACAGAGTGGTCTTCCCATGACGGCGAGAGCCGGTGGAGCGGGAGCCGCTCTTAAAGAGAGAGCTCCTGCAACTGTGGATGTGAATCTTAAGCTTGATGCACAACTGGCTCTGGGTGGCATCTCACCAACGGTGTTTCTTCTGATAGAGAATGTAATCAACAGAAGAAATGTAGTCTGGGTAGCCGATCCGATGTCTTTCTTTGATGAAACTTCCAACTTCAACAATGTGGCGGCTGGTCCGAGGAATAATCTCCTCGCCTATGGGCGGCCATTGACCATCAATTTCGGTGCTACCATCAGTTTCTAGGCATGAAAGAATCAAGACTACTTAAGGAGCCATTCCAAATGAGAACTACACTTCACAGAAAGATCGGACTCGCTTCAGCAGCAACGATGATTCTTTTCCTCGCCGCGACAATGGAAGCGTCTGATAAATATGACATGAAAAAACGGGGCATAGCCCCCGCCTTTGGTCCTACCGCTGAGCAGACCTATGTATACCATACCAACGGCGCACTCTGGATGGGGTGGGATTCGTACGGTAATACCGGCGACCAAACCTGTTCTGCCATTGTTCCCGGCTGGGTCTATCCCGGCTGTTTTACAGTTGAAGGGGGAAAGGGTTTCCTCAACTACAACTGTCGTGCAGGCTACTGGATTGTAGGAAAGGTTGGCGGGGAATATGGTGAAGGGACAACCGGCGAATATGTGGTGACAAGGGGGACTGAACCCGGTGCCACCAGTCAGGGTTGGGCCAATTGGAATGAATACAACAAAGAACCGTGGATAAGTAACACGAGTTGGACAATTCCTACTTTAAGTATGACGGTAAAGGTACGTCGGCTCTCCTGGAGTTTTCCCGGTGTCAAGAACTACTATTACAAGATTGGTGCCCCCACTACCAGTTTTGATTTCAACGATTTTGTAATCGAAGAGATGGTTCTGACTAACACGGGTTCATCTGATGTTACTGATCTCATTGTGGGCGGAAAGGCGGACCACGACGTCACCTGGAATGTCCCTTTTCCTGATTGGGATTACCCCTTCTGGACCGATGACATTGTCGATTACGATCCTGTCACCATGACCACAATGGAATTGGACGGTGACAGGCAGTCCTCGGCGGCCAATGACTTTGGCATCGATGATGATGGCCGTGAATACCGAGGCGTACGGGTTGCGCAAACACC
The DNA here is from genome assembly GCA_002448795.1 of Fidelibacterota bacterium UBA6931. Lineage (GTDB taxonomy): Bacteria > Fidelibacterota > Marinisomatia > Marinisomatales > S15-B10 > S15-B10. The sequence goes on from DKAH01000006.1 coordinate 17,287, forward strand.
CATCAACTTGAACGGAAAAAACCATAATGCACTTGAACCAACTGATGTTACTCATTACTGGTGGACCGGGGATGAAGATCCTCAAACACCAGCTGCACGATGGAACTTTGCCAGTGCAGGCTCCCGGGGTGAAGATAAGAAAGATATAAATCCGAGCCCCATGGATATGCGTTACCTTCAAGCCTATGGCCCTTTTGATGTAGCGGCGGGTGATTCACTCAAACTCGTCTTTGCCGTCGCGGCAGGTGCTGGCCTTGAGAATACACAGAATGCTGCAAAAGCGGCCAAACAGGCTTACGACTGGGACTACAACCTTCCAAAACCGCCCGCAGCGCCTCAGATTGCTTCTGATGGTGTTCAGACTCAGTCTGACGGTACGGTGAAAATTACATGGACATATTCTGACGCCCAGATAGCGGCTGTGGACCCTGATATCGGAAGCGCCGATTTCGCCGGTTTTCGCGTTTATCGTGCCGCAGCGGCTCCGTCTACGGACAATCAGGTGCTTATGACCGCCGAGGGATATACCGCTGATAACATTTCACCAGACATGGTGGGTTCGCCTTCTAATGCACCGTCCAACGAATGGCCGGCCCATGCAGCAGGTCCATACACGGTTATTGCTGAAGGAAGCGCGTCTGACTTCGGTGCCGGTGGAACCTATAGCTATGTAGATGAAAATGTAGCTGTCGGACTTATGTACTGGTACTACGTGGCAGCTTACGATAAGGGCGGTACAAGCGCCACGCACGGTTCCGTTCCATCCCTGGAAAGTTATTATACAATGACCTATCCTCTGGTGGATGACCCTTACGGTGCCGATAAGATCCCAACCGCACCGCCTGCCTTTACAGTGGCTCTGGAGACTCTTTCATATACGGATGTAGGCGGTAGTGAGTCCACGGCGCCCTTTGTTGCGCCCAACCCGTGGAAACGGGAAGTGATGACAACTTTCTTCGGGGCCGATAATCCGAACGTCTATTTCATGCGTTTCTACAATGTGAAAGCTGGTGACAAACTCCAGATTTTTGATGTTGCCGGGAACTTGATTTTTGACCGGGATATCACCTCTACCGGCTCCTATGATTGGGGCCTTATTTCGAGGAACAGAACACAGGTGACAACAGGTGTCTACTTCTGGAAAGTGGGCGATACTACGGGTAAACTGGCGGTCATCCGCTAATCCTTGGGAGGTATGACAATGCACTTAAAAAGAACGACCAGATTGGCTCTGATCCTCGGCGTGGCAATACCTCTGTCCCTTTCGGCACAGAAAGGTGCGGAAGGGAGTGAAGATAAGTCAGGGTCGGTAGCTTTTAAGTTCCTTAACCTTCAGTACGATGCCCGGGGTGCCGCTCTTGGCGGCTTGAGTGCTCAGGCCGGAGGAGCTGAAGCACTTTTCTGGAATCCCGCCGGTATTGCTTCCGCATCTGGAGTTGGGTTTAATGCGGGAATGACGCAGTGGCTTGTAGAGACTTCATACATGAATGCCGGAGCCGTCATGCCAATGGCTGGAGGCGTCCTGGGGGTGGCCTTTGTCTCTGTAGATTATGGCGACTTTATGAAATCCGGCTGGTCAGAGACGTCGGGCTCTTATGTCTTCGAGGCAAATCAGGGGACCTTTACCGCGTCGGATAACGCTCTTCAGGTGAGTTACGGTAAATTTCTCTCGGAGAAATTCTCTATCGGAGCCTCGGCTAAGACAATCTCAGAAAGTATAGATGACGCTTCTCTCTCCGGATTGGTTTTTGATGTTGGGACACAGTTCAACACCGGTTACAGGAATATCAGGATGGGAGCAACAATCTCGAATTTTGGCCCCAGTGTTGACCCCGTGGAAACGGAGACGGAATCCAACCTTTCACCACCCATGACCTTTAATTTCGGCATAGTCGGACAGGCGTTTGGAGATGATACCATGGGACTCATTGCTGGATTAAACGTGGTTAAATATTCTGATATGGCGCAGCGCGTCGCACTCAACGGTGAAATGACAGTCGCTGGCATGGTTAAACTTAGAGGAAGTTATACTCTTGGTGACCTTGTTCAGGATGGGCTTTCCTTTGGTGCTGGAGTGAATCTGGCTGGAGTCTCGGTGAATTTCGCCATGACCCAAATGGAAGCTTTCGATCCTGTCATGAGATTTTCCCTCGGTTATCAGATGTAGAAGCTACCAGGATGCATAAACTTGAAAGCCGTTCCCATGGGAACGGCTTTTTTGTATATTCCATTTCGTGGGGCTCGTTAGATAATTGGAATGGACAATTTTTATGAGGAGTAAATTCCGGCGTAACGGTTTGTTGGTACTAGAAGACCTATGATTCTCTCCCTGATATCGCCAGAAAAAATATCGAAGATAATCATTCTATCATCCATGCACATCCTCTCTGCACAACAGATCTCTTTTAAAGATGTGGCGACGGAGCAAGGTCTCAACTTTGTCCATGATCATGGCGGTACCGATCAGAAATTCTACATTGAAACCATGGGTTCAGGATGTTGTCTGTTGGATTATGATAACGACAATGATCTCGATGTTTTCTTCCTGCAGGGTTCGCCCCTCCCTGGTTGGAACAAGCAAGTGATACTTAGAAATCAACTGTTCCGGAATGATGATGGTCAGTTCACAGATGTGACGGGGGAATCGGGATTGGGAGCCACCTCCTACGGCGTCGGCTGTGCTGCCGCTGATTATGACAACGACGGAGACACGGACCTGTATATAACAAACTTTGGTGAAGATATTCTCTACCGCAACGAAGGAAATGGTACATTCGCAGATGTCACCTACATTTCAGGTATTTCTAATGGCGCCTGGGGTTCCAGCGCCGCATTTCTTGACGCCGACCAGGATGGGTGGCTGGACCTTTACGTCAGCAATTATGTGGAGTATTCCATTGAGAAAAACCCGTGGTGTGGCGATCAGCGAAATGGAGAACGGGCTTACTGCGATCCCGATGTTTTCACAGGTATACCTGATCGATTCTTCAAGAATAACAAGGACGGCTCCTTCAGCGATATATCAGAGAAGAGCGGCATTTCCCAATTAAACGGGAAAGGGCTCGGTGTTGTCCCCGGTGACTTTGACGGCGATGGTGACATGGATATCTATGTCGCCAACGATAAAGTGATGAATCACCTATTTATCAATGATAGTGTGGGTGTTTTCCGTGAAGACGCTTTGTTCACCGGAGTTGGGTTTAATGAAAACGGTCAGGCGGAAGCGGGAATGGGTGTTGACTTTGGCGATTTTAACCGGGATGGATTCCCCGATCTGTTTGTCACAAACTTCAGTGGGGAATCGAATACGCTCTACAGGAATGATGGTAACGGTTTTCTCACCGACATCACCTTCGCCTCCGGACTTGGTCAGCCGAGCCTTGCACTCCTGGGGTTTGGTACAAAGTTCGCAGATTTTGATCTTGACGGCTGGCTCGATCTCTTTGTGGTTAACGGCCACGTTATTGACAATATTAATATCTTTAATCCCGATTACAGCCATGCTCAGCGGAAACAGCTTTTCCTGAACAACAGGGAAGGCGGTTTCACTGAAGAGACAAATCAGGTGGGCGGTGCCCTGCTGACACCTATTGTCGGCCGGGGAGCGGCCTTCGGGGATATCGATAATGATGGTGATGTCGATGTGGTGATTTCCAACAATAACGGTCCGGCAAACCTTCTTCTCAATGACGGTTCTCCACAGAATAACTGGATCGGTCTTCAACTGAAAGGACGGTTGTACAATCTTGATGCTATCGGCGCCAAAGTGACGGTGACGAGCGGAGGCGGCACTCAATGGTCCTGGGTTAATCCGGCGGCAAGTTATCTTGCCTCTAATGACAAACGTCTCCAGTTTGGTTTGGGTCCAGACGAGAGAGCCGATGAAATCACAATAGTCTGGCCCGGAGGAGGCGTTGACAGAATTGAAAATGTTGAGGCAAACCACTATTACCTGATTCAGCCTGGAGGTGAAATATCAGCAATCCGGTAATCCTCGCCATTGCTTTCACTGTCCTATGGGGCTTCCAGACAGTCGACCGTTTTGAGCGGTCGTCTGAACTCATGTCCCAGAACCTCTATGGCGAGGCGTCTGACCTTCTGCTTGAGCTTGTTGAAGATGAGCCCGAAAACGTAGGGGCATGGACCGCACTGGCAAAGGCCTATGACCGTGCCGGAAATATCAGCGGTTCATCCGATGCATATCGAAAGAGCCTTGCTCTTGATCCTGATCAGGTGGATGTCTGGATTTCTTTTGGGAATTTTTACTTTCGGGGGGAAAGCTATGCTCAGGCGGCAAAAGCATACCGCTCAGCCCTCGAAGTTGACCCGGGCAGTGCGAAAGCGACCAACAACCTCGGTTCTGTCCTGAAGCAGGCCGGGAAACTGCAAGAGGCGACAACTCATTTCATTAGAGCAACCCAACTTGATGGGAGTTACGCGCTCGCATACAGGAATGCTGGGGACGCTTACATTATGTTAGGAGAGTTTGAAACCGCTATCGACTGGCTTGGGAAAGCGACGGAGGTCGATCCGCAAAATCTTTTTGGATGGTACTGGCTCGGCAGAGCTTATGTTCGTGTCGGCCAAGCAAGGACGGCTGTTCAGCATTTTCAGCGTGTAATTGCCCGCCGTCCGGACCTTCCTCAGGTACATCACGATCTTGGTGAAGCTTATTATCTAATTCGAGAATACGATAAAGCGATTGACCATGTAAAAACTGGAATGAGACTCAGTCCAGCGGCGGCAAAATCCTATGTTACGCTCAGTAGGATCTATTTAGGCCTCGGTCGCCAGAAAGCGGCGCTGGCTATTCTTGAGGAAGGTATAGAACAAAATCCCTCGGCCCCCGCCATTCACATTCAGATGGGGGATATTCACAAGTCAGCATCTCGTCATAACGATGCCCTAAGAGCCTACACAAAAACAGTTGCCGTAGATCCGGATTTTTGGACCGGGCACTACAAGCGGGGTGTGGCCCTCTACTATCTATCCCGATTGGATGAGTCGAAGGTGGCCCTGAATAAAGCTGATGACCTGAATCCTTCTTCTTCCTCAGTCAAACATTTCAAGGGGCTTGTGGCGCTAGCTAATAATGAAACCGATGAGGCCCTTTCGTTTCTCACCGAGGCTGCACAACGGGATAGGGAGAATCCCGACATACTTTTTCATCTTGGGCAGGCCCATCAGAGGGAAAGTCAGTGGGCCGAAGCCGAAGCTCAGTTTGGAGCGGCCTATCGATTGAATCCCAGGAAATCGGAAGTGCTCTATGGCCTGTCACAAGTGTCTGCAAAACTGGGACGACGGGACAAAGCCCGGGAGTACAGCCGCCGGTTCAAAACTATATCACAGTTTGAGCAGGAGAGGGATGTCTTAATGAAACAACTGTGGGGGAAGCCGACCAGTATCGAACTGCGCAGAGACTTGGCCTACCTTTTGGAAAAAAACGGAGCCTACTCTGAGGCGATTGAACAGTTGAGGCTGGCAGCGTATCTGGGAGATGAGTCGGCTGTTGAGGAACTTGAAAGACTGGAGATACAGACTGTGATACGAGGGAAATGATCGGTTCAAATCTTGATCAGAAAACGTTAATTTCATACTTTCGAACGTTCCGCTCTAACGTGACCTTAACAGAATGAATAGATTCACAGTATCGATCCTTACTCTTCTCTTCCTGCTAGGTTGCGAACGGGAGAACCCCGAAAAAGCCTTTCAGAATATTCTTGATGACGCCTGGTATTTCAGGATTGGAGAAAATCCACTCTTTGCCACCAATGTCGGTGTTCATACCGCCAACAACCGTCTCCCCTCAAACAGTCAGGCTGATATAGATCGGCGCGCGCAATTTTGGAAAATGATTCTTGAAAGACTAGACGATCTTGATTTGAACAGCATGGGAGAAGAGGAACAGATTAATTACAGAATATTTCGCCGGATAGTTGAAGACAGAATTCAGGATTTTAAATTCAAGGGCTATCTGATGCCGTTGAATGCCGATTCCGGCTTTCACATCGGCTTGGCGCGCCTTCCTCGTCGAGTACCGCTTCAAACAGTGGAAGATTACGAAAACTATATTGCCCGCCTTGAAGCAATACCGTCATACATGGATGACCATATTGCCCTGATGCGGGAAGGTATTGCAACAGGTATGACAGTACCCCAAGTTGTACTAAACGACTATGATGTAAGCATTCAGACCCATATTGTGGAGGATTCTGAGGAAAGTGTTTTTTACGGACCGTTTCATGATATACCGGCATCTGTACCTGCTGGAGAACGCGACAGGCTGAAACGTGCGGGGCGTACAGCTGTTTTAAACAGCGCTGTTGAAGGGTATAGACGGTTTTTATCATTTTTTCAGGATGAATATTTCCCCAACGCCCGGCAGACCATTGGCGCGTCAGAGTACCCCAACGGTAATGACTACTATCAGTATCGAGTCAACCACTTCACCACACTCAAGCTGACTCCGGAGGAGATTCACAACATCGGTCTGGGTGAGGTGGAGAGAATTAAGAAAGAAATGATGGCTGTTATTGCGGAGGTAGGATTTGACGGCTCCTTTGAAGAGTTTCTCAACTTTCTCAGAACAGACCGACAGTTCTACGCCGAGACGCCGGAAGATTTGCTGAAAGAGGCATCGTTTATCGCAAAGAAGATGGACGCCCAGCTACCGTCACTTTTCAACAACCTTCCGCGGCTTCCTTATGGCGTGCAGGCTGTCCCAGATCATATTGCACCGAAATATACAGCCGGCCGCTATGTAGGGCCTGCGAAAGGTTCTAGAGAACCGGGCTACTACTGGGTAAACACTTATGCCCTTAATATCAGACCTCTCTACAACCTTGAAGCGCTTTCCCTTCACGAGGCAGTTCCCGGTCATCACCTGCAGAACGCCATTGCCCGGGAACTAGAAAACCTTCCCAAGTTCAGACAGCACCTTTACTTGTCCGCATTTGGAGAAGGATGGGGGCTCTATTCTGAGTGGCTTGGCCTGGAAGCTGGTTTCTATACCGATGCCTACAGCAATTTCGGGCGATTGACCTATGAGATGTGGAGAGCCTGCCGGCTTGTAGTCGATACGGGCATTCACGCTTTTGGATGGACCAGAAAAGAGGTCATCGATTATATGGCATCCAGAACAGCTCTGCCAATCCATGAAGTGACTACTGAAACAGACCGCTACATATCCTGGCCAGGGCAGGCACTAGCCTATAAAATGGGTGAACTGAAGATCAAGGAACTACGTCAATACGCTGAGAAGGTGCTTCAAGAAAATTTTGATGTGAGAGAATTTCACGATGTTGTCCTCGGCAACGGATCCGTACCATTAGACGTCCTGGAAGATCAGGTAAAATCTTGGGTGGAAAGAGCCCGATCGCGGTAGCGCCGCGGTTTATCACCGCGTTAGAAACACGTCTAGCCCTGCGGCTACCCGGCGTTGAGGCGCAGACTCGGATGGCGCCTGAGCCGAGAACAGTCCCTTCATTGATAAAATCTGAAGATGAGGCGACACCTTCGGCGGTGCTCATTCTTCTGTTCAGAGACGGCGGAGAATGGTCATTCTTTCTGACGAAGCGGTCCAAGTCGGTGGAATATCATCCCGGGCAACTGTCCCTTCCCGGTGGCGCTCAGGAAAAAGATGAATCTCTGGAAGCAACAGCCCTCAGGGAGACAGAGGAAGAGATTGGCATCGCACCCAAAGCGGTGGCCCTTCTTGGAGAATTGACAACGCTGTTTATTCCTGTGAGCGGTTTCCGTGTCTACCCCTTTGTTGGATGGAGTAATGAACCGTTGAAAACCACCATTGATCACAGTGAAGTGTCCGAACTCCACACGATCACGGTATCGGCTCTTTTTGATGAATCGCTCATAGGGAGGGAAACAAGAACCATCCGCGGTGTGGAGGTAGATGTTCCCTATTTCCACTTCGGTGAATTGAAAGTGTGGGGCGCAACAGCCGCTATTTTGAGTGAATGCAGAGCGCTGTTTGCGGACTGTTTTGATATGGAGAATACACTATGAAGAGACTGATTCTGTTGACTTTAATCAGCGGGGTGATGAGCCAGAGCACACGAACCCACCCTACTCCGGGTCTAGGGGACTACACCGTCCCGTTTTCCAAAGGAACCTCCTACCGTTCTGAACTCAAATCCCCCAGTGAGTTTCTTAGTTATGAGCTTGGCGGGCGCCTAATCACACACAAGGAGGTGATGGACTATTTTCACTACCTTTCGAAAACGGCACCAAATGCCGATCTCAACATCTATGCTCATTCCTACGAAGGGCGCGAGCTGGTTTATCTAGCCATCGCATCCAGAGAGAACTTCCCCCGCCTCGAATCGATCCAATCTGACATGGATGATCTGGCTGATCTGAGAGTGGAAAACGGGAAAGCACAAGCACTAATCAAGGAACTTCCTGCTGTTGCATGGATGGGATATGGCATCCACGGCGATGAGCTGTCCAGCGTAGATGCCAGTGTCTTTCTTGCTTATCACCTTCTCGCCAGCCAAGACAGACGCACAAAGCGCATCCTTGACAATACCGTAATCCTCATCGATCCAACCCAGAACCCCGATGGGAGAATGCGATTTGTCAAACAGATGGAGCAATATAACAGCGTTGTCCCCAGCGGCGATATTCAGAGCTTCCACCACAGGGGCGCCTGGCCATACGGTAGAGGGAACCATTATCTTTTTGACCTGAATCGGGACTGGTTCCTTTTGGTCCATCCCGAAACGCGTGGGCGGGTGGAGAGCATTCTTAAGTGGAACCCTCAGTTTGTCCTCGATTGCCACGAGATGGGGCCATACGATACTTACCTCTTTTCACCGCCTCGGGAACCTTTCAATCCGTTCCTACCTAAGGAGTCTATGAAATGGTGGGATCTTTTTGCCAAGGAGCAAGCGGAAGAATTTGACAGGAAGGGGTGGAGCTACTATACACGGGAATGGAACGAGGAGATGTATCCCGGCTTCGGGAGTTCCTGGCCAATGTTTCTTGGGGCTGTAGGCGTTCTCTATGAACAGGCCGGTGTGGACGGCTCACGGGTTAAACGTCCGGACGGCACTGTCATGACTTACAGGGAGACAGTTCATCATCAATTCACCAGCTCCATGGCGAACCTCACCACCATCGCGTCCAACAGAGAATCACTTATCCGCGACTACTACGAGCATAGAAAGGGTGCTTCGTCAGGTAGAAAATCCCGCCAGGAGGCATTTCTTTTCCCTCCAGCAGAGAACAGAACCAGATTTGAGAAATTTGCCTCTGACCTCACGTTTCAAGGTATTGAAGTGGAGTCTGTCTGGGAACCGTTCAGCGCCCGAAATCTGAAAGGACGGGACGGTGCTGCTGTTAAATCAGTCGATTTTCCTGAAGGGACCTTGGTTGTGCCCCTTAACCAGCCGAACCGGAATCTTGTTGAGGCGATTCTCACTTTTGAAATTCGCCATGGGAATGAATTCATGAAAAGCCAGAGGAAGGCCCGGCTCAAACATGGCGACTCACGTCTATATGACGCCACAGGATGGTCGTTGGCTCTTGGTTATGACGTCCCGGTCTATTATTCAGACAACATGCCGGCGGTCAAGTCCAGACCTTATGAGGCAAAGGGAAAACAGGGAGAAATCACCGGTAGGCGGCCGAAAGTAGGATATGTTTTTTCCGGCTCAGATGATGGAGCCGTTCTTGCTCTGCCAAAGCTGTTAGATGCTGGAATAAAAGTTTGGTCGAGTAAAAAACCGTTCAATATATCTGGCAACAGTTATCCGAGCGGTAGCTTCCTTATCCGCAGCAACGCCAATCCGAATCTGGATGAGAGAACCCTTTGGGATATTGTGAACACAACAGGTATAATAATGAAAGGGATCGACTTTGGTCTGGCTTCATCCGGGCCGGACATGGGAGGAGGTGAGTTCGTACAGTTAGAACGGCCAAAGGTAGCTCTTGTAGGGGGGGAAGAGATATCGACCTACAGTTTCGGCACCATCTGGCACGCTCTCGATGCAAAGGTAAATATGGCAACCTCCACCCTCAGCTCCACGGGGCTGGTCAGGACCGACCTCGACAAGTATAATGTCCTGATTCTACCATCGGCCTCCGGGGGACCAAGGACCTACAAACGGCTTCTAGCCGAAGGTGGTGTGAAACACCTCAAAGAATGGATTGACGATGGTGGGACACTGGTGGCCATCGGTTCTGCGGCGGCATTTGTGGCCGATACCTCTGTTGGATTGATCTCCGTGCGACAGAAAAGGCAGGTTGTGGACAAACTGCATGAATACGCCTCCGCACTCGCCCTCTCAAAGGAGGCTGAATCACCCTCAGTGGACAGTCTTGCGGTTTGGGAAGGAAAACGCCCAAAAACGGAGAAGAAATCGGAGGACGGTGTAGATGGGGAAGTGAAGAAGGAGGATGACGAACTGGCAAGAAAATTATCACCTTCCGGTGTTATTATGCGTGTAAATCTGGATCAGGAACACTGGCTCAGTTTCGGCCTCGGTCGGGATGTACCGATTATGGTACGTGGTTCTTACAGTTATGTCACGAAGAATAGTGCCGATGTGGCGGGTCGCTTTGCCGGGTATGAGGATGTGAAACTGTCGGGAATCCTCTGGCCCGAGGCCCGGGAACGATGGGCGAACTCTGTCTATTCGGCGAGAGAGTCGGTGGGGAAGGGACAGGTGGTGATGTTCGCCACTGACCCCAATTTTCGAGGTTATTTTCTGGGTGGCGAAAGAATGCTTCTGAATGCTGTACTGCTCGGGCCCGGATTCGGGACACGGCAGACAGTGGAATTCTGATTAGTTAAAACAGGGGAAGTGGTGGCTGCACGAGAGTCAAAACAACGGTTTTCATCCCGACTGGGATTCCTAATGAGCGCCCTCGGCATCGCTGTGGGGACAGGCAACATATGGCGTTTTCCACGGATCGCCGCCAGCAACGGAGGGGAAGACGGTGCCGGGGCGTTCCTTGTGGCGTGGGTCACTTTTCTTTTTCTCTGGAGTATTCCTCTTATCATTGCCGAATACATCATGGGCCGGCGGTCCCGAAAAGGGACCATAGGGGCCTTTGTTTCCCTAGTAGGGGACAAATTCGCCTGGATGGGTGGTTTCGTCGGCTTTGTCTCCAGTGCCATCACCTTTTACTATTCGGTGGTTGTTGGTTGGTGTATCTACTATTTCATACAGATGTTTCTCTATCCTCTGCCGGCAACAATGGACGCCTCTTGGGCCCTATGGAACGATTACCAGTCAAGTCTCTTTCCACTGCTGTTTCACGGCATGGCTATGAGTATCGGTGCCCTCGCCATTTGGAAAGGAGTCTCTTCCATTGAAAAAGTGAACAAAGTGCTGATTCCAACATTGCTGTCCATTGTGGTTATTTCCGTCTTCCGTGCCCTAACACTCCCCGGCGCATGGAACGGAGTCATCTACCTATTTACCCCTCAGTGGAGCCAGTTAAGCAATCCAAGACTATGGCTTGAGGCGCTAACACAGAACGCCTGGGATACCGGCGCCGGCTGGGGGCTCTTCCTAACTTATGCCATCTACATCCGCCGTCGGTTCGGCGTGGTGAAGAACGCTTTTATAACCGCCATCGGCAATAACACAGTGTCACTCCTGGCAGCGCTCATGGTCTTCGGGACAGTTTTCTCAATCCTCGGTATGGAGGGTAAGACCAATGGCGAAATTCTCGGCATTATGAAAGAGAGCGGCCCCGCCGCCACGGGGCTCACATTTATCTGGATGCCGCAATTGTTTGCGAAAATGCCATTGGGAAAACCAATTGCTATCCTCTTTTTCCTCGGTCTCTCATTCGCAGGATTCTCATCGCTGATTTCCATGATGGAACTCACTAGCAGGAATTTGATCGACATCGGCCTCAGCAGGAAAACAGCCATTGGCTGTGTCGTGGCGGCGAGCTACCTCCTGGGAATTCCATCAGCGCGGAACCTTGAATTCTTTGGGAATCAGGATTTTGTCTGGGGGATAGCTCTAATGATCTCCGGTGTATTTATGGCGGTGGCGGTACTTCGGCACGGAATTACCAAACTGCGGGAGAAGGAAATACTCCAGAATGGGGATGACTGGAACCTCGGCCCGTGGTGGGATAAGGTTATCAGCTTTCTGGTGCCGACACTTGGTGTAGCTCTGCTTATCTGGTGGCTTTCACTTGCAGCTACCGTCTACACCCCGGACGACTGGCACAATCCCTTCTCACCTTACAGTGTCATGACTTGCCTTCTCCAGTGGGGTGTTGTACTGACAGTGCTCTGGTGGCTGAACGGCTGGATGGCTGAACGTATTTCCAGAAAAGAACTTTAGCAGCAAACAAGAGCTAAGTTGGGATTTGATTAAGTAGAGCAACTATTTTTGCCAAAGGCTCGAGGAATCAGATTAAAATCGTATAGTGGATTCACAATCATTCGAAAATTCATAATTAATTGCCATTATCAATGACTGTTGCCGATGGATATCATCTGGTTGTAAAGCATGACTGTCCAACCTGTACGCTTGTAGAACCGGAAATCCCATGTAATGCTGATCTTCTTGAAAAAATCTCTTCCTGTTCGTACACTTCACGACTATTGATCCTTTAGGAGGTTCAGATGAAAACGATGGATCGAAGATCATTTATGGGCACCATCGGAAAGCCCGTTGCCGCAGCCGCCACAGTCGCCGCCATTGAACCGGCACTTATGAACCGGGCTCTCGCCGCTGTGAAAGGGGTCACGGGCAGTCCAGAGGAGATCGCCAGAGATGAATCGTTCTGGTTTGAAATTCAGCAGGGATATACTGCAGACAGAGGAATGATCAACCTCAACAATGGAGGAGTTAGCCCATCTCCGGCAGTTGTCCAGGAGGCAATGAAGCGTCACCTGGATTTTTCCAACACCTCTCCTGCATACTCGATGTGGCGCATCCTTGAGCCCCAGCGTGAGCCCGTCCGCCGGCGCCTCGCCCGGTTCCATGGCTGTGATCCTGAGGAGATCGCCCTGACTCGCAATGCTTCCGAAGGACTCCAGATTTGCCAGAACGGTTTTGATCTAGAACCTGGTGATGAAGTACTCACTACCACGCAGGATTACGGACGAATGATCAATACTTTCAAACAGCGAGAGTGCCGCGACGGAATTGTCATGAAACAGTTTCAGATTCCGATTCCTGCGGAGGAGGATGAAGAAGTAGTGCGTCTTTTCAAGAAAGGGATTACATCAAAAACCAAACTGATCCTCATGTGCCATATGATCAACATTACAGGACAGATTCTTCCTGTTAATAAGATTGTGCGGATGGCACGAAAGAAAGGTATTCCGGTTATTGTAGATGGGGCACATACGTTTGCTCATTTTGATTTCAATGCCGAAGACTTAGACTGTGACTATTATGCCACCAGCCTCCACAAATGGCTTTGTGCTCCACATGGTACCGGACTTCTTTATGTCAAAAAAGACAAGATTGCCGACCTTTGGCCTCTACAGGCGCCAGGTGAGTGCGAGATGGATGACATCCGAAAGTTTGAGGAAATCGGTACCCACCCCGCCGCCAACTATCTCGCCATCGGCGACGCCCTCACCTTCCATCAGGGGATCGGAAGTAAGAACAAGGAGGCGAGGATGGTTTACCTCAGAAACCGGTGGGCCGAACCGCTTCTGGAGTACGACCGAATCCGGCTCCACACAAGTCTCAAGCCGAGGAAGGCGTGCGGCATTGCCACGGTACAGGTCGAAGGGATTAACACTCACGATGTGGCGAAACATCTCTGGGACAAGTTCCGAATTTTTGTAGTGGCTATCAAGCATCCCGAGTTTGAAGGGTGCCGTGTGACGCCTCACGTTTATACCACCATCGAAGAGATCGACCGCTTCACAGATGCCATGATGGACATTGTGAAGAACGGCGTCCCCAAGTCGTAGTGCGCCACATTATTCTGCTGACTGCGGCTCTGCTTATCGCGAGTTGTAACACTAGCGGGAATCGCGAAGTAATCTCTACGCCTGACGCTCCCGCCGCCATCGGTCCTTACTCTCAGGGAATTCGTGTGGGAAAAACCCTGTACCTTGCTGGACAGATTGCCATTGATCCTGTCACAGGAAAGCTGGTGGAAGGGGGGATTGAGGCGCAGACGCACCAAGTTCTAAAAAATCTGGGTGCTGTTCTTAAGGCCGGTGGTTTTGACTATTCCCATGTGGTGCAGGTCCAGGCGTTCGTTGCGGATCTGAACGATTACAAGGCCCTCAATGAAGTCTACGCCACTTACTTCAGCGAGAGCAAACCCGCCCGTGCTGTAGTTGAAGCGGCACGAATCCCACGGGACGCCCTCGTGGAAATCATGATGGTGGCTGTAAGGCAGTAACCGTTAAAATAAGAATACTGATAGCCACCCTCGTCTGTTCTCTTCTCTTTGGCGCCGAGCCGGAGGTTGTATCATTCACTAGCGCCAACCCTTTCGCATTTTATCATATTATTACAGATCTCGAAAATCAATCTCCGCAGCAGGTTCAGGGCATTCTTCACGTTCCGGATGGTGAAGGTCCTTTCCCCCTAGTGTTAGGCGTTGCAGGCAGCCTGGGGTGGGGCAATCATCATTTGGAATACATGGAGATGTATCGTTCTATGGGAATTGCAACCTTTGCATTGCAAAGTTTTAAGAGCCGGAACGTAACCTCCACAGTTGGGGAACAGATTTCCGTAACGACGGCCATGATGGTGCTGGACGCATACAGAGCGCTGGATACCTTGCGTAGCGACCCCCGAATAGATGGCAAGCGGGTGGCCATCACGGGGTGGAGTTTGGGTGGAGGCGTCACCCTCTTTTCCGCCTGGAATCCGCTGAAAAATGCCATCTCGAAAAATGCCTCCTTTGCCGCACATTTGGCCTTTTACCCGCCCTGTTTTGTTCAGCCTCAGGAGCCGCTGTTCACCGACGCACCGATCCATATTCTTATCGGCGAGCTGGACAACTGGACACCCGCCGAAGCTT
>DKAH01000006.1:32570-78489 GCA_002448795.1 Fidelibacterota bacterium UBA6931
CTGGACACCCGCCGAAGCTTGTGAAGAAATGGTGCCGATGATGAAAGCCACCGGGTCGCAGATTGACATTACTGTCTACCCCGGTGTTCATCATTCATTTGACCGGTCGGCTCCACCTGAAATCGATGAGTCTGGCTATTCCTTTACCGACTGCCGCTTCGAAATGAATTCCCAGGGTGAAGTGCTGATGAACTTTTTGAATATTCCTATGACAACACCTTTTCGGCAAAAACTGGCGTTATCGTTCTGCGCAGGGAAAGGTCCCACGTACGGCGGCAATCCGGTAACCCGCACGGCAGCTTTTGAATTTGCCCGGCGCTTCATGGGTGACCAACTATTGCCTTCAGGCGAATAACTCGCATGACCAGCAATAACTTCTATCAGATTTCGCCGTCAAATTCTATATCATTAAACTAAGTGAAGAGAGAGTTAGTATGAAATGGATCAACCTCCTTGTGGTCGCACTGGCAATAGCTGCCTGTGAACCGACTCATCGACCCACGCAACAGGATGTGGATAGCGTTATAGATCAATGGCTAAACCTCTGGGCCACCTACGATCTGGACTTTTTGGATGATATCTTCTTACAATCTGAGTCGCTCACCTATTTTTCATCAGAAAAAGTGGGCTTGATCCAAGGGTACGATCAAATGAAACCCCACCATGAAGGTTTTGGGTTTGTCTCTAGCGGGAAAACACCAGATAAGTCTCTATGGCTTGAGGCACTGGAAACTCGATTCTATGGGGAGTCGGTCATGGTAGCGAGCATTTGGTATTTCGGTGACAAATCCTTACCCAAAGAGGAAGTGCAAAAAGGGCCTGTTACTTTTGTTCTGACCCAAAATGATAATGGAAGACTGAAAATCGCCCACACCCATTTTGCGAATTATTAGGTGAAGGAACTGAACTGTTCATCCCGCCATGAGTCTGTAGGCTTCCTTGGAACCCATTTCAAAAGGGGCCTATAAACCGTTTAAACGGTTCACCCTTTCTGTCCGCTTATAACCCGCGACTTAAGTCGTGGGTTATTTGGGCGAGGAATTCTACTTTCGGCTATTCCACTTTGGGGCAAATCAAAAAACAAGGAGATAAAAAATGACACTAACACACGTATTTAGAGCACAGTCCGTATTTATGGGAATTTGGGCATTAATCAGTTTGTTTGCACCGAAATTGGCATTTGAACCAGCTGGTTGGGAAGTCACACAAGACATTGAATCTGTAGGGCAATATCTAGGTCTCTGCATGCTCGGCTTTTCTGTAATATTCTGGTTGATGCCTACCTGGGCGGGTGATAACCTTAAACAACCCGCCATGATTATGGGTGTTTATATAAACATTCTATTCCTTGCTTTGGGCATTTTTCATTTTGTCACGGATGCCGCAAATTTTGACCCAACTTCCGTGGCTCTGCTTGTTCTTGTGGGACTATTCTTTTGGAAATCCCGCTAAGACCGCGATCTTGATACAAACCGTTACTAACCCACGACTTAAGTCGTGGGTTAGTCAATCCAACAGATCAATAACCATTTTAGTGGTTTTCTCTTAACCTTGCATCCGTATCAAATTGGTATTCTTTTGGAGGAGTTTTATATTCAGCCATCACCTGAAATGATAGCCAAACCACGAGGAGAATCACATGTTTAACATAATCAGCGACTCTACATGGTCTGTATCAATTCTATTAGGTATTGGGTTAGTGACGTTTCAGTCCTGTGCGCCGCCAACACCGGAAGCACGAGCATCTGAACCAGCACAGGCGTCAACACCCACTCAAGAAAAATCAGCGACACCGTTAAAAAACGATTCAGAGCTGAAGGAAAAATCAAAGATGAAAATCCAAGTGATGACCTTCAATCTGAATAGCAGTATCCCATTTTCGGGCGTCATTAATACACAGACTTCATCACCGATTGAAACTGCAGACGAGTTCTTCTTAGTGTCAGCGTCCGACATTTCATCAAGACATGCTGCACTTCCGGGCCTAGTCGAACAAGTATGGCTATCTGATAAAGCGAAAAACAGCTATGGCATTGTTTCCTACTGGGAAGGTGAGGAGAGTTTGAGTTCCTACAGAAATGATGATAATCTGTATGGGAGGTTTTTTGACTATAACCCACTTTATGTCAATTTTTCTGATAAAGGATTCGACGTATTGGAAGGGCCAAGCAGTGTAACCAGCAACTTAATGGATGGCACACCCACATATATTCAGGTTGTCAATTTCAATTTGGAAGGTATCACCCACGATGATTTTATGGGCGTGGCCAATGAAGTGGCCCCGAATTTTGCTGCGCTGCCAGGACTCATTCAAAAAGTGTGGCTCTCTGATGAAGCCAACAACACGTACGGCGGCGTCTATTCATGGTCCACCAAGGAAGCATGTGAAGCCTACCGGAGTGGTGAACTGTACGCTGGCGCGCTCGCCAACAATCCGAATTTTGTCAATCTATCCGACAAAGGATTTGCCGTTCTGGAAGGGCCGAGCAAAGTGACCAACATGAAATAAATCTGATATAAACCGTTAAAACGGTTTCGTTTTTCTCTCAGTGTATAACCCACGACTTAAGTCGTGGGTTGGTTAGCCACGGCGCGTAGCCGCACCGCTACATCTCGATCCAGACGCCTCTGTCCTCAGCCTTTGCTCTCTCGTAGATCAAGTGGGCCGCCGCCACATCTTCCACGGCCATGCCGAGGGACTTGAAGAGCGTAATCTCGTCCCGGCTTTGCCGCCCGGGAGCCTTGCCTGAAAGCACCTCTCCGATCTCACCGACGATATGATCATCTCCCACGGCGCCTTCTGACTTAGGAATGAGGAAGTCGCCCGCTTCGTTCACGGCCGATTCGCGGCTGTCCACGAACAGTCTTGATCTCACTATGGCATCGGTGTCTAACTCCCGCTTGGACGGCGTGCTGGAGCCGACAGCATTGACATGAACGCTGGGCTGTATCCACTCTCCCTTGAGGACCGGCTCAGCGGCGGCGGTGACGGTACAGATGAGGTCAGCGCCGGAAACGGCTGATTGGACGGTGTTGGCGACAGTAACGTCCACCGACCCTTGAGGCGGCAGTTCCGCGGCCAGCGCCTCGGCACCGTTCCGGGATCGGTTCCAGATGCGGACTGTTTTAATGTCTCGCGCTTCAGTCATGGCGTCAAAATGTGACCTCGCCTGAACGCCGGCGCCGAGAATGGCGAGGGCGGATGCATCCTCCTTGGCCAGCGCCTCCGTGGCAACGCCGCTGGCAGCGGCGGTGCGGATGGCAGTGATCTCGATGGCGTCCATGATGGCGAGGGGATTTCCGTGGTCGGACGAGAAGAGTACCACCAGTCCTTGGTGAGAATCCAAAACGGTCTCAGCGGCATCGTCAAATACGGTGATGAGCTTCACCGCCATCGATTCGGACGCCCCGTCGTAGCCCGGCATGGAGGCGAGTATGTCGTCCGTCTCCGGCACTTTCATCATGGTCCTCAGCGGTTGAACTGACTCTCCACTGGAGTAGGCGCGAAAGGCGGCGGCGAGGACGTCCATGCAGTCACGCATGGGGAGGAGTTCCCGCACCTCCTGTCGATTGAGAATCAGTAAACTCATTTTTCAGCGCCCTCGGTTGAATGCCAGCCAAGGAAGGTTGCCACTCTCTGCTCGCTTCCGCCACTCTGAATGCACCCCAGCAGTGCATGCAATTCAAACGCGAGCAGCTCATCTTTTTGAGAATGGACCATGGTGTGCAAAATTAGACATACAGCGGATGGTCTCCAATCTGTCTCCCTACCTTGTTTTTCGATATTACCAAGGGTAGTTTCGGTACTTGGTTTACCGATGAGTGATTCTTCCCTCCGTCGCGATCTTGGTCCCATTTCCGGCTATGCCACCATTATCGGTATACTCGTAGGCGCTGGCATATTCCGTGTGACAGGGGAAGCGGGCGCGGTTGCCGGGAGTGCCGTCCCTTTTGCGTACCTGCTATTTGCACCCATCGTTCTAGCGACTGCCTTGGCTTATAGTGTCTTTTCCTCAACACCCCTGGGCCAGCGCCCCGGAGGTGCATATATTCACATCTCCCGAACGTTTGGAAACTACTATATCGGTTTTGTCGCCATGTGGATGAAGTTGGTGGCCTTTGTGGGCGCCATCTCCTTTATGTCCACCAGTTTTGGGGAGTATATGAATTTCTTCATTCCAGGGCAGGATTCAAGAATCTGGGGTATCATTGTGCTGCTGGTGTTCTACGGTATCAACATTCTGGGGATCAAACATTACGGCCGAGTTCAGATCGGCATGTTGTCTGTGCTTATTATCAGTATTCTTCTTCTTGTCATTCCCGGACTTGCAGTCGTTGACCTCTCCTATTATCAGCCACTGTTACCGAAAGGATGGAGTGGTCTTTTCGGCGCCATGCCAATTCTCTTTTTCAGCTACGCCGGGTTCGAAACATTAGCCCAAACGGCAGGGGAGACGAGAGATTCCACAAGGACCCTCCCTCTCATTTTTGTCCGCGGCGTCCTCGCTTCCGTCATCATCTTTTTTCTCATGTCTTTTGTCGCTTTTGGCGTACTCCCGGCAGATGTGTTGGCCCAATCCCAGTCAGCCATGGCAGATGCGGCGGCGGAATATCTGCCGCCATGGGGAGCCTCCGTTGTGGCCCTCGGTGCCATGAGTGCCTTCCTCACCAGCATCAACGGTTCTGTGCTGGTCCCGTCCCGGATGTTCTTCGTGTTCAGCGAAGATCGTCTTATGCCAAGGTTCCTTTCGGCAGTACATCCCAAATGGCGTACACCCCACATCAGCCTCATTATAAGTGCAGTTATTTGCTCAGGACTCATCTGGACGCAATCTTCTGAATTTCTCCTCAAGACAGGCCTGATCGGAATTTTCATTATTTATTTCCTTCAGGGGGTTGCGTTAATGATGTTACCAAAAGTAAACCATTCCCTCTACGAATCGGCGCTCTTCAAGCCGCCATCTCTTGTGGTGACCATCATCGGTCTCTTTACATCCGCCGTTATGCTGATTTTTATGCTCGCTATTATCAAGTCAGTATTCCTCTGGACAATGATCTGGCTGGTGGTGGGCAGCCTTCTTTTTCTTATCGGTCGCCGGCAGGGAAGTGCTGAGGGCTTCGACTATGAAGCCAGGATGACAAAAGATATGATTCTGGAAGCTTAATACTTGGGTATTGATCTTACCGGTTCTGCCACCGCGCTGTTGCGCAAGATTCGGGAAAAAACCATCTCAGCTGTTGATCTGCTTGAGACCCAAATTCAACGGATTGAATCATTAAATCCAAAAATCAACGGGGTAGTTTTTACCGATGTTGACCAGGCGCGGACAAGGGCTAAGGCAGCCGATGAAGCAACCCGCAATGGAGAATGGTGGGGGCCGCTCCACGGCCTTCCCATGACCGTAAAGGACGCTTTTGAAGTTGAAGGTATGGTTTCCACGGGCGGTTCCTCCAAGTGGAAAGATCACATTCCGGACAGACATTCTGATGCTGTGCAACGCCTTGTAGATGCCGGTGCCATCATATTCGGGAAAACCAATGTGCCGTCCCTCTCTGATGACTTTCAGACCTATAATGAACTCTACGGTACCACCAACAATCCGTGGGACCATACCAGGACGCCCGGCGGTTCTTCGGGGGGTGCAGCAGCAGCCCTTGCGGCTGGGATGACACCGCTAGAACTGGGCAGCGATATTGGCGGTTCTATCCGGATACCAGCTCACTTTTGTGGTGTTTACGGTCACAAGCCGAGTTATGGACTCATCTCTATGAGGGGACACATACCACCGCCACCGGGGTTTAGAAACTCGGGCGATACACTCTCCGTGGCGGGGCCTTTGGCTCGCAGTTCGGCGGACCTTGAGGTTGCACTGTCAGTTCTTGCGGGCCCGAAAACCGATGACTGCGTGGCGTGGAGATTAGCACTGCCCCCGCCTCGGCATAAAAATTTGAAAGACTTTCGAGTGGCAGTCTGGCCTGATGATCAACATTGTCCAATTGAAAACAAGATTGTTAACACTATCAGAAAGGTGGCCGATCAACTGGCGAACAGCGGTGCATCCGTTGAAGAAACTCATCCCGACTTCACGCTTGAAAAGAACAATGAGCTCTACTGGAGTCTCCTGTCTCCGGTGATTTCAACGTCCTATCCTAAAAAGGTTATCGAACAGCTAAAAGAGATATTGGAAACGAGTAGCCCTGATGACACATCACCCCATGTCCAGCGGGCCCGGTTTGCGCTAATACCTCACAGGGAATGGCTCTCCGCCAATGAACATCGTCATCGACTGAAGGGGAAATGGCATCAGTTCTTCCAGCGGTGGGATGTGTTGATCTGTCCAACTACTATCGTAACCGCCTTCAAACATCTCCAGTCGCCGAGATTCATCGAGCGGGAATTAATAGTCGATGGAGAAACGCGTCCCTATATTGATCTCATGGTGTGGGCCGGCCTCGCGGTGAACAGTCAACTCCCCGCCACCAATGTCCCTGTCGGCCTAGATATTGAAGGGCTCCCTGTGGGGATCCAGATCATTGGCCCGTACCTTGAAGATAGAACCACTATCCAGTTTGGGGAATTACTTGAAAGAGTGACTGACGGGTTTGTCCTTCCACTTTGAAGTATGGCGTCAAGCCGATTTAGCTTATGTCAAGCAGTTATTTCAGCTTCGTCATGTGATGAGTTGCGATCGTAGGGTATAATGTTCTCCCATTCCGATGGGTCTGATCGGGCCACCACCGCTTTCACTTCTTCCGTTTCGCTTGTATTGAACACTTCGTGAGGAATTCCAGGCTCAATAAATATCATATCGCCCGCCTGATGGATGACCGACTTTTTGCATCCTGGGCCATACTCATGCCTAACACTCCCTTGCAGAAGGTAGATCATAACTTCGAAATCTACGTGAATATGGGCCAATGCTACGCCTCCTGGTGGAATCGTTGCCACGTTCATGGACAGTGCCTTTGATCCAACATTCTTCTCTGACAGCCCGGCACCATATTGAATGTTGTTCCATCCTCGAATAGATTCCAGTTGACGGACACTGTAAATACCGTCTTCGCCCTCCACATACATAGAGAGATCGACCTGCTGACCAGTCTTTATCACGCTTAACTCCTTTTCTGACATAACAGCTCCTTGAAAAAAGTTAGTTATTGAAACTTACGGAGTTACCAATCCCATTCCAACTTTTTGGTCGCAATGGGAGTTGCAGCAAGTACTTTATGGTGCATATATTTCTGGCCGGAGCAGTTAATTATGGCGTACATCGATCTTATCACACCGGAAAAAGCCGATGGCATTGTGGCGGTGGAATATGAAAAAGGGATTCGTCGGAGTGGAAGGGTCTACAACATACTGAAGGTGATGAGCCGCAGTCCGCAGGCGCTCCAAGCCTCCATGCGGATGTATATCGCTGTAATGTTTGGAGAGTCAGATCTATCTCGCGCTCAGAGAGAGATGCTTGCTACAGTGGTATCGTGGTCAAACGACTGCTTCTACTGATTAGAATCCCACGGGGATGACTTCCGGGCGGAGGTTGGAAATAATGAATTGGCGGATCAGTTGAAGCGGGATTGGCGTTCAATGGAACTTGATTCGAGCGACCATGCACTATGCGAATGGGCCGAGAAACTTACCCAGTCGCCGGATAAGATGACACGAGTGGACGTTGAAGGACTCCAGAAGCAAGGGTTCAGCCAGTCGGCCATCAGTGATGCAGCTCAGGTGATCGGTTATTTCAATTACATTAACAGAATTGCTGACAGTCTTGGCGTTGATCTTGAGCCGGAGATGGAACAAAAGCCTTAGCAGGCAGAAAACAGTTAGAATGGAGTGAAATCATGACGCAGTTGTCAACTGAGGAGATTGGAAAAAGTCTGGAAGAACTTCCGGGTTGGAATTACGTGAACGACGCGCTGGTGAAGGAGTGCAATTTTGATACTTACATGGACGGCATCTCTTTTGTTAATCGTCTTGCGGAAAAAGCAGAGGAACAGAATCACCACCCCGACTTGGAGATCGGCTGGTGCCGGGTAGGCGTTACATTCACCAGCCATGATTCAGGTGGCGTTACTGAGCGCGATATTAAGATGGCCAAAGAAGCCGAGAACCTGCTCTGATTACTTCTTTATGGTAGGGTACTTGATCCCAAGCTGCTCGAGGTAAGTTTTGTACTTTTTCGGATTGTAGTAATACTTTTTCATCTCATTTCTGAAAGTCGCCATAATCTCCTGGTTGAGATTTATGGCGGGAGTGTCCTCATCTCGAATCATGGGTTTGTATTCTGTCTGTGACGCCTGCTCTTCTTCGTAATACTTTTTGGCATCGTTCACAAGGGTCTCATTGCTAAAAAGATCCACAAGTGTCATCGCTACAGTTTTCGCTCCAGCTACGGCTCCTTTGTGGGCAATAGGTGTCGCCATGGCGATGGAGTTGAGCCAGTTGTGGCCCGGCAGCCCCGGGATATTTGAAGGGAAACGGAGCGTAACTGTAGGGACTGTCCAACTAATGTCGCCAATATCATCCGAACCGCCTCCTTTGTTAAACCGCTGTGGTAGCGGGTCCCTTAATGTATCCAGTTCCATGGCAAGCCCTTCGGGTTCATTATGCCCAGCCTCTATCTGCACAGCTTTAGCGAGTGTTTGATCGGCCTCACTCCAAATCGGCAGGCCTACTTCTTTAATATTTTCGTACATACTGAGGGCAACAGGCTTGTTAAAATGACGTGGCCATGCCGTGCCGAGTATTCTTGTTGAGATGAGTTCTGTATTACTCATTAGAGCTGCCCCTTTGGCAATATCGTTAGACATATCGAAAAGATCCATGATGTGCTTGTAGTCAGTTTCACGAAGAAAATACCAGACTGATGCATTCCGAGGCACCACGTTTGGCTGATCACCCCCATCGGTGACCACGTAATGAACCCGATAGCTGGGGCGTAGATGCTCCCTTCTGAAGTTCCAGCCCACGTTCATCAGCTCCACGGCGTCCAGAGCACTTCTCCCGCGCCAGGGAGCCCCGGCCGAGTGGGCGGTCTGGCCGCTGAAGGTATACTCCACGGATATAAGGCCGTTTCCGAATGCAGCCCCGTAAGAGACTGACAAATTGTTGCTGACATGCGTAAATATGCAGATATCTACGTCCTTGAAGAATCCATCCCTGACAAAATAAGCCTTTGAGCCAAGCTGTTCCTCAGCCACGCCGGGCCAAATTCGAATGGTTCCTTTCATTTTTTCCTTTTTCATGATTTTTTTCACGGCTAGAGCCGCCGCGACTATGACTGCCTGTCCGGAATTGTGTCCTTCGCCGTGGCCTGGAGCACCTTCAATCATTGGATCGTGGTAGGCGACGCCCGGATTCTGTGAAGCCTTTGGAATCCCATCAATATCGGATCCAAGAGCAATAACCGGCTTTCCTGAACCCCATTCAGCCATCCATGCCGTTGGCATGCCGGAGATTCCTTCCTCGATCTTGAAGCCGTTTTTCTTCAGAATCCCGATGAGATATTTCGAAGTCTCAAATTCCTGAAAGCCGAGCTCCCCAAAGCTAAAAATCATATCCACCATTTCCTGTATCAGTTTGGCATCAGCTTCAACGTAGTCGACAGCAGTACGCTTAAGTGTTTCGGAATTTACAGGTTTACCCTCCAGTAATGTCACAGCCATTAGTGCTGTAATGACGGTATTGACTAGGAATACACGGGTAAAAAATTTCTTTGTCATTTTCTTTGCTCCTTTCGTTAAAGCCCAGATAAAGATAATGCGCACGTCAACATAAGAGCCATAAAAATCACTTAACCCTTGAATAAGGTCAAAAATCAGATTCTATGTCTCATAAAGCAGTCTCATTGCCCTGGGCAAAGCCAATGCTTACCGTTAGGACATCTCCCAGTTATTTACTCGCAGCCTAAAGTGTGATAAGTCATAAATTGATTATACTCAAAAGTTGAAATAATGTTGAAATACTATAGCTATGTTGTTTTGGTCTTTGGTCTTTGTCTAGGAGACAACTTACCGCAGCTGAAGGTGGGAGATACGGCACCTGATTTCGCCCTTCCCGATCATAACGGGAAAACACGTAGATTGTCCGACTACCGCGGCGGGCTGGTGGTTGTTTATTTTTTCCCTAGGGCCGATACACCCGGGTGAACCAAGCAGGCCTGCAGTTTGCGGGATAACTTCAGCGGTTTTAGAAAGAAGAATATAACTGTTTTCGGCATCAGTTACGATTCAGTAGCGTCTCAGAAAAGTTTTCGGGACAAATACAATCTGCCTTTTATGCTATTGAGCGATCGAAACCATAAAGTAGGAAAGCTTTATGGGGTGGACAGAGGGTTAGTCACCACCCGTAAAACCTTTCTTATCAGGCAGGACGGACAGATAGTTAAGATTTATGAGAATGTTTCTGTTACTACTCACGGTGAAGATATCTTGGATTATTGGACACAGTATAAGACAGATTCTCAGCAATAGCAGTTTCCTTGCCCAGCTCCACTGAATACTCGGACATTCATTGCTATATCCCAAGATTGACTTGATTCTGGCCTAACGAATTAAACGTGCATATCGCTCATAGAGTGTTTGTGATGCACGGTTTACAATATTAGATTCTTATTAGAGAGAGAATCGAAAATAATGTTCGAGCAATACATATCATCGAAAGAAGCATCAAATATAATTGGTGTGAATGTATCTACAATCAAACGATGGGCTGATAAGGGCCAGATAAATTGTGAAATAACAGCCGGTGGTCACAGAAAATTTCTAATGCGACATATTGCGACATTTCTCAATGAAAATACAAAATACAGATCTCGACTCAATATTCTGCCACACGATTCTTTAGAGCAAAAAGAACTGAACCAGTTGATAATAAAAAAACAAATACCTGAATTAACAGACATCTTTTTTTCTGCAAGCATAGATGGAGATAGTGAGACTTGTCACTACATAATGAATGGTCTTTATTTATCAGGCCTTCAACTTCATGAGATTTACGATAATTTGATTAGTCCAGCATTAACAACTATTGGCGAAGCATGGCGAAAAGGTGATCTTGCTGTTTATAGGGAACATGTTGCATCAAAAGTTGTGCAGCGATGCATACATGGGATGTATGATGTTTTAAAGCGACCTAAAAAGAAATTAGGGTTGGCCATTTGTATTGGCCTAAAAGATGACCAACATGAAATACCCCTGTTTATAACTGAGCAAATACTTTTCGATAAAGGTTTTGATGTCATTAATGTTGGTACAAATACACCGTTGCAAAAAATTGAAACTCTCTTTAACGACTCCAAGCCAAATCGTCTCTATATCTCAAGTACAATTGTAAATGATCCCAAGTCTGCTGAAGGTGATCTTGTAAAGCTTCATGCGCTGGCGAACGAATGCAACATGCTGATCTTTCTTGGAGGCAGAGGCTTTGAACATGTCAGATTACCTTTAGATGGAACCTACAAAATGTTGTCAAGTTTTTCTCAACTAGCTGAGACATTACAATGAAGGTATACAACCTTGAGACAGAACAGTACTTTGATCACTCAATAGAAAAAGTTTTCGAATTTTTTTCACAGCCGGAAAATCTTTCAGTCATAACACCAGAAAAAATGAACTTTAACATCATTACTCCTCTGCCGCTTCATATGGGAAAAGGCAAGATCATCGATTACACAATAAAGGTTTTTGGCTTTCCTGTTAGGTGGCGATCCATTATATCCTCTTATAATGCTCCTAATGAGTTCACTGATGAACAGTTGTTGGGACCCTACGCTTTCTGGCACCATAAGCACCATTTTAAAAAGCACAATGAGGGGACTTTGATGTTTGACACGGTTACATATGTAATGCCATATGGCTGGTTGGGCAGGCTGATTCATGGGGTGTCTGTAAAAAATCAGCTACAACACATTTTCGATTTCAGAGCCAAAAAACTCGAAGAAATATTTGCTGAATCAACAAAGGATGGAGTTAAGAAATGAAAGTAGCAGTCTTTGGTGGCACTGGTTATGTGGGCAGTTATATTACTGATGAGTTAATTGCTCAGGGACACACACCTCGCTTAATGGTACGAGTGGGAAGTGAACGAAAAGTTCAGCAGCCTGAAAAGTGCGAAATAATTAGTGGTCAAATCAATGAAGAAGAGACGATTCGTTCAGTCATTTCTGGCACAGATGCTGTGATTTACCTGATTGCGGTTTTAAGGGAATTTCCAAAGAAAGGAATCACATGGGAGGATTTGCATTTTAAGGGTGCCAAAGCATGCATTGATTTTGCTAAAGAGCTTGGAGGGAAAAGATTCATATTAATGAGTGCCAATGGCGTTAAGCCCGATGGTACTGGCTATCAGTCTACGAAGTTTCTAGCAGATGAGTACTTGAAGGCAAGTGGCTTGGATTATACCATATTCAGACCCACATCACTCTTTGGTGATCCACGGGGAGAAAACAGACCGGAATTCTGTACTCAAATTCTAAAGGATATGTTACGATTGCCAATTCCTGCACCACTATTTCATCATGGATTTATTCCAAGAAATGCAGGTGGATTTGAATTCAACCCCATACATGTTTCAGATGTTGCCCGCATTTTTGTTGAGGGAATTGAAAAAACAGAAATGATTGGCCAGATTTATGAGTTGGGTGGGTTCGATAATGTTTCCTGGAAATCGATGATTAAAATTGTTTCTAAAGCAGCGGGGAAGAAGAAATGGTCAATTCCTGCCCCCGTTATGGTTGTTAAAGCCTTGGCTACACTCCTTGACAGATTCTCTTGGTTCCCAGTTACAAGAGCTCAACTTACCATGTTAATGGAAGACAATACCTGCAACTCTGAGAATCTTTTTCAAACACTGAAAATGGAGCCGAAAACATTCAATGTGGAAGCCTTGGAGTACTTACAGTCCAAAGATGATTGAAAATTCATTAAAAAAAATCTTTAATGCGCTAGGGTTTCAAGGTGCTTGGTGGCTTTGCGTATTTGGAGCACTTTGGGGATTACCGTATTTGGGCCCCATTGCAATGTTGATATTTCTTGTGTTTCATATGATATTGATGGGAAAGGGTAAAAACGAACTGATTTTTCTTATTTTGATGGCTGTGGTGGGTACTGTTGTGGACTCACTTAAAGCGAGTTCAGGGTTTATATCCTATATGGGAGGTTATGGATCCGTTACAATTGTTGCACCGCTTTGGATTACTGCTATGTGGGCCGGCTTTGCGGCTACAATAAATCACTCACTGTATTGGATCCATAACAGATATTACGTGGCATTTATGATAGGAGCCATATTTGGTCCATTGGCCTATATGGTAGGTGTTAAGCTTCAGGCCCTTAGTTTTAATTATAGTGTATCCACAAGTGCAATTTTACTTGCTGCTGTGTGGGGAGTATCCGTACCGAGCATGTACTGGATTTCCAAAAAGCTGGGGTTGTCCCCAATAGGGAATCAATAATGATGAAGATATTCCCTTTGGCAGTTTCTCTATTCCTGATGCTTCAGGCATCAGATGAACTTGAGAAAGAGGCTCTCCGACAGTTATACAGCAGTGATGGATGGAACCTTATTGATAAACATGAAAATGGAAGAGAAATATCGGTGAAGTCAATTGAGGGTAAACCATTACGAGCGGTGATGGTTTCCAACAGAGTCAACATGGATGCGAAAACTCTACTGAGTGTTGTATATGACGTAGCTAATTATGAAAAGACTTTCATCAATTCAAGTCAGGTAACAACAAAAGTACTACAATCTAAGCCTCAATATATCGACGCATATCAACATCTTCCTGTGCCAATACCGTTTATAAGCGATCGTCATTATGTATTTAGGATGGAATCAACAAATGAGAACCGAGTTACGTGGAAATTGGTCTCTTATGATAATGGATATAAAGATTTTCTTAAAGAACGGGAGCGTGAATTCAATAAACCTGTTTATCTGGAATCAGGCATTGGTATCTGGGATGCCATAGAGAACAGCAATAATTCATGCAGTTTGTCTTACAGGATTTATATGGATTCAGGAGGGAATCTGCCACATTTTCTTATTGATTGGCTTAACCGAAAAGCGTTGGCAAGCATATTTGAGGATGTACTCCTAACCGCTTCATCACTGAAAACAGAGGTCAAGTAATTTCCGTGAAGGAACCATTGAAAAATTATTTGTCTGTAGTGGTGATACTTGTTTTTGCCAGTTGTATTGCAATTGTCGGTGGACAAGGAGGAAAAACCTTTAAATCTGTGCCGCTTCTTGTTATCTGCATGGGCGGTAGTTTTTTGATGCACTGGTTAATGTTTATTCCTTCCTTTATTGCTAAGAGTGAAAAGTTTTATGATATCACCGGCACACTGGCCTATCTCTCCTTATTGACTATAGTGTCAGCTTTAACCGTATCACTGTCAGGTATTCCTCTTTCTGATCGGTCTTTTTTGATTATCGTCTTAGTCTCTATTTGGTCCTTACGACTTGGCTTTTTTCTTTTGTATAGGATCATCCAAGCAGGAGAAGACAGAAGGTTTAGAAAGATCAAAGTTTCATTTTCAAAGTTCTTTTTGTCGTGGTCACTTTCTGGCCTGTGGGTATTCATTACGTCAGCAAATGCTCTTGCGGCGATAATCAATAACGTCCCTTTGAAAAACGATACCGTGTCTTATTTCGGGATATTGCTTTGGGCCTTTGGTTTCTTATGTGAAAGTATTGCTGATGAGCAAAAGAGAAGATTTCGAAATAAACCCGAGAATGTCAATGAATTCATTTCGCATGGCCTCTGGCGGTATTCAAGGCATCCCAATTATTTTGGTGAAATTGTACTTTGGACCGGCATAGCGTTGATAGCAATGCCGACACTTTCTGGCTGGCAGTACAGTACACTAATTTCTCCCCTCTTTGTTTTTCTTCTCTTGACGCGGATCAGCGGTATAAACCTTCTTGAGGATAGATCAGATAAAATTTGGGGCCACCGGGAGGAATACAAACTCTACAAGCAAACCACTCCTGTTCTCGTACCATTTGTTAATAGATCGGCTAAGAATTGAAAAAAGTATGTCTTATATGTTTTTTATTGATGTCGCTGTCAAACTGCAGCGCTAATACCATGAATAAACTCCAAACTGTGGACTATGTGGACCTGAATAGATTTATGGGTGACTGGTATGTTATTGCCAATATACCGACTTGGCTTGAAAAAGGTGCCCATAACGCCCTGGAGCAATATTATTGGAATGAGGATGGCTACATTGATGTAACATTTTCTTTCAATAAAGACAGCTTTTCTGGCGAAAGAAAACAACTTACGCAGAAGGCTTTCATTTATAACAGTACCACCAATGCTGAATGGCGCATTCAACCATTTTGGCCTTTGAAATTACCCTATCTTGTGATTGATCTTGATGAAGATTATCAATATACAGTAATCGGCTATCCTAGTCGAAAATTTTTATGGATAATGTCAAGATCAAAAAATTTAGATAAAGAAACACTCCGCATTATTTATGATAAGCTTGAAGCTCAAGGTTACGATGCCAGCATGATACAGAAAGTTCCACATTCTAAATAGTTGAATTTGAAATGACATATTTGTTCGTGATTTTTCTTCAAATATGAAAATAGCAATTATAGGTTCAGGCATTTCAGGACTTACTTGTGCATATCTATTGGCTGAGCATCACAATATTACGCTTTTTGAAGCAAATAGTTATTTGGGAGGTCACAGCAATACCCTAGATGTCACACTTGGGGGAACCACATATTCTGTGGACACGGGATTTATTGTCTACAATGAAAAAACCTATCCTCACTTCAACAATATATTAAATGAGCTAGATGTTCCTACTCAGGCATCGAATATGAGTTTTAGTGTGAAGTGTGAAAGAACTGGCCTCGAGTACAAGCCAACTTCTATCAATACCCTTTTTGGCCAAAGGAGAAACCTCTTAGATCCTCAGTTTTTTGGTATGGTCAGGGGTATTCTGGCATTTAACAAGGGTGCAAGAAATCTTTTAGAGCAAGATGGTGATTACCAGTATACAGTAAAGCAGTTTACTAAAAAGAACAAGATCAATAGTTTGACGTTTGAAAAGTTCATTATTCCCATGGCATCAGCAATATGGTCGTCACCTCCGGAGAAGATTTCATATTTACCCATGCGGTATCTTGCCAGGTTTTACAGCAATCATGGATTACTTTCAATCAATGATCATCCTCAATGGAGAGTGATAAAAGGGGGATCTAGAGAATATGTGAATAAAATGGTTTTCCGATTTTTTGATAGTATACAGATGAACTCTGAAGTTGTAGAAATAACAAGAAGAAATGAAGGCATCAAATTAAAGATAGAGAGTGGTGAGACCATCAATTTCGATGCCGTAATTCTGGCCTGTCACAGTGATCAATGTTTAAAGATTCTCACTGACCCAACGCCTGATGAAATTGAAATTCTATCTTCAATTCCTTACCAAAAAAACACGGCGTTACTGCATACAGATAGTTCCGTTCTCCCAATAAGAAAAAGCATTTGGGCAAGTTGGAACAGTAATATCCCGATCAAAAAGGAAGACCTGGTTTCTCTTACTTATAATATGAATATCCTACAATCACTTGATGCCCCGGAAACAATCTGTGTTAGTCTGAATATGGAAGAACGAATTAATTCCGAGAAAGTATTGGAAAGAATCGTTTATCACCATCCAGTGTATACCAAACAAACTGTTGAAGCACAAAACCGCAAAGATCAGATAAGTGGTTTAAATAATACCTATTACGCCGGTGCTTATTGGAAATATGGATTTCACGAAGATGGTGTGGTTAGTGCTCTTGACGTATGTAAAAAATTAGGAGTTCAGTTTTCCGTATGAACAGCGCTATCTACACGGGTAACATTTTTCACCAGAGGTTTCAACCTATTGAACATCACTTCAACTACAAAATTTTCATGGCTTACATTGATTTGGATGAGATTGATTCATTGATGCCTCGGTCATTTTTCTGGGGTGTTAATCGGCCGGCCCTCATATCCTTTTTCAGCAAAGATTATCTTTCCGAAGGGAAACTTGACCTAAGGTCTGCTGTTAAGAATCTCGTATTGGAAAGAACCGGGAAAGATGTTCAAGGTCCCGTAAGACTTCTTACGCATTTGCGTTACTTCGGTTATTGTTTTAATCCTGTGAGTTTTTACTACTGCTTTGATAAAGCTGGTGAAGAAGTAGAAACGATTATTGCTGAAGTGACAAATACGCCCTGGAAAGAAAGACATAGTTACGTTATTCAAACAAAAAACGGGCGAAATAAACAGAATGGTATCGAAGATCATCAGAGTAAAAAACTGCATGTTTCTCCTTTTTTTCAGATGGACCATCAATACCGGTTTCTTTTTTCAGATCCTAGAGAGCATCTATCGGTAGAGATAGAGAATTTCAAAAACAGAAAAAAAATACATGAGGCCTTATTAAATCTTAGAAAACTTGAGTTTAATAAGGCTCAACTCATAAAAACAGTTGGTCAATTTCCGTTCATTACATTTAGAGTAGTTTCTGCAATACACTGGCAGGCTGTGAAGCTTTGGCTAAAGGGTGCAACTTTTTACCCAAATCCCCGTAGGCCTGAAACGATATAATCTCATGACAAAAACAATACATATTTCAAATAAGAAAGAAATGCTTAAACAGGGATTCGTCCTGTCTCGTCTTAATAATTTTATGAGAAAATTGGTTCACGGGAAGCTTGATAGTCTCTCAAAAGGTTCAATTCAAATTATAGAAGGTGATTTAAAGAAGACTTTTGGAAACACGGAAGTACTTCTAAAGGCAACAGTATCAGTTTATTCTCCGCAGTTTTATTATTTATTGATAACACGGGGTAGTATAGGGGCCTTGGAATCATTTATGGATGGCCATTGGCATTGTGATGATTTGGTAGCGCTTTCACGTATTTTAATTAGGGATTACTCAGCTGCAAATCGACTGGAAAAAGGGTTTGCCTGGCTTAGCAAACCTCTGCTTTGGCTGTATACCCACTTGAATCCCAATACAAAGAAAGGAAGCGTTAGAAACATTCAGGCACATTATGATCTAAGCAATGATTTCTTTAAGCTTTTCCTTGATAAAACATTAACCTACTCATGTGCATTTTTTTCGACACCAGAAATAAGCCTTGAGGAAGCTCAAATTGAGAAGTTAGATCGGTTATGCAGGAAGCTCAATCTAACAGCTGAAGACAGTTTGCTGGAAATTGGAACTGGTTGGGGAAGCATGGCAATCCATGCAGCTCAAAAGTATGGTTGCTCTGTCACTACGACTACTATATCGAAAGAACAGTTTGATTTCGCTTCGGCAAGAGTTAGAGAAGCGGGTCTTCAAGACAAAATCACAATACTTCAAAAAGATTATCGTGATCTAACAGGGACTTTTGATAAGTTGGTTTCTATCGAAATGATTGAAGCTGTAGGGCCTCAGTTCATGTCAAAGTTTGTTAAGAAATGCTCTTCATTAATTAATGCTGATGGATTGATTGCCATCCAGGGTATAACCATATCCGACCAAAATTTCAAACAGTATATCAGGGGCACCGACTTCTTAAGAAGTTATATTTTCCCGGGGGGCAGTCTGATTAGTATTGCACAGATTAATGAACATTTCAAGAATTTGACTAATATGAGATTTGTTCACTTAGAAGATATTACTAATCACTATGCTTTAACCTTGAGAGAATGGCGAGAACGCTTTAACAAAAAACTTGATAGTATTTATTCATTAGGATTCTCTACATCTTTCTGTAGGCTTTGGGAATTTTATTTAGCTTCCTGTGAAGCCGCCTTTCTAGAGCGTCATATTGGTGATGTTCAAATGATCTTTGCTTCGCCGGAAACTAACAGTACTATAAGATACTAATGATCTCTAGGGCAATTACCTTGGCAGAAAAAAATTTCTTCCCGGACTGGTTGATACGTTTGGGAATTCGAAAATTAATGAAGGGAAAATTAAGTGAACAGTCCAGAATTTATGAATCTGGTGGATATGACCAAAAAAAGGGCTGGGTGGACTCAATGAATAAAAGCCCTTTATCATTCTCTTCTGAAAAAGCAAATGAACAGCATTATGAAGTTCCTTCAAAATTCTTTCAGCAAGTTTTGGGGCCTCGGATGAAATATAGTTCTTGTTTCTGGGACAGCAGTACTACCAATCTTTGTGATGCTGAGAATCAAATGTTGGCTATAACAATTCGGCGTAGCGGTATTGAAAATGGTATGAGGGTTTTGGATTTGGGTTGTGGGTGGGGATCACTTTCATTATATATAGCCGAGAAACTTTCTAAATGTAATGTCGTTTCCGTTTCTAACTCTCAAGATCAGGGTGATTATATTCTCAAAGAAGTTCAAAAAAGAGGTCTCACCAATTTGTCATTCATTAAGGCTGATATGAATGAATTTCATACGGATGTCACGTTTGACCGTATAGTTTCTGTAGAAATGTTTGAACATATGAGGAATTACAGGCTTCTTATCAATAAGATTGCCGGTTGGCTAAAGGAAAATGGCAAACTTTTCGTTCATATTTTTTGTCATAATGAGTATGCCTATCCATATGAAAACAATACAGATTCTGACTGGATGACACGGTATTATTTTACCGGTGGTATGATGCCTTCTTATGATCTTCTAGAATATTTTCAAGATGATCTGGTTTTAGAGAAGAATTGGAAAGTCAATGGAAATCATTACAGGAAGACATGCAGGGCGTGGCTGAATAATCAAGATAAACGACGCGAAGAAATTATGGAAATTTTCCACCAGTTTTACGGAGATGAAGGTGAATTATGGTTTAACCGCTGGCGGATTTTCTGGATGGCTTGTGAAGAATTATTTGCTTTTAACAACGGTTATGAATGGTTTGTTGGCCATTTTCTGATGGGGAAAAAGCAATAAAGCTAATAGGCGTCAAATAAATCGGCGATAATGGTCAGATTAGGAACCAGAAAAGCAAAAAAGGTTTATCTCTTATCCCTTCTTTTGTTGCTTTGGAGTTGCTCAGGCAACCAAGTGTATCAGGGAAAATTTCTTGAAGGTGAAATTCCTGATTCCTGGTCCGCATCTTTGCCAGAGACAGAGAGCTTTACCGGATCATGGTGGTCTGCATTCCAAGATGAAAGGATGAGTGAAGCACTGTCCCTATTTCGTGAAGTGAGCCCAGATATCAAGTCAGTGTTTCAGCAACTTGAATCGGCAAAACAATTGGCGGTCATGAATGGCGCGACTGTTTATCCATCTGTAGCCGCGACTGGAACAGGTAGCGGCCGTAAACAGAATCTTGCGGCTTTTGGTTTTTCAGATACCTTTTTCTCTGGCAACAGAGGGAACCAGGATTCTACGGGTGGGCAAGAAACTAGCGAGGTTCTTAGTTTTAAATCTGACAGCTATGGCTTAAATCTTTCTTTCCAATGGGAAGTTGACATATGGGGAAAAGCTATAAACAGTCGCAGAGCCGCATACAAAGATTATGCTTCAGCTGAATACGAATTAGCCTATTTATCCTTTTCATTGCTTACCCAATTTGTGCAGTCATACTATTTAACTGTTGAAGCTCGAAAACAATTTGATCTTTCCCAGGAAACTGTTACAGCCTTTGAAGAATTATTAGTTTTAGTTGAAGCCAGATTCAAAGAGGGCCTCAGATCTTCACTGGATTATCGCCTTGCTCAATCTTCTCTGGCTGTTGCACAGGTACAATTGGAAAATAATCGATTGCAATATCTGAATGCCCTCAGAAATCTTGAAGTTCTCCTTGGTCGTTACCCTTCTGCGTCCATGGAACTATCTGTAGGAATTCCCTCCAACCTTCCGCCAATACCATCGGGTCTGCCCTCAGAGTTGCTTCTTAGACGACCCGATATACGATCGGCAGTAACAAAAGTGGAAAGTGCCGGCTATAAAGTTGCCGAGGCTAAGCGATCCTTGCTACCATCATTTGCTCTTACGGGATCTGCAGGTACTTCATCCAGGGAATTGAAGGACGTGCTTAATGGTGACTACGGCATCTGGAATATGGGATTAAATGTTACCGCGCCCCTATTTCAAGGTGGAAGATTGAGAGCAAATCTAAAAATGATCGAGGCCCAACTTTCTCAAGCTGAAATTGATTTGGTCAAAAAATCGTTGCAAGCTCTATCTGAAGTGGAACAATCGATTGCATCTGAGGAGGCGGTGTCTCGTCAGCTCGGTTTCCTTGAGCTGGCGGTATCTCAAGCACAGGCGGCATACGAACTTTCCGTAGAGAGGTATGAATCCGGCCTTGCAGATTTAATTACTGTGTTAAACAGTCAAAATCAATGGTTTGATTCGCAGTCGCAGTTTTTATTAATGAAACGGCTGAGAATAGAGAGCCGTTTGCGTCTTATTCTAGCACTCGGAGGATCAATGGGATCACAATCTGGAGAAACGGGGCAATCATGAAGAATAAGAAATTTTTTGGTCCGACTATTGTTATTACAAGTAGCATCCTGTTAACAATAATGCTAATCGCAATTCGTCCTGAAGCTACACCGGTTCAACGACAATATGTTCCACCTCTTGTGGAAACTTTGGTGGTAGAGCCTCAAAATGTCCAAGTGACAGTTAAATCCCAAGGTGAGGTAATACCGAGGACTGAAATCAATCTCACTTCTGAAATTTCTGGGCGTGTTTTATGGACGTCAGAGAAACTTTCTGAGGGAGCAACGTTTTCTCAGGGTGACACTTTATTGAGACTCGATCCACGCGATTATGAACTGACACTTATTGCGGCAGAGTCGAATCTCTCTCAGTCTCGGGTGGCTCTCAGCCGGGAGCGGGCTGAATCAGAGCTGGCCAAAACGGAATGGGAGAGGCTCGGAGGGGGTGAAGCTTCCGAATTAGCGTTGAGAAAACCGCAACTTGCCCAGGCCAGAGCACAGCTAGCCGCTTCAGAAGCCGCATACGAACAGGCAAGTAGAAACCTTAGTCGGTCGGTTATTTTTGCGCCGTTTGCCGGTCGAGTTCGAAGAAAAAACACTGACATAGGTGCTGTGGTTGCTCCCGGTTCTCCCTTGGCAACAATCTACGCAATCGATTATGTAGAAGTGAGGCTGCCTATCGCCAATAAGGATCTTGCATTCTTGAACATTTCTTTGGACGGGAACTTAATTCCAGCCGTGCAACAACCTGAAGTTGTTCTGTCAACTAATCTTGGCGGAAAGTACTACAGCTGGAAAGGAACAATCGTACGATCTGAAGCAGAGATTGATCCTCGAACACGAATGCTTTCCGTGGTTGCGAGGGTTCCTAATCCTTATGCCTTCTCTCAGGAAGGGATACCTTTGAAAGTAGGTCTGTACGTAAATGCTGCAATTAAAGGGAAGAAACTTCGAGATGTTGTGATCCTTCCTAGGCATGTTGTTCACGATCAAAATTTGGTTTGGGTAAAAAATAAAGAAGGGATACTTACGAAACGTGAAATAAGCATTATTCGAGTAGATGAAAACAAAGCGTTTATTGGAAAGGGATTAAACTTTGGCAATGAGATTTTGATATCACGCTTGGGCGTTATTGTTGATGGAATGCAAGTAAGAACGAACGTTGGAAATAATTAAGGACAAGATTTGGAAAAGATAATTCGCTGGTTCGTAGAAAACAGTGTGGCTGCCAATCTCGCTATGGCGATCATTATTGTGGCAGGACTGTTTACGCTCCCGAATACCAATCTTGAGGTATTCCCAGCCATTGAGCCGGAAATAATAAATGTAACAGTTGTGTACCCTGGAGCTTCTCCGGAGGATGTAGAAGAGGGAATATGTGTTCCTGTAGAAGAGCAGCTTCAGGGGCTAGAGGGGGTGAAGAAAATTTCTTCCAACGCTTCTGAAAACATTGGCACTATCACTGTGGAATTGATGCCCGGTGAAGACGTGAATCAAATGAGAAGTGAAATAAAAGCACAAGTCGATACTATTGACAATTTCCCTGATGATGCTGAGCGTCCCACTGTGAGTCAATTTGTTGCGGTATCTGAGGTCATCACAGTTGCTGTCTCCGGAGAGATGAGTGAAGCGAGTTTGGTTAATCTCACAGATGATATTCGAGATGAAATCAATGCCCTTCCAGGGATTACGCTCACTACCATAAAAGGAAAGAAAGCGAGGGAAATTTCCATTGAAATATCTGAAGCTACTCTGGAGAAATACGGCCTCTCTTTTGATCAAATAAGTGCTGCCATCAGAGCATCGTCCCTAGATATTCCCGGTGGGTCAGTGGACACCGAATTAGGTGAAATTCTTATTCGTACCAAGGGTCAAGCTTATTCGGAAACTGAGTTTGAGATGGTTCCAATTATGGCTCTTCCTGATGGCTCTATGTTATTGTTGAAAGATGTAGCATCTATCAATGACACATTTGCTGATGTGGATCTGGCTCAGCGTTTCAATAATGAAAAGTCATTGCTTATAAGTGTTTATAGAGTGGGCGATCAAAATGCAGTGGATATCTCTGCGACGGTCAGGGACTATATTGGAATGAAAGCGGATGAATTGCCCGAAGGTGCTCACATTACACCTTGGAATGATGAGGCCAGGATACTTAGGGGTCGAATAGATCTGCTGGTAAAAAATGGCTATCTTGGTTTTACTCTTGTGGTAATTGTTTTGGCCATTTTTCTAAAACCCAAGCTGGCATTCTGGGTTTCTTTGGGAATTCCCATCTCCTTTATGGGGGGGTTCTGGCTTCTCCCTAGTGCTGATGTATCCATTAATATGCTCTCTTTATTTGTGTTTATTTTGGTTCTCGGGATTGTGGTGGACGACGCAATTATTGTAGGTGAAAATATTTTTATATGGAAAGAAAGAGGTTTATCGAATATTGACGCTGCTGTGAAGGGAGCTACTCAGGTATCAACACCTGTTATCTTTGCGATCCTTACCACCATGGTCACCTTTTCACCCATGCTCTTTGTTCAGGGAGATATCGGGAAAATCTGGACTATTATCCCAAAAGTAACCATTATTGTTCTCTTTTGGTCTCTTTTCGAGTCACTTACCATACTACCCGTCCACTTGGCTCATATCGGAGAAAAAGAATCAAGGTTTGCCTCAATCCGAAAAATCAGTGGCCGATGGGGCAAATTTCAATCCAAAGTAAAGAACTGGTTAATATTGGTAGTGGAAAGGTTCTATAAGCCTTTCTTGAGGCGTGCAATTACAAAGAGGGGGATGACAGCAGCCATTGCAGCATCGGCCTTTGTTATTACTATTGGTTTTCTAGGTGGTGGTTGGATGAAATTCACCTTCTTTCCTCCTCTTGAGGCAGACATTGTTACCGGGTTATTGGAATATCCAGAGGGGACTCCCACTTCTGTAACAGAGCGAGGTCTTTTGCAGTTGGAGCAATCAGCAAATATTCTCAGGGCAGAACTATTAAGAGATTATCCTGATGAACAAATTTTTCAGAATATGTTGGCTACGATAGGGGATCAGCCTCTTAGAACCAGATCGTCAAGAGGCCCAGGTAGCCTTGACGCAACTTTTTCCGGCGCTCATCTTGCTGAGTTAGTGATAGAACTTTCTCCCGGGGAAGAACGTCCCATCAGTGCTACTGAAATATCCAACAGATGGCGTCAGTTAACAGGTCCGATACAAGGCGCTAAAGAATTATCATTTGCATCAAACCTGTTTTCGGCCGGTGATCCTGTTAACATTCAGCTCACAAGTAAGAATTTAGCGGCCCTGCAGACAGTGACTGTTAAGCTTAAAGAACGGCTGTCACAATATGATGGTGTTTTTGATATCAAAGACACTTTCGTTGCCGGTAAAAAGGAAGTAAAACTCACACTTCTGGATGAAGCGACGAATTATGGAATCAACAATATTAATCTAGCACGGCAAGTGAGACAGGCCTTTTTCGGAGAAGAAGCACAAACTTTTCAAAGAGGAAGAGATCAGGTTAAAGTTATGGTGCGCTTCCCAAAAAATGAGAGACGCTCAATGGGAAACCTGGAGCAAATGAATATTAGGACCGCTGGAGGTCAGGAAATTCCACTTAAACAATTGGCCTCCATGGATCTTGCAAGAAGTTATGCTTCCATCCAAAGAGTAAATCGAAAAAGGGCAGTAAACATAACTTCTGACATTGATCTTTCCGTTACTTCTGGAAACGAGGTTATTGCTGCTCTGATTACTAAAGATTTGCCTCGGGTTCTTAAAGATTATCCTTCAGTTACCTACACACTTGAAGGTGAACAAAGGGAACAAAACCAAAATCTTGCTTCCATTGGGAAAAATTTTTTGATTGCTTTGTTTATCGTTTATGCACTGTTGGCAATTCCTTTCCGCTCCTATTTTCAACCATTGGTTGTTATGTCTGCAATTCCTTTTGGCCTTATTGGTGCAGTCATTGGGCATTTCATAATGGGCATGAATATGTCCATTCTCTCAATAATCGGTATAGTAGCTTTGGCAGGTGTTGTCGTAAATGATTCTCTTGTGATGGTGGATTTTATAAATCGCTATAGAAAAGATGGATACACCGCTTTTGAAGCAGCTATGCAAGCTGGACCCAGAAGATTCAGGCCAATTCTTCTTACATCAATTACAACCTTTGTGGGTTTAGTGCCACTACTTCTTGAAAAAAGTGTGCAGGCAAAATTCCTCATCCCGATGGGTGTTTCATTAGCTTTTGGTGTTCTTTTTGCAACAGTCATCACCCTTATTTTGGTGCCAACGAGCTATATGATATTGGAAGATTTTTTAAAATGGAAAGAGCGATATCGCTACTGATTAAGTCATTTACAGTAGAATAACTAAAGGTATTTTGATTTTGATGTTTTTTGCGACACCTGTTCTTGTTTTAAAATCTATGTTTACTAAAAAAATTATTGAAACGAGAGGAGAAATAGCACCTCTCAAATCGATTTATGAGTATCGTGCAAAATTGATTAATGGAGAAGAAATTTCTTTTAAGCACTTTAAAGGTAAAAAACTCTTATTTGTGAACGTTGCTTCCAAATGTGGATACACACCTCAGTATAAAGGTTTACAAAGACTGCACGAAGAGTTTGGAGAAAAAGTAGCCATTCTCGGATTCCCTGCTGATAATTTCGGTGGACAGGAACCAGGATCAAACAAAGAAATAGAGGATTTTTGTTCTATCACTTATGGAATAACTTTTCCAATCTTTTCCAAAATATCAGTCAAGGGAAAAGACAAACATCCCATATTTGGTTGGTTAACGGATTCACGGCTTAACGGCTGGAACGATCAAGAACCAACCTGGAATTTCTGTAAATATCTTGTCAATGAAGAAGGTCAGCTGGTCAAGTTTTACAAATCAAGTGTAAAACCGTTATCTGACCAACTTATATCTGATATTTTGCAATAAATAATAGATTGTATTTGGATAGAGACCCTTCTCTTTGGCTATTTTATTCCAACATGTTTTATGATAGGTTTCATATGGTTGGTACAAATTGTGAACTACCCACTTTTCACTTTTGTAGATAAAAGAGATTATGTTTTTTTTCAGAAAGCTCATATGCTTCGCATAGGCATGTTAGTAATTCCTGTAATGATTATAGAATTGATTACAGGGATTCTTCTTGTCTACTTATCGAGTGACTATTTCCATATTTCCATATGGAATGCTTTGCTATTAGCAATTATATGGATTGTAACATTTGGGATATTCAAATTTATACATGGGCGCCAGAGAAGAAGCTATGATCGAATTCTTATTTCCAAACTTGTGGTTTTCAATTGGATTCGAACCGGGCTTTGGAGCTTTAGGAGTCTGTTGCTTGCGGTAGCCATCATTAAATCATGACTATATTTAATACACTTAGAGGAGTTTGGATTGTGCTGAATATGGTTGTTGCATTCCTTCTCCTTGCTCCTATTGATATTTTCTTAAGTGTTGTTTTCCGAAAGCGCCGACCTTGGTTCCTTACCTGGCTCTGGTCTAAATGGGTTTTTACGCTCAGTGGGCTTCGATATGAACTTGAAGGAGAAGAAAATTTAACACCTGGTGAATCCTATGTTTTTATGAGCAACCATACCCATGAAGCTGACATAGCGCTATTATACATGGCACTAAAACGAGACATCATTTTTATCATTAAGCAAGAATTCAGAAAAGTCCCCTTTGCGGGATGGTATGCAGCATTAAAAGGCCATGTCTTTATTGACCGATCCAATTCAACAAAGGCACAGCTTACTTTAAGACGTATAGCAAAAAGCTTCAAACAAACATCCAGATCGCTAGTAATTTTTCCCGAAGGGACTTATTTCAAAGATGGTGAAATCAGACCTTTTCGTCCAGGTGGAGTAGTGTTAGCAATAGAAACAGAAATGAAGATTGTTCCTGTTGCGATTCGCTCAAAAGCGAATATCGATAATGTTATTATAACTGGAACAAGGAAAAATCCATTAAAAGTTATAATCGGGCAACCTTTTTCTATTGCGGAATTCGGTTATCCAGACAGATATGAAGTGGCCAATAGAATAAGGCAGGCGGTACTAGATCTTATGAAGAATACATAACCGCGGATTATTTGATCACAAAGCAATTTCTATACAATTAACAATTCAGTATATGAAGCCAAGAATATTAGTTAGTAAATGTTTAGAGTTTGACGCCTGCAGATACGATGGGCAAAAAATCACTGATAAAGTAATTAAGCAAATTTCTAATCATATCGAATTTTTACCTATTTGTCCTGAAGTTCAGATAGGAATGGGCATTCCTAGGGAGCCGATATGTTTGGTTAATGAAAATGGAGCTGTGAGACTCAAACAGCCAGCCACAAAAACAGATTTTACGGATAAAATGAATACATTTTCGAATTCTTTTCTGACCGACCTAGAAGATATAGATGGATTCATTTTGAAAGGGCGTTCCCCATCATGTGGCATAAATGGGTTGAAGGTTTACCCAAGCATGCAAAAGTCACCTGTTGCTTTTAAAGATGCAGGACTTTTTGCAAAACAAGTAAATGAAATATATCCTAATCATCCAAAAGAGGAGGAAGGACGGTTAGCGAACCAATTTATCCGCGAACATTTTCTTACATCAATATATTGTTTAGCATCTTTCCGCGCATTATTGGATAAACCCAGCCCTGCTGATTTGGTGGACTTTCACGCAAAAAATAAATACTTATTGATGACATATAATCAGAAATTAATGAGGGAAATGGGAAGATTAGTCTCTTCCCAGAAAAAATTGGGCCTTGAGTCTGCGTTAGAAAAATATCAAAGATCACTTCGTCTTATATTCAAAAAACAACCTAGTAAAGCCGCAAATATTAATACTCAAATGCATGTTCTTGGCTTCTTTTCCGAAAAACTTTCCCCAAATGAAAAGGCATTTTTCCTTGATTCATTAACCAACTTTCGCAACGGTGTTAAACCTCTAAGCGTGCTTAATGGTCTAGCTTGGTCGTGGATTGTCCGATTTAAGGAGGAGTACCTTAGAAGACAGACGTATTTCCAACCTTTTCCAGAAGCGCTTTTGCTACCGATGGATTCAGCAAAAAGGGAAAGGACTTATAAGAATGTATAGGTGGTTAATTGTCGCGAGCGCAATTATTTTTTCTAGTTTAGCTATTGCCCAGCCTTCAAGAATTAACGGGTTTATAACCGATGGTGAGACTGGAGAAGTGCTTATCGGAGCCAATGTTTTCCTATTGGAAACAGGACAGGGCATGGCTACAGATAGAAATGGTTACTATGTTTTAGATGATATGAATCCAGGTGATTATACATTTGTTGTAAGCTATCTAGGCTATCAGGAATACCGTAAAAACCTCACTTTTCAAGAAGCTGAAGTGATTAATCTCAATGTTCCACTAATGCCAATGGTTTTAGAGATTGAAGAAGTGGTTGTTGAAGGAGAGAAAATTCAACGCAGGGTGAATATTCAACCTGGGAAAGTAAACCTTAATCCACGACAGATAAAGGCGTATCCAGCTTTAGCTGAGCCAGATATTTTCAGGGCGATACAAGCTCTTCCTGGTGTGCTCACCTCGTCAGAATTCAGTACGGGTTTGATTATAAGAGGTGGTAACACAGATCAGAATCTCATCCTTCTGGATGGTATTACTGTTTATAATCCATCTCACTTAGGTGGAGTGTTTTCCAATTTTATTGTAGATGCTGTAAAGGAAGCAGAATTAATCAAAGGAGGTTATAACGCCGAGTATGGCGGGAGGCTTTCTGCTGTTCTCAACGTTATCAGCAGAGAAGGCAATCGAAAAAAATTTGATGCAAGAGCTAATATATCTCTCCTTTCAGCCCAAACCACTATGGAAGGACCATTCTACAATGGCGCATGGCTGTTAGCCATGCGTCGGACCTATATAGATAAAGCACTGGAATTAGCTAATGATCTCAATTTGACTGACGCTAAAGTCCCTTATTATTTTTATGATATTCAGGGTCATGTATTTTCCGATCTATCAGCAAAAGATAGGATAAGCGTCAGTTTTTACGGAGGTCTAGACGATTTTTATTTTGACGATCTCGGGTTCAATGCCAGATGGGGAAATGAAACCTTTAGTCTGGCTTATAGGAAACTATTCAGTGATCTACTCATAGGTAATTTTCTTGTTGCTTCAAGTCAATTTAAGACGCTGTTTGGTCTTGGTGGGGAATCTGGACTTATAAATGATAATGTTATTGGTGATCAGACGATGTCAGCCAATTTTACCTATTTTCGCAATTCAAACAATACGCTGAAATTTGGATTTCAAGCGAAGAAGCTTGGTTTTGATTATATAAGTTCATT
The DNA here is from genome assembly GCA_002448795.1 of Fidelibacterota bacterium UBA6931. GTDB lineage: Bacteria > Fidelibacterota > Marinisomatia > Marinisomatales > S15-B10 > S15-B10. The sequence continues at coordinate 62,345 of DKAH01000006.1, forward strand.
TGGCGATACTACTCTTTATAGCATTAATAGATCTCCTTATGAGATGGGTATTTACTTAAAAACTAAACTATCAATTGGAGAGAGATTCATTCTCGAGCCAGGTATAAGGTTAAACACCTATACCGATCAGACTGACATTTTTTTCCCTGATTTGAGACTCGGGGTCAAGTATTTGATCACAGACGACCGTTATATCAATTTTACCCTTGGTAATTATCATCAATTTATTCAGACTGTTCAGGATGATTTTAATCCTACTATACTTGATTTTTGGATCGCCATTGACTCAAGCGTTGCTGCCGGTGCTTCTCAGCAAATAGTGCTCGGTTATGAAGAATACATTGGGGGGAATTATAAGATTCAGATCGAGGGATATTATAAAAACTTACAGAATATGCTGACATTTGTTGAAACCAGAGCTTCTACTGATGAGCAGCTTAATAACGAAAAGGTGTCGGATACTTTTGCTCCCTCTGATGGCAATGCTTATGGTCTTGAGGTTTTTACTCAGAAAATGATGGGGAGACTGACCGGTTGGGTTGCTTATACATATTCAATTTCAAGGAAATCCCTTGATAATCGAACATATTTTACAAATTGGGATCGCCGTCATGCTCTTAATGTGATTGGTAATTTCAGCATCAACGAAAAGTGGGATTTCAACTGGAAATGGACTTACCAGAGCGGTCAGGCTTTCACTCCGATACTGGGTTATTTTCTTGAGGATCTAGACTACGGAGTATCGGGGGCGGGTATTATTAACTTCAGGACAATCCCCGGTACTAGAAATTCTGGTAGGTATCCACCTTTTCATCGCCTCGACTTATCTGTTATTCGACATATACGAACTAAGAGATTTGAAAAGATGGACTTTTATTTTCAGATAATTAACGCCTACAATAGAGAAAATATTTTTCGTTACGCCTATAATTCTGGTAGTGTATTCAACGGGTTGGATGATGACGGCGATTGGATTTTAGAAGAACACGATACAAATAAAAATGGAAAACCGGATCCAGGAGAGCCAAATGTAGATGAACCAGATGAGGGTAAGGTAGTGCGTAATGATATTTCTATTTTCCCATTAATTCCAACCTTCGGACTAACCATTGATTTCTAAAATGAAAAAAGGGCTACTGCTTTTGCCATTGCTTATTCATACGGGCTGTATTGATGAAGAGCCCGCAGCGTATGAAGAAAAACTGGTTGTTTATGCAAGCCTAACAGCAGGGTTACCCATGGGTGTACTTGGAGATACCTGTATAGTTTCTTTGTCGGCTGATATTACCGAGGAGAAAAATCCTCAAGCACTTTTTGTGAGTGATGCGTTTGTTACTGTACATGAGGTGGGACAAACAGCAACGGACACGCTCTTACCCGTCCCTGGATCTCCAGGGCGCTATCTTTCCAAAGAATCAGTTATTTTTGATCCGGGGAAAACCTACAGACTAGAAGCTACATGGCAAGATTTTAAAGTGTATGGTGAGACCAAGGTACCGGAAAACATTGAATTCTCCAGCCCGTCTGGCGAAACATACATTTGTGATGGTAATGAGAGATTGGTGGATAATGTTAATACGGAGAATTTTAATATTGCTTGGCTACAAGAAACGGCCGGTTTTGAGGAAATTTTCCAGAAGATTGATTTTACAAAAATCTCTACCGCAATCTATAGAAATGAAAGATGTTATGTTGGCAGTTTTGCTTCTTTCCCGCTCTTTTTTCTCAATTTTAACTCCGAGGATTATAGCACAATTCAGATATCTTCATTTGCACTAGAAAGTGAAGTACGGGGCCTTGAACCACTCACGGGGAGGGGCGATGACAACCCATTTTTTGATTATAACAGGAACGGAATGCGGGATTCCACTTTTGTCAACCTGATCTATGATACCACATCACTTTATCAACTTTGGAAGGAGGACTACCTGAGACTTGAGAATGGTGATCCTTACCGGATCAATCCATTTCAGTGGCAGGTCGTGGAATCGCCGGTCCCAATGAGCTGGTTGTTCTTTAATTATTACGGCTTACACTTGATTACCCTTTCTGCTACTGATGATAATTATTACAATTACTACAGTGGAGATCCGGTTGCACAAAATGAATTTCTTCTGCCTGAAGGCAATATAATCGATGGATACGGGCTCTTTTTTTCCAAGGCTTCCAAGGCATTTCTTGTGAATATTGTACCTGATTCAGGGGATGCTGAATAGATTTGTTTGTATGAAAAAACACCCCTTTGAAAGAATACGTCATTTCATTTTATAAACACTATTTCGGAGCCGGGCCAACCGGCATATTGGCGACTATAATTATATGGATTGGGGCAAAAGGGGTTGGTGAGACTATTCACCTGCCAGCTCTACCTCTAGGAGAGACCCCAAGAGCAGTGCTTGTGGCGCTGTTTCTCATAGATTCCGCGGTGACAATTGTGTGGAGTCTCGTTGCCTTGCCTCCAAAAGAAAGGAGTGTCCGGATGGTGAGAAGCGGACCTTTTAAATTGGTGCGCCATCCCCTCTATTCGGCGGTTATCTGGAGCGGGACGGGTGCTGTGGCCTTGTGGTTAAAATCGTGGTCGGTACTATTTTCAGTAGTCCCCATTAGTCTCTTCTGGACGTGGCACATCCGAGATGAAGAAGCATTTATGGTTGAGAAGTTTGGTGATGAATACCGGGATTATATGAAGAGGACTGGACAATTTTTTCCGATATTCAGACGTGAAAAAAGGGAACAATAACAAGTTCATCATCTTTCTCGCCATTTTTGCGGTCTCCCTCTTTTTCTCTTTAACGCACATCGCCGCCAAGGAGGCGGTTATGAAGCTCTCACCCTGGGCGGTAGCCATGTTCCGTTTTATTACAGGGAGCCTTACCCTGTTTATTCTAATGAAGCTTACGGGAAAGCGTGTAGAGTTACAGCCAGTGGACCGGTGGCGATTCGTAACGCTGGCATTCCTTGCGGTACCGGTTAATCAGATCACTTTTCTAATGGGCATTCATTATACACCAGCTTCTCATCCCGCCCTAATGTATGCCACAACGCCTGCCTGGGTACTGCTGCTTGCTGTCTGGCTAAGGGTAGAAAAGCTGAGATGGTGGAAATGGGCAGGGATCGTTCTGGCCATGATCGGTGTGGCAATCCTATTCGCCGGGGAACTGCTTTCCTTTAGAAGGGAGAATATTTTTGGTGACTTGCTCATTCTCGTGGCTGTACTCTCTTGGTCTCTCTATACGGCATTGGGTAAACCGATTGTGGAGAGGTATGGATCTCTTGAAACAACCTTTCTTGTCATCACATTCGGAATGTTTCTCTACCTGCCGTTTGGATTGATTCCCGCATTGAGGGCGGACTATTCGCAGACAGACACCACTGTATGGCTGGCCATTCTTTATATCGGTGTCTTTGCCTCAGGGGTCGCCTACTATCTATGGTACTGGCTATTGGAACGGATTCGCCCTTCGCAAGTGGCCATTGTCACTTGCACACAACCTCCTTTTACCGCTCTTTTGGCGTGGCTCATTTTTGGAACCGTACCAACTTATCACCTTCTTTTCAGCGGTTTAATTGTACTGACAGGTGTCTTTCTAATGGTAGGATACGGCGGCACCAAGCGAGGGATCGGAGAAGCGTAACATGTCGCCTTTCAGAAAACTGCTTTGGCTAATCGTGTTTGCTGGTGCTTTCGCTCTTGTGGAAGCGGCGGTGGTGGCTTACCTCAGAAAGCTGCTTATGTCCGATGGCGGTTACTTTCCGCTGAAAGAGATTCCTGTCCATATCCTTAAGATTGAACTAAGTCGGGAAGCTGCAACCATGGTTGTTCTTGTTATAGTAGGTATTCTTTCGGCAACCACACCGTTGGGTCGGTTTGGAACTTTCATGTTTGTTTTTGGCGCGTGGGACATTCTCTACTATGGCTGGCTTGCCTTCTTTGAGGGTTGGCCACAATCGCTTCTCGACTGGGATCTGTTATTTCTGATTCCGGTTCCGTGGATTGCCCCTGTGCTTGCACCGGTTCTTGTCAGTATGGGGCTGCTTGGTTGTGGCGGATGGCTTCTTATCCATGAAGATGAGACAGACAAGATCGGCATCTCAGTAAGGGACTGGGGAGTGGAATTGGCTGCCGCGATGATGATCCTCTTCTCATTCATGAACAATGATCGCTCCTCTCCTCCGGAAAATTATCCGTGGGTTATCTTTTTTGCCGGACTCCTGAGTGGTATCGGCTACTTCGTCTGGCGTGTATCAGCCCGCCGTGGCGAATGACAGCCACATTTCTTCGCTTCGTTTTCCCTACTGACAGGTCAATTTTCAAACGGATCCTGACGCTGGCGCTGCCAGTCATACTTGCCAACATGAGCCGTACATTCATGACGGTGGTTGATGTGGCCATGGTCGGGCGTCTCGGTGCTGAGGCTCTGGCGGCTGTTGGGCTTGGCGGTGTGCTCGTATGGACGATTTTGAGCATCGGTGTCGCGTTCCGGACGGGAGTCCAGACAGTGACGGCACGGCGGTACGGACAGCAACGGTTTGAAGATTGCGGACAGGCCCTGAATAACGGATTGGCTCTGGCATCAGTGGTGGGTCTGCTGGTGGCTGTTATAGGAGTTCAATTTGCTGGGCCGGCAATCCGTTTTCTCATTTCGGATCCCGCAGTTATTTCGCTTGCCATTGACTACACGCAATGGTCATTTGTGGGAGCGGCGTGTATCACCGTGGGGTACGCCTTTCAGGGGTTCTTCAACGGAGTGGAGAGAACGGGCGTCCATATGGAAGTAACCATTGTCTCAAACATGCTGAACATATATCTCGATGCCGGTTTGATCTTCGGTAACGCACGGCTGACGGAGATGCTCGCTTCTTCGCCTTTGGGTGATCTCTCATCACTGGCGTTGCTCTGGTCTCCGTTCGACTTTCCGGCGTTAGGTGTAGAGGGGGCCGCCATTGCCACACTGTGCGCCGCCACTTGGATGATAATTCATTATACGCTCCGTGCATTTACGTCAGAGTTCCGATCACGTTACCGCAATTTTCAAGGAGGGTTTGACCGGGAGACATTGAAGAAAGAAATGGAGATCGGGACACCGCAGGGGATTCAACAGGTAGGCGTCATGGTGGTCTATATCCTCTTTTTCAAGATCATGGGGATGATCGGGACGCTGGAGGTAGCAGCGACGGAAGTTGTCTTTACAATCTCCATGGCGTCGTTTCTTCCCGCCATCGGTTTCGGTGTGGCCTGCGCCACGTTGGTGGGAAAGGCCATGGGAGAAGGTAATCCGGACAGGGCGGCGGTCTGCATGGAGGAGGCGGTGCGGTGGGCCTTCATTTTCATGGGGACCATGGGAGTATTGTTTATCGTTTTCCCAAAACCTATTCTCCAACTGTTCACCAACGAACCACGGGTGGTGGAAATGGGTGTCATCGCCCTACGAATCCTCGGTGTGGTTCAGTTTTTCGATGCGGTGGTTATGACGTTCTGGTTTGGTCTGTCAGGGGCGGGCAACACCAAGTTTCCGGCGGTCGTTGATCTCGCCTTGGCGTGGGGGATCTTTTTGCCGGGATCCTATATTATGGGTATCATCCTCTCCCTGGGAATCGTGGGGCCGTGGCTAGCTTTTGCAATCTATCTTTTTCTCTACGCGGTGGTGCTTGCGTGGAAAGTTCTTCAAGGCGACTGGAAAGAGATCGAGGTGTAGAAATGACATCGACTTACGAGCGATTATATTATTAGAATAGAACTATCCTGATTTTAGAACCGGTCGCCTCTCAAGATGATCGTTTGCCGCTTCGTAGGCCAATGCAAATTCCATATTTAAGGGTGCATATATGAAACGTGACTGTTCAGGTGTAAATTTTTTTACGCACTCATCATGAGACCAAAGCATATTCTGACCCTTCTCGCCGTTTCCACCCTGCTTGGTGAAACTGTTGCTGAATCAAAACAGGTTCGAGCCATGCGGCGCCAGAGCGATCTTCGTATGATGGAGCAAAAACGTTCCTCAGAAGAGGAAGCTCGGCGGATTTATTCTGATATGATGCGACCTCGAACCGAAGGGGGGGGAAGAGGAGACACCCAAGCAACACCGGAGAAAAACGTTTTTCAGGTCTACGGTTCTGTAACTGTAAGCGGGAAATTGACCGATGAGAACCAGAATCCCATCAGTGATGTGGAAGTGAGGGCAGATTTTGAGGATGGGGGGACATGGACAAAAACCGGAAGTGACGGCACTTACGAAATGTCTGTGAATGCCGGCAGGGTTTGGATACGGCTGAACAGCAACGATCTCGTCCCTGACTACCTCCGGCCAATAGATAAAGAAGTTGAAGTGGAAGATGGAGCAACGGCGACGGTGAACTTCACAGCCTACGGTGCTGACGCTACCATCTCAGGAATGGTACTGCTGGACGGTGCCGTGCTTGCCGGTGTCTCTGTATCTGCCGACGGGAGGCTCGGCTACACGTGGACAGAGACGGGGGCGGATGGGACATTTACCCTTAGCGTGGCCAGTGAAGGAGACGTATCCGGTGGTTACAATTTGTGGGTGAACACCCATGATTTCGCCGAATCGACGTTTCGTACAGAACGGCACGACGGGATAACATCAGGCACCTCCGACCTCACCGTTAATCTTGTTTCCGCCACGGCATCCATTGAAGGGACGGTGACCGATAACAGCGGCGTGGCTGTTGCGGAAGTCACAGTTTTTGCTCATCAACATCAGACAGGGAACCATGTTACCGGTGTAACCGGTGCCGATGGGAGTTTCAGACTGAATGTAATTGGAGGACAATGGTGGCTGGACTTATATGCCGGTGAAGTGATACCAGACTATCTCGTTCCTCACGGAAGGGACGTGAATGTCACCGATGGTGCGTCCAGAACTCAAGAATTTATACTCTATTCCACCGATGCCGAGATCACGGGAACAGTCACTTTTGACAGCGAGCCCGCTGTCGGAGTCTACATCGGCGCCAGTAGTGAATTAGGATGGACAGAAGCTGTCTCTGATTCGACTGGAACATTTGTGATCAGTGTCTCCTCAGTGGCAGATGAAGAGGGTGGTTATCACCTATGGGTTCATGACTGGTCCGTTCCCCGGGGAGCGGTGATCGAAGAAAACTATTACGATATACCCGCCGGTTCAGAGGGAATCGATTTTCGTCTAGTTTCACCCAACTCATTCATTGAAGGGACGGTCACAGATGATCAGGGGGAGATTATGGCTGATCTAAGAGTCTGGGCTGAGCGGGAAGGTCGCGGCGGCTTTACGGAGACACGTACCGATGACACTGGACACTTCAGACTTGGTGTCGCTGCCGGCCGTTGGCGTATGAATGTGGACGGATGGGAATTGTGGGGGACACATTTGGCACCCGACTGGATCGAAGTTTCGGTCCATGATGGTGGTACCGCGACGAAGGATATTATTCTTCTCACCGCCGATGCCGTCATCACCGGCACTGTCTATGTAGACGGAGCACCCCTTGGTGGGATCGGTGTGGAGGCGAGAAGCCTATGGGGGTGGACTCAGGACAACACCGGTTCCGATGGGAAATTCTCCCTTGCTGTCTCTAGTACGGTGGATGAAAAGGGTGGCTACCGCGTCTATGCCCATGATTGGGAATTGGATGACGACCTGTTCCATCTGGAGGAGCACTGGAATGTGCCCTCAGGTTCGGCCGGCATCAATGTTCACTACGTCTATGCGGACGCGTTTGTGGAAGGGACAGCGGTAGACGAGGATGGTTCCCCTATTGCCGACGTGAAGGTATACGCCAATTCTGATTTGCCGCCGTGGAACTGGACCGAAACAGAGACAGATGCTTCCGGCGCCTTCAAACTTGGAATGATAGAGGGCGACTGGTGGATCCGGTTTGATGTCCGTGAATTGATTCCCCAATATCTCGGTCCTCGGGATTCCCTCGTCACTGTTTCTTCCGGCGAGACGGTCTCTCTCATCATGAAGGCCACCAGTACAGATGCTACTATATTAGGAGCAGTGACGCTTGACGGCGAGCCCATGGGCGGGATGGAAGTGCGTGCTGACAGCCCTATCGGGTGGACCGAGACACGCACCGATGACAGTGGGCACTACATACTTTCGGTAGCCAGCGAGGCAGACGACAACCGTGGGTACAATGTTTGGATGGATACGTGGCGATTGCCGGACAGTACCTACGTTGATAAAAACTGGTACAATGACGTTCTATCAGGATCAGCCGATCGCGACTTTCATGTTTTCAAAACAAAGTCCGGTTTCAAGGGACAAATCTTTTCAGAAAAGACAGATAAGCCTGTCCAACATGGATGGATCTGGGCATGGGACGGGGCGAAACAGTGGGGGCAGCACGCCGGCGCGGAACGAAACGGTCGTTATAAGATGTGGCTTCCCAACGGCACCTACGATCTTTACGCCAGCGGGGACGGTTATGAAGAACAGCTTTTAGCGCGAGGTATTGTCCTGAATGATGAGGTGGTGGAGTACACAGTATATCTTGAAGGGGAAGGACCGCAGCTTTTTCTCGAAGACCCCTCAACAATACCGATAACGTTCGCTCTCCATCAGAATTTTCCAAACCCTTTCAACCCGTTCACAACCATTCACTATGTCCTGCCGGAAGAGGCCCATGTTGTTCTCACTGTGTACGATTTGTTGGGGAAAGAGGTGAAGAGAGTGGTGCATGAAACTCAAAATGCCGGGATCAAGACGACCGTGTGGGACGGCACCGATCTGTCAGGAGCTGATGTAAGTACCGGTCTCTATATTTACAAGATTCGGGCCGGGACGTTCAGTCAGACGAGAAAGATGGTTTTGATTCGGTAATCAAACCATCAAACAGAGCCAAACTCCAATGTATAAAATTCACCTTCCAACAAAGAGAATATTTCAGGGCTTATCTCTATGCACATTGATTCTCTTTCTTAACCATGACACCGGTCTAGAAATAGGGCTTGAACAGAACACGGTTTTTGTAGGCCATCAGGCGGGCGATGAAGATGACCCATTCGCCCGCTGGCGGTTTGAATGGTTGAGAACTCGGGATCCCTTGACCGACCAGATTCCACGAGGGATAAGACAGCGTGAACTGGCATTTACCGCATCTATCCCAGCTGTCGATCAGATCCGTCTAATGCGGGGGAATGGTCAAAGGGATATGGAATGGAAACAGCGTGGCCCCTATAACGTTGGCGGCAGAACTAGGGCATTGGCTCTAGATATTTCGAATGAAAACACCATACTTGCCGGAGGTGTTTCAGGCGGCCTGTGGCGCTCCACAGACGGCGGAGGGAACTGGGTCAAGATGACCAAACCAGAACAGCTCCACAGTGTCACCACCATTGCGCAGGATTCCCGTTCCGGCCAGACCGATACATGGTATTACGGGACAGGAGAATATCTTGGAAACAGTGCAAGTGCTAACGGAGGACCTTACAGTGGTGACGGCATTTTTAAGTCCACAGACGGAGGAGCAACCTGGAGCACTCTGAGCGGCACGCTGAGCAACACGCCGCAAGTTTTTGATTCATTCTTCGACTATATCTGGCGAATTCGAGTGAGCCCGGAAAATGGCGATGTATTCGTCGCCACCTATTCCCGCATTTACAGAAGTAAAGACGGGGGGATTTCCTGGGGAGTGTCCCTGGCGCCGTCTGACGCATACGCCTCATATACCGATATCGCCGTCACTTCCACGGGAATCCTCTACGCCGTCCTCAGCAGTGGGACTGACAAATCAGGAGTTTATCGCTCCGCTGATAATGGCGACAACTGGACCGCCATTACTCCTACCGGTTTCCCGAGTACGTACAACCGCCTTGTGGTGGCATTGGCTCCCTCCAATGAAAATGTTCTTTATCTCCTTGGCGATCTCGGCGGTTCAGGGCCTGAAAATCATATTCTATGGAAATACGTTTACGCTTCCGGTGATGGGTCTGAGACAGGCGGTTCATGGACAGATCTGTCGGACAATATCCCGGCCTACGGTGGTAGTGTGGGGGATTTCGACTCGCAATTTGGTTATGATCTTGTTGTAGAGGTCAAGCCAGATGATGAAAACACAGTCTACATCGGCGGGACCAATCTTTATATGTCGACATCTGGATTTGCCGATACATCGGTCACCAGTTGGATCGGAGGTTACGCCACGGCCAACGACATTAGCCAGTATGAGAACCAGCACCCGGATCAGCACGCCCTCGTCTTTTTACCCTCTAACCCGAAAGTGCTGTACGCCGGCCACGATGGCGGTGTAAGCCTTACTGAAGATAATACTAATACTAAGATGGCCTGGAAGTCTCTCAATAATGGTTATTCTACTACCCAGTTCTATCACGTCTCTTTGGATCCCACTGGAACCAAGAAAAACCTGATTATGGGGGGCATGCAGGATAATGGAACATGGAGCATCAATTCCGACGATGCATCTTCCAGCTGGTCTGCCATTGGAGGTGGTGACGGTGCATACTCGGCTGTCGCTAAAAGGGGACAAGTTTTTGTCTTTTCTTCTCAGAATGGGAACGTTGTTCTCAAAGATTATCAGAATCCGCTTAACTGGTCGTCCGGTTTTACTTGGTTCGGACTGACGCCCAAGGGCGCTTCAGATATGCTCTTTATCAATCCCTTCATCCTTGACCCTTCGGATGACAACATCATCTACTATGCTGGCGGGCAGACAGTATGGAGAAACAACAATATTGACATGTCCAATGCATCGAACTATGAGCTTGATTCCGAACTGAATTACTATGTATCAACACAATGGGAACAGTTGAAGAACACCTCTGTTTCGGAGCAAATCTCCAGTCTTGGCGCTTCCAAAGAAAGTCCTGCTCACAGGCTCTACTACGGCTCAAGTGATGGCAAGGTGTACCGGCTGGAGGGAGCCAATGAAGGGACAAACATGCCGACTGAAGTGACCAGCTCAAACTTTCCATCAGGGGCCTACGTAAGCAGCATTGCTGTCGATCCTACTGATGGCGACAGGGCGATGCTTATTTTCTCTAATTACAGTGTCATCAGTGTTTGGTACACCGCCGACGCAGGAACAACATGGACTAACGTCAGCGGCAATCTGGAAGAGAACGCGGACGGTACAGGTGTCGGCCCTTCAGTTCGAACAGCTCTGATTTTCAGATATGGAGAGACGCCTCTCTATCTTGTGGGAACATCCACAGGCCTCTATTCAACCAAAGGTCTGAACGGTTTGTCAACAGAGTGGGTCCGCGAGGGGTCAAAGGTCATAGGGAACGTGGTTGTTGATGCGCTGGCGGGGCGGGATACCGATGGTACCGTAGCAGTGGGGACTCATGGAAACGGTGTATTCAGTTCAACCGTTTCCACTGACGGGGGCGGATTGGGGACAGCCTATGACGGCTTCATACCTGAGTTCTTCTCTTTACACCAGAACTATCCCAACCCTTTTAACCCATCAACTAGAATCCGCTACGATCTGCGGGAAGAGATCCATGTGAGCCTCACTGTTTATGATATGCTTGGAAAGCAGATAACTTCAATTTTTTCTGAATCTCAGTCTGCCGGGGTCAGAACGGTAATCTGGGACGGGACCGATGCTTTCGGAAGGAATGTCAGTGCGGGGGTCTACCTCTACCGCATCCAGGCGGGTACATTCACAGAGACAAGAAAGATGGTTCTGCTGAAATAATAGTTCAGCTAGCCAACTGCTTCTGTGCAAGAGTCCTGACTAGGCTGGCGCCCCAACTATTAAAGTTGTAGTTTGCTAGAGCTTGAAAAATAGAGCGTGCTTCCTCATTGCGATCTAAGGCCTTTAAGGCAAGACCTTTATAGTAGCTGTAGTACTGGTAATTTTCGGTATCGATATTATCATCCATGTAGTCGAGGGCTTCAGCTGGATTGCCAGTTGAAAGCGCAATCATTCCTTTCATTGCCCGATAGTCTATCAGTGCGGTTGGGCTCTCTATTTTGCTCACAATAGCATAGAGCTCTTCAAGCTTGGACTCAGCCTTATCGTATTCACCGAATAGCAGATAAAACCAAGCATGGTTTTGGACATCCCCGATTTTGAAATTTCGCTCCCTTATGTCATCCTCAGCCAATAAAGAATTTTCTTTCGCACGGTAGGAAGCAAGAGAATTCATCGATTTATATGCTTTTTCGCGGTTTTGGTTGTGAGCTTCAGCCAGGAATTTCCGGAACTCAATGGCCTGCATATTCTGATAAAGTGCTGCTTCTGAAAAACCGAAACCATCCATCTCAGCAAGAACATTATCAGCAGCCTCAACAGCGCCGGAATAGTCTCCGACAAATAGGTAAGCCTGAAGCTTAAAATTCCACTGCCCAATTTTCTGCCCCGGCCTGACGCTTGCCGCAATGCTTCTGTTGTAGAATTCATGGGCTTCCTCAACCTCTCCGTTAAAAAGCAGGTTGTGGGCAATCACACCGAGTATACCGGCCTTTGGTAGATTTTGTGACTCTCTGCTCTCTAAGGCTCTACTGTACCATTCTTTCGCATTTTCAAAGTCGCTCTGAGCTCTTAACAAATTCCCCCGCATCTGGAGAAACGAGCCAGCATCAGGGCTAACCTCAATCATTTTGTCAATGTACTTTCTGGCCAGAGTCCTATCCTGTTCTTCTTTAGGTCGCATGACCTGACCTATATAGACATTCATGTGATGGCTGGTAAGCTGCCACAGAGCCCTAAGGTTTTTCGGGTTTATTTCAAGTGCTTTTCGGTAGTTGTCTTCAGCGCCGTCAAAATCATTTACCCCTCTTATGGCGTTTCCGAGATAAACATAGGAGTCTGAGCTATTGGGGTATTTCTCGATCAGCTCTTCTCCTAATCTAACGGCGTCAGTTAGTCTGTCTTCCCGTTGAGCAACGGCCATTTCAACCAGAATTCTCTCCGCGTCGGACACCTTTCCTTTGTTGTCGATAGCCTTCTGGCGGTGTACGGCCCATTTTGAAGGATCCGGCTCATTTATCCAAAGATTTGCAAGGACAAAGTCAGGATCAAGCGCCAGCGCTTTTTTAAAGTATTGTGGCTGAAGTAAGAAATCATGATTCGATGAATGCTTCCTTCCTGTATTGAAATGTTCAACTGCTTCAACGCTTGAGGAAGTGACTGGAAGTGGGACATCTTGTTCTTGTGCGCATCCAGTCAGCAGGATAAGGGAGAGTGACAGCAAAGCTATTCTATCGATTTTCATTATTGTCTCCTTAACACTCAGGTCAGTTGAACAACGGGTGCAGCGATCTTAAAAAGTGCCCGCTTGAAATCAAAATAAATCTTTGGTTTCGACTATTTGATGGTGATCTCATTCATTTAAATAGGCATAAGCCATATATTCGAAGGTTGGAATTTGAAGGAAGTATACAGCAGATGAAACATTTAGTAGCAATTATCATGGTTATCACCGACCTGGGATTTGCCCAGGACGAACCCATCCCGACCTCGAAAGAAGACCGGGAGCCTGTACGATTTTCAAAGGAGATGCGAGGGACCTTCAACGGGAAGAAAATGCCCTACCTGACGTCGCATTATGAGACGATTCTTTACGAAAAGGACGACTACAACGAACCGCTGGCGTCCATTTTTGTCACCGAGTACCGATCGGTTAAAAATGATCCTTCGCGGCCGGTCATTTTTATTTTTAACGGCGGCCCCGGCTCCGCATCTCTCTGGCTCCACATGGGGGTCATGGGACCGAAAGTGGTGAAGGTCCCCTCTGACGCAAGTGATGACGGATCACCCCCTTACCAACTGGTGGACAATACACTATCTCCTCTGGATGTGGCCGACTTGGTCTGCATCGATCCCGTTGGTACCGGCTACAGTCTTGCCATGGGCGATCACGAGAATAAGGAATTCTGGGGGGTTAAGCAGGACGCGAAGAATGTTTCCCAGTTTGTACGCAGGTGGATCCAGGACAATGACCGGTGGAATTCACCCAAATATATTCTCGGGGAAAGCTACGGTGGTATCCGGGGCCCCCAGATGCTGGCCGAACTCCGAAACGGCGAACTGACCAATATCGAGATAAACGGCCTGATCCTCGTCTCGCCCGCAACCGATCTTCAGCATATACGATTTACTCCGGGAAACAATTCCCCCTACGTGGGCTATCTTCCTACATACGCTGTTACCGCATATTACCACGGCAAGATTCGTACACGGCAGACACTGCTGGAGTTTTACGAGGAAGCGAAGGAGTTCAGTATTAATGAACTTGGACCCGCCCTTTTAAAAGGGTCTCGAATATCGGCACGTGAAAAAGATGAGATTGCCGATAAAATCTCCTACTACTCAGGGCTTTCAAAACAGTTTGTCCTCAATTCCAACCTTCGGGTGGATGCCTCCAGTTTTCGCAAGGAACTGCTTCGGGACGAGGGATTTTCAGTGGGCCGCCTCGACTCAAGATACAAAGGTCGTGATTACATGATCGCGGGCCAGTTCCCGGATACGGATATTTCCAGCGAAGGTTTTTCTGCCGCTTATGTTTCGGCGCTCCATACATGGCTGTCGGATATTGGTGTCGATGTGAAACGACTTTATCGTAGCAGCGACCGCGAACTATCGAGAGCATGGGATTGGGTCTCTACTCAGGGCGGATGGCCTCGCTACGTAAACGTGGCGCCTCATATCGGCAGGGCCATGCGGGAGAACATTGATTTCAAGGTTTACATCGCATGCGGTATCTACGACCTGGCCACGCCCTGTTTCACCGCCACCAATACGATCCATGAAAACGGGATCGATGTGGAGAGGATAAAACTGACCGAACTGGAGGCAGGACATATGATGTATAACCACCAGCCATCCTTCGATATCTTCCTGACCGAGCTGAGGGAATTCGTGAAGTAGGTACGATGCATCAGCGGTTCCTGCTTCTCTTCACACTCCTCTTTAGCGCCTGCGGCAATCCCGATGATACTTCCCAGCCGGAAGAATCGCCGCTCTTTGCTCCTCGTTCCTACGACCACCTCGGCGGCAGGTCAACAATGAAGATCGGTTTCGGTTCCTGTCTTGATCAGGACAAATCACTGTCGATCTTTGAAACTGTGAAGTCCGCTGGGCCGGACATGTTTTTGATGATCGGTGACAATGTATACGGTGATACCCAGGACGGAAAACTGACGAAGATGGCCTACGCATACAATAAACAGAAAGGGAACTTCAGGGATCGGGAACTTGACTTTCCCGTGGAAGCGATCTGGGACGATCATGATTATGGTCTTAATGACGCCGGCGGGGACTACACTCACAAGGAGGCATCTCAACAACTGTTTTTCGATTTCTGGGAGGTTCCGAAAGATGACGTTCGAAGAACACGCCGCGGTCTTTACCGTGAACAACGACTTAATCTGAATGGGAAAACGGTTCAGATCTTATATCTTGACACCCGCTACTTTCGGGGGCGCCTTTCATCAACGGACGATTGGGGGGCGGAAGGAAAGGAACGGTATCTTCCCACAGTCGATACAACTCAGACCATGCTCGGGGAAACTCAGTGGGCCTGGCTGGAGAAGACACTGTCGTCCTCGGCTGATTTTCGGTTAATTGTTTCGTCCGTTCAGTTTCTGGCGGCAGGCCACGGGTGGGAATGCTGGATGATGATGCCTCACGAACGGACACGGATGACAAACCTTCTGGATGAGCTTGGCGTAGACAACGTCCTGTTCCTTTCCGGTGACCGCCACCGCGGCGGGCTTTACCGCCTTACCACAGATGGCGGCAATACCATCCACGAGATCACCTCCAGCCCCCTGAATGCTACTACCTATCCCTCCACGGAACCGGGACCGTACAGGATCAACGGCCCGACCTACACCGATCACAACTTCGGCCTGATCACCATTAACGCGGAAGAGGGAACGATCATGGCAGAACTGGTAGGCAAAGACGGGAATAGTGTCAACAACCTCACTGTGAAAACGGGCGGCTAAACTCCCCTTACAAACCCCTTGCGTCGTGGGCCAATGGAAGGGAAATTTGCCTGGCGAGAAAGGACGAATCACCTTTCGAAAGTGCTGTTAAGCTTCTTTCTTTCTGCCCTTAACTTCCCGATCTTTCATCGGAAGTAGAGCAGTGGCCCCGTGAGGCGCTATTCTAGGCAGACAGCAGTAATGTGCCCGTAGCTCAGTCGGTAGAGCAGTGGCCTTTTAAGC
>DKAH01000006.1:78784-116973 GCA_002448795.1 Fidelibacterota bacterium UBA6931
GGTAGAGCAGTGGCCTTTTAAGCCATTGGCCGAAGGTTCGAGTCCTTCCGGGCACACACTGGATTAACCCCTCTATATGAATAAATATGTTCACGGATATTCTGCGTACGAGGCCAACAGGCTACACGCTCAGGCCGATTCTCTTGCTGATCTTTTACATAGTGATTCTGTCTGGGATGAAGGGTCAATAATTCTTGAGGCTGGGTGCGGCATCGGTGCTCAAACAAAAATCATTGCTCCAAAAAACAGGAAATCGAGATTTTTTGCGATAGACATCGCTTCTGAATCTCTCAAGCAGGCAAAGAAGGTTGCGGAAGCAAAAAACATTGATAACGTTGTATTTCAGGAAGCAGACATATTTCAATTGCCATTTGAAGATGAACATTTCGATCATATTTTTCTTTCATATCTCCTAGAGCACATACCAAATCCGATCAGAGCCTTAAATAAGCTGAAAAGAGTGCTTAAAAAAAATGGTAATATAACTGTCATAGAAGGTGATCACGGTTCCGCCTATTTTCATCCCGATAGTGAACTGGCTAATAAAGCCATTCAGTGTCAGGTTAAACTTCAGAAAAAGAACGGAGGAGATGCCAATATTGGAAGAAAATTATACCCACTTCTGGAAGAGGCAAAATTTGGCAAGATTACAGTTTCGGCCAGACAGGTTTATGTTGACGATTCTAATCCTGACTTAGTAGAGGGCTTTACCAGAAATACGTTTACGGCAATGATTAATGGAATCTCAGAAGAGGCCATATCGATGAAACTTATGAACAGCAAAGAGTTTGAACAGGGGGTAAGAGATCTCTAGAGAACGGCCGAAGGTGGAGGGATTTTTTGTTACACGTTTTTCAAAGGAGTGGGAACCAAGCACTCAAGCGTGTGAATTTCCTATTAGGATCCTTTATTCAACAGCTAAAGCCTTGTGAACAATATGAAATAAGTATTACTAAACAACTTTATGAACCCGACTAAGTCAACTATGAAACCCAATGCTCAACAATTTAATATGACAATAATACTTGTGAAATTTTGTCTTTTGTTCATTTTTAACTTATCAATATATCCTACTAAAATACTTGCTTTGCCCGGAGATTTAGTTGTTATGCTCTTACCTGAAAATGTCAATCCTCGGTGGGAAAATCAGGATGCGTATTATTTTGTTGAATCGATGAAAGTGATAGCTCCAGAAGTTGATGTCGAGATTTTTAATGCTAATAATGATATCTCTGTACAACAAAGACAGGCTGAGCAGGCAATAACTAGGGGAGCAAAAGTTCTTGTTGTTATAGCAATAGACGGTAATGCTGCTTCATTGATTGCAGATATGGCTAAAGAAGAAAATGTGCCAGTTATAGCCTACGACAGAATGATTCAATCTGAACACACTAGCTTTTGGGTTCAAGCTTCAATGTTTAATACGGGTGTATCTCAAGCGCAACATATTATTGATAACACAAAATTGGGTGACACTATAGTATTACTGAAAGGTTCTCCTACAGATCCAAATGCAGTGGAAATATTCAACGGACAACTCAGCGTGATCAAACCGTATTTTGACAGGAAAGAAAGAATTAATGGTTATGAAAGTTGGGTTCAAGGTTGGGATCCAATAATTGCAAGAAGAGCTATGGATCAAGCTTTAACGAAACTCAACAATAATGTTCAAGGTGTTCTTTCTTCTAATGACGGTAATGCAAATGCAGCGATTGCTTCTTTAATTGAACAGGGAATGGCAGGAAAGATTCCTGTAACGGGCCTTGATTGTACCGTTAGCGCCCTTCAATTAATGATTTTAGGCTATCAAACACAGTCTGTTTGGAGACCGTTTGACAAAATGGCTAAAGTAACGGCTGAGGTTGTAAAATTATTGCTTGAAGACGGTGATTTTTCTTCTTATATCAAAGGAACTGTGAGCAACAAATTGAATGCTAATATTCCATTTATTCCAGTTGAACACAATACTATTGTAGGTCTCTCAGGAGTAGTTAATGTCATTGCTAAAGATAGATTAATTACCAGAGATAAAATATGTAAAGGAGATGTTGCAAAGACTCCATTCTGTATTGACAATTAGTGCACATTTAATATTTAGCTCTGAAAAATAAGTAACAAAATAATGAGTAAAAAGCATTCCGAAAATGATAAGCATAAACCACATCTTCTGGCAAATAGTATAACTAAAAGTTTCGGCGCAGTTCAAGCATTAAAACACATGGATTTTGAGGTTAATAAAGGTGAAGTAATGGGTTTAGTAGGAGATAATGGTGCTGGGAAATCAACTCTTCTGCGGATATTAACTGGAGTCGAAAAACCTGATAGCGGTGAAGTTTCAATAGATGGAAATGAAACAAAAATTTCCTCACCTCAAGATGCTGTTAATGCGGGGATTTCTGTCGTGTATCAAAGTTTAGCTCTTTGTGAAAACTTATCTGCTTCGGAGAACGTTTTTTTAGGTAAAGAAATACTTTACACATATGGGGCCAATTTTTATCCCAACATCTTGAAGCCTTTAAATAAGTACTTAATGGAAGCTGAAACGAAACGTTCTTTAGAGAATTTAAAGGTTGATTCAATCAAATATTTGAATCAAAAGATTAATGGTTTATCTGGAGGGCAAAGGCAATGTTTGGCGATAGCTAGAGCTATACATTCAAATTCAGATATATTGTTGTTGGATGAACCCACATCCGCTCTTGGGCTCTCTCAAACGGAACAAGTTTTGTCTTTAATAAAGAAGTTGCGTACTGCCGATCGTGCAATCGTAATTATCTCACATCACTTATCTCATCTCTATGAAGTTTGTGACCGAATAACTGTGATGAAAGCTGGTCAAAACGTCGGGGTTTTTTCTCTTCATCACACATCTGAAGAAGAAATTATTAGAGCCATTACTATTGGCGAGGTTGTTATTAACAAATGATAAACGCTATTGATAAAACACTCGCTTCACTTATAAAAAGAAATATTTCAGGCTATTTGCCGGTCTTAATGGCTTTGATTGTAATATGGGTTTATTTTGGTATTTCTGAGCCAGCATTTCTGTCCTCTAGAAATTTATACTATTTATTAATGCAAAGCTCGGTTGTTGGTATTCTTGCAATTGGAATAACTTTGATACTTTTGCTTGGAGAAATTGATTTGTCAATAGCAGCAGTTGCTGGAGTTGCAGCTTCCATCCTTGGAGTGCTTTCCACAAATTATGACTTTAGTCCATTGACATCATGTTTAGTGGCTTTAATTGCCGGGGGAGTGCTTAGTTGCTTAATGGGATTAGTGACTTCATTATTTGGGGTGCCATCTTTTATTGCGACTCTGGCAGGTTTAATGGGGTTCCAGGGTTTGATGATGAAGATCTTAGGATCGAATGGCACTATAAATGTCCGAGACCCGTTTATTCGCGGTATAACAACTTCGACTTTATCAGATAATCATGCTATTATACTTTCAATCTTTATAATACTCATTTATGGATTTCTACTTTACTTTGATCACAATAAAAGGATTAAATATGGTTTAAATATTAATCCTCTAAAGTTAATATTATCTAAATTTTCATTTTTTTCATTATCGATTTTATCTGTTGCAATAGCATTGAATTCATATAGAGGAGTGCCATTTCTAGTGGTTATAATTTTTTTTCTTACAGTATTTATTGCTTGGTTTACAAAGTCAACAGCTTTCGGCTTATACATCTATGCAATTGGTGGAAATGCAAAATCAGCAAGACACGTTGGGATTCCAGTAATATTTGTAACTATATGTACATTTACCATAACAGGGCTTATTGCAGCAATAGCTGGTATTATTGGAGTATCAAGATACGCTTCAGTATCTTATAATACATTTGTTGGTGGGCCATTACTTTTAGAAACGATTGGCGCTGCAGTCATTGGCGGAACTTCGTTATTTGGAGGTCACGGTAGCGTATGGCATGCATTATTAGGTGCGTTAGTTATTGGATCTCTTGGGAACGGTCTTGATTTAACTGGAGCATCTGCGGCAGATAAATTGATTGTTTCCGGTTCTATACTTCTTGTAGCTGTATCAATTGATTCATTTGCTAGGAGGTTCAAAAAATAGGATTAGGCTTGAACATGTTGTTAGTATTCACATTAATTAAGTATATTGAGTTTTATGAATAGAAGAGAAATATTGAAAGGTATATCTGTTATAATGGGTGGAGCAGTAGCTCCATCTATAGTTAAAGCAGTTCTTTCAAGTAAGTCAACGTCTATGCTTCACAAAGGTTGGTCCCCGAATTTACTTCATGAAAATGAAGATGTTTTAGTAACAACTATTTCTGAGTTAATTATCCCTGAAACTGATACTCCCGGAGCAAAAGCAGCTAGAGTAAACATTTTTATTGATAAGATGTTATCTGAATGGTTTAATCCAGAAGAAAGAGAACATTTTCGTAAAGGTTTGGCTGAGGTCAACAGTGCCGCAATAGATAAATTTTCTTTAGAATTCATAAACTGTAGTATAAATCAGCAAGTTCAGATACTTCGTGAATTTGAAGATAGGTCTTTAGATAAGTCAAATGATGAAGGAATTGGAGTAGATCAGACAGGTGTATATTCAGTTGAGCGAAATATCACCATTCTCAAACCGTTCTTTACCCAAATGAAAGAGCTTACTTTGGTAGGTTATTACACTTCTGAAATTGGGATTACGCAAGAGCTTAAATATTTTGTTGCTACAGATAATTATGAGGGCTGTATTGAATTTGACAGTGTTGGAGGAGTATGGTCAAATTGAAGGATGTAATCTCCGAACATAGTTAATTCTATCTTTAAGTTTCTATGTCAAAAAAGAACATTTTTGATGCTATTGTAATTGGCTCTGGCATGACTGGGGGTTGGGCTTCCAAAGAATTAACTGAGAAAGGTTTAAAAGTTCTTTTGCTAGAACGGGGCCGGAATGTAAAACACGGGGTTGATTACAAGACTGAGCACAAACCAGACTGGGAATTTCCTTATAGAGATCAAGGTGATAGAAAAGTCTTTAAGGAAGAATATCAAATACAGAGCCAGTGTTATGCTTTTGGAGAACCTACAAAACATTTTTTTGTAAATGATAAGCAACACCCATATAAAACACCAGAAGGAAAGCCATATAATTGGATTAGAGGTTATCATTTGGGTGGTCGTTCTTTGATGTGGGCAAGGCAGAGTTATCGTCTCAGCGATCTTGACTTTACAGCTAATGCGCGGGACGGAGTTGCAATTGATTGGCCGGTAAGGTATCATGAAATAGAACCATGGTATGATTATGTTGAATCGTTTATAGGGATTAGTGGTCAAAAAGAGGGGTTGCCTCATCTCCCCGATGGCAAGTTTCAAAGGCCAATGGAAATGAATTGTGTTGAATTAGCGGTTAAAGAAAAAATTGAAAACAAGTTTCCTGGCCGAATTATGACAATAGGACGAACTGCTACTTTAACTGAAGGGAAACCTGGTCGTGCAGCTTGCCATTACTGCGGACCTTGTCATAGAGGATGTTCCACTGGGTCATATTTTAGCAGTTTAAGTTCTACTTTGCCTGCAGCTATGGCGACAAAAAATCTTACGATACGTCCAGATAGTATTGTCTATGGTCTTGTTTATGATGAAAAGAAAGATCGTGTAAGTGGCGTCCGAGTTATTGATCGTAATACTAAAGAATCCCAGATATTCAATTCCAAAATTGTTTTTCTCTGTGCTTCGACTTTAGGTTCCACACAAATTCTACTTAACTCTTCTACGCCACGGTTTTCTACAGGCCTAGGAAATTCTTCTGGAGTACTAGGTCATTATTTAATGGACCACATTTTTCAAGCAGGTGCTGTTGGGAAAATGCCTGGATTCAATGATAAGTATTATTCTGGAAGGAGACCGACAGGTATTTATGTGCCAAGATTTCAGAATTTAAAGAAGAATAACAGAGAATTTTTGAGAGGTTATGCATTTCAGGGACGTGGTTCTCGACCAGGATGGTCCAGAGGTAATGGAATTTCTGGTTTTGGTCGTGAGTTGAAGCATGCTTTAAGGCAACCTGGTGATTGGGAAATGCACTTTGGGGGGTTTGGTGAATGTCTTCCTCGCTATGAAAATCAAGTAACTCTGGATCCTCAAGAGGTAGATGAATGGGGAATCCCGATTCCCAATATTAATGCTTCTTGGAGTGAAAACGAGAAACTTATACAAAAGGATGCTTCTATAAGTGCTGCTGAAATGTTAGAAGCATCGGGAGCTAAGGATATATCGCCCTACATTAACAATGTTCCGCCTGGTTTTGCTATTCATGAGATGGGGACTGCTAGAATGGGTAAAGATCCAAAAACATCTGTACTTAATAAGTTTAATCAAAGTCATGACATATCAAATCTTTTCATTACCGATGGATCTTTCATGACATCAAATGCGAACCAAAATCCTTCATTAACCTATATGGCTTTTACTGCAAGGGCATGCAATTATGCTGTAGAGCAAATGAGGAAAGGGAATATTTAGTTAGGCAAATTGTAAAGAATCAATTTATGAACAAGCCCTTCAAAGGACTCTAGCAAACAACCCGCCAGTGATGACGGGTCGTTTGTAATGGATTGTTAAGTGAGTTCCCCCACTATTTTTCTCCCATGATATTCCTTACAACCAATGCTACTGTAGACAGTTCCGAAGTTTTCTTCCGTAATAGATCCCGCTGCTATGATATTGAATCGAGAACCAAATCTCTGAATCATCTCTCTAATCTTTTTGCTCCCGTAAAGGGCTGTGTTTTCAGCGCCGGATGATAAAATGCTGGAAATCGGAGTGATAGATTTCAGTTGCTGAAGCCCATTCATGACATTGTTACTGGCATCGATGGCTTTATGAAATGTGACGATCATAGGAGAGGCTCTATCTGCCAATCTTGCTGAAGATTCTACATCTACACTTCCTTTTGAAGTCAGCAGACCAAAGACCACTTCACGAACACCCATCGACTTACATACATCAATCTCTTTCTCCATGGTAGCCAGCTCATTTCTACCGTAAACAAAGTTGCCGCCTCTCGGACGAATCATCACCTTGACGGGAATGGAGAGGGACTTCAGTGTCTGCTCGATAACTTTCCGTTCCGGCGTGAGGCCGTCGAGGTCCAAACGTCTGCAGAGTTCTATTCTGTCCGCTCCGCGGTCTTGAGCCCTAACAGCTTCTTCGCACGTCTGAACACACACTTCTTTGATGAATGAACGGTTCTTTTTCACGGTTTTCTCAACCACATTAACAAAGAAGTGGTTAAAAATTGAAACTGGATGAATAAATACCTAATTTCTTTATGAACATTAACCAACCTAGGAGAATCAGATGAAGAAGTTTCGTACCTCCATCCTCATCATTCTGGCGGCGGCCCTGTCAATGGGCGCCGGGGATAAGGATAAGAAAAAGAGTAAGAAGAAAGCCTCCGTCACATGCGTTGTTTCCGGCGAGACCATTGACAAGGCAGAATACGCCAGCTACAAATCAGGGAAAGTCTATTTCTGCTGTGAGGGATGCAAGGCAGATTTTGAAGATGCTTCAGCAAAGTTCGCTGTTGCGGCCAACTTCCAGCTCGTGGCGTCAGGGCAGTATATGCAGACCAGCTGTCCTCTTTCAGGAAGAAAGTTGAATCCGGAGAAAGCGGTGAAGGTGGCAGGGACTGACGTCACTTTTTGTTGCGGAAACTGTCAGGGGAAAACGAAAAAAGCGGAAGATAAGATGGCATTCATTTTTGCCGACGCTGCCTTTGATAAAGGGTTTGCTCTTGTTCCGGAAAAATCCAAGACCGCCAAAAAGGGAAAGAAAAAGAAGTAGTCCGTTTAGAAACTGGGAGGCCGAGAGCGCTGTTAGGGTGTGTTGTTCGCGGGGCTGATGATCCAGTCCGCGTCATATATATCGACAAAAGCGGGAGCGATCCTTTCGGACGGCCCACCGCCTGAGACTGTAAATAGAAAACCAACGTGGCTTGATTCGGGGGCGTTTCTCCTGCTATTGTTTTCCGTTTTCCCGAACCGCTCGCCGATTGCAACCACCTCAAATTCGGTGAAACTGCCAGAAGCAAGATCATAGGTTGCCGTACCAAGCATTTTGCTGGTCATGCCGTGATCGAGGGGATAATTCGGCGTCCAGTCGTTTTCGCCCAGAAGCCATTCCCCATGGGCCACTGCTCTGGAGGCGCCGGTGATGCTCATTTTTACTATTGATTCCCGGCGTTCTTCGATTTGGATTGCAATCTTCCCGTCTTTGATCTCCTGTGGCGCAAAAGGTGTCGCAGCCTTCGCAAACAGATACTTACTGTCTTGGGAAGAGAGGCGATGGAAACATGTTACCGTTATTTTCTCCTGAAGAAAAGGGTGGAGAATCTTAATTTAATGAAAGATTTCCTCGAGTATCCTGAAGAAAAGTGACACCATGACATCTTTCAAAGACCGCCATCTCGGTCTAAGCCGTGATGAAACATTATCCATGTTGAAGGCCCTTGGATATGGCAGTATGGATGCGCTCATGGATAATGTATTCCCCGACTCAATTCGGTGGAATGACTCGCTTAGTGCGCCGGAACCGCTTTCGGAATCGCAAGCCTTAAACGCGCTGGCGGACCTTGCCGCCCAGAACTACCCGGGGAAATGTTTCATCGGTCAGGGGTACTACGGAACTGTCACACCGCCGGTGATTCGGAGGAATGTGTTTGAGAATCCAGCTTGGTATACCGCTTACACTCCTTATCAAGCGGAGATTTCCCAAGGCCGTCTCGAGGCACTCCTAAACTTCCAGACATGCGTCAGCGATCTGACGGCGTTACCAGTAGCCAACGCATCACTGCTAGATGAACCGACTGCCTCGGCAGAAGCGATGGCCATGTTTCATCGGACCCATCGTACAGGATCTGTCTTCCTGGTGTCTGAAGATTGCCACCCTCAGACTATCGCCGTGGTGTCAGGTCGGGCGGCTCCCATGGGGATCGAAGTGAAAGTTCGGTCCCACCTCAGTTTTACTTTTGATGACTCTGTCTTTGGCGCCCTTGTCCAGTACCCCGATAGTTCCGGTACAATACACGACTATACCGAACTGTGTCACGCTGCCCATGAAGCCGGTGCATTCGTCTGTGCCGCCACCGACCTTATGGCCCTCACTTTGCTGAAGCCGCCGGGTGAATTCGGCGCTGACGCCGCCGTGGGAAACAGTCAGCGGTTTGGCGTCCCCCTTGGTTACGGCGGTCCCCACGCTGCCTTCTTTGCAGCGGCAGACCAATTCAAGCGACTCATGCCTGGACGGATCATCGGTCTTACGGTGGACACAGGGGGGAACAAAGCTCTCAGAATGGCGCTCCAGACGCGGGAACAGCATATACGCAGAGACAAAGCGACCTCTAACATCTGCACGGCACAGGTCCTCCTGGCGGTCATGGCGGGGATGTATGCTGTCTATCACGGACCGGAAGGGTTGAAAAGCATTGCGGAACGGGTTCATGGCTACGCATCGGTACTGACCGAATCGCTTAAGGCGGCAGGCTTTCAACTGAATGAGGGGATTTTCTTCGATACAATTCGTTTTCAACCGCTGGCAGAGTGGGAGGAGAAAGCGCAACAAGAAGGGATCACCGTCCGTCAGTTCAGTGACGGAACGGTAGGAGTTTCCGTTGATGAAACAACCACTGATGAAGATGTGACAGCGTTGCTGAGCTGTTTCGGCGTGGAGCCTCGAGAGGGTTCCGATCTGTCTCTGGGTGTTCACTTCCGGGAGACCTTCTTTATGGAGCATCCTGTCTTCAATTCCTATCACACGGAGACGGAACTACTTCGGTACATGCGCCATTTGGAGACAAAAGATTTTTCTCTCGCTGATGGAATGATCCCCCTCGGTTCCTGCACCATGAAACTCAACGCCGCCGCCCAGATGGAGTCGCTGACGCTTCCCGGATTTGGCACCCTCCACCCCTTTGCCCCCGTTAGTCATGCGAAGGGATACTCCTCGCTCATGGCTGATCTAAAATCGTGGCTCTGTGCTGCTACCGGTTTTCATGACATTTCGTTCCAGCCTAACTCCGGTGCTCAGGGAGAGTACGCCGGGCTCATGGTGATTAGAGCCCGTCACCGCGCTCAGGGCGAAGGGGTGAGGACGGTCTGTCTCATCCCTTCTTCTGCTCACGGTACCAACCCCGCCAGCGCCATCATGGCCGGAATGGAAGTGGTGGTGGTAGACTGTGATGATGCCGGCAACATCGATTTGACTGATCTAACCGCCAAGGCTGAAACGGCCGGCGACCGGCTGGCGGCCTGCATGATCACCTACCCTTCTACACATGGTGTTTTTGAGGAAGGGATTCGGGAGATTTGCGACACGATACACAAGAACGGTGGGCTGGTCTATCTCGACGGCGCCAATATGAACGCCATGGTGGGCGTGAGCCGACCTGCTGATCTAGGAGCCGATGTTTGTCATCTGAACCTTCACAAAACATTTGCCATTCCCCACGGTGGCGGAGGTCCCGGGATGGGGCCCATCGGCGTCACCGAAGCGCTGGCGCCCTTTCTCCCCGGGCATCCGGAAGCAGAAAGTAACGGCCCTGACGCCATCGACGCGGTCTCCGCGGCGCCTTACGGTAGTGCCTCCATCCTCACAATCTCCTGGGCTTACATGGCACTGTTGGGCGCGGAGGGACTCACCGATGCCACACGGATGGCCATTCTCAATGCCAATTATGTTGCGAAAAAACTGGAAAACCACTTTTCTATACTTTTTCGGGGCGCCCACGGACTCGTAGCACACGAGTTTATTCTCGATCTCAGAGAGTTCAAAAAAAGTGCCGATGTCACGGAGGAAGATGTGGCGAAGCGGCTCATGGACTTCGGGTTTCACGCCCCCACCATGAGTTGGCCTGTACCCGGGACCATGATGGTGGAACCGACGGAAAGTGAATCGAAAGCGGAGCTGGATCGGTTCGCTGAGGCGATGATTACCATTCGACAGGAGATCTTCGATATTGAATCGGGTACGCTGGACAGAGAAGACAATCCCCTCAAGAATTCTCCTCATACTGCCGTCATGGTTTCAGCCGATGACTGGAGCCACCCCTACTCCCGCCAGCGTGCCGCCTATCCGGTGACCGGGCTGACAGCGAAAAAATTCTGGCCTGCCTCAGCCCGGGTAGATAATGCCTATGGCGACCGGAACCTCGTCTGCACCTGCCCGCCCGTGGAGGACTACCGGAAGACTTCCTGACCCTCTGAAGCCCGTTTATGGAACAGACGTTTTACTTTATAATCATCGGTGCGCTCCTCGGTGAGTATTTTCTTTCTACCGTCAGTGCCATCCTGAACATGAACAGCATTACGGAAAAGGTGCCGGCACAATTCCGTGACGTGTATGACGCCGGGAAATACAGTGATTCTCAAGCTTACCTGAAGGCAAATACACGGTTTGGTCTGCTGTCATCAACTTTTAGTCTCATTGCTATTTTGGTGGTTATCCACTCGGGACTTTTCGGCGTTCTGGATCAGTTTGTCCGTGAACAGACAGCTAATCCCATTTTTGGAGGCCTCATTTTTTTTGCTATCATCTTTCTTATCAATGATATTCTCAATATCCCCTTTTCCCTCTACAGCATCTTTGTGATTGAACAGAAGTTTGACTTTAACCGAACCACGCCGAAAACATATATTCTTGACAAGCTTAAAGGTTACCTCCTGACGATAATCTTCGGCGGTTTGATTTTGGGTGCTGTTCTCTACTTTTTTAACAGCTACTCAGAAGACGGTTGGTGGATAGCATGGCTCGTTATTACGGTATTTATGATCGCCGTTCAGCCGCTGTTCGTACACGTTATCGCTCCCATGTTCAACAAGTTCACTCCTCTGGAAGAAGGTGATCTTCGCACTGCAATTGAAGCTTATGCCACAAAGGTAAAATTCCCTATCGCCAGAATCGATGTAATGGATGGGAGTCGAAGATCGTCCCACTCAAACGCCTATTTCAGTGGCTTGGGCAAAAGTAAGCGCATTGCCCTCTTTGATACTCTTCTGAAGAAACACAGCACGGAGGAGATTGTGTCGGTAGTGGCCCACGAGGTGGGGCATTACAAGAAAAAACACACATATCTCGGCACAGCCCTCGGCATCCTGCAGATGGGCGTTATGTTGTTTCTATTCAATCTCATCATGGGCGAGACGGCACTCTTTGACGTCTTTGGAGTAGAACAGGTTTCGGTCCATGCAGGAATGGTTTTTTTTGGCCTCCTTTATGCACCGGTGAATCTGGTGACGTCCCTTTTTACCGCAGCGCTTAGCAGACGCAACGAGTACCAGGCGGACCGCTACGCCCTCGACACCACTTACAACCGAGAAGCGCTGGTGAACATGCTGAAAGGGCTTGCCGCCAGCAACCTCTCACATTTAACACCCCATCCCCTTACTGTCTTTCTTTCTTACACCCATCCACCGGTGGGTCAACGGATTGAGGCGGTCACCGCCGAGTGACAGTTTCAACCGTCTGTTGTATATTTAGTCAAGGGTGAGCTTTGGTTCACCAATCGGTGAACTTTCGGCTCTCATCTGTCAATTCAACGTAGGAATTTTGAAATGAAACAGAAAAGATTAATGGTTCAATTGATCTCCAGGCATACCATCATGACAGCACTTGTTCTGATTGCTGTTTTTGCTTCCCAGGTTCAGGCAGAGGCGAAATGGAGCGCGAACAAAAAGGCTCTTGTTTCTTCAGTTGACAAGCACGAAAAGAATCTCATCGCCATCAGCGACAAAATCTGGTCTTACGCCGAATTGGCTCTGATGGAACACCAATCAGCAAAGGTGTTGTCGGATTACGCAGAGAACAATGGCTTTACTGTGGATCGGGGCATTGCTGACATGCCGACGGCTTTCACCGCCACTTACGGTTCAGGCCGGCCGAGAATCGGTATTCTTGGTGAGTTTGACGCCAATGCCGGCATATCCCAGAAAGCACAGCCAACGAAAGAAGCTCTTGTTACTGGGGCGCCGGGTCACGGGTGCGGCCATAACCTTTTTGGTACCGGAAGCCTGGGTGCAGCCATTGCAGTGAAAGAACTTATAGAGAAGAAGAAACTGAAGGGGACCGTCGTCTACTTCGGTACACCGGCGGAAGAAACTATCTTCGGTAAGACCTTTATGGCTCGAGCTGGGTTGTTCGATGATCTTGACGTTTGCATGGATTGGCATCCTGGTGATAATCTTGAGGCGAGCACCCAAAGCAGCAAAGCTCTTGTTGATTTCAGGGTAAAATTTTTTGGGAAAGCTGCTCATGCTTCCTCCGATCCATGGAACGGTTTCAGCGCTGTAGACGGCATGGAATTGTATACCACAGGACTTAATTATTATCGGGAGCACATCAGGCCCACGGCCCGGATTCATTACCATATCGAGACAGCAGGGGATGTAGTCAATGTAGTGCCCGAGCATGCTCAGATCTGGACTCGTGTCCGAGAGAACGACAGGGAGAACCTCAACATTGTATATGAGCGGGTAAAGAAAATTGCTGAAGGTGCAGCCATGATGGCGGAAGTGGATTATTCCATAGAGCTCATTTCGGGCATCTACGAAATTCAACCCAATAGAACCGGTGCTGCTGCGCTGCTAAAAAATATGGAGCTGCTCGGGGATATAACTTATTCGAAAAAGGAGATCGAGTACGCCAAAACAATTCAGCGGGAGACGAACAAGTCGGAGGATGGCATGGATGCCGATATTGAGCCGCTAAGAGAAACACTGCCTGCACAGGGCGGCTCTACCGATGTTGGGGACGTAAGTCAAATTGTTCCTGTTGTACGCGCCCGTATCACCGCAGCACCGAAAGACGTGCCGTGGCACTCATGGGCGGTGGTGGCGTGCACCGGAATGTCTATCGGTCATAAGGGAATGCTCTTTGCAGCCAAATCACTCGGCATGACCATGGTGGACTTGTTTCAAAACCCCCAGCTTGTCAGAGACGTGAAAGCTGAATTCAAAGAGCGAAAAGGGACAAAAGTATATAAAGCAATGATACCTGACGGTCTGCCCCCGGTACCTAAGCAATAGAGTGTCGAGTGACCAGTTTCGGTATGTCTGATTTTAGCAGAATATATTGGTGGCAGGCGATCTGAAGGAACGGGGCATACTTATAAGTCCCAGCGGGGAGTATTTCTATGTTTTGGTCAATACTCCTGGTGATGCGAACATTATCGTGATAAGTCTTTCGACCTCCAAAGAGTTAAGGTTCGCAAGTAACTGCTGGCTGACAATTAGTTGGTAAACCCCCTTCATAACTGAGGTAGAATAAAAGTGAAACTGTGTCTTATCTTCACTTCTATAATGATATTGAGTGTACTTGCTTGTGTAGACGATGATGAAAATGCGGAATTAATGATCGAAGACCTTATTGTCGGTACGGGAAAGGAAGTAAAATCGGGCGATGTGATTACGGTTCACTATACTGGATGGCTAGAAAATGGTACTGAATTTGATTCATCCCTGAGACCAGGACGGGAACCTCTGGTCATTACTCTGGGAATGGGACAGGTGATCAAAGGGTGGGACGAGGGGATTCCCGGAATGAAAGTGGGAGGGAAACGGCGCCTAACCATCCCACCGCACTTGGGCTACGGCAACCGGGCGGTGGGATTGATCCCAGCGAACTCAACTTTGATTTTTGATGTGGAACTGCTTGACGTAGACTAGACAGTCATGGATCAAAGATTTACTAGATAAGTAGGACATTGCGATGAAACAGAAAGAAATTTCACGAAGAGAAATACTGAAAGTCACAGGTGCTGCCGGTGCCGGGTTGGTTTTGGGGGTCGACACACTTCTGGGTCGGGGTTCTCGGCAATCACCTCTTATTCAACGCCCAATACCATCCACAGGTGAAAAGATTCCAATTGTTGGTATCGGGACAGCCCGTCGGTATAGTGTAGGGACGTCATCAGAGGAACGCGCGCAGCTGAAAGAAGTACTCAAGAATTTCGCTGATATGGGAGGAAAGGTTGTGGACACAGCTCCTTCCTACGGCACCGCCGAGATAGTGGTGGGAGATCTAACCGCGGAGCTCAAAAATCGTGAAAAACTGTTCCTCGCCACAAAAGTCCGGAAAGACGATTTGAAGTCTGGAAGAGGCGAACTGAAGGCGTCCTTCAAGAAGCTGCGGACTGAAAAAATAGATCTTATCCAGGTTCACAATCTTATGGGCCTGGATCTCATGCTTCCGGTTCTTCTGGAGATGAAAGAGGAGGGCCGTATCCGCTACGTTGGTGTGAGCACATCCCGAAACCGGCAATATCCTTACTTCATCAAAATGATGAAGAATGAAGATATTGATTTCATTCAGGTGAACTATTCACTGGCGTCGCGGATATCTGCTGAGACAATTCTCCCCTTGGCTCGGGATAGAGGGATGGCTGTTCTGGTAAACGTCCCATTTGGCCGGGGCCGACTCTTTGGAAGGGTGGGCGATCGTTCCCTACCTGATTGGGCTTCAGAAGCCGATATCAACAGTTGGGGACAATTTTTTCTGAAATACGTTCTTTCACATCCGGCAGTAACATGCGTCATCCCCGGCACGGCCAAGATGAGCTATCTGACGGACAACATGGGCGCCGCCCAGGGCAAAATGCCCGACAGAGGCATGCGGCAACGCATGGAGAAATTCTTTGATGATCTTCCATCATAGGCCAACGTCGCTGATGCCCATTTAATTTTGAAGAGCACAGTTTGACCGACTTTCTGAGCCGCTATTTACGGATCAAGAAGGTCGAGCTGCCTTTGGCTTTATTAGGAGCGCTCTACTTCTTCTGTGTTCTGTGTGGCTACTTTTTTCTTCGGCCTGTCCGTGAAGCAATGGGAGTCTCCCGGGGAATGTCAGACCTTCGGTGGCTTTTTATCGTGACTTCAATATTGTCGCTGGTAGCCGTTCTCGCCTTTGGGGGTGTGGTGGCGAGGATGAATCGCCGCCAGTTTATACCGGTGGCGTATCTCTTTGTCATCGTTTGCCTGCTTCTATTTTCCGGACTGCTCATCGTCAATATAATGAGTGGAGGCGGCCTGATAGGATCGGAATCGGAGACACTGACATCTCGTCTGGTGGGGTATACATTCTATGTCTGGCTGAGTGTCATTAACCTGTTCATCACAAGCGTATTCTGGGCCTTCATGGTGGACATTTTTCACTTTGATCAGTCCAAGCGGATGTTTCCTTTCATCGGTATCGGCGGCACTCTGGGTGCTATTATGGGAGGATGGAGCACGAACCAAGTCAGTTCGATGACTGAATCACCTTACCTGCCGGTGGGGCTGATGCTTGCAGGCGCTCTATTCTTCGGTTTTGCCATTGTTGTGATGCTGACGCTGGATCGAATGGCCATCAGACTGTCAGGCACTACAATGGATCGGATCGCCGAAAGGAGAACCGGGAAGATGGGCGGATCATTCTGGGAGGGCCTTCGGGCTATCGGCACATCGTCCTACCTCTTGGGGATCGGAGCGTACATTGTGCTGATGGCTGTTTCCAATACTTTGATCTATTTCACTCAGGCGAGTATTCTTCTTGAAAACACGGACACGCTGAGCCAGAGGGTTGCTGGATTCGCTCAGTTCGACATGCTGGCTCAGATTGCCACGCTCTTCACCCAAATTTTTATAACCACCCATCTTATCAAAAGAATTGGTGTTGGATGGACTCTCGCTATATTACCGGTCGTGACAATGATCGGTTTTGCCGTCCTTTCCGTCTGGACACTCTACGGCGTCATGGCCATTTTCCAGGCGTTACACCGTGCAACGCGCTATGCAGTCTCCAGGCCCGCGCGGGAAACACTCTTCAGTGTCGTTTCCGCTTCGGAAAAGTATAAAGCCAAGCCGGTGGTCGACGTGTTCCTCTATCGCGGAGGCGATGTGGCCGGGGCAGGGGTCGACAGCCTGTTTGCGCTTTTGGGAGTAACACTTGCCGGCGTCGCCACTGCTACAATTCCACTAGCGGGGATCTGGACTGTGCTGTCGGTTCGGCTAAGCCGCACCCAAGCAAAAAAAGCCGTCATGGAAGAAGACCATCTTGTATCGATCTGATTATTGGAAAATACTGGCTCTTTCGCCGATTTTCTGTTTATGGACTTCCTGCGCCACATTCCCGGGACCGATCCCTTCTGATAAGTGGGCGCCGGTAAAGGGACCGGAGAAGGGTCATTTGGTCATCGCCGGAGGCGGAAAGCTGGGCGGTTCGGGAATCCTCGAAAAGTTTGTGGAACTGGCTGGAGGCAAAAAAGCTGAGATTGTAGTGATTCCTACTGCCGGTACTGACATGTATATCACCATGCCGAAACGGGAAGAACAGCTGCGACGTATGTTTCTGGATCTCGGCGCCGCCATGGTAGATGTTATCCATACAAGGGATCGAGCCGAGGCGGACACACCTGAGTTCACAACACCGGTGATGACAGCAACAGGTGCCTGGTTCATGGGAGGGCGGCAATGGCGGTTGGTGGATGCTTATGATAAAACCCGAACTCTTGCTGAACTCCGTGCCTTGCTGGCTCGAGGCGGGGTTTTAGGGGGATCCTCCGCCGGTGCCACAATACAGGGATCCTACCTTGTTCGAGGAGATACAAGCGGAAATACAATCATGATGGGAGACCATGAAGAAGGATTCGCCTTTCTCACAAACTCCGCTATTGATCAACACCTGCTGAAACGGAACAGGCAGTTTGATATGTTCCCAGTTCTGCAAAAGAAACCACATCTTCTTGGAATAGGCCTGGATGAAGCAACAGCAGTGGTGGTGAGCGGGAGCCGGTTTGAAGTAATCGGAAAAAGCTATGTGGCCATCTACAACAGTAGGTTGAATACCGACCAGTTTCCCATGCTGAGTGAAAACGATTTTCGGCCCTTCCACCTGCTGATAGAAGGCGACATGTTTGACCTTGCAAGTCGGACAATTATTAAAGAGAAGAGCCAATGAAAAGAAAGATATTCATAACCGGAACGGTTTGCATCATCATGGTGAATTGCTCGCCCAGAAAACAGGATGGACAATCGCTGCTGGGATCGCTTCCGGAGGTTTTACCGCCGGTGCTGGATGTGACACGCGCCGAGGAGTTAGTGCAGCTCTCCCTCGACTGTGTGGACAGAAAATTTCCGTACAAGATTGGTTACCGATTCGACGGTCCCGAATGGATCAAACCGCACTACGAAGTGACACCGTCATTTTATGGATGCTGGGACTGGCACTCAGCCGTTCATGGGCATTGGACCATGACAAAAATCCTGAAGATGTATCCCGACATTTCCGTGGCTGACAGTATTCGGGCGAAACTAAGTACAAACCTGAGCCGGCAACGGTTGGATGCCGAATTTCGGTTCTTTACAGACAATGATTTTACGAAAGGATTCGAGCGGACTTACGGATGGGCATGGCTGATGAAGCTCTACAGCGAATTGTCAACCTGGGACGATAAAGAAGGGCAAGCATGGGC
Source organism: Fidelibacterota bacterium UBA6931 (assembly GCA_002448795.1). Taxonomy (GTDB): domain Bacteria; phylum Fidelibacterota; class Marinisomatia; order Marinisomatales; family S15-B10; genus S15-B10. The sequence goes on from DKAH01000006.1 coordinate 97,259, forward strand.
CCGGAACATGCGGCCGCTCGCCGAACTGCTTTCTCGAAAAACAGTTGATTACCTGAATGTCTTATCATCACCGCTCAGACCTGGAACGCATGCCAACACCGCTTTTTCATTCTCTCTCATGTACGACTATGCGGTCACGGTAGAAGACACCGCACTCTTCAACAGCATAAAACAATTCAGTAATCGGTACTTTGCACCGGACAGGGACTGCCCCACGGCATATGAGCCATCAGGAACGGACTTCCTGTCACCATGTTTGGCGGAGGCCGAATCGATGAGCAAAACCATGGGAAGCGATGAATTTCCTGATTGGCTCGATATGTTCCTTCCGGCTCCGGCCGATGATCGGTTTCACCCTTTGAGGTCGCCACCGGTAGTGCTGGATCTGAAAGATCCGGGGATTGGTCATCTTATCGGTCTTATGTTTCACAGGGCTTGGACCATGAATCAGCTTGCATCGGTGCTACCTTCTTTTGATGAACGGCGGGAGATTTTCTCACGGTTGGCGGCAATCCATGCCAGAGAAGGGTACACAATTATGTTTGACAGCGGCTACGGCGGTGAACACTGGCTTGCCACTTTTGCCGTTTATACGATGTCAGAATACAGCCGCCTCAATAGCGATTGAACAGCAGATTAGGGAGACACTTATGAAATACATTGTTATCAGTTCCGGACTGAGGCCGGATAGCAACAGCCGTACAATGGCCGAATCCTTGTGCGATCGACTCCGGGAGACTGGTGAAGAGACAGAGTTGCTGGCACTCAGCGATCATGAAATGCCCTTTTGTGATGGGAAGGCTTATTTGGATCATCCCACCACGCAATTGTTCAGGGAGAAGGTGGCGTCGGCGGATGGTATTGTCATCGCTACGCCGGTATACAATTATGACGCCAACGCTGCGGCGAAGAATCTCATCGAGATTACTGGACAGGCGTGGCAAAATAAGGTGGTCGGTTTTCTCTGTGTCGCTGGCGGAGAGAAAAGTTACATGTCCATCATGGCCCTGGCCAGCTCGTTGATGCTCGATTTTCGTTGTGTCATTGTTCCGCGGTTTGTCTACGCCTCTGGCAAAGCTGCCGCCGATGAAACTGTTGTAGAAAGAATTCGTGAACTTGCCAGCGAACTGGTCCGTTTTACCACCGTCCTGAATAGAGCTTGATGAATACCTTCCTTTGTTTTTCTTTGAATATACGCTTTTTGTATGATATACTTGTTCGCCGGTCAGATGGGACTGACGTGGCGGAGCCGTAATCAATCACCGCACTGTTCAATAGCTTAGTGACTCAATCACTTGATCATTAAAAAATGATTGCCCACGTTGATATGGACTGTTTCTTCGTGGCTGTGGAACGGCTGAAGGATTCTTCATTGAAAGGGAGACCTATGGCTGTAGGCGGGGATCCGGCAGAAGGACGCTCCGTGGTGACCTCGGCCTCCTATGAAGCACGAGAGTTTGGTGTCCATGCGGCCATGCCCATGGCGGTAGCGGTTCGGCGTTGCCCGGGTCTGGTGGTAATGCCGCCGGACTTTGACCTTTATGATCAGTATCACTATAAAGTAAAAGAGGTGCTTAACGCTTTTTCCCCGGTGGTAGAGATGACATCTATCGATGAAGGGTACATGGATTTAAAGGGAACGGAGCGGCTGTGGGGGCCTCCCATGGAGGCGGGGGAACGAATTCACTGGGCCATAAAACAGGCGACGCAACTTGACTGTACGATCGGAATAGCTTCTACCGGAACGACAGCGAAAATTGCTTCTGAAGAGGCAAAGCCCAACGGTCTTCTCTGCCTTCCTGCCGGGACTGAGGCACAATTCCTGGCGCCCCTTTCAGTGGGAGCCATCCCCGGCGTAGGAGGTAAAACAGCCGCATTGTTAGAAAGTTTCGGGCTGGAGTATATTCATCAGATTGCGTCAGCTGGGGAATCGCTTATGGTGTCGACGCTTGGCGCCACGGGACGGTGGCTCTGGCGTACGTCTGTTGGTCTGCATGAAAGGAAAGTAACGCCGGAATGGAGACGGAAATCGATTAGTAAAGAGGTTACTTTCCGAACCGATACCACCGATCGAGAATATCTTACCGCCGTGCTTCATATTCTTATGGAAAAAGTGTGCCGGCAGCTCCGCCGGGAAAAGAAGAAAGCACGGACGGTATCACTGAAACTGCGTTATGAGGATTTTGAGACCATTGATCGATTCCAAACACTCTCCCAGCCCGATAATCGGGATCCTTCTCTGTTCTCTGTAGCGAAGGATCTGATGCTCTCGGCCATTACTCGGCGAGTGGCTATCCGGCTCATTGGTGTGGGTCTTTCCAATCTTACCGGCAGTGGGCACCAGACGGAACTGTTTTCCGAAAAGCGGTGGCTGAAAGAATGGAATCGCCTGCAAGCGATAGATCGGACCCGCCGCCAGTTTGGATTCAATTCACTGCTTGCAGGCGAAGCGATTCATCTGGCGAACGGGCAGTAAACAAAACCCTTGATTTCTACGTAAAGAGATATGATATTCCTGTAGGAAGAGGGTAGCGAATATAGGAAAACAAGGAAAGGTTACTCCGATGCAAAAAGGAAGTGTAAATCGTGTCATTCTCGTAGGTCACTTGGGTGGAGATGCAGAAAGCCGTTACACGCCGTCAGGGACGGCGGTAGCGAACTTTAACGTTGCCACTAACGAGAGCCGCAAAAACGCCGAAGGTGACTTCCAAGACCACACCGAATGGCACCGGTGTGTCGTTTTTGGGAAGCCTGCAGAAACCGCCGCTCAGTACCTGAAGAAAGGTCAGATGGTATATGTGGAAGGCAGGTTAAGGACACGTTCTTGGGAAGACAAGGAAGGGAACAAACGGACAACCACCGAAGTCCAAGGCGACATGTTCACCATGCTTGGCCGACGCAGCGATGGCGGTGGGAACGCTCCATCGAATCCCGACAGCGGTGGCGATGATGACGACCTCCCGTTCTAGATAACGGTTGTTTAGATAAGGGGCCGTGAGGCGGGTATGCTCGCACAGCGGCTCTTTATTCTGATCTAGTTATACGCTTTTTATGCGCTATTCGCCTCTTGTCATCTGTAAGAGTCATTACTCTTTTTTGAAGGGGGTTCACAGTATTCCTGAACTGGTTACCTTCGCCGTAAAACATGAATTGAACCGTCTTTGTCTGGCAGATGAGAACGGTCTGTACGGTGCCGTGGAATTTGCCGACGCCTGTGACAAAGCTGGCATTGTACCGCTTATAGCCGCTGAGCTGACGGATGGCAAACGAAGCGTTATCGCTATTGTCCGTAACCGGGAAGGGTACAGGCGTCTCTCTGAAGCGATTACACACCTCCAACTTAATGAATCGCTTCTCTCTGATGTTGTGGCCCCCACGAGCGACTGCCTGCTTATCCTCTGTGATGATTCGGTGCTGCTGCAGCGGTGGATCAGGAGAAAAGAGACGGAAGGACTTTATGTGGCGCCGGTTGTATCGGACATCGCACGCTTGCGATCGTTATGTAGCCTGAGTACCCGCCGGTCGGACATTGCTCGCCTTCCGGCCATACCTGTTGTGATGCTCAACCTTTTCTCAAAAGAAGAGCTACAGCTCTACAGAGTAATGCGTGCGATTGCACTCAACTGTACAGTCGCTTCCCTGCCGATTGATGAGACGGTTGTTTTCCACGGCCTGCCACTGCCACCTTTGCCGTTCCAGTCTCTCCTCTCTGCCGGTGATGTGGCGAACCGATGCACGTTCCAGTTTGACTTCAACACACTTCACCTTCCACGGTTTGTACCGCTTTCTTCTTAAAGTTTTGAAGGATGAAGCACATTTTACATAAATTGTTTATACAATCAGCTTGTTGATATAAGGAAAAATATGGATAACAAAGATAGAGTGATCCTGAATATACTTCAGAAAGACGGCCGCATGACCGCCAGTGAAGTGGCAGAACATGTTGATCTGTCTGTCCCCACCGTAACAGAGCGAATCCGCAAACTAGTGGATGGCAGTGTTATTCAGGAATTCCGGGCTGTCGTGAATGCAAAAGAGGTTGGTTACGATGTGACCGCATACATCCTGATGGATATGTCTTCTTCTGATCATTATACCGATGTGATCGACTATGCGCAGAAGACAGATGAAGTGCTGGAGTGTCACTCCATTACAGGGGAGGGATCTCACATTCTCAAGGTAAGAACGCAGGACACCTCATCGCTGGAAGCACTGCTGCGGGAGATTCAGGCGTGGCCGGGCGTGATTCGCACCCACACCATGATTGTTATGTCTACTTTTAAAGAAGCCACACGCCTGAAAATGTGACCACTGATGTTGATTATGACATAATCATCATAGGCGCTGGAGCGGTGGGGCTCGCCGTGGCGAGAGCGCTCGCCGTACGGGGAGAGACGTCGGTGCTGATTATAGAGAAAGAAATGGGATTCGGGCAGGGAACTTCTAGTCGGAACAGTGAAGTGATACATTCCGGGATCTATTATCCTGTCGGTTCTCTCAAGGCAAAATATTGTCTTGCTGGTCGCGATCGCCTCTACGATTTCTGCCGTGAGAACGATGTCTGGAACAGCAAGTGCGGCAAACTGGTCGTGGCGCAGACGGGGCAGGAGTCCCAGTTGGAAGCGCTTCACCGGCAGGCCGAGACGAACGGCGTCCCTGAGCTGTACATGATGGATCGGTCGGAAATTGCTGCGGTGGAGCCGGAGGTGTCAGCCGAGTCGGCCATGTTTGTTGGCTGTACCGGAATTGTGTCGGCTCATGAACTGATGTCGGCCTATCACCGCATATCAGCTGAGGCCGATCACGATCTGCTGCTGAAAGCGTCGGTTGTAGGAGCCGAGCTAAAAGGAGAACTGTACGCACTTCATGTAAAAGGACCCGGCGATGCGGATTACGCCGTTACGACACGATGGGTGGTGAATGCCGCCGGTCTTCACAGTGACAGGATAGCCCAGTTTCTCTGGGGAAGTGACGACTCCTCTCGGCCAGTACTTCGCTATTCCAAGGGGACTTATTTCAAACTGTCAGGAAAGTGGCGGCACCGCGTGGAGCGCCTTGTTTATCCTATCCCTGATGCAGAACACGACTCACTGGGGATTCATCTCAGCTTTGATCAGGCCGGAGATGTGAAGCTGGGTCCAGATGCCGCCTGGATTGATGATCGATCCGAAGATTATACGGTCAATGTTGAGGATGGTGATATTTTCTACAGTGAGGCGAAACAGTACCTTCCATCATTAGAGCGCGATGATCTAAGCCCGGATTATTCAGGAATCCGCCCCAAGCTGGCTGCTGAAACGATGAAAGGGAATTTCGATTTTTATATCAAGCACGAGCCGGACTACCCTGGCTGGATCAACCTTGTCGGCATCGATTCACCAGGCCTCACCGCATCCCTAGCCCTTGGGGAGAAGGTTGCTGAATGGGTCGTGGTTTGATGCGTACCCCTTGAATTATTTACAAGATAGCCACCAAAACCTAAATATTTCTTGTATTCTTTGAATTTACTTTAATAATTTTATAGGAGGTTAGTTGTTCAGTCTAGCATAAGGTATCGATAACAATTTGATTAACTGGCTTGTGGACACCGCGACAACAGTGAAAAAGGAGATTCAATAATGAGTGAAAAAGCGAAACTGGAATACATCTGGCTTGATGGTTATGCACCAACCCAAAATCTTCGAAGCAAGACAAGAATAGCAACCGATTTTTCCGGAAAGTTGGACGATTGTCCCATGTGGGCTTTCGATGGTAGTTCCACGGAACAGGCGGCCGGTGCTGACTCCGACTGTCTGCTTAAGCCGGTGGCGATCTTTCCTGATCCTGACAGGCACAGCGGCTATCTTGTGATGACGGAAGTAATGAACGCGGACGGAACGCCCCATGTTTCCAACGGCCGGGCGACCATAGATGAAGATGACGACGATTTCTGGTTTGGCTTTGAACAAGAATACTTTCTCTGGGATCCTGAAACGAACCTCCCTCTTGGTTTTCCTGCCAACGCCTATCCCGGTCCTCAGGGCCCTTACTACTGCAGTGTCGGTGCCAAAAACACATTTGGCCGTGAGATCGTTGAAGAGCATTTGGATCAATGCCTCGACGCAGGCCTGAATGTGGAAGGCATCAACGCCGAGGTCGCCACGGGACAGTGGGAGTACCAGATTTTCGCAAAAGGGGCAAGAGCGGCTGGTGATGAAACCTGGGTGTCGCGATACTTGGCGGAACGGAATGCCGAAAAATACGGCGTTGCCATTAACTGGCATCCAAAACCGATCAAGGGCGACTGGAACGGTTCAGGTATGCACGTCAATTTCTCAGATTCCACCATGAGATCTTGTGGTGACGAAGCGGTCTTTACCAAAATCTGTGAAGCCTTTGGCCAGCACATCGACAAGCACATTTCGGTATACGGCGCCGACAATGATCAGCGGTTGACGGGTGCTCATGAAACTGAGTCCATCGACACATTTTCATTTGGTGTCTCTGACAGGGGTGCATCCATACGAATTCCTGTAGGGACTATCGAAGATGGTTGGAAAGGACGACTGGAAGACAGAAGACCTGCCTCCAACGGCGACCCTTACAAAATTGCGGCTGTGGTTATCAGTACGACGAAACTGGGCTATAAAAGTAAGGGGAAATCCTCTTCCAAAAAGTCGAAAAGCGAGTCCGAGACAGTCTTTGCAACAGCCTAGAATATAACAAGTACCGCCGCCGCGGCTCGTGGCGGCGGACACAATTTCCAAACATAATATATGATGATTAACCCCCGACCGAGATCGGGGGTTATCGTCTTTCTGTGTCGGATTCTTTCACTGTGCAATGTTAAATTCTACCTTTCATGTTGACACGACTTCGGGTTAAAAATTATGCTTTAATAGAGGATATGGATGTGAAGTTCGGCGGCGGACTGAACATCCTCACTGGGCAGACCGGCGCCGGAAAGTCAATACTTATCGGTTCGCTCAATCTGATTCTTGGTGAAAAGGCCTCTACTGAAATGGTCCGCAGTGGTGAGGAGGAGGCATTCGTGGAGGCAAGTTTTGAACTGACAGGGAAGCTTCCCAAGTTGCTCACCTCCTATTTATGTGCTGGCGAACCAGTGCTGCTTAGGCGACAGGTGATTCGAGGCGGACGGAGCTATGCCTTTCTGAACGATCATCAGGTGACCATCGGGAAGCTGAAGGAGGTGGGTGATATACTAGTGGACCTCCTCGGGCAACACCACCACCAATCTCTTCTGAATGTGCAGAACCATCGCCGTCTCTTGGACAGATTTGCTGTGGACGGCAAACTTTCCCGGTGCTACTCTGAACAATTTGCTGAACTTCAGGAACGTCAGAGAATGCTGGAATCGGTGATGAGCGCTGATCAACTGACAAAAGAGAGGCAGGAGTTGTATCGCTTTCAGCTTCAGGAGATCGATGCCGCCGGGCTGGAGCCTAGAGAAGAGAATTCTCTGGAAGAAAAAGTGACTGTTCTCAAAAATGCGCAGAAGCTGAAGGAGACCGCCCGAAATCTCAGTTATTCTCTCTCCGAAGATGACGACTCCACACTCAATCGCCTTCGAGGGATGCTAAAAGTGTTTGAGTCCATTACAGAACTTGATAGCAGCCTGAAAGAGAAAGCTGCTCAGTGGAAAGAGTCAGTCTATTCTCTGGAGGACATTGCTCTGGAGCTTTTCCGTTACGGCGACACCATCAATGCCGATCCAGAGCAACTGTCACACGTGGACGAGCGGCTTCAGCTTTACCGCGATTTTTCCCGGAAGTACGGCGAGGGATACGACGGTATCATGGTCTATCGGAAAAAAATTGCAGAAGAGCTTGATTCTCTTGAGAACAGGGGCGAAAAGATCGGCGAGTTGGAAAAACAGATTGTGCGGCTTAAGTCAAAAGTCCTCGATCTGGGGCAAAAGCTTTCGAATAAGCGCACCGCCGGGGCGAAGGCGCTTAAAAAGAAGATTGAATCAGAGCTGGAAGAGCTTGGTATGGAAGGGACTCAGTTTGACGCGGTGCTGACGTCTGTTTCAGGGAACGCCGGGGTGGCGGTAACGAATGACGATGACCCCTGCCTCGCGGGAGAGTTTGGACTTGAGGACATTGAATTTCTCATTTCGCCCAACCCCGGCGAACCCCTGAAACCACTAGCAAAAATCGCTTCCGGCGGTGAAATGTCCCGAATCATGTTGGGCCTCAAAACAGTGCTGGCAAAAGTGGACGCCATCCCTCTACTTGTATTTGATGAGATCGATGTTGGGATTGGTGGCGACATTGCCAGCCTTGTGGGGAAAAAACTGAAGGGGTTGGCACAAAATCATCAGGTGGTCTGCATCACCCACCTTCAGCAGATAGCCTCCTTTGCCGATAGACACTTTCAGGTGCGCAAAGGTGAACGGGGAGGCAGAACGGTGACGGAAGTGGCGGAGCTGTCACAGGAAGAGCGCATTGCCGAAATTGCCCGGATGATCTCGGGGGAGGAGATTACCGACCTCACCATGGAACATGCCCGGCAGTTTCTGCAAGGTGCGGCGGAGGCATAAATGAAGTTGTTCCAAAGTGTGTTGTTCTCAATTTCTCTCTTGTTTCTATCCGGTTGTGGAGGGGGTGGCCCTTTTGACATTGTGCTTGAGGGTGGCCGCGTTATGGACCCCGAATCGAGGCTGGATGGGGTCAGGAATGTGGGTATACATGACGGTAAGATTAAGGCGGTGACCGACAAAAAGATTTCAGGGAAACGTGTTATTGATGCGTCTGGTTTGGTGGTATCGCCGGGATTCATCGACCTCCACGATCACGGTCAAAACGAAGAAGCGTTCCGTCTCAAGGCGCTGGACGGTGTCACCGCCGCCTTCGAATTAGAGGTGGGGACAGGCGACATCGCCACTTGGTACGCCGAACGAGGCGGTAGTCAGCTGATTCATTACGGTGTCAGTATCGGTCACATTCCTATTCGGATGATTGTGATGGGAGATGCGGGAGATTTTTTGCCGAGCGGTCCGGCGAAGACAAAAGTGGCTACTGAGGCAGATATTGTGGAAATGGTCCGGCGGTTTGAAGAGGGGTTGATACAGGGTGCGGTGGCAGTCGGTTTCGGTATTGCCTACACACCGGCAGCGACGGTAAAAGAATTCGAGACTATGCTCCGCGTGGCCGCAAAATATGACGCCTCGGTCCACATCCACGTTCGCGATGGACTGAGCGGCCTTCGGGAAGCTATCGCGGGAGCAAAGGACACGGGAACGGCTCTCCATGTGGTTCACGCCAATTCCAGTGGTGCTGAAGTGACGGCGGAATTTCTGGCCATTATTCAAGAGGCCCGTGCTTCAGGACAGGACGTAACTACAGAAGCATATCCCTACAGCGCCAGCCAGACCTATATAGAATCTGCCCTTTTTGACGACTGGGAATCGTGGGAGCCGGCGCGCTACAACACCTTTCAGTGGGTGGAGACCGGAGAGCGGTTGAACCGGGACAGCTTTGCTCGGTATCGTGCTGCGGGAGGGGCGGTCATCATTCACGCCCGTACGGAGGCGATGACACGCACCGCCATTGAAAGTCCCCTCACCATGATCGCCAGTGACGGACTCATCAAGGACGGCAAAGGGCACCCTCGGGGGTCTGGCTCCTATGCCCGAGTACTCGGGCGCTATGTGAGAGAGGAGAGAGTGGTGGAACTGATGGACGCTCTTCGGCGGATGACGCTCGCTCCTGCCCGTCGGCTGGAAACCCGCGTTCCTGCCATGCGCAATAAAGGGCGTATGCGCATCGGGGCCGATGCAGATTTTACCCTCTTTGATCCTGAAACGGTCATCGACCGCGCCACCTACACAGACGGCGCCGTCAGCTCGAACGGGATTGAATATGTACTGATCAACGGCATTCCTGTTGTGGATGGCGGCAAATTAGTCGAACACGTTCGACCGGGAAGACCTGTAAGGGTCAGTCAATAACGTTATTGTTAAACACAATAGCGGTGGAAGTATAAAATTGAAAGTGGGCAGGTCATTGCTGCCTACTTCCATCTAGAAAATGCGTTTTACTATCTGAAATAGCGCTCGTTGTTTGGGGATGTAAACGGGCTTTGTACATCAAACAAAATAAAACGCATGTCACACATTTTTCTTTTGTTGTTGTGAGTGTCAAACAATGCTTCTTGGCTGTTAGCGAGGGATGAGAGGCAGGTTAGGAATTGATGAAATATCAGATTTGTGTCAGCAGAAGGAGTGGCAGAGAACCGGTAGAGACCAAAGTTTGAAATGAAATAATCACGGCCATCAAGTCGGCATTCCCTCCCATCTGTCGTGCAAGAATGAAAGCCGACGAGGCGGTGGGCAGTCCTGCGAATGTAACAATCATCGATGCGGGAATGCCATCAAGACCGCTCCAAAATACTAAGGCAGCGGCCACCATGGGCATAAACGCGAGCTTGAACAGAGTGGAAGAGAAGACTGGTCGCTTGGCCTGAATAATAAGCTGTAGGTGCAGTCCGGATCCCACCACAAGTAACCCTACAACAACGGCAATCTTTCCGAGTGGAATGAGAATTCTGTCTGTACCGAACGGAAGCCCTATCTCTGTTGCATTAAGGACGATACCGAAAAAGCATGCCAGAATGAGGGGATTCCGTAGCATTTGACTGATGACGGCTGCGGGAGACGGTTTGTTGTCATTCCCATAAACAGATAGGATCAATACAGAAAGCACATTGATGGTAGGGATCATGAAGGCGATGAGGACTGCCGCTACGGTAAGTCCCTCATCGCCAAATATCTGCTGTGCTACTGCAAGCCCTACGTAGGAGTTAAACCGGATGCCACCTTGATAGATTGAAGTAAACTCTTGATCCGGGAATTGCATCCACGTTTTCAGCAAGAACAGAACCGCTGTCCCGATTCCAATCAGAGGGAACACGACAGTAGCGATGGAAGCGAGGGGTGTTTCGGTGGTGTTGTTCAGCGTGAGCTTGGAGACCAGCAGTGCGGGAAAGAGGATGTAATAAGTGATCCGTTCTGCCCGCCCCCACAGTGAATCGGATTTGAGGATGAATCGCCGAAGGAGATAGCCGAGAGAGATGAGCCCGAATATGGGTGCCACAGCGGAGAGGACGATAGTCATGTAGAGTGGTGGTTCAGGGGGGCGTTCTGCCTATGTGTCGGAATTGGACGGAGGTGTTCGTTCCAGTTTATCGATCCGAGTAATCTGCTCCAGATTCCAGTCGTCGTTGCTGTAGGGGGTGGCAAACCATGCATCAAGGATTGCCTTCAATGTTGTATCATCCGTCATCTGAAGACTTATAGCAAGGACGTTGGCGTGGTTCCAGGTACGGGCACCTTTGGTAGTTTCAGCGTCGCGGCAGAGGGCGGCACGGATTCCATTCACTTTATTGGCGGCGATGGAAGCGCCGGTCCCTGTCCAGCACATGACGATTCCTTCATCAGCTTTGCCATCGGCAACGAGAATCGCCGCCTGTTCCGTCACCACTGGCCAATCTACAGACTCACCCTTCTCCGGACCAAAGTAGGTGACATGGTGATTTCGTTTCTTGAGTTCATTGAGGAGTGTCTCCACGAGGGGTGTTCGCTCATCGGTACTGACGGCTATCTTCACGGGGTGAATTTATGGTATGAAGCCACAGAGCACACAGAGACTTTGTAAATCAAACACACTGACACTTTAACATACTTTTCCAAGTTGTCGCAAGACATTGAATCGAAACGCTCTGCAAATCTTCTGGTAAAGATCTGTCACAAGGCGTTGGGGGAAAAATACGACCCCATAACCACCGATGTGCTGAAGCGCCTCACCTACGAGCTAGATGTCATTATCGAGATGGCGTATGCGGATTATTTTCTCATCGTTTGGGATATTGTGCAGTGGGCAAACGCACAGGGCATCCCTACGGTAGGGCGCGGCTCGGCGGCCGGGAGTATAGTCTCCTATCTCTTAGGGATTACACCGGTGGATCCGATAGAGCACAATCTCATTTTCGAACGTTTTCTCAATCCGGGACGGAAAGAACCGCCGGATATTGACTTAGACCTCTGCTGGAAACGGCGGGATGAGGTGATTAATTATGTTTATGTACGCTATGGCAAAGAGCGTGTCGCCATGATTTCCACCTTCAACACCTATCGTCTCCGGGGAGCAGTGCGAGACGGAGCACGGGCCATGGGGTTTTCCGATGGAGAGATCAATCGCTTGGTACAGAAATTGCCACCGCGGGATGAGACAGTGGGAGATGCAAGGGAGAAAATGGGGCATAGGAGAAGGAAGAATGATGATCCGCGGTACAGGGAGTTGTTCCGCTTGGCATGGCAGCTTGAAGGGCGGCCGAGACATATGGGCATCCACTGTGGCGGTATCGTCATCTCGCCGGGGCAAATTACCGACTGTCTACCACTACAGCGATCTACAAAAGGGCCGGTGGTGACACAATTCGATATGCATAGCGTGGAAAAGGTGGGTTTGGTGAAGATTGATCTGTTGGGGCAGCGTTCTCTTACCGTGGTGGCGGAGATGACCGAGACTCTACAACAGAAGTACAACGTACCATTCGATCGTCACGCCATGCCTGAGATAAATGCAAAAACAAAAACACTCATCTGTGAGGGGCGTACCATGGGTGTGTTCCAGATCGAATCACCGGGGATGCGCGGGCTTTTAAAAAAACTGAAAGTGGATACTTTTGAGATGATTACTGCCGCCAGTTCAGTCATTCGTCCCGGTCCCGCCGATTCGGGCATGCTCCGGCATTTTGTAAAACGTCACCATGGCAAGGAGAAGATGGAGACGGTTCATCCATCTCTCACTGAATTGTTGAAAGAGACGTACGGCGTTATGCTCTATCAAGAAGATGTTATCAAGATTGCCAAGGCGCTAGCGGGATGGAGTTTGGGTGAGTCCGACAAACTTCGGAGATCCATGAGCAGCAAGCGCGTGGAGGAACCGTTTATGGAGCACAGGGATCGTTTTATACAGGATGCTGTGAAGCGCGGGGCGAATGTAGAAGCGGTGCTGGAAATCTGGCGGCAGATGGAAGCCTTTTCCGGCTATGCCTTCTGTAAGGCCCACTCGGCGGCTTATTCGGTAATTTCGGTGCAGTCGGCATGGCTGAAAGCGCACTTCCCGGCGGAGTTTTTGGCGGCGGTCATGTCCAACTACGGTGGCTTTTACCATACGTCGTGCTATCTGGAAGAGGCTCGCCGCCTCGGCATCACCATCCTACCACCGGATGTGAACTGTGCTGAGCCTCATTTTACCGCGAAGGATCTTGCACCTCTCTCTGTCCCCACTCAAGGGGAGAATAACAAGGGAGTGCCGTGGCTCCGCATCGGTCTCCTCCAGATAAAAGGACTGACTCAGAGAACACTTACGAACTTGCTTGCGAAGCGAAAGGAGCGTCCTTTCGAATCATTAGAGGATTTTTGCGTTCGCTTGAAACCCGCTTATGGGGAAGCGGAAGCGCTCATTCGGTGCGGCGCCTTTGATTCATTTGGGTACACCCGTCCCCAGCATCTGTGGAGGCTGAGACTGTTCCACGATAAGATTAAGACGAGTGGTGAAGGACTGTTCCCCGGGGCTGTTAAGTGGTTATCCGTTGTGCCGGTGGTGGACTATCCTTTGGGGAAAAAGTTGCGAGACGAAATGGAATTGATGGAATTAACCATAGAGAAACATCCGCTCTGGATCTGGAAAGAAACACTTCGGCGTCATGTGGAGAAGATCGGAGGATTTGTTCATGCTTCTGATTTGCACCGATACGTGGGGAAAAAAGTGATGCTGGTGGGGTGGATGATGACTACCCGCCGCACGAGAACAAAGGTGGGAGAGATTATGCAGTTCCTCTCTTGCGAAGATCTTACCGGAACGTACGAAGCCGTACTTTTTCCTGCTGCATTCCGTAAGTTTGGAGGGCTTATTCGAAGTCGCGGACCATACCTTATTGCAGGACGGGTGGAAGACGATTTTGGTCACACACCGGTAACGATAGAAAAGCTGGCGGTCATAACAGATTGAAGAGACAAGAAACAGGACCAAAGTGAACAAAAACGGATTAAAAAAATGAGCAGAAAGAGGGCTGTGACAGTATCAATTGTCCTCGTCTTGATTCTGATTGTGGGGTTACGGCTCTATCTTAAGAGTCCTGTACCACCCTATGAAGGAGAGGTAGAACTGTCGGAGCTGTCTCAGACCGTGGAAGTCTTTTTCGACGACTATGCAGTGCCTCACGTTTACGCCAGGAATGAGAATGATCTCTTCTTTGCGGCCGGTTATCTCATGGCCCGGGAAAGGCTCTTCCAGATGACAGTGAACGCTGCAACAACGGAAGGACGTTTGTCTGAACTATTCGGCGAGGATCAATTAGAGAGCGATATCTTTCTCAGGACATGGGGAATTCCCAGGACGGGAGAAAAACTGGTGGGCCATCTTCAGCCGAAATCAAGAGAAGTGTTGGAAACTTTTTGCCGGGGAGTTAATGCTTACATTGATGAACTCGGTGGTAGGCTTCCAGTGGAATTCAAGCTGTTGAGAATAAAGCCCATTCGATGGGAACCAAAACATGCCACAGGCTACGCACGCCTGATGGCTTATTCCCTCTCCCAGTCGTGGTATCCTGAGATGCTGCTCGGGCAGGTGACCTATATGTTCGGGGAGCAGAAAGCACTGGAGCTTTGGCCAGTGGAGCCGGATGAAAGACCTACCTCTCTTCCGGAGATTTCTGCTGATCTTACATTAGCCTGGGAGGTGCTTTCCTCCGCTGATAAAAAAGTCCGTAACTTGCTCGGTACGGCCGGAGGGCATCTTGGCTCCAACAGTTGGGTTATCTCTGGATCAAGAACAAAATCGGGAAAACCGCTTCTGGCCAATGATCCCCATCTTGGCTATAACCAGCCAGCCATCTGGTACGAAATGCATCTTGTCGGGGGGAGTTACGATGTGAGCGGCACCTCTTTCCCCGGTGTGCCGTTTATTGTACTCGGCCAAAACCGGAATGCCGCTTGGGGCTTTACTAATCTGATGACCGATGATCTCGATTTCTATTTGGAAACAGTAGATAAGGAAAACCCAAATAGATATCTCCACGATAATCAATGGAAAGAGATGGAAGTACGAGAAGAGACCATTAGAATTAAGGGGGGCGAGACTCATTCGTTTACGGTTCGCGCCACGCACCGAGGACCTGTTATTTCAGATATTCATCCCCTCTCAAAGGAAATGAACAATGCCATCTCCTTCCGCTGGGCGGGCCACGATATGAGCAATGAAGTTCAGGCGTTTCTCAATCTTAACAGGATGAAAAACTGGTCGGATTTTTCCGAAGCTGTCAGTCATTACACAGTCCCCGGTCAGAATATCGTTTACGCCGATAGGGCTGGAAACGTCGGATGGCGACCGGCTGTTCGCATCCCCATTCGCAAGGGGGGAAACACTCTTGTCCCACTTCCCGGTGAAACTAGTGAATACGATTGGCAAGGATTCCTAAAAGCATCAGATTTACCCTATCTTTTTAATCCGGATGAAGGTTTCATTGCCACGGCGAACAACCAAACAATTCCAAACGACTTTCCTCATTATGTTTCCAGTCTCTGGCATGACAAATCGCGTCATCAAAGAATAGTAGAAATGGTGGGGGACAGGACTGACTTGACGATAGAGAATATGGCGGAAATCCAAAACGATGTGGTTTCTCCTTTTGGCAGAGAAATATCAAAACAGTTTATTCAGGTTTTGACGAACAGTCCTCTGAAACATGAAAATCACAGAATTGCACTTCGACACCTTTCTGAGTGGGATGGTGATTTTAGCTCTGGGTCAGCTGGAGCCCTCATTTTCAGCATGGTGATGTCAAACTTGCTGGAGGCCGTTTATTCAGATGAAATGGGCCTGTTGGGGGAGAAGTTTTATGCTGGATGGATCGGTCCTGTGGGGGCCAGTGGAAATTGGGGAATTCCCCTGAGAAACCTCCGTGACGTCCTGAAGAACGGAGGCTCCTCATGGGTTGATGATGTAAGAACGCCCAACCGTGTTGAAAGTCTTGATGAGATCATCAAAATTGTGTTTGACAATTCCATGGTCGAACTGGAGCAACTCCTCGGCCCGTCTCCTTCCGACTGGTGGTGGGGGAGACTCCATATTCTTACGCATAACCATTCCATTGGTGGTACCTTACCGCTGGTTGATCGTATCTTTGGATTTAATGTGGGACCCTTTGAAACCGGAGGTTCAAGCACGACCGTAAACAATGGCGAGTATTCTCTTTCCGCACCCTTCCGGCAAGTGGTTGGTGCCTCATTTAGAAGGATTGTCGACCTTGCTGATATGAACCGAACACAGTTCATTATACCGACAGGTCAGTCCGGTATTCCCGGCAGTCCCCACTACTCGGACCAGTCGGAGATGTACAATTCCGGCCGTTATCGGACAACACTCATGGATGAATCTACAATCCGCAACTCCGGCTTTAGAAAACTCCTCCTTGTCCCTGCTTCAGGGCCAGACAGTTGATTACGTTTCTTTTTCTTTCCTTTTTTTTCGCCGGTGCCCTCTTGGTGAAACATCTATTGTTCTGGCATCCGATGGATGTGAGCCATCTCTACGAAAACGGACCCTTACTTATGGGCCACCGAGGTTCACCCAAGGAAGCACCTGAAAATACCCTATTGTCATTTCGAAAAGCTCTGGAGGGTGGTCTCAAAGCGATTGAGGTGGACGTTCTTTGCTCGGCTGATGGCAAAGTTGTCTGTTCTCACAACCATGATCTCGAGCGAGAGACAGACGGTTTCGGATACATACATGAAACTGTTTACACTGACCTTCAGGCAATCAACGCTGGTGCCAGATTTAACGAATCAGGACACTGTCCGATTCCTACTCTGGACGAACTGATCTCATTGCTTCCAAGCGACTGCATAATGAACATTGAGATAAAATCGCACTCCGCATTCGATCTTGGTTCCGTACCAAAAGTCATGCATCTTTTGAAGGAATATGACCTTTTTCGTAGGGTGATAATTTCAAGCTTCAACCCTCTTGTCCTGTGGCGTGTGAAGATGATGAACCGCAAAATTCCTACAGCCTACCTCTGGAGTGACGAAAACGTCCCGTCGGTTCTTATAAAGCCCCACTTCGTCAACCTCGTCCATCCAGATATGATTCATCCCGCGGCCCATGTTCTGCATGAAAAGACATTCAGGCGGGCCAAGCGGAGAAAACTCCGCATCAATGTCTGGACCGTAAACAATCTTCCCGCAATGGAATGGCTCCTTGAGCGAGGGGTTGACGGACTCATTTCGGATTTTCCCTCCCTCATGCTCAGCGCTGTTGGCAAAGAAACCGTCCCCCAAGTTTGAAGCATACTTCACCATTTTAAACCGAAAAATCCGAGTTTCCTGTTTGAAAGCAATCGGGGGGAGAATAACTTACCTAGCTCGTCGCTATGGCAAGTTCAACTGATAAAATCGTCGTTCGGGGCGCAAGAGAGCACAATCTCAAGAATATCCATGTTGAAATCCCGCGTGACAAGTTTGTAGTTGTAACGGGGCTTTCAGGTTCAGGGAAATCGTCCCTCGCCTTTGATACAATCTACGCCGAAGGGCAACGTCGATATGTTGAATCTCTATCAGCTTATGCAAGGCAATTTCTAAGCCTGATGGAGAAACCGGATGTCGATTATATTGAAGGCCTTTCGCCTGCCATTTCGATTGAACAGAAAGCTTCATCGCGGAATCCCCGTTCTACAGTGGGAACGGTTACTGAGATTCACGACTATCTTCGCCTCCTCTACGCAAGGATCGGAAAACCTCACTGCTGGAACTGCGGCGATCCCATTCAGCGGCAGACAGTTCAGCAGATTGTTGACACAGTTTTGAGATTTCCCTCCGAGTCGAAGCTGCAGGTCCTCGCGCCAGTAGTGAGAGGGAGAAAAGGTCAATTCAAGGAAGTGTTCCGAGAGATCAGCCGCGAAGGTTTTGTGCGAGTCCGAGTGGACGGGAAACTAAGAGACCTTGCCGAAAAGATCATCCTTCACAGGAATCGCCGGCACAATGTCGAAGTTGTAGTTGACAGAATCATTCTCAACGCAGGTGTGAAAGACCGGCTGACGGAGTCAGTCGAACTTGCATTGAAAATCGGTTCGGGACTTGTTATCGTCAATGTACTCGGGGATAAGGAACATCTTTTCAGTGAACATTTTGCCTGTCCCAAGTGTGAAGTGAGTATGGAGGAGCTGTCGCCTCGAATGTTTTCTTTCAATTCTCCCTATGGCGCATGCAAAACCTGCGACGGCCTGGGTGCAAGAATGGAAATCGATCCCGAATATCTTGTGCCAGACAAGAAGAAATCTCTCATTCAGGGTGCCATTGTCCCTCTTGGGGAGCAGCCCCGTGGAAGCTGGTACAGCGCCATTCTGAAAAGTCTCGCGGCGCATTATCAGTTCAAGTTTACCACACCATGGTATAAGCTTTCCGAGCGTGCGAAGGAGGTGTTGATGTGGGGTACTGGTGATGATCAGGTTAAAATGGAGTACAAATCAAAACGATTTTCCGGTGAATACTCCGGCGGTTTTGAAGGGGTGATACACAATCTTGAACGGCGTTACAAGAAAACCAATTCTGCGGGTATTCGAGAGTGGATCGAAAAATTTATGAGTATGCGAGCGTGCCCCGACTGTTCAGGGTCCCGTCTCCGAAGGCAGAGCCTTGCGGTGACACTTGGAGGACTGAATATTGGTGATTTGTCAAAAAGATCGATTCGTGATGTGGCGGTATTCTTTGGCAAGGTCAAACTGACGAAGAATGAAGCAACAGTTGCGAAGCAGGTACTCAAGGAAGTGAGAGAAAGACTGTCCTTTTTGGAAAATGTGGGACTTGAGTATCTTACTCTGGATCGGTCGGCGGCCACTCTATCAGGCGGGGAGGCGCAACGAATTCGGTTGGCCACGCAGATTGGATCTCAACTTGTGGGCGTCCTTTATATTCTGGACGAGCCATCCATCGGCCTCCACCAGCGAGACAACAAGCGGCTAATCAATACACTGGAAAAACTCCGCGATCTTGGGAACACCGTTATCGTTGTTGAGCATGACAGGGAAACAATCGAAACTGCCGATCATATCGTCGATCTTGGTCCAGGTGCCGGCGAAACTGGAGGTGAAGTCATTTTCTCCGGCACCCCGATAAAGCTGAGCCGTTCCAAGAAATCAATCACGGGGCAGTATCTGTCCGGGAAAAAAGAGATAGAAATTCCTGAAGAGCGACGGAACGGATCTGGGAAGAGTGTTCGCCTTACTGGCGCCTGCGGGAACAACCTAAAATCGCTGGATATATCGTTCCCCCTAGGCAGACTTATCTGCGTGACAGGTGTTTCGGGCTCAGGCAAGAGTACACTCGTTAATGAAACACTCTATCCAATTCTCGCCAGGCAACTTCACAATGCACGTAAAACACCTCTCAAATACAATGGTATTGAAGGACTCCTATATCTAGATAAGGTGATTGATATCGATCAAACACCCATCGGTCGAACTCCTCGCTCAAATCCTGCTACCTATACTGGGGTTTTCACACACATCCGCGAACTATTTGCAAAACTACCGGAATCAAAGCTGAGAGGATATAAACCTGGGCGCTTCTCCTTCAATGTGAAAGGGGGCCGCTGTGAAGCGTGTAAGGGTGATGGAATCATTAAGATTGAAATGCATTTTCTTCCAGATGT
>DKAH01000006.1:117273-129580 GCA_002448795.1 Fidelibacterota bacterium UBA6931
ATTTTCTTCCAGATGTTTATGTAGAGTGTGAAGAATGCAAAGGATCACGATACAATCGTGAAACGCTTGAAATTGCTTACAAAGGGAAAACCATTGCCGAAGTGTTGAAGATGACTGTTGAAGAAGCGCTCGGCTTTTTCAAGAACATTTCCCAGATTAGGCGGAGATTGGAAACGCTCCGCGATGTGGGTCTCGGCTATATTCGCCTTGGTCAGCAGGCGACGACCCTTTCCGGAGGTGAGGCGCAGAGAGTGAAACTGTCCTCTGAGCTGTCAAAGATGGGAACGGGCCGAACACTCTACATCTTGGATGAGCCGACGACGGGGCTGCACTTTGAGGATGTGAAAATGTTGCTTAGTGTCCTTACACGGCTTGTGAAAAAAGGGAACAGTGTGATAGTAATTGAACATAATCTTGATGTAGTAAAGACCGCAGATTGGATCATTGATCTCGGCCCTGAAGGAGGCGATGAAGGCGGCACTTTAGTTGCGGAAGGAACGCCAGAGCAATTGATGAAAAAGAGACGCTCCTATACAGGCAAGTTTCTCAAGCCGATATTGAAGGGAAAACAGTAGGTGGCCGACAAGAACTCATCAACGACAACCATTAATACACTCCGCTTTCTGGCCGCTGACGCGGTTGAGGCAGCAAATTCTGGTCATCCGGGCCTTCCTCTCGGCGCGGCTCCTATGGCTTATGTGGTCTGGAAGAAGTTCCTCAAACACAACCCTTCCAATCCGGATTGGGTTGATAGAGACAGGTTCATACTATCGGCGGGACACGGCTCGGCGCTCCTTTACTCTATGCTTTATCTGGCCGGTTACGATCTTCCGCTTGATGAATTGAAGAACTTCCGCCAGTGGGGGAGTAAAACACCGGGACATCCTGAATTTGGGCATACGCCGGGCGTTGAAACCACCACCGGTCCATTAGGTCAGGGTTTCGCCAACGGCGTCGGCATGGCTATGGCAGAGCAGTTTCTTGCTGAGAGATTCAACAAGGACGGCTATCCAATCGTGGATCATCACACTTATGTCCTTGTTTCTGATGGCGATCTTATGGAGGGGATTGCATCCGAGGCCGCCTCTCTTGCGGGGCATCTTGGATTGGGGAAGTTGATTTACCTTTATGATGATAACCGAATCACTATCGATGGCTCTACTGACCTTGCTTTTAGCGAGGACGTGGAGAAGCGCTTTGTTTCCTATCGCTGGGGAGTAACCAAAGTAACAGATGGCAATGACATTAAAGAGATTAGAGCCGCTATAGATACCGCCCGCTCAGATTTCGATGGACCATCTCTGATCATGGTTCGAACCGAAATCGGGTACGGTAGCCCGAAGCAGGGGACATCATCAGCCCACGGCGAACCACTAGGGACAGAAGCACTCAGGCAGACAAAGGAGAAGCTGGGCTGGCCAGTGGATGCATTGTTCCATGTTCCCGATGAAGCAAAAACCGATTTTAACGCTTGCACAACTGGTAACGATGCCGAAGCCGAGTGGAATGATCTCTTGGAGCGGTATGCTGCAAAGTTCCCCGAGCTCTCATCGGAATTCAAACGAATGATGGCTGGGGAACTCCCGGGCAACTGGGAGGAAGAAATCCCCTCTTTCAGAGAAGAGGATGGTCCTATAGCTACCCGCGCCTCGTCCGGGAAAGTATTGAATTCGGTTGCTGAAGTGATCGAAAATCTTGTGGGAGGATCAGCCGATCTTGAACCGTCGAACAAGACATTCCAGATGGGAAAGCCTATTTTTGCCCGGGGGGACACTTCAGGTCAGAACATCCATTTCGGAGTCCGTGAACACGCGATGGGTGGAATTGCCAATGGACTGGCTCTACACGGCGGTGTCATCCCGTACGTTGGTACATTTCTCATTTTTTCTGATTATATGCGCCCGGCTATCAGATTGGCCGCGTTGATGAAGTCACATGTGATTTATATCTTTACTCATGATAGTGTTGGTGTGGGAGAAGACGGCCCCACGCACCAGCCAATCGAACAGATGATGTCGCTCCGTCTTATCCCCGGCCTTACGGTTATTCGTCCTTCAGATGCCAATGAAACTGCTGAAGCGTGGAAGTTAGCCCTGTCAGCGAACGGACCAGTCGCGTTGATCCTGACGCGCCAGAAACTTCCATCTTTTAATGCAAGCAGCACCATAACTGATGGGTGTGCCAAGGGTGGTTACATCCTAAGTGATGCCGATGAACCTCAGGTGGTCTTGATTGCCACCGGCTCTGAAGTCTCCCTTGCACTGGAAGCTCAGAAATTGTTACTTCAAGAGCAGATTCATACGCGTATTGTTTCTATGCCATCCAGAGAACTGTTTGAGCAGCAGAGTGAAGACTACCGTCAAAAGGTTCTTCTTACTGCTGCTGTTCCGAAGGTCGTCATTGAGGCGGGAGTCTCCGCTGGGTGGGGAAGCTATTTGGGAGATACCGGATTGGCAATCGGTATCGATCGATTCGGTGCCTCAGCACCCGGTCAAACAGTAATGGACGAGCTGGGGCTGAATGTTTCAAACTTGACCGAGAAAGTAAAAGAACTGCTGAGAAATGAATGAAGGAGTAATTATTGAAATCTCTTGAACAGCTAAATAGTGATTATCACCACTGGGAAATCGTGAAAGATCTGATCGATCAGTGCATCGATCTGATGCTCAATTTCCGTCAGAGCGGTCATCCCGGCGGCTCCCGGTCCAAGGTACATGCCATGGTGACAACACTACTTTCGGGTGTAATGAGATGGGATATTCGGGAGCCGGGGAAACGGTTTGGTGATCGGTTTGTATTAGTGGCGGGCCACACGAACCCTGTCGTCTATACGACGCTGGCCATACTTAATGAAGCACTCCGGGCCAAGTATGAGCAGACAAATGATGAACGTTACCTTGTACATGGAGGAGAAGAACGAACATTGACTTGGGAAGATCTCTTAACCCTCCGTCGCCGGGGAGGGCTTCCGGGTCATGCCGAAATGGCAGGCAAGACACTGTTTCTGAAATTCAACACTGGCCCCTCAGGGCACGGCTCTCCTCCTGCGGTGGGGGAGGCGTTGGCACATAAACTTGCTGGGACTGAGGAGGTAAAGGTGTTCGCCTTTGAAGGCGAAGGAGGCCTTACTACCGGAGCAAGTTACGAAGCAAGGCAGTCGGCTTACGGTCTTGGTCTCGGGAACCTTGTTTACTTTGTTGACTGGAATGATCATGGAATTGACTCCCGCCCCTACAGTGACGTTGTTCACGGAACACCTCGGGACTGGTTTGAACCGTACGGCTGGAAAGTTGAAGGAACCGAAGATGGTGAAAATTGGGAGGCAATAATGGGTGCCTACCATCGCCTCTTCGATGGCAATGATTCCAATGTTCCCAAAATGATCTGGACAAAAAACAGAAAAGGGAGAGGCTACGGCGTTTACGATTACAAGAGTCATGGCACGCCCCACAAAAGACATTCGGATCTGTTCTGGGAGACAAAACGCCTCTTTGCCGAAAAATATGATGTGGAATTTGACGGCTTTGGAGAGATAGCCCCCGAAACCGATGAAGCGCTACGGGAGCAGGCGGAGAATCACATGATGACAGTCATGTCAGTTCTGAGAAACAATCAACCACTCGTTGATTATCTTGCCGACCGCCTCGTTGAATTGGGAGACTCTGTTCCGGAAGGGATCTCTTCCTGCAAATTGAATGGTGAAAATCCCTTTTCTGATCCCGTCATCAGTGACTATTCATCATATCCTGTGGAACTGTTTCTTGCGCCGGGGACAAAGGCTCCCAACCGTGTTGCTCTGGCAAAATTCGGTTCATGGCTGAACAGTTATGTCAACGAAAATTATGGTCGTCCGTTGGTAATTGCTGCTTCAGCGGACCTTGCCGACTCCACAAACATTTCCGGTTTTGGCAAAGGTTGGAATGGAGAAGATGACTTCGGTTTCTTCGATCGAAAGCACAATCTTGGAGGGACAATCCTTCCGCAGGCGATTACTGAATTCGCCAATGCTGGCATACTGGTAGGCATGACTACAGTTAATCTTAGCCCCACGCCCTACGACGGCTTTGACGGTTTTATAGGCGCCTGCTCCACTTACGGTTCTTTCTCCTATCTCAAGTATGGTCCCATCCGATTGTTCAGTCAGATCGCCCAAGATTCAGAGCTTAAGGTCGGAAAGTTGCTTTGGATAGCGGGTCATTCAGGCCCCGAAACAGCTGAGGATGCCCGAACACATTTCGGTATTTTTGCTCCTGGTGTGACGCAGCTTTTCCCCAACGGACATGTTCTGAATCTCCATCCCTGGGAGCACAATGAAGTGCCGCCTGTGCTAGGCGCCGCCCTCGGAACTGATGTGCCGGTGATTGCTCTCCACCTTACGAGACCGCCCATCGAAATCCCAGATCGCCAATCCTTAGGGATGGCCTCGCATATGGATGCGGCCAAGGGTGCGTATCTCATAAGAGATTTTAACAGTAGAGCTGATTACGCGGGCACCGTGATAATCAGGGGGACCAGCTGTACGTCGAACCTTATGAAGATTTTGCCCGAGATAAATCAAAATGGCCCAAATGTCAAAATTGTGGCCGCAGTCTCGTGGGGATTATTCCAGCTTCAGGACGCAACCTACCGTGAATCAATTCTCTCTCAAGAAGAGATGAACGACGCCATGGTCATCACCAATGGTGGGCTGAGACTTATGCACAACTGGATAGCCAACCCTGTCGTGAAGGATTACTCAATGTCCTCAGACTGGGATGATCAATGGAGAAGCGGTGGAAGCGTCGATGAGGTGGTAGAAGAGGCTCACCTGTCAGCCGAGTGGATAAAAAAGGGTATAGACCGTTTCGCATCTGATCGGAAAGACCGTCTTTCTTGCCTGAGAAGCTCAATTCCAGCTTCCTGAAGAGACTTCAATTGCAATCACTTCAACCTCATATTAAATTCGGGGTTGCGTGTTCGTAATTACAAAGCGCCTAAGTGATGGCGTAAATACCCCTTCCCGTTAATGACAGATAAAAATATCACTGCTCCTGCCCCTCAGGAAGAAGATTTGGTCGCCGACCAGACTCTTCGGCCCACCTCCTTCGATGAATTCGTAGGACAATCTAATGTGGCAGAAAACCTAAAGCTTTACATTGAAGCGTCCCGGAAACGGGGAGATGCTCTTGATCATGTCCTACTTTTCGGTCCACCTGGGCTTGGCAAAACAACCCTTGCACACATTATTACTAAAGAAATGGATGTGAACTTAAAACAGACATCGGGTCCAGTCTTGGAACGCGCCTCCGATCTTGCTGGTCTCCTCACGAATCTTAGTGGAAGGGATGTTCTTTTCATCGATGAAGTCCACCGAATCAACAATGTGGTGGAGGAGTATCTCTATTCAGCCATGGAAGATTATGGCATTGATATCCTTATCGACAAGGGCCCGAGCGCCCGAAGCGTTCGTTTAAACTTGGAACCGTTCACGCTCATTGGCGCCACCACCCGCCTCGGAAGCCTCACATCTCCCATGCGGGATCGGTTCGGTGTCGTCCTTCGGGTCGACTTTTATGAAGAATCAGATCTGGTACAGATTATTATGAGATCGGCGAAAATTCTTTCCGTAAAGATTGAGCGAGAAGGTGCCGTTGAACTGGCCTGCCGATCCCGGGGAACACCACGTGTAGCGAACCGAATCCTAAGGAGAACACGGGACTATGCGGAAGTGAAAGCTGATGGAGTCATCACAAAGAAAGTGGCAATGGACTCACTGGAAAAACTAGGAATAGATGGCCATGGCCTCGATGATATGGATCGACTGATCCTCTCTTTTTTGGTCGAAAAATTTGGCGGTGGCCCCGTAGGAATCAATTCTTTGAGCGTTGCTATTGGGGAAGATTCTCAAACAATTGAGGATGTTTATGAACCGTTCCTGATCAAGAAAGGTTTTATTCAGCGTACACCTCGTGGTAGAATTGCTGAAGCGAGAGCATTCAGTTATCTCGGCGTCGACAAACCGGAAAATCAACCCACACTCTTTGAGTAGGAGGCTTCAATGTTATTTGAAAAGCGTGTAAAGCTCCGATTGACAGATTTTGACTATAACCTCCCAAAAGCGAGGATTGCTCAAGAACCCTGGCCACGGCGCGATTATTCCAAAATGATGGTACTCCATCGGGAAACGCAGACTATTCAACACAAGCGGTTTCACAATATTGTGGACTACCTCAGAAAGAACGACCTTGTGATTGTGAACCAGACGAAGGTCTTTCCCGCACGGCTCTTTGCAGTAAAAGACAGAACAGACGCACAAGTGGAAGTATTCCTTTTACGGGAGCTAGAAAATGATCTGTGGGAAGTGCTGGTCAAACCGGCACGGAAAGTACGTATCGGCAACAAGCTTCACTTCACTGATAAGGTTCATTGTGATGTGATCGACAATACCGTCTCCGGCGGACGTGTGGTTAGATTTGAGTACAACACGGATGATTTCTATGATGTGATCGACAGGATTGGTCACGCACCGCTTCCACCATACATTACACGTCCTGACAAACTATCTGACAAGGAGCGGTACCAGACTGTTTTTGCGTCTGAGAGAGGAGCGGTGGCTGCACCCACTGCCGGCCTCCATTTCACCGATGACCTCATCAAAAAGATTAAGGCAAAGGGGGCGAAGGTGGCAGCGGTGATCGTTCATATAGGTCTAGGTACATTTAGGCCCGTCCAGGTAGAAGACCTCACACGCCATCAAATGGATTCAGAATATTTCGAAGTTCCTCCCGAGACAGCCATCGCTATTAACGAAACGCGGGAAAAAGGGAAGCGTATCTTTGCCGTCGGGACCTCATCCGTTCGAGCACTGGAAACGGTAGTTGTATCTGGCTTTCAGGTAACGCCCAAGCGAGGGTGGACGGACAAGTTTATCTATCCCCCCTACGACTTCAAAATGACAGACTCCATTGTCACAAATTTTCATCAGCCGAAATCAACTCTGCTCATGCTTCTCTGTGCCTTCACCGAAAGGGAATTCATCTTCAAGGCGTACCGGGAAGCGCTAAAGAAAAAGTACCGCTTCCTGAGCTATGGAGATTCCATGCTTATTGTCTGATTTCCGTGCGTGTTGGAGCAATTATAGCCGCTGCCGGCGATGGCCGACGGTTCTCCGAACACGGTGATGCACCGAGGAAGCAATTCGTAATGTTAGGAGGGGAGCCGCTCTTTATTCATTCACTAAGGTGCTTTCTCGCTTCCCAGCTCATCGAAAGGACAGTCTTAGCTGTCCCCGCCGGCGCCGTTGAATCTTCCACAGAACTTGTAAAATTGGAATTTGGTGGAAAAGATGTTGAGGTGATTGCAGGAGGAGCTGAAAGGCAGGAAAGTGTTTACAATGCATTCAGGGCGATTCGGGAAAACGTTGAAGTGGTGGTGGTTCATGATGCAGCCCGGCCGTTCCTCAGATCCTTGTGGATTGAGAAAACAGTGGAAGCTGTGAAGGAATATGACGGTGCCATTGTCGCACTTCGTGCTACCGACACACTGAAATCTTCCAGAATCGGTATGATCGATGCCACTATTGACCGCACTCTTATCTGGCAGGCTCAGACGCCTCAGACGTTCAAAGCGGATATTTTAGATCAGGCTTTCGAAAAAGCAGAACGTGATGGAATCACATCCACTGATGAGTCACAATTGGTGGAGAATGTCGGTGGAAAAGTGGCAATCGTAGAAGGGAGTCCGCTCAATTTGAAGGTGACCACAAAGCGCGATCTTGTTCTTGCCAAAACAATTCTATCGATGGAAACCAATGATTAGAACCGGCATAGGTTATGATGTTCACCGCCTTGCGAAGGGTGAAGCTCTCATCCTCGGGGGCGTCACGATTCGTTCAGAAAAAGGGTCGGTAGGTCATTCTGATGGTGATGTCATCACACATGCCATTGTGGATGCACTGCTGGGGGCGTCAGGTTGTGGTGACATCGGCACGCATTTCCCCAGTGATGACGAACGGTGGAAAGGGATGTCTAGCCTACATTTTCTCTCTAATACGGTGAAAGTAATTGGTGATGCGGAGTTTCAAATTACCAATGTTGATGCGACGGTCATTCTTGAAAATCCCCGCCTGAGTGGTTATCTTGAAGAGATGAAAAAGGTTCTTGCTGCGGAAATGAAAATTGAACCGGGCGCTATCTCCGTGAAAGCTACGACCACCGATGGGCTCGGATTCATCGGGCAAAAAGAGGGGATAGGTGCCATGGCAATCGCTACGGTGACCAAGGTTTAGGAGAGACCTCATCGCTCTCACCGCCCAGGCAAGGGCAAAAATCAATATTGGACTTAAGATAATCGGTCAACGGGAGGACGGTTATCACAAAATCGAAACCATTTTTCAGGAAATCTCCCTCGCTGACAAAATTATGCTCGATAGAGTGGCGGGAAACCCCACTTTTACCTGCTCCGATCCGTCTCTCGCGTTGGATGAGACCAATCTCTGTTTACAGGCTGCTGAGGCATTGAAGAAAGAAGTGGGCCCGATGGACAACATTTCCATCCACCTTGAAAAACGCATTCCCGTAGGCGCGGGATTGGGAGGAGGCTCAAGTGATGCGGCAGCAACAATAAAGGGAATAAACACCCTTTTCGATCTTAAACTCAGCGAAGAGAAACAGCATGCGGTAGCAGTATCGTTAGGCGCCGATGTCCCCTTTTTTCTGAACGGTGGTTGTCAGTATGGGACGGGCATCGGCGACCAGTTGTCGGCAGCAAAAATCCCGGTCATCGGTGCCATACTGCTCGTTGTCCCACCCATAAAAGTCTCAACAGAATGGGCATATAAGGCAGTGAAAAACGCCTTGCCCGGCGGGTTTGGTACCGGTAACTTTTCCGTCCCGTTTCAAGTCCACGCTGAGTGGGATAATTCGGGTGCGTTATTTGAGAACGACTTTGAATCACTGGTTTTTCAGACATATCCAGAGATTGGCGATTTAAAGCGACGGCTAATCAGTGCCGGGGCAAAATTTGCCAGTCTGTCGGGTAGCGGCTCGACTGTGTTTGGAATCTTTGAGGATTCTGCCGACGCTGAGCTTCAACAGCAGCAGTTCTCCTCCTTCCAATCCTTTATAGCCTATCCTGTATCAGACTTATCAGATCTCAGCTAGAAATGGGATGTGGTCTAACGGCATGACACCCGGCTGTTAACCGGGACGATGTAGGTTCGAATCCTACCATCCCAGCTATGGAAAAGCGCCTGAGAAAACAACTCTCCGTTTGCACCGGTTTGTTGGGAGAATTTGTGCAGCCGTTATCTTTGGCGTGACAAAGAAATGATGAAGGTTAGAGAAGAAAGTATTGTTGGCAGAAATCAAAAGTCTTTGCCGGGTCGTCCAACGGCAGGACCGCGGCCTTTGGAGCCGTTAATCTTGGTTCGAATCCAAGCCCGGCAACAGTATGAATAGAAAAAATGAAAGTCTTTAGCGGAAGATCAAATCAACCGCTGACAACTGAGATTGTGAATCATCTTGGCATCGAGATGGGCGATGTCAGTTTCAGGCTTTTCGCCGATGGCGAGCTGTGGGTGAAGTTTGAGGAGAATATTCGAGGTCAGGACGTATTCATAATTCAGTCTACCCATCCGCCAGCAGAAAATATTCTGGAACTGATTCTGATGGTGGATGCAGCGGTAAGAGCATCCGCAGACCGTGTGACAGCTGTAATTCCTTACTACGGTTATGCCCGGCAGGACAGGAAAGATCAGCCAAGAGTGCCGATCTCCGCTCGTGTCATTATGGATATGCTATCCAGTGTAGGGGCGAGAAGAGTACTTACCATGGATCTCCACTCACCACAGATTCAGGGATTTACCCATATTCCCTTTGATCACCTTTATGCGCGGAAGACCATGTTTAAGAAACTTGGTGAATTTGATCTTCATCCAGAGAAAACCGTAATTCTTGCTCCGGACGTGGGCAGAGCACCCATGGCCCAGGCCTATGCTAAGCGTCTTGGGGTCGGTTTTGGACTGATAGATAAGCGGCGCACTTCTCCAAACAAAGCAGAGGTGGTACATCTTATCGGTGATATGAAAGATAAACAGGTAATTGTGATAGATGACATGATTGATACGGCTGGAAGCATGATCGGTGCTGCCGAGTCAGCTGTGGAGAACGGCGCCACCTCAGTGGTAGCCTTGGCCACACACGGTCTCTTCTCTGGGGGCGCTTCTGAACGTATTTCTGCCTCGTCTATCGAAAAGATAATTGTTACTGATACTGTACATGTGGCAGATGAAAAGCGTTTTAATAAGCTGGAGGTGATTTCAGTCGCCGATCTCTTTGCCGACGCGATTGCGAATATCCACAGTGGTGAATCTGTCAGTGCACTTTTTAACGTCTAGCTGGAGGTACTAATGGCTACTGAGTTCAAACTTGAACTGGAAAATCGGACAGAGGTCGGACATCAAGCGGCCAGGGAAGTGCGCAACTTGGGTAATGTTCCCGGAGTCTTTTACTCGGCGAAATATGAACCTGTCAGTTTTTCAATTGAAACACGGCATCTTTATGAAGCACTCCATTCCCAATCTCACGTTTATTCGGTAAGTGTAAGTGGAGAGACGCTGCACGCCATTTTCAAAGAGATTCAATATCATCCCGTGACAGAAGAGATTATTCATATCGACCTTTTCGGCATAAGCCTGACTGACAAGATCAGTCTGTCCGTCCCTGTTGTTCTAGAAGGTGAACCTTCTGGTGTGAAAACAGGGGGAATCATGTCACAGAACATTACTGAAGTAGAAATTCAATGTCTTGCTACAAAAGTTCCCGATGCGATTCGCATCAATGTGGAAGAGTTGGAAGTCGGTAACAGCATCCATGTTGCGGAACTCTCCATCGAAGATGGTGAAATCCTAACGAATCCAGAGATAACGGTCGTTTCAGTGCAGATTCCGAAAGAAGAGGTGATCGAAGAACCTGTTCTTGAAGAAGATGAACTTGCTGAAGGTGAAGAAGGTGCAGAAGAAGAAGGTTCTGAATCAGCTGAAGGGGTAGAAAGTAAGGAGAGTGAATCCGATTGATTGCTTTTGTCGGATTGGGGAATGTTGGTGACCGTTACGCCCGCACAAAACATAACTTCGGATTCTGGGTGGTGGATGAAATTGCTCGTAGGAAAAACCTGTCATTCAGACCGGGGAGAGGCGATTACGTCTATGCTGAGTCACCATCGGAAGGGGGCATTCTCCTTGTGAAGCCCACTTCCGGAATGAACGTAAGCGGGGTGCCGGTCAATCATATTCGCCGTGAAAGTGCGATCAATCTGTCCAATCTTAACGTTATAGTGGACGATGTGGACCTTCCGTTGGGCACAATGCGGATTCGACCTCGTGGAGGTGACGGTTGCCACCGGGGTCTGGAGTCAATTATCTACCATTTGGAGAGCACGGATTTTCCAAGGGTTCGAATTGGAATCGGAACTGATGAACAGATGAGACCGGCGGAAGCTTATGTGCTCAAACCATTTCGGAAGCGTGATGAGCCACTGGCTCTGGAAATGGTTCAGTGCGGTGCTGATGGGGTAGAAGGAATCTTAATCAACGGGCTAGAAAAAACGATGACCAATTTCAATCGGCTCAACATATAGGAGTTAGTTCAGTAATGTCAACTTTTGGAATTGTCTTTTTGGGTGGAATGGTGGCGCTTGCATTTGCGCTGATCAGATCTTCATGGGTCAATAAACAGGACCCGGGTAACGAAAAAATGGTCGAAATTGGATTGGCGGTGAGAGAAGGAGCCATGGCATTCCTATCGAGGGAATATAGGGTGCTGGCCATCTTTGTCATTGCTGTGGCGGTCCTTCTGGCGTGGGGTAATGCTTCTCAGAATACCAGTTTGGTGGCAGTCAGTTTTGTTGTGGGTGCCCTATGCAGTGCGTTGGCGGGGTTTTTTGGAATGCGGGTTGCCACTGCTGCAAATAACAGGACAACTCATGCGGCCCAGACGAGCCTGAATGCCGCCCTTTCCGTCGCCTTTGCCGGCGGTTCGGTCATGGGGATGAGTGTTGTGGGACTTGGCGTCATTGGTCTCAGTTCACTCTTCTATATTTACGGAGGCCTTGAAGCCAACGCGGATCTTAAACATGTGATGACGTTACTGTCGGGTTTTGCCATGGGTGCATCGTCCATTGCGCTGTTTGCCCGTGTGGGAGGTGGTATTTATACAAAGGCTGCTGACGTGGGTGCGGATCTTGTGGGGAAAGTAGAAGCGGGGATTCCGGAAGACGATACTCGGAATCCAGCCACTATTGCCGACAATGTTGGTGACAATGTTGGTGA
>DKAH01000006.1:129875-161219 GCA_002448795.1 Fidelibacterota bacterium UBA6931
TGTTGGTGACAATGTTGGTGATGTGGCAGGCATGGGTGCTGACCTGTTTGAATCTTATGTCGGTTCAATTATTGGCGCCATGGTGCTGGCGGCGGCGGCAGGAGTTACCAATCTGGTGATGCTCCCTCTTTATCTTGCCAGTGCTGGCATATTTGTATCTGTCATCGGCACATTGTTAGTTAGAACCAAAGAAGGAGGGAATCCTCAAACAGCACTCAATATCGGGACTTACGGTGCTAGTGCAATGATGCTGATCGTCAGCTATTTTCTGATCGATTATTTTGTGCCGAGTACTGTCTATTTTGGTGAAAAGGCTGTGCGAGGGATTGATTTATTCGGTTCGACCATAGCGGGACTGATGGCGGGCATTCTCGTTGGGACAATCACGGAGTACTATACAGCCGAATCGCGGAGCCCATCCCGGAATATTGCTAAGTCCAGTGAAACCGGCTCAGCAACCAACATTATTGCCGGTCTCGCCAACGGTATGCAATCGACAGCTCTGCCTGTCATCAGCATTGCTCTCGCTATCGTAGTAGCTTATGAGCTGTCGGGTCTTTACGGAATCGCTATCGCTGCTCTCGGCATGCTTTCCACAACCGGTATTCAGCTCGCCGTGGACGCTTACGGTCCCATCGCTGACAATGCTGGCGGATGTGCAGAAATGGCTGAACTCCCGCCCGAAGTCCGGTTAAGAACAGATAAACTTGATGCAGTCGGGAATACCACCGCGGCAATTGGAAAAGGATTTGCTATCGGTTCCGCTGCTCTGACAGCGCTGGCGCTGTTCAGTGCGTATCAGACAACCGTTGGCCTTGGCGCAATAGACATTATGCAGCCGACGGTTATGGCGGGGCTGCTAATCGGGGGAGCCCTTCCGTTCCTGTTTTCATCTTTCGCTATGAAAGCGGTAGGTGAAGCGGCATTTGAGATGATTGAAGAGGTACGTCGGCAGTTTAAAGAAATTTCTGGCCTGCTGGAGGGCAACGCCAAGGCCGACTATGCCCGTTGCGTGGATATCGCAACTGCGGCAGCCATCAGGCGGATGATCGCTCCAGGACTTTTGGCCATCATTACACCAGTCTTTTTTGGACTTATTTTAAATGATCCTGAGATGCTCGGCGGAGTGCTGGCCGGTGTGATGGTAAGCGGTGTTCTTCTTGCCATTTTTATGGCTAATGCAGGCGGCTCTTGGGATAACGCAAAAAAATACATAGAAAGCGGTGCCCATGGCGGAAAGGGAAGCGACGCTCACAAAGCAGCTGTTGTGGGCGACACTGTCGGTGATCCGTTCAAGGATACGGCTGGCCCATCGCTGAATATTCTAATAAAACTGATGTCCGTTGTATCGCTGGTAATTGCGCCACTGATCGGATAGAAACGAAGGAGTAAGAATGTGAGATACTACGAAACACTTTATGTTGTTCATCCGGATTATGAGGATTCACGACTTGAAGAACTACAAAAAACGGTTGACCATCGAGTCAAAAAATGTGGGGCGGAGATTGTTAACTCCTATGTGTGGGGCAAGCGTCGTCTAGCCTACGAGGTGGAAAAGTATCGCTACGGCACTTACATGATACTGCAATACTCTGTTCCAGAGCCTTTTGTCGATGAACTGAACGACTGGATGGAACTTCAGGAGACGATTCTTGCTTACCTCACCACAAGACTGTATGACGCGCCTGTCATTCGAGAAAATAGGAACGACGAAGAATCTTCTGAAGAAAAAAAGGACGAAGTTGATCAGACAATGGAACAAACGCAGAAAGCTGAGGAGGTTTAACTAATGGCATTTATGGGACGTGGGCGTGTTTGCAAGTTTTGCGAAGACCGTAGTCTGAATATCGATTACAAAAACGTTAAGCTGATCAGGAAATTTGTTAACGACCAAGGCAAAATCATCCCCGGTCGTGTGACGGGAACTTGCTCAAGACACCAGCGGCAGCTGACTGGCGCTATCAAGCGGGCGAGGAACATAGCGCTCCTTTCATACACCGGCAATGAATTCAGCGGTTAGCTGACGGGGGATAGAAAACCATGCAAGTGATTCTTAAGAAGAAAATTGACAAGCTCGGTGATGTGGGCGATGTGGTTCGTGTCAAAGATGGTTATGCACGAAACTACCTGATGCCAAGAGGGCTAGTGGTTAAAGCGACGTCCGGGAATGTGAAGGCCATGGAGACTCTCAAGAAGCAAATTGCAAACCGAGATAAGAAAGCGACAGTTCACTTGAGAGAACTGGCTGACAAGCTTTCCAAACTCAAGCTTTCAGCACCGGTAAAAGTTGGGGAAGATGACCGCCTTTTCGGATCGGTGACTGCCATTACCATTAGAGAATTGCTGGAGGAAGAGGGTCACGAGGTAGACAGGAAAGCAATCCATCTCGATGACCCAATAAAGACACTTGGAGTACACACGGTCTCTGTGAAGTTGCACCCCGAAGTGGAGACCGAGATCAAGGTTTACGTCATTAAGGAATAGTAAGACCTCTAATCATACTTTAGGGTAAACCCTCGCTTCAGCGGGGGTTTTTTGTTGCAGATTCGTAACCTCCCATCTACCTTCACCGCATGTATGCCAACGTCTCCTTTCCTATCTCCAGCTGGAAGGTTTTCACTTATCGCGTCCCGGCAGAGCTGAATAGCATCATCCAGACAGGGAGTCGCGTCCGGGCGCCTCTGGGGAGTCGGGGCAGTGTTCAGGGAGTGGTTGTTGGGCTTGAAGAACAGGTCCGCTTCAAGGGGCGAATTCAACCCATCAGTGAAGTCGTTGATGACGTACCGCTTCTAGATCAAAAATTGTGGGAACTCCTCAGTTGGGTCAGCCAGTATTATCTTACCCCTATTGGACAGGTGATGCGGTCGGCGATCCCTCCACGGCTTTCCAGAGACTACGAAGGGGCGCAGCTTCTGGAAGTGTCCGTATTGGAGGCATCAGTTGAGACCATTGAGTTATTGAGTAGGAAAGCACCGAAACAACACGATCTGTTCATGGCGATCCTCGAAACAGGAGGGAAGACTCTCGTTCGCAACCTGTCTCACATTTCCAATCGGGCATCTGCCGTGTGCCGAGCCTTGGAAAAGAAAAATTTCGTGGAATTGAATACTGTTGTGAGAGAACCGTCATTAAAAAGACTAAAGGTCGAATCTGTTAAAAAAGATGTTAAACTTACGCCGGAACAGAAGCAGATCGCTGATACTGTTTCCCATCCTCTAGAGAAAGGTGGTTTTGAAGCTTTCCTACTTCACGGCGTGACCGGAAGCGGGAAGACGGAAGTCTATATTCATCTTGCTAGAGAGGCTGAAAAATTGGGCAGGACGTCTATTATTTTGTTGCCGGAGATTTCACTCACTCCGCAGATCGCCGGCAGGTTCTGTTCAGTTTTTGGTGAGAGGGTTGCCATATGGCACAGTCGAATGACACAGGCGGAACGGAGATGGACTTGGAGGCAGATATGTGAAGGGCACTATTCAGTCATTGTTGGCGCCCGTAGCGCAATATTTACCCCCCTCAAGAACATTGGGTTGATCGTGATTGATGAAGAGCAGGAAAGCAGTTTCAAACAAGAGAGTCCGGCACCCCGGTATAATGCACGTGACGTGGCGCTCATGCGGGGGAAGTTGAGCAGCGCTGTGACCATACTTGCCGGTGCAACACCCAGCATAGAATCGTTCTACAATCAGGCGATGGGAAAATTGAGATCTCTGCGGCTCTCATCAAGATTTGGAAATGCTCACTACCCTAAGGTACATGTTGTAGACATGAACAGGGAACGAGACATCAGGGAAGATCCTTCCGTTACACTTTCAAGATTACTTAGTGAAAAGATCGCTGAGCGCCTCGACAAAAAGGAACAGATTATTCTCCTCCAGAACAGGCGCGGCTTTGCGTCGGTGATGATATGCAGAGACTGTGGTGAAACGGAAGTGTGTAAACATTGCCAGGTCTCACTCACGTTCCACAAACACGAGCATCTTCTCAAATGCCATTACTGTGATGCGAGACGCTCTGTACCAGCTTGCTGCTTGAAGTGTGGCGGCGGATTGCGCCTTGGGGGTACTGGAACGCAGAAAGTTGAGGAAGTGCTCGTGCGTAAGTTTCCTAATATCCGGTATGTGAGGATGGATCTTGATACAACCCGCGGGAAAGGAGCTTATGCTGAGATTCTTCATCGGTTCGGCAACGGTCAAGTCGATGTCCTGATAGGAACTCAGATGATTGCGAAAGGGCTTGATTTCCCCAACGTTACGCTGGTAGGCGTGGTAGACGCTGACACGGGACTTTTCCTCCCGGATTTTCGGGCAGGAGAGAGAACGTTCCAGCTGATTTATCAAGTGGCGGGACGGTCAGGACGGGGCGATAAACCGGGTGAAGCTGTGATACAGACAAGCAATCCTGATGACCCCGCCATCAAATCGGCATCCCAACTCGATTTCGACACCTATTACAATATCTGCTTGAATGAACGGAAGGAACTTATGTATCCCCCCTTCAGTTGGATGTCGAGAGTAGAGCTGTCAGGCAGAGATCGAGATAAGGTCAAGTCAAGAGCGGACAATTTGGTGAAAAAGATTCAGGAACGACCAAAAGGGATGGAAGTGATCGGGCCGGCACCCTGTCCGCTAGAGAGGATTCGAGGACAGTTTCGTTACCAGATTATTCTAAAATCAATGAAGAGTAAAGACAGGAACGGTGAGAGGTTTCACGCCTTTTTAAGTAGACATTTCTGTGAAGAGGGTGGGGCACAGCCCAAGTCAGGAGTTAGAATGACAATCGATATCGATCCGGTATCATTGCTATAAAATGTCTCGCAATTTCATCTACTTAATGTTTTTCACGAGCCTGCTTTTTGGGCAGACCTCATATACATCTCTCGACCTTTCCTATCACATTCGTTCTGTGGGAATGTCGGGCAGTGGTGTTGGTGATCTGATGGGTATGGATGTTTCAACTTTCAACCCTGCTCTCCTTTCGGGAGCGCCTAAATCATTTGCTTTTTCGGTGGTCCGTTATCCCGCATCCATTCAATCCCAGTTTCTAGAATGGCGAAGTCAGTGGAAAGAAATGAATCTTTCGGCAACCTTTAGAGGCGTGAACTACGGCACTTTTAGAGAGCGAGACAGAGACGGGGCTGAATTAGGAGATTTTTCAGCGGGAGACGCTTGGATTTCTTTTGCTTTAGCGAGAAAAGTGTCGAATCTTGCTGATGTAGGAGTATCAGCAGGTCTGTTCCAGAGTCGAGTTGGCGAGGTGCAGGCAATGCTCGGACTCATCTCCGTTGGAGGAAGGGTAACTATCCCCCAAGCAGCCTCTTCACTGGGGGTTAGTATTCGAAATCTCGGGGCAACCGTGGAGACTTACACTTCCCACAAGGAGGAAATCCCAACCTCTGTTGCTGTGGGAATAACTAGAAAAATGGCTTATTTGCCACTCTCCCTATCAGTTGATGGGGTCTGGTGGAAAGATATTACACTATACAAGATAGGGGGAGAGTTTTCACTTCCCAGAGGTTTCTTTCTTCAGTTTGGATCAAGCTCGCTCCGCGGCGACCTTCAAACGGGGGAGTTGTGGCGGGATATCGCCTCCGGAATCTCATTGGGACTCGGTTATGAAATGCCGAGGATGAATATTGGCTTTGCGGTGGGTAACAGCGGAGTTGGGGGCGTCAGTCTGGGGATTGGCTTCTCGCGCCGGTATTGAATAATCATGTCCCCCAAAAAGGGTTTTCATCGGGACACGCACGAGTTAAACTGCACGGTTGCTTACACTCATTCCACCAGCCTTTACCTGTTTGAGTACTGACTAACCATCCCGACTGATTGATGGATATTTCATCACGAAAAGAATCAAGGTTAACCGAATTCACCGCCAATCCGCGGCGGGCCATTTGGACGTTGGCCACCCCCATGATGATCGGGATGATGGTTCAGACGATCTACACCATCGTAGACATGATCTTTGTCGGTAAGGTCAGCGGCGATGCACTGACAGCCCTCGCCTTCAATCTCCCGCTTCTGTTCTTCGGGTTGGGGCTGGTGTTCGGTCTCGGGTCGGGCGTGACGGCAATCATTGCTCAGTACATCGGTGCCAAAGATAAACGAAACGCTGATAACAGCGCTGAGCATGCTGTTCTTCTTGGTCTTTTTCTTGGAACAATTCTCACCGTTGTAGGTGTCGTGTGGGGTCGCGAACTCCTCGCGCTTTTGGGGACGCCTGATAATATTCTGCCCCTCGCCTGGGACTACTTTCGTGTCATTGCCATTTGCTACCTCTTCCTTGTACTCTCCATATTTTTCCGATCAATTCTATCAGGGGAAGGTGACATGAAAACGCCTATGATAATTCAGGGAGGCGGTACAGTTCTGAATATCATTCTCGATCCTATCTTCATTTTCAGTTTCGACATGGGGGTACAAGGAGCGGCAGTTGCCACAGTAATGAGCCAGGGGTTGGTTGTGGTGATCTTTGCCTATCTCATGTTTGTGAAGGAACACAGCTATATCACCTTTTCGTTAAAGGATTTCTCGTTTTCCGGGGCGATTTTAAAGAAAATATTTGTCATAGGCCTTCCCGCCTCTTTTTCCATGATTATCATGGCGCTGGGTGGAGGAGTGTTCAACAGAATCCTAGTATCGTTTTCCAGCGAGGCTGTGGCAGGGTATCAGATCGGCATCCGGCTCGATCACATTTTCCTTATGCCGGCAATCTCCATCTCCACCAGCATTGTTACTCTGGTGGGTATGTTTTACGGCGCACAAAGATTTGATCTGGTGAAGGTGATTACAGGCTACGCCATCAAAAGTTGTGTTTTGGTTGCAGTAGTGATTGGAGGCCTCTTCTTTGTCCTGGCTCCGGAGATTGTAAAGGGATTCAGCAGTGAGGCGACTATTCAGGACGTCGGTTCCCAGTATTTACGTTATTTTGTTTTCGGCTATCCGTTTGTAGCGATAAGTATGATCAGTGGTCGAGTACTTCAAGGGTTGGGGTTAGGGATGCCGATGCTTATCCTTACTTTTATGCGGGTTCTTCTGCTAAGTGTCGCTCTGGCTTCTTATTTTGTCTTCGTTCTTGGTAAGAGTATGGAGTGGGTGTGGATCGCTCAGGTTATGGCGGTCGTTGTTTCAGCCATTGTGGCGACGGTCTGGCTGTTTTACATCTTTCGCAAGTTCGAGCGCCGCGAACTGACAAGTCAGGATTCAACTTTGCCCATCAGAGGACCACGAATTCAGGGCACTTAGCATGGAAAACGAGAAGAGTCTGCAAGTAACCTACGCTCCAGAAAGTATCTGTTTTGGTTGTGGTCCTGCCAATGAGAAAGGTTTGAGAATTGAAAGTTTTCCTCATGGCGATGCCTACATCTGTGACTGGAAACCGAGCAAGCATCACGAAGCGTTCCCCGGTATCTTGAACGGGGGGATTATCGGTTCGCTATTGGACTGTCACTCCAACTGGGCTGCGGCACACCACTTGATGATTAAGGGAGGTGGTAAACTCCCCGCTACTGTCACAGCCGATTATTCTGTGAGAATGAAAAGGCCGACACCGATGGACAAGGGTGAAATCCACTTGATGGCGAGCGTTTTGGAATCGACCCGAGATCGTGCAACTGTGGAGGCAGAACTGGAGGCAGATGGGAAAATCTGTGCCAAATGCACAGGTACCTTCGTTGCCGTTAACCCGGGACATCCCGCCTATCACCGATGGTAAGTATTACATCTCGACACGCTCTTTTCCTAATGCTCTTTGGGTGGCTTTTCTTATCCTGCGCGACATTGTCTACGTGGGAATCTTTGACCAATCTTGCTGATGACTATGACGTCACCATCTACCGAGACACTTGGGGCGTTCCCCATATTTTTGGTCCCACCGATACAGATGTTGCTTTTGGGCTTGCCTACGCTCATGCTGAAGACGATCTAGAGAATATTGAATTTTCGCTCCTGGCTGCTCGAGGTATCATAGCTTCCCGCCACGGCTTGAGTCAACTGCCAATTGATTTTCTCGTCAAGCTCTTCAAGCTGAACGAAACCGTGGAAGAGAAATATGAGAATGATCTCTCTCGTGCAGTTAGGAGAATCTGCGAAGCCTACGCCAATGGGATCAATTATTACGCTGCTCTTCATCCTGGTGAAGCTGACGCGGGGCTCTATCCTGTCTCAGGGAGAGATATAGTGGCAGGGTTTTCTCTCAAAACCACATTCTTCTTCGGCCTTGATGATGTGCTCCGAAAGCTCATGCGCAAAGAGCGTCCAGAAACCATCGTCACGTCAGCCGAAGACATTCATCTGGCTCATGTTACTGATGAAATTCCTATCGGCTCCAACGGATTTGCCATCTCTCCCCGCAAGACTGCGGACGGAGGAACTTTTTTCATGTCCAACACTCACCAGCCATGGAAGGGTCCTTTGGCTTGGTATGAGGCGCATGTGCACAGCGGAGAGGGATGGAAGGTATCAGGAGCGCTTTTCCCCGGAATGCCCGTCTTCGGCGTTGGCCACGATGATAACAAGGGATGGACCCATACCGTAAACCGCCCTGACCTCATCGACGTTTATGAACTTGAAATCAACCCTTCGAACAAGAATCAGTATCGCTATGATGGTCAGTGGCGGGAGTTGGAGCGATTCGATATCCCCATCAAGGCAAAATTGTTCGGCCCTCTTTCCTGGACATTCCGAAGAGAAGGATTCTGGTCAGCACACGGACCTGTTATCCACCGCCCATTTGGAACATTTGCTATTCGTCATGCAAACCTAACGGATATTCGTGCCGTCGATCAGTGGTATAGAATGAACAAATCGGAGAATTTTGAACAGTTCCGGCAAGCAATGGAGATGACGGCAGTGCCGAGCTTCAATACGGTTTACGCTGACAAAGACGGCAACATTTTTTATGTGTATAACGGCCGCTTTCCTAAGCGTGATGAAGCTTTTAACTGGAATGACCTTCTTCCCGGCGACACATCGGCGGTGGTATGGGATCAGTTTCTCCCACTGTCTGAGATTCCCCAAGTGATGAATCCTGAGTCCGGTTTTGTTCAAAGTTGCAATCATACGCCGTTTATGTCTACAGGCGAAAGTGAAAATCCCGATTCATCACTCTTTTCGCACACAATGGGCATTGAGACGCATGTCACAAACAGAGCGCTTCGGGCAAGGGACATCCTTACCGCTGACGATTCTCTCACATTCGATGAATTCCTGGAAGCGAAGTACGATCTTTCATACTCACCAGAATCAAAATATGCGGAGCTGTGGGGTCGAATAATATCATCGGTAGAAACTGACGATCCGCTGACAACAAGAGCTTTAGCGCTGATGGTTGAGTGGGATTACCGAACAAGCGTGGATAGCAAGGAGGCGGCCGTCTGCATGCTTACATTGAGAGAAGTTGGTTCCTATCTTCGGAGGGGAAGCGATCTGCCGGACGGAGAAACCATGGAAAAAGCTGTTCACACTGCCGCCCAGTTTCTCATGAAGTATTACGGTAGACTGGATGTCCCTTATGGAGAAGTTCAACGGCACATTCGCGGTGATGAGAACCACCCTTTAGCTGGTGGACCGGATGTGCTGAGAGCAATATATTCGTATCCTGATGGTAACGGCCAGCTTGTGGGACAGGCCGGCGACAGTTATATCCTTGCTGTCCATTGGGACAGGGAAGGTAATATGACTTCATTTAGCGGACACCCATTTGGCAGTGCAACCATCGATGAAGCATCTCCACACTACGATGATCAGTCACCGCTCTTCGCCCGGCATGAACTGAAACCGGTATGGCTGAAACTTGAAGATATTAAAGCCAACCTTGAGAGTGCCTACCAGCCGGGAGAGGAAAATTGAAGACAGTGGCCGTTAATGATTTTGTCCGACGGCAGGTTAAGGGGTCGGGGAAGACATATTCACCTAATCTTAATTTTGAGGAAGTTGCTGAGTATGCGGCTGACCGTTTTGAGGATGGATACTTCAGGCAAGGGTATCGGGACGGTGTAGTCATTGTGGAAGCGGCTGAAGATATGAATGAGCATTTCGTTTGTCCCTTTGTGGAGATTGATGAGACCACCAAACTCAGAGCGGGATGGATCTCGCGGCAAGAGGGGGAAAA
The DNA here is from genome assembly GCA_002448795.1 of Fidelibacterota bacterium UBA6931. Lineage (GTDB taxonomy): Bacteria > Fidelibacterota > Marinisomatia > Marinisomatales > S15-B10 > S15-B10. The sequence continues at coordinate 139,983 of DKAH01000006.1, forward strand.
GCCTTACATCCAAATCCGGGCTATCAACGGAACCCCTCTTCCAGTGGGGAAAGTGGAGTTCATTCTCTATCGCCATGATGTGTTGGCTGAGAATGATGAACAGTCTACCGAGGCCGAGTGGGAACTGATCTCCGTTCATGCATTGCCGGAAGGTGTCGCCGATCTCCCTATGGGGCCTGTCACTATGATGAGGAATCAATTGGAATTTACCGGGGGCACTAAGGCTTGCTATAGTTCCAAAGAATGGGCTGAGGCGGTCAGGTTCTGGCAGAAGTATGCTGCGCTGGAGCCTGAAGAGTATTAGTTCTTTCTCTCCTGTTCGTGAACCATGGGGACGAACCTGACAGGGAGGGTTTTCTTTTCCATCACTTCTCCCGTGGAATCCTTTTCGATGACAAGAAGGTCCTGTCCCCACCATCTAGGGCCTACAGGCAGCACCATTCTTCCTCCGGGTTTTAGCTGATCCACTAATGCTTGTGGTACCTCCTCTGGTGCCGCTGTTAGGATAATACGGTCAAAAGGTGCTTCCTTTGGCCAACCCTTGTAGCCGTCACCGATTTGCACAGAGACATTATCATAACTTAGGCGCTTCAGGGTCTGCCGGGCACTGCGGCCTAATTCCGGTACAATTTCAATGGTGTACACGTGGTGTACCAATCGTGCCAGCACCGCTGCCTGATAACCGGAACCAGTACCGATTTCAAGCACCGAGTGGTGGGTGTCAGGTTGGAGGAGCTCAGTCATGAAGGCGACGATATATGGCTGACTGATGGTCTGTCCATGGCCGATGGGCAACGGGCCATCACTATAAGCAATGGGCCACTGGGATTCATCAATAAAAAGGTGCCGAGGCACATCGGTCATAACTGAAATGACCTCTTCGTCAGTGACACCTCGGGAAACGATCTGTTTCTCAATCATTGTTGTACGCTGGACACTATATTCATTCTTATCCTGGCCCGCAATTTGCAATGTTAAAGCCAAGAAAGCGATTCCGATCAGCTTACTCAATTGGCCGACATTCATTGTTCTTAATCTCAAAATAGAAAAGTAGGCTCTATTTTCCACTTTCACAAGGAACTTGCAAATGGTTTCCACGCCTCCGAGATTCGCGGGATTATGCGTAGGCTTTTAGCAGTTCTCCTCCCTTTCTTCTTCTGTTTTTCCGCTTGTGCCACGGTGAGCGAACATCACCCGGTGGAGATTGTATTGGCCGAAGAATTCACAAAAAGAGAACCGGAGTATTCCGGATTGGCGTGGGCTGGCCAAGACCTCATACTTCTTCCTCAGTTTCCCGATCGATTCCCGGGCGATGAAGGGGGGAATCTGCTTGCCGTTCCCAAGAAGAGAATTGAAAACTATCTTTCGGGAGCCAACAGAGACCCAATCGTACCAAGGAAGATAACTTTTAATGACAACGGTGTCTCGGATGCCGTTCCAGGTTTCGAGGGTTTCGAGGCGTTAGTGGCTGACGACAATCATGTTTACCTCACTATCGAAGCGAAGGAGGGAGAAGGTCGGCGAGGCTATATTGTTTCCGGGAGTGCTGATTGGACAGAGGGAAAGATTCGCTTGAACAGATCGTCGCTAAAGCAAATCCAGTTCGAAGCATTCATGTCTCAAATGTCATTTGAGTCACTGCTTCTGTGGAACGAGCTACTGGTGACGATGTATGAGGCGAACGGTTCCGTTGTGACTGACTCCCCGAGAGCGTTGGTGTTTGACCAATCGTTCAACGAATTACAGCCTCTCTTTCTCCCTTCCATAGAGTACAGAATCACAGATGCGACAGCCGTTGATGAGGATGGGAAATTCTGGATTATTAACTACTTCTACCCTGGTGAAGAGAAACTGAAACCGGCAGTGGATCCTATCGCTGAAAGGTACGGCCGAGGATCGACCCATAGGATAGAACCGACAGTTGAAAGGCTGTTACAACTTGAATTAGGTGAAGAGGGGATTTCGTTTACAGAAAGACCACCCATTCAGCTTTCGCTTATGGCAGGCGAGGCTCGGAACTGGGAGGGGATTGTGACTTTAGACGATCGAGGTTTTCTGCTTATATCGGATACGTATCCGACAACCATCCTCTCTTTCGTTTCACTGGAGCCTCGTTAAGGGCTTAGTTTTCTTCGAATTCAGTTGAGAACAAAATTGCCGATCAAGTTGGAAAAGAGGAGCAACTCTGCTAATTTCGTTTTCGGGATTTGGGCTCTTGGAAGAAAAATAGGACGTGAGAAACTTTGGTTAAAGTAGTTGTTCTAAAGGAGACAGCCGAAGGCGAACACCGCGTCGCCATTGTGCCTGAAAGCGTTCCGCGTCTGGTTAAGTGCGGTGTTGAAATGCTGATCCAAGAGAGGGCGGGTGCTGCTGCCGGTTTCCGACAAGAAGCTTACGAGAAGGCCGGCGCCACCATCGTTTCAGACTACGATCATCTAATAGCTGAAGGGGATCTTTTTCTAAAGGTAAACTGTGTTTGTCTTCAGGATGGCATGATGCAGATCGTCGATCCATTCCCGCCTCAGTCAATCATTGTCGGCTTCTTCAATCCGTTCAAGAATATTCAGAACGTCAAGGAACTTGCCGCTAAAAATATGACCTGTTTTTCCATGGAGCTGGTTCCCAGGATTTCCCGGGCTCAGCGGATGGACGCACTAAGCGCTATGAGTTCTGCTGCCGGCTACAAAGCGGTCCTGGTCGGTGCCAGTTCACTCAACAAGTTTTTCCCTCTCATGATGACCGCTGCAGGAACCATCTCTCCCTCCAAGATTCTCATTATCGGCGCTGGCGTTGCTGGACTTCAAGCCATCGCAACGGCGAGACGGTTAGGGGCTCAGGTTAAGGCCTTTGACACACGACCGGTTGTTAAAGAGCAGGTGGAAAGTCTTGGAGCTGAGTTCATCGAACTGGAAATTTCCGATGGGGCTGAAACAGCCGGCGGCTACGCTGCTGAAATGTCGGAAGATTTTTATCGTCACGAACAGGCTGTGATTGCAGAACATATTGAGGATGCAGATGTTGTCGTAACCACCGCCCAGATTTTTGGTAAACGTGCTCCCTTACTCATCACCAGCGAGATGGTTGAGTCGATGCGCCCCGGTGCCGTCATTGTAGATATTGCCGCGGAAAATGGCGGCAATTGTGAACTCACCGTCCCGGGTCAAACGGTGGATCGCCATGGTATTATCATTCATGGTGCGACGGACCTGCCCAGCTCACTTTCATATCATACCAGTGAAATGTTCAGTAGGAATGTCACCGCTCTCATTGTAGAGATGATTAAGGATGGAGAAATCACGATCGATATGAACGACGAAGTGATGGCCACAACCCTCCTTACGCACGGAGGTAAGATTGTGAACAGCCATGTTCAGGAGTTGTTGGACTGGAAAAAAGAACAGGAAGGAAATACCCTTTGAGCACCGATATTCTTGTGCAGATATATGTTTTCGTTCTGGCCATATTTGTCGGCTTTGAAGTGATCACCAAAGTTCCGCCGACGCTGCACACACCTCTTATGTCCGGTTCTAACGCTATCTCAGGGATCACGATTGTCGGAGCCATCATAGCCGCCGGATCAACCGAAATCAGGGTCGCTACTCTCTTTGGTGATCTCAATATCACTGCCATTTTGGGATTCGTCGCGATTGTCTTTGCCACAGTCAATGTGGTAGGCGGTTTTATGGTAACAGACCGAATGCTGAAGATGTTCAAGAGGTAGATCTGTGCTTCAATCTGTATTCATTCCGGTGCTGTACTTGGTCTCTGCCGTCCTATTTATTTTAGGACTGAGACAACTTTCTCATCCCCGCACAGCGCCGAAAGGTAACCGCACCGCGGCACTGGCGATGCTCATTGCCATTGTCTCCACGCTCCTGGTGAAAGAGGTGATTAGTTTCCATCTCGTTATCGCTGGGGTGGTAGTCGGTGGATTTATTGGAGCTGTGGCAGCCCGCCGTGTGGAAATGACAGCCATGCCTCAGCTTGTGGCAATGTTTAACGGCTTGGGTGGTGGAGCGTCACTGCTTGTTGCTTCCGCCGAGTTCTATCGACTGGGGTCACAAATCCCCGATTTCACATTTTCAGCAATTGCCAATTCCATTTTCATTGGTGGGATCACATTCACCGGCAGTCTTGTCGCTTTCTCGAAACTTCAGGGACTCATGCGCGGGGCGCCTGTCACTTTTTCTGGACAACATGTTGTGAATGGGGCAATCACGCTGTCGGTCATTGTACTAGCCATACTGGCAATTCAGGGATCAATGGAGATGCCTTTGGTGGTACTGATAATCATAGGACTTTCTCTGCTTCTGGGGTATCTCTTTGTAATTCCCATTGGTGGCGCCGACATGCCGGTGGTAATCTCACTCCTCAATTCATTTTCCGGTCTCGCAGCAGCGACCACTGGATTTGTGCTGGTAAACAATTCACTCATCATTAGCGGTTCCCTTGTGGGAGCCAGCGGTATTATCTTGACCAATATCATGTGCAAAGGGATGAACAGGACAATATGGAATGTTTTGTTCACGGCGGTAGGGACCGATGACGATGGTGGCACTGTCACCGAAGCCGATACATACCAGGCGGTAAAGTCATATGAACCTGAAGATACTGTTGTGATTTTTGAGAATGCACGCCAGATAATCATCGTACCCGGTTATGGGATGGCAGTGGCCCAGGCGCAGCAGATGGTGGCTGAACTAGGAAAGGTCCTAGAGGCGAAAGGGGTGCAAGTAAAATACGGTATTCACCCTGTTGCTGGTCGGATGCCGGGGCATATGAATGTTCTACTCGCCGAGGCAAACGTCCCCTATGACAAACTGTTTGATCTCGATGATATCAATCCTGAATTTGAAGAGACGGAAGTTGCGCTTATTATCGGTGCCAACGATGTGGTAAACCCCGCGGCCCGGTACGACACCTCAAGCCCCCTCTTTGGTATGCCGATCCTTGATGTGGATAAATCTCAAACAGTCTTTGTTCTGAAAAGGAGTATGAACCCCGGTTTTGCCGGCGTGGAGAACGAACTGTTCTTCAATGACAACACGATCATGCTCTTTGGTGACGCTAAGGAAACCGTCTCCAAGCTCGTCAGCGAACTGAAATAGACGCCACCTCGCTCACCGTCACAGTTTCCAATCCAGTGGACGTCTGAAACCGATGGAGAAATAAATGTACCGGGCGTCCCGTCTTTCAGTCGCCGTGTAGAACTCCTGCTCGTAACCGGTCGTAAATAGCCAGGGTTCTCTGATCCAAAAGTTTATTTCAGCGGAGATTTCTGTGCGGCTCAGTGTTGTTTCATCAGGGAGGATATCACTGATCTGGTGAAAGTATTCAAAATCGATGGCAAAGGAGGAGCGGGCAATGTCAAAATCCCAAAAAAAACCTCCCTTAAGGTAAGATGTCTTACGTGTGTTGTTGAGGTAGTCGGACATATCATAGGAGACTGCCAGCTCAGAAGTTAAATGAGTGGATGGTCGGTCAAACAAAAACGCCCCAAAGCCCTGATTGTAGTGATACCGGATGTTAAGGTTAGACACCGAGCTTCGTCTCAACGAAGTGACTGTGAATCGATACAACTTTGGGAACGCCCCATACTTGTTGCTCGATTTGTACCGGGCGGTGGCAAGCGTGTTGTGAGGAATGAACAGTCCGAGAAGACGGAGATCGTGAAATGTATTTCCCTTAATTCTCTTCAGACGGAAAAAACCTAGACCACCCCAGCTTTTGAACTCACCCATTCCTGCCCGGCCATGCTGAGTCCAGACAGCAGAAACTTCTTCCTGGGAGGATAAGATGGAAAAACAGATGAAGATGAAGGCGAAAGCCCGCACTTTAGCTCTTAATACGATAGCCTTTCTGAAACAGTCCCACACCAATGATAGTAAAGACAATTGTCATAATGAGGGCTGCCGAGAATGAAACAGAAAACGGTGTGTCGCCTACGTTTAGCACAGCGTACCTGAGCCCATTGATGACATAATAGATAGGGTTTGCCAGGGAAACGTTTCGCCAGAATCCCGGAAGCATATTGATAGAATAGAAGACACCGCCCAGAAAGATAAGTGGTGTGATGAAGAAGTTTACCATTGTCGCGATATTGTCCCAGCTTTCGGCGATGATACCGAGAATCAGCCCCGCACTGGAGAAAGCCCAGGAAACAATAAGAAGAAAAAGGAGTACGGTCAATGGATGTTCCACCGGCATGCCTACGATGGCAATGCCGAGAAGAAGGACCAGGATGCCATTAATGAAACCCCTTACAGCGCCCCCGATGATAAAGGAGAGAGCCAGTTCTATATTACTCATTGGCGTAATCAGCATATCCTGCATTTGCTGAAGGAGCTTCATCTGTAAGATACTGGAAGCTGTGTTGTTGTATGCATTGGTGATGACATTCATCATAATGAGTCCCGGAAGAATATAGACCGTATAGCTGACCCCGTCGATGGCGGTAATTCGTTGCTGGAGTGTGAGACCAAAAATGATGATGTAGAGCCCTGAAGTTATAAGGCCAGGAATCACCGTCTGTCTGTAGACAGCGAAAAATCGTGTGATCTCCCGCATCGTTAACGTTCTAAAACCGATCCAGTTCATAATGCCTGAGGAAATGTTGTCATCTTGATGTTTGGATGTATTTATCTGTTTTTGTTTGAAGATAGGGTCTTGTGATCGATGTTGATTGGACGACTATTGTTATCAAAGTTTCTAACACCTGAACAACCGGACACTATGACATTCATTTGTTAATTTCTCGACCGGTGAGAGCAACAAACACATCCTCCAGATTCGATTTAGTAATTTTCACTTCATGGATGTGACAGCCGTTTCTGCTCACAAGTTCAACCACTTGGGGGAGCTCCTTTTCAGGATCATCCACTGAGAAGCTAAGCCTGCCGTCTCCCTCACCGGGCTCGTAAGTGAATGAAAGGCCATTGAGCTTTCCTCCGTCACTTGCCTGCCACCCCGTCAGTTGGACCTCAATGCTTCCTTTTCCAAGAGAACGTATCAGTTCATGGGGAGCCCCTTCCGTCGCGATCTTCCCATCATTGATGATCGATACACGTCCGCACAGTTTTTCCGCTTCTTCAATGTAATGAGTGGTAAGCAGGATCGTCTTTCCCTTTTCGTGGAGTTCCTGAAGGTATTCCCAAAGCATACGGCGCAGCTCCACATCCACACCGGCTGTCGGTTCGTCTAAAATCAGAATGTCGGGGTCGTTCACCAATGATTTGGCAATCATAAATCGCCGCTTCATCCCGCCAGAGAGGAAACGTATTTTGTCATCCCGTTTTTCATAAAGACCCAACTTTTTCATCACCTCATCCACACGGGGCTGGGCTAAATTCTTGGGAATGCCGTAATAACCAGCTTGGAAGATGAGGAGTTTTTCGATGGAGAAGAACCAGTCGGAGGTGAACTCTTGCGGTGATACACCAATTTTGGATCGGGTAAATCGGTAATCCCTTATAATGTCCTTACCAAATACCGATACTGAGCCGGACTCTAGCTTCACCAACCCTGTGATGATTCCGATGGTGGTGGTCTTTCCGGCGCCGTTGGGACCTAACAGGCCATAGAATTCTCCTGGCTCGATGGTTAGGTCAATACCGCGTAGAGCAACCGTATCTTCATACGATTTTTGGAGATTTTTGATTTCAATTGCGGCGGGCACCGGTAGAATTTACGCTTTCCGGTATAGATGGAGAGGAAAAGACATTACGGCAAATACGCCGCCCCAAATACACCTGCCGAATCTCCCATGGTGTTTTTTACGATCGGTGTGGTAATTTGGTCTTCGAAACAGTACCGTTGAGCGTATTCAGGCCCTTCCGTATATAGAAAATCGACCTTTGACACACCGCCGCCAAACACAATAATGTCTGGATCCAGAATATTGATAATGTTGGAAATTGCCATCCCGAAGTTTTTCAGGAATTCTTTTTTCCATTCCGCAGGAGGATCTTTTGCGATATCGGTAACGCGACCGGATTGGCCTGTCAATTCGTGATATCTTTCTTCCAATGCCGGGCCGCAAAGATACTGCTCTACGCAACCCTCTTTGCCGCAATAGCATTGTCGTCCCCCTGGGTGGAGTAGTGAATGGCCCCATTCACCGGCGATATGTTGCCGACCGTGATAGGCATGGCCGTCTATACAGATGCCGCCGCCAACGCCCGTTCCCAAAATAACACCAAACAGAACTTTCACACCTTTCCCTACACCAAGGGACGCTTCCGCCTGGGCGAAACAGTTGGCATCGTTATCAAGAAGTGGCATGACTCCGAAAATAGATTCAATATCGTCTTTTAGCGGCTGTCCTACCAAGGTCTTTGTATTGCCGTGTTTCATCCTGTCGCCTTCACTGTTTAAAGGTCCAGGCACGCAGACACCAAAGAGAAAATCTTCCTCGAGGTAGCTATTGAGTTTTCCATGAAGGCGAGTGATCTGATTGATGATGTGATCGTACCCGTTGTCTCTTTCGGTAGGAACACGTTCCCTGATCAGCACCTCGCCATCGTTATTAAGGACCACGCCTTCAATTTTGGTGCCGCCTATGTCTATTCCAACTCGCCGCATGAAGAGGCGAAAAGTACTTTTGGCATGTCGCTTTTCCAACCTTGGTTAAATTCATGCAAAAGATTGTAGAAATTAGATGAGCGTAATTCTAATCACAGGGTGTTCAAGCGGATTAGGTATGCTTTCGGCAGCACGTCTTGCGGCGTCAGGTCATACGGTCTATGCAACTATGCGAGACTTGACGAAAAAGGAAAAGCTGTTGGCGGAAGTAAACAAACGAGGCACCACCGTGCATCTTCTTCGCTTAGATGTGAATGAACAAGATTCTGTGGCTGAGGCCGTGGAATGTATTGATTCAGACTGGGGCCGACTGGACATCCTTATCAACAACGCCGGCTATGGTCTGGGTGGTTTTTTCGAGGACGTGTCCGATAGTGAGTTCAGGGCCCAGATGGAGACGAACTTTTTCGGTCTGCTGGCTGTCACGCGCGAGGCACTCCCGCTCATGCGGAAAACCGCTTCACAGCATGGAGGGACCAGGATCATTAACATCTCCAGTGTTCAGGGTCGCGCACCCATTCCCGGACTTGGTGCCTACGCCACCTCAAAGTGGGCGGTGGAAGGGTTCAGTGAAGCGCTCAATCATGAACTGGCTATTTTCGGAATTGACGTTGTCCTCGTGGAGCCGGGGAGTTACCGAACAGAAATATTCACCTCCAATGCACATGTGGCGGAAAGGACCGGAAGTGATAAAAGTCCCTACGCGCGGTTTTCCGAAGCTTTCAAGCGGAAGATAGACAGCATGACCGATGGAGGGAAAATCGGCATGGGAGATGATCCTGAAGTTGTTGCTAAACTGATTGAAGAAATCATTGAATCCAAATCGCCGAAACTACGCTATGTGGTGGGGCGGCAGGCAAAGATGAGGATTTGGCTAAGAGCGTTGCTTCCCACAAAACAGTACAGACGAGTGTTGAGAAAGGCCCTGTTTGGAAGCGATTTGGCTGAAGGCTAGTCTTTCGACTCTTCTTCCGTTCTGAAGCCAACATTGCGGTCAAAGGGTGAAGGAAAATCAAATCCATCACGGTTCGGGAAATGGACAAGACTCGCCACGTTTCGCCACGGGATGTAGACCGAAGCGTTATACTGTTCTCGAGTCACCTTATCAGGCGGCAACGGCTGTCCCATCTCATCTTCTGACATAACAACCTCAAAGTTTGGGTGCTCAAGCCAAATACCAAATTCATCATATCCTACCACCCGTGCGTAAAATTGGTCTATCCCTATGCCGACGCGCTCAAAGGGTGTCACATCATTCAGTACGACAAGCACCACATCGTTGACTGTGTTCTCAATCTTCATCATATCTATGGTGGGCTTAACTCCTTCTGGAAAGGTAATTAAGGTAAGGCAGAAGGGGGAAAGGGACAACAGACAACCAAGTCACCCTTTCGATACCTGTTCAAGTGTCATGGAAAATATTTTCTTCCCAACACTTTCAACGGGCTGAGCATGTAGTAGCTGATAGAAGTCGGCATCATCGGGCTTGCGGACAGTTGTCGTAGTGTCAGAGCTGGAACGACAGTACGATTTCAGGGACAACAGAGTCGGCTTGACCCCACATTTGTTCATGCATCACCGAACCGATGAAAGAGCCTAAAAGAACGCCAGCCACCACATCGCTGAAATAGTGGTTCCCCACATAGACCTGGCTCCATGCCGAGAGAGCGACATAGCTCAAGTAGAAAGGAGTACGGTCCTCAAAAGCTTTAGAAGCCGCCGCGGCCCACGCCGCTGAGGCGGCCGCGTGACCTGAAGGGAATGAAGGGGTAATGCGTGTATTCCAGAGTCGGGGTTTATAATTGCGGTCCGGGCGTTCCCTTCGCAATATATACTTGGTGATGCCTGTCACCGCGTACGTGGACAATAGACTGAATGCGGCGATCTGGGCGGGGTCAGTCTGCTGAAAGGATTTGTCCATCTGCCATTGAGAAAGAATCCATCCCCACTCCACTGCCGGGGTCGCAAGGGCAAAAGCCTCCACGGAAATATCCAAGAGGGGATATCGGTTGCTCCCCTCAAGTGATGAAGAGATTCCTTTGTCCAAGTCGATCAGGGATTGGGGTGTAGCAGGTGAGAGAAGTAGTAGAAGAACCAGCGGACGAATCACCGATTCACCATGTCAAGAAACTCAGTTTCCGTGAGAATGGAGATGCCGAGTTGTTCCGCCTTTTCCCTTTTTGAGCCAGCGCTCGGCCCAGCCACCACGTAATCGGTCTTCCCACTCACCGAACCCGCGGCCCAGCCACCAAGTCTTTCTACCAGGGCTTTTGCATCGCTCCGGGAAAACTTTTCCAGTGAGCCCGTAAATACGAAGCCCTTTCCTTCAAGCGGCAATGTCTGCTGACGGCTAGGCGGGCTTTCAAGTTTCACTCCGCCTGCTAGGCACCTCTCAATTACCATCCTGTTGGGCTCGCTAGCAAAAAAGGTGACAATGGATGCCGCTACGATAGGACCCACCTCATCAATTGCTTCAAGCTCATCGATGGAAGAGGTCATAAGAGTATCGAGATTGCCGAAATGAGATGCAAGGACTTGAGCAAGGTGCTCTCCCACATTGCGAATGCCCAATCCGTAAATGAATCGCCAGAGGGCTGTATTCTTAGCAGGCTCAATGGCGTCCATTAGATTCTTCGCCGATTTTTCAGCCATCCGCTCTAGGTTGGCCACGTCTTCGGTTTTCAGCGTAAATATATCTGAGAAATCGTTGAGTAGTCCCTTTTCAACCAGTTGATGGATCAATTTGGTGCCGAGGCCGCCCACATTCATGGCCCGTTTCGAGACAAAATGTTCAATACGTCCTTTCACCTGGGCGGGACAAGCAGCGTTCTGACAACGGGCCACAGCCTCGTCTTCAGGTTTGGCAACCTTGCCACCGCACTCCGGACATCTGTCCGGGAGTCTGTATGGCGTGGTCTTTTTTCCCCGCTTTTCCATCATCACTTTCACGACTTCCGGGATGACGTCCCCAGCTCGCTGTATCAGTACTGTGTCACCGATGCGGACATCCTTCCGGTTGATTTCATCCTGGTTGTGGAGCGTGGCATTGGATACCATGACGCCTCCCACAGAGACCGGCTCCAGTTTTGCCACCGGGGTGACGGTGCCAGTCCTCCCCACTGATGGAAGAATGTCCAGCACAACGGTTGTTTCCTGTTGCGCCTTGAACTTTCCGGCGATGGCCCAGCGGGGTGAGCGGCTTCGAACGCCGAGAGCGTTTCTTTGCGACAGGCTGTTCACCTTAATCACAACGCCGTCTATCTCGTAGGAGAGCGTCCCCCGCTTCTCCTCCCATAGGTGGGAGAAATGAACCGCTTCTTCAATACCGTTGCACAGTTCGGTGTGGGGATTTACAGGGAAACCCCATGCTTGTAACTTTTCCAATGTATCGGAGTGAAAAGGTTCACCAGACCCTGCTATTTCATATGCGAAAAAGCGGAGCGGACGTCCGGCTGTCACAGAGGAATCCAGTTGACGAAGGCTCCCGGCTGCAGCGTTGCGGGGATTGGCAAAAGGAGACTCTTCTTTGTCTAATCTCTCCTGATTCAGTCGAACGAAACCGTCCTTGTCCATGAACACCTCGCCGCGAATTTCAACAGTTTTTAGTGGTGAAATGCTACTCATCAGTCTTAGTGGAATCGCTCGCACCGTTCTGAGGTTTTGTGTAATGTTTTCACCTGTAAAGCCGTCTCCGCGTGTGGAGCCGTTGATGAAAACGCCATCCTCGTATATAAGTTCAACAGCGAGCCCGTCCAGTTTCAGTTCGGCAACATATTCAATTACCTCATCAGTGCCGAGCCTCTTATTCACTTGTTCATCAAAAGCGAACAGTTCGTCATTGTCCATAGCGTTCTCAAGACTAAGCATAGGGGATTGATGTTCCACTGTCCCGAACGCTGCAAGGGGTGGTGCTCCCAGCCGCTGTGTGGGGGAGTCAGCAGTAACGAGATCGGGGTGTTTTCCCTCCAGTTGTTGAAGCTCCCGAAGCAACGTGTCGTACGCGGCATCCGATACCTCGGGATCATCCATAACATAATAGTGATAGTTGTGATGGTTGATCTGTTGTCTAAGTGAATTGAGCTTTTCGGCGAGTGAAGTTGTCATCGCGGCATAATGCTTTCGTAATATTTGATGGGATCGATGGGCCGAAGGATCATGGGGGCAAGTTTTCCGTTTTCATCAATGGGGGTGGCGTGACTGCCAGAGTTTTTCAATATAGCAACGAAGAAATAAGTGATCTCCTGTCCTGGGTGGATGGCGGGATCGTACTTGAATCTGTAGCGGCCTCGGTAACGTTCCAGTGCGATCTCCCTGTATTCCAGTGCCTGATCCGTCTTGAAGAATATAGAGAGTGATTCGATATCTTTTTGCGCCAGATCAGAGAACAGCTCCAGATGATACGGGCGTCCACTGAAGAATGGCCATGGTGGCCGGTGATGAATCTTTGGTGAGAGTGGGAACGTTTTTCGAAGAAGAGAGTCAGCCTCTTGTCCAAAGGAAAAGGTGAGGAGTAGAATAAGGAGGATGAAGCGTCGTGCCATCCTAAAAGGCGGAGTTATGAAACGAGTGTCGAGACTGTTTCTTGAACAGAGAATGATTCTGCATGATCGAGACGGAAACTGTTGTGAACGTACTCATCACTGCTGCTAACTTCGTATTGAGATCTATAATAGTCCTTCCGAGCGGAGATATCCTTCACAGCCTTGATAAGGGCATTCACGTCTGACTCCCTGGAATAGACAGCAAAACTGGCCCGGACCATCCCCCGCTTTAATTGATACACGTGCTCAATGTCCTCGATACCAACTGTTTCGACAAAATCGAGAAGATCGTCCATGATCATTTCTTTAACATAAGGATGGGCACAGAAACATTCGTTTCTTACGGCAATATTGAAATAGTCGTTCAGTACCGCTGCAACGAGACCGTGATCCATCCCCTTCATGTTGAATGATATTGAAGCGACACGGTCACAAAGATCGTGATCCGTCTCCCCGTATAAAACTACATCTTCGATTTCCATCAGTCGATCCAATGCCGAATCAATGAGTCTCTTCTCTTCGTCCCAAAGGAACTCCATCCCGATTCGATCGAGGACGTCCACGGCCGCGGCAAGGCCCACTGCGCCGGGGATATTCGGTGTACCGGCTTCTTCTCTATCTGGAAATGAATCTTTCACCACATACCGATCGATGAAAACATCTTCCACCATGCCGCCGCCCACCTCTTCCGGTTCAATCTGCTGAAGTAGATCCTTCCGAGCTATCACCACGCCGGGCGAGCCGGGGACATATGTTTTGTGGCCGGAGAAAACGAGGGCGTCGATATCTTGTGCGGGATTATCGGGGACACTCATTTTTATGGGAACATGGGCTGCCAGCTGAGCACCGTCTACGATGAAAAGAGCACCGTACTCGTGAGCGATGGCCGCCGCTTCATTAATAGGATTGACAATTCCCGTTACGTTGCTCACGCCTGTCACCGCCACATAATTGACATTCTCCTGATGCTTTTTCAATATTTCTTTAAGGCTGTCAAGGCAGATACAGCCTAGCGTTCCGTTTGTGGACTTCAAAGGGATGTGATCCACTTCTTTCATATGCTTCCGGTGGGGGAGGTCGTTGGAATGATGTTCCATGATGGAAACAATGGCAACACTCCTATCCGAACGGATATCCCGGAGGACTCTCGCCAGTCGGTTCATGCCGGCAGTAGTGCCGCTACCAGTAAAGAAACAAGTGTACTTATCAGGATCAGCGTTCATGAAAGAGAGAATTTTTTGGTGGGCCCAGTCGTATTCCCGAGTGGCAATCCTTGCTCCGAAATGGAGGAATGAATGAGTGTTGGCATAGTGATGATAAAAATCCTCCATTACGTCGTGGACTACTTTCATCATCAGCGTGGTGGCGGTAGAATCAAGATAAATTCGTCGAGTCTTCTCCCCGGTAGCCACCGAGTATTGAGTGTTTAGGCCGAGAAATTCCTCACGAATCTTTTCGTAGAGTTTTCGGCCGGTCGGTAACGCGTGATTCATAAATAACCGATCAGGGGCTCGCTAAAGTCGGCTCCTCAAACTGAATGCATTTCGTGTACCATTCTTTATAGGTTGTAGTTCTCCTGATATAGTGATCCTCAGTGCATTTGGCACTTCCAGAGCAGATAATCGGGGGAGAAGATCGGACATCAGAATGGAGAACCGCCATAAAAACCTTTGGTGGAAACTTAAAGTATTGACTGAGGGAAAGCATTACATCAAAGGCGTAACCCAATCCTTCCGTTTCGCGATTCCGGTCAACTGTCAGGTGGACCTGATAGATCTTTCCCCTCTCAGGGTGGCGGTAGACCTTGGCACCTGCAAACTGAGGTGCTCCGGGCATTTTCTTGAGAAAACTCCCGGTCATGGCGACAATTTGCTGATCGGAGAAGCGGCTTCGAGAAGCTTGGGCTAAGGCCGATTCTGTAAGGCAAAAAAGGAAAATCAGGAGGCAAATTTGACTAAACTGTCTTTTCATACAATTTCCTTCCTATGACCAGAAAAACTGTTCCACTCAAGACCCCAGCGATCGTGCTGACGGAATAGTGAAAACTACATACAACGGTCGAAATAAGGAGGAGAAAAAGCCAAAGAACGTAGAGGCGCCGGGCGGTTGGGAACAGTTTCCCGCCGTAGGCGGCGATAGTCACGCCGGCTGCTGCAAAGAGGCTCGTGACGGCTGAACCTCCCCGGAAGGCAGCCTGCGTCAGAAAGCCGGCCGCAGGTATAAAGATACTTCCATCGGGGATCACTTGAGAACGGATTGACACGGGTCCGCCGATTGGCAGGAAGATTCCGATCCAGAAGTGTGAAAAAATCACCAGAGACAGAACAAAGATATACTCTCTGACAAGGGGCAAGGCTCTTTTCCGGGCCA
Source organism: Fidelibacterota bacterium UBA6931 (assembly GCA_002448795.1). Lineage (GTDB taxonomy): Bacteria > Fidelibacterota > Marinisomatia > Marinisomatales > S15-B10 > S15-B10. The sequence continues at coordinate 155,474 of DKAH01000006.1, forward strand.
TCCATGCTGGTAGCCAGAGGAGGACAAAAAAGCTGAGCACTACCGCATGGAGCAGTTCAAGACTGAAAGGAGTGAGGGAAAGGGGAGTGGTGAAATAGTATCGCTCTGGAAAAAGCTCTGTTTCAACAACCAGCAATTCGGTGTCGAAATTCCTGGAAAAGAGTGTATGGTGTAGTGTCCCTGCCTCAGGTGTAAACCACAGAAGTAACAAAAGGGGGTACCAGAGCCGTATCCACCGGTTAAGCCGCGTATGTCGGTGGTTGGTGTTCAGGACAAGCAGAAAAACCCATAGGAAAAGGAAAAGATGGGTGGCTAAAAGAAAGCTCCTGTTTTCCTTGACACCCGGTGAGAGGGTTACCAAGGTTAGAATGGAGAAATTGTAGATCAGAACAATCCAGTCTGTGGGAAGCATGCCGCACAGGAATCTCTTTATCTGACCCAATGCACATGCCTCCCGAAACAAAAAACCCCCCGCCGGAACGAGGGGTTTTGATCAAACTGTCTTGGGGTGATTAGAAAGTGACCCTGAGAGAGCTTTGTACCGATCGGATTATGAGAAGCGCATCAGCACCGCCCACATTCCCCGCCGGATTAAAGGCGCCGGTGACAAGGTCAGCCTTCATGATTCCCCGCTCGGAACAGAGGGCCATGGCCGGGTAGGCGTAGTTGTCACTACTGACATCGGAAAACCGTGACGGCTGTTCGCCAAAATACCTTGTCTCAAGAGTCTGATCCCTCGTGACCATAGTGAGGATTTTCGCCACCGCTCGGGCGTATTCACCTCGCATCACATTTTCGGCAGGGTAGAAAAAACCGTCGGGGTTTGCCTCAACAACACCGATCTTCAATGCTTCCGTGATCCACCCTTCGGCCCAGTTACCGGTAACATCCCCAGGAACTCGAGGAGCAGCCTGATTCATGAGCTGTCCCGGTGTCTGGAATCCGCTGCTCTGTGTCGGCGGCATGAATCGCTGGAACAGTTCTGTCAGCTTTAACTCCTCGATAAAGAGGACGGTCATGTCGGCACGGCTGATCCTCGGCTTAAGGGCAATTCGCTTGCCGGCTGTTGTTCCGGGCTGGGCTCTCACAATTTTTTGGGATAGGGCCCACATTTCATCGGCCCGGCCCGCATATTCTCCCTTTTTCTCGACAAGCGTCCTGAATTCAGCCTCGGCGAGAGAAAAGTCATAATTCTGCATATAGGCCATCCCTTTCCAGAATATGGCAGCTTCGTATCCGCTTTTCAGCTTTAGGGCAGTGTCAAATTCATCCACAGCCCGTTTCAGCCACCGCTTGTTGTCCGCCCTGTGGGCAATCCATAGGCGTCCCGCCAGAACACGTACTTCAGGATTTTTCTTTCCCCGGCCCATTGCCTCATCCATATGTTTTCGGCCTGTCTTCAGATCTCCGATAAGCCCGTGAGAGAGACCGAGGCCAGCCCAGCCGGGGGAGAACCTCTTGTCGAGGTCAACGGATCGCTGGAAAGAGCGTATGGCCGACTGATAATCCTCATTTTCAAGATAGCGAATTCCCGCACGGTAATGATATTCGGGGGTGTCGACATCAGACTGGGAAGTCGCCTTGGGGCCGCAGGCAGTTGCGAAAAAAAACAGAGGAAACATTAACAGCAGACTTAGCCACTTTTTCATAGGTCGTTTCTCCAAATGATTTGTTGACAATATAGTCGCCTCTCAGCTTAAAAAAAAACACCTTTGCTGTCCATTTGATGCACGTCACACTTTATTTGGCAGACTTTGACTTATCTTTATTTCGAAACATCAAATATTTATGATTCTCATTGAAAATAACGGGGAAGTTGGATAGATTGAATTTGACATATGGTACGTTGACGTTGAAAGGGGAATATATGAGAACTTTTTTAAAGGTTCCTGTTAGTGTTCTCGCGCTGGCTGTTTCGCTGGCGGGACAGGGCTCGTCCATTACAGCGGAAGGGTTCGGCATGACAGAAGACGCTGCGATTGAACAAGCGAAACGGGCCGCCGTTGAGATCGGCATAGGGACGGTCATGTCTTCTGAAACAGTGGTGAAGAATTCTGTGCTTTTTTCCGACAATATCTATGCCAAGGCAAACGGTTTCGTTAAAACATTTACAGTCAAGGACAAGTTTCAGGGGCCGGATGGTCTTTGGACGATAACTATTGATGCAGTTGTCACTGAAATCCTTGATGAGGTTCTTAAGGACGAAATGGCGGTACAGACCCTCCTGAACGCCATGAATAGGCCGAAAATAATTTTTATGATCAAGGAAGAAAACCTTATCGATAATGTTCCCAGCGATTTTGCCGAGACGCAGCTCATCAAGATGTTTTACGACAAAGGGTTTGACGTGGTGGACCGTCAGCTGGTTCAGGCGCTGAAGGGTGAGGCCGATTTCACTCAGGCTCTTGCCGGGGATGTAACGGCTGCGTCCAAGATCGCCAGTATGCTTGGCGCCGATATTATTGTGCTCGGTACTGCAAAAATCTCTTCCGGCGGTGAGATCAAGGCGGGCAATTTTTCCATGACCTCCGGGCAGGCAGACGTTAATGGCAAGATCGTCCGTGCCGATACGGGCGAGTTGCTAGCTATTGTTCCGCAGGCAAGAGGGAAAAAACCGCACATCTCTGCTTCCACGGCCGGGATTAACGCTGTGAATGAAGCTTCCAGCAAGCTGGGAGAAGACATCATTGGCCAGCTTATTAGAAAATGGAGTACACAGCAGGCGAATGCCATCAATGTTTTCCTCGTAGTCCAGAACGTCGACTTCATGAGTTACATGACGATCGGGAACCACCTCAAGTCTCAGTCCATTCCTGGAATCCAGAGCGCCTTTGAAAAAGGATTCAATGATGGTGTGGCTGAGTTTCAGATTATGTATGAAGGAAAATCCCAGGACTTGGCAATGGCGCTGATGCAGAATCAGGCACAGGGCGCTACCATTCAGGTGACGGGTCTTTCTGGAAACCGTATTTCGGCACAGATCCCCCAATAGATAGGAGGCGATGATGAAAAAATATATACTTGGCTCTTTTATCCTTATACTTGGCTCTTCTCTTGCAGGCCAGGGTTGGGGCTGGGGATCCAATGACGCTGTTCAACAGGTGGATAACGGCGCCATGAATTACTCCAATGGTTTTGTGGTTGCGACTGGTATTGGTGCCATTTCACCGCTGGCGCAGAATCCGGGCATGGCCCGCGCCACGGCAGTTAGGGCGGCGAAAGTTGACGCGATGCGGAACCTGCTTGAAGCAGTTATGGCCGTTACCGTTTCGTCTGAGACAACAGTGCGTGGGGCCGCCATCGAGAATGACGTGGTTAAGACGAGTGTGGAGGGAATGGTGAAAGGAGCCCGTATTCGAGACATTGATGGCGACGGCCGCGGCGCAAGCAGCGACATCCGTTATCTGAGCGATACTTCCATAGAGATTGAAATGGAAGTCCATATGTCGGGGATATCGGCCATTGTGCTTCCTCCCGCGGGCTATGCGCCAGCTCCCGCCACACCGGCACCGGGAGCTCCATCTCCGGCCGCCGCCCCTGCGGCCCCACTGCCAGGAACGGTAACGGGACTCATCGTAGACGCACGAGGCCTCGGTCTTCGACCAGCCATGTCACCCAAAATAGTGGATCAGAACGGCGGGATAGTCTATGGACCGGGGAACTTTACACGGGAGTACGCCGTGAAGATGGGCGTGGCAGGATACTCAAAGAATCTGGAACAGGCGCAGCAAAACCCCCGCGTCACCGGGAATCCACTGGTGGTGAAGGGGATCGGAGTTCAGGGTGGTAATAGTGCGGACCTTGTTCTTGCCGCAGGAGATGTGGCACGGGTGAAGAATGCCGACAGTTCCGGTAATTTCCTCGGAAACTGTAAAGTGATGATACTTATAGACTGACACTATTTGAACTGAATTAGCAAGGAGAACAGTTATGTTACGGAAAACTTTCTTAATCGTGATGCTGGCGTTGATTCCGGCATTCGCATTGGCTCAGGAGGCAGCGGAAGTTGAGCAGTTGGAGATTGGCGATGAAGCGCCGAAATTCGCCCTCCGGACTCTGGATGGAAAGTATGAACTGCTGACGCGGTGGACGGGAGAAAAGCTTTCCCGCCCCGCCTCTCAGCCGATCCGGCACGTGGTGCTGGTGAGCTTTTTCGCCACATGGTGCCAGCCGTGCATGAAAGAACTGCCCCATCTCGAAAACCTGTGGCAGAAGTACCAGGAGGACGACGTCCGTATCTTTCTGGTGGATATTACCGACGCCACGCGGTCTGTCCCGAAGTACGCCGATGCGCCACAGCCCGAGCCGTTCCTGAAAGAAAGGGGCCTCACCATGCCGCTCCTTCTGGACACCTACGGCATGGCCATGGAAAAATATGTTCCCGACAAGATGCTTCCGCGCCTCTTTGTGCTGGATAAGTACAGAACCATACGCCTCATAAAGCGGGGGTTCCACGAGGGAGAGGATTTTGAAGGGGAACTGTCGGTCCTCATCGATGAACTGCTTCTGCAAGACGGCGAAAAGAAGTCGGACTAGCAGCAGAAGACTACTCATCGCTATATATATTCAGCGGTTCAGGCTTGCCTGTGCTGCCAATCAGACGATAGATTACGGAGGCACCCTAACTTAGGAGTGAGTATGAAAAAATCGATAGCAGTGTTGCTGAGCTGGACGATGCTCGTATTCTCAGTTCCAGTCTCATTGACAGGACAGCAGACCGCCCGACAGGCCCAGATGGACGGCGCCATGATCCAGCAGAATGTCCAAGGCTCTGGCAAACTCGTCGTCGCCATCATCGACCTAGAGGGGCGGGGGATTTCCTCCCTTGAGGCGGCTACACTCACGGACAGGATGCGCTCCGAGCTTGTCTCCACCGGCGCTGTAACAATCGTGGAGCGGGGTCAGATGGCGGAGATTCTCGATGAACAGGGGTTCCAGCAGACGGGGTGCGTCTCTTCAGAGTGCGCCGTGGAGGTGGGAAAACTACTCGGTGTCTCCCAGATGGCCACCGGCTCCATCGGAAAGATTGGCAATAGTTATACCATAGACGTCCGGATGTTCGCGGTTGAGGATGGGGCGATCGTAAGGTCGGTCAATCGGACATACAGCGGCGCCATCGACGGGCTCATTAGAGAAATAGAGATGATCTCCTGGGATCTCATCGGCGTGACCCCTCCTCCGGGGCGGTTCCCGGGAATGGCGCAGCAGGCGGCTCCGGCACCCGTGGCGGCTGCAACTGCAGGTGAGCCGAAAAAGCGGGGTAGGGGACTGATGTGGATTTTGATCCTTGCTGCCGTTGGAGGTGGCGGTTATTATGCCTATGATTCGGGGATGCTAGATTCGGGACCAAAGCCGCTACCTGAACCGCCGATCATGCCGGGGAGTAATTGAGATCAAAAATAACGAGATTTTCAGAGTCGCCGCCGGATGGCGGAGAGCAGAGAACACAAAAACGAACGGCATAAAGTTTACGTCCTTTCTGACGCTTTGGCACTGACTGGTCGATGAACGATAAAAAGCACGGAGTAAAAAGCTGAAAAAGCGATTCAAAATATTCTCCTTCGCTCTTGCGCCTCTGCTCCTTCAAGGGCAGAGTTATTACCAGCTAGGTTCTGACATTGACGGCGAAGCGTCCGGCGACGGTTCAGGCCTTTCCGTTTCCCTGGACTCAGACGGCGACCGCATGGCTATTGGAGCGCCTTATAACGGCAATGACAAAGGCCATGTTCGGGTTTACGAGTACAGC
>DKAH01000012.1 GCA_002448795.1 Fidelibacterota bacterium UBA6931
AAATGGTCCTGCTGAAATAGAATATCAGTTCTTCTCATTAACAATAAAAATTGAGTTTACAGGGATATCTTTGGATAATGACTGAACCTCGCCTGACGGCCAAATAATTTCTATTTTTTCTACTTTTTCCTCTTTGCCAAGACCAAAATAAAGGGGTATCTGACTCTGGCTCAGATAACCTGATTTTCCATCTTTGTATTTTGTGAGTGTTTTTGATTTTAAATAGACCTTTACTATTGCACCAAGGGCGTTACTGTTTGACTTCGTACCCACAAGATCAATCTTTAAGTAATTCACTTCCTTTTTATTATTTAGATCGCTGACAAAAATCTGGGGACCAGAATTAAAGTCATTGGTCACAATGTCAAGGTCCCCATCATTTTCAAGATCAAAGATGGCTGAAGAACGGGACCCCAGAGCACCCATAACTTTTGAAAAACCTTCTTTATCTTTACAGGGTGGACGGCGACTGTTAGGATCAGAACAATCGAGCGTAAACCATTCTTTTGCAAACTCACCATTTTTTCGAGGCTCAATACCAAGAATGAACTCACTATCAAGGAACTTCTCTCCAAGGTTGTTTAAAAGAAGCGAATTCACTCCGTATCGATGAGGAAAATTCATGCTTGCAGTGATGAAAATATCCTCATAACCGTCAGCATTAACATCGCCACTGCCCACACCCCAGGGCCAAAAGTTTTCAACTCCTAAATCTCCAGACACTTCCATAAAATCACCATTGGAGGAGTTCTTATAAAAGGCATTACCAAAAATATTGTTGGAACCATCTTGCCACATGGAATCATGGATATCAATGTCAGACTTTTTCTTTTCTCGATCATATTTTGGCGTAGAAGTCATGTCGGAGTGCATATCCGTTATAAAAAGGTCTAAGGCACCATCATTATTGTAGTCAAATGACTTGACCCCCATGGAACCCCAGGGTGTTTTCGGGAAATATCTATTCGTCTCATCAACAAAGAATACACCGCCCTGGTTCTCATAGTAATGATCATCACCCTGCATATTCAATACATATAAATCCGGATAACCGTCTTTATTAAAATCAGTGAATGTCGCATCTCCCGTCCAGCTTAAATCAATTAGTTTCACTTTTTCAGATATATCAGAAAATTTATTGTCTCCCAGATTTTTGTATAGAATGCTTCTTTCTGCCCTATGGGCCATCATGTGACCGGAGAATGCATCAGCCAGGCCTATAAAGTAACCGCTTCTTCCCTTTTTGTTGCTGGTGTACATCCCTACATTTGATAAAAAAAGATCCAAAAGTCCATCTCTGTCATAATCGAAGAATATTGCACCAGATGAATGCCCATTATAGTCCAAACCAGCTTGTCTGGAAATATTCTTAAAAATACCTTCACCATTATTTTCGAAAAGGACATTTCCCATTCTTACTGTTGTAACATAAAGATCCTCATCTCCATCATTGTCAATATCTGCAAAAGATGCGGCCACATTCACACGGTCCTGTAAACCAACGCCCGCCATTTCAGTAATATTTTCAAATCTCCCATTCCCAGTATTACGCCATAATTCATTGCCACCTATTTGAGACACAAATAAAATATCCAGAAGATCATCCTTATCTACGTCAGCAATACTTATTCCATTGCCATGGTCATAGTGTACCATTTTGTAATCCAAAGCCGCGTCATCGACTATTTTATGTGAAAACGTGACACCACTTTCATCTACTTTGTTCATAAAAGAAAATTCATGAAATACTTTGAATTGATCCAAGGTAGAGAATTGAAGATCACTGCGTTCTCTCAAGATTTCCAGGGTGTTATCCATAAGACCGTCTGATTCATAGTCAATAAAAAATGTATTTGTGAGGAAGCCCTCTTGGCTATTAACGGGTTTATGAGTTCCTTTTTCCTCACTGGTAGCAAAAGTTGCAAGGAAAAGCAATACAATGAGAATTTTTCTATCTCGGTATACTGTTATTGAATAAGATTTCATTTCCCTATAATTTCACATGCAATTGGTGTAGTCATTCATAGTGAGCCTCCATTTATACTCTTGACTCGGAAACTAACCACTCAGGTGCTAACTGTCAAGTTTCCGGGATATTTAGTAGCTTCCTTAAAATGGAAAATGGAGGAGACTAAATCATGAAACCCGATCTTAAATCAGCCCTTATAGGTGCTTTGAGTTTGGTGTGTTTTGTGTTACTTACTGGAATGGCAGGACAGCCACCAAGTGAGATTGGTAGGTATCAAAGGTCAATGTAGGCTTCTGACGAAGCACATCTTTTGATGATTGACGCAATTGATACTTTTACAGGAAAAGTATATAGGAAATGGGGTGATAAGGATAACGAGAGGTACCTTATGTATGACCTCGTAGGTGGCTATTATGACGAACTCGGAGAATTAGAAGAAGAATAATTAGGTGTGTACGTAACACGTGCTGAAACGTTCATTTAATCTGGAACGGAAAAAATCGGCAGGGTATACCTGTCAGTGCAGGGGTCTATATCTACAGACTACAGGCACAAAACTTCCAGAAAACACGGAAAATGGTCCTGCTGAAATAGGGAAAAAACTTTTCGCTGAGTCTTTACGCTCAACCTGATATTTTTCGAAGTTTCTTGACCCTTATCTTCCCTGTTCCTACCTTCAATCATCGGGGGATGAGACTTTTCGCCTTTCAGGAAAAAACAGAAAGGCTTGCCAGCAATAGTTAGATGACAAGTTCAGCTAATACAAGAATATCCGTCAATATTCGGCTTAATGCCCAAATGACAGATATACTGGGAACTAACAGGTTAACTGTTAATGTAGATGAATCATCCACAGTCTCAGACGTCAAGGAAGAAATCAAGAAGAATCACCCCAGTATTGAAATCCACTTGGACGGCACCCTACCCGTTATCTCGGGGACAATGGTTAACCCAGATCAAGTCGTGGAAAAGGGACAAGAGATAGCCTTCCTTAGTCCAGCAGCCGGAGGCTGATACAGATTAAAGAATACCTAGGAGGAGAGAATCATGGCAACTAATTCAGAAGTGAAAAAAGACACGAAAGCAACTCAGGCCAACGGTCATGAGACCGTATTTGTAGATGAATTTGTAGATGGCGTACTTGATCCCAATAAACCGATGCTCGGTCCCGTGAGAGATGGTGGGCATATTATGGTTAATACAACCCCGGGTTGTTGGGGTCCAATGATCACCCCCTCCATCCGAGGCGGCCATGAAGTAACCAAACCTGTTTATGTATCCGGGGCTGAGGTTGGAGATGCCATTGCAATCCGAATCAAGGAGATTACGGTTACTTCCATGGCCACTTCATCAGGAAATGACCAGTGGATGGAAGACCGTTTTCTCGGGGACCCTTATGTGGCAGGAAAATGTCCCACTTGCGATGAGGTTTGGCCCGAGACACGTCTTGAAGGAATCGGCCAGGAATCCGTCAAATGTGTAAAGTGCGGAAATGATGTAACTCCGTTCACTTTCACCAATGGATACACCATATTCTTTGACAACAACCGTGAGATTGGAGTTACACTGAACAAGAAGGCTGCTGACGAAGTTGGCAGCAGCGCTGCGCATTATGCTGCACTACCGGAAAAGTCTGTTCAGAATCCTATTCTCGCTTTCTGCCCGAGCGACCTGGTAGGTGTTGTAGCCCGGCTCAGGCCCTTTATGGGACAGTTGGGAACCACGCCAGCTATTCCTATGCCTGATTCACATAACGCCGGCGACTTCGGTACTTTTCTTGTTGGCGCACCCCATGCATACGGCATTGAAGCCGACGATCTTGTCCACCGCACCGATGGACATATGGATATTGACGCTGTTCGCGCAGGATCAATACTCATCTGCCCTGTTAAAGTACCCGGTGGCGGCGTCTATCTCGGCGATATGCACGCCATGCAGGGAGACGGGGAGATCGCGGGCCACACCACGGACGTCTCGGGAACGGTTAATCTGCAAGTTCACGTCCTGAAAGGTCTGGATATCGATGGTCCCATCATTCTTCCTGTTCAGGAGGATCTTCCATACCTTGCTCAGCCACTAACTGATGAGGAGCGGGAAAAAGCGGAGACAGTCGCTATCGCCTGGGGAATGGAAGAGCTTGAAGCGTCAGCACCTGTTTCATTCGTGGGCACCGGAGCTGATCTGAATGCCGCGACGGAAAATGGCCTAAAAAGAGCCGCGGAATTCCTGGACGTTAGTGTTCCTGAAGTTCAGAACCGTGCCACCATAACGGGCGCTATCGAGATCGGCCGGGCACCCGGTGTGGTCCAGGTGACGTTCAGAGCGCCGGTGGATAAACTGGAAAAACGCGGTATTATGCCGTTAGTTCAGGACCAGTACGGAAACGGTTCCTGACAGAAGCTATAAATTAGAGATAATGGTATCGGCGTAAACGGAGGTAGCCACTTCCGTGGCGCCTTCCATCTGACGTGCAAGGTCATAGGTGACCTTCTTCTGCCATATGGTCTCTTCCATGGCCCGGACAATACTATCAGCGGCCTCCTGCCACCCCAGATGTTCAAGCATCATCACACCGGAGAGGATGACCGAGCTCGGGTTCACCTTATCCTGACCGGCGTATTTCGGCGCCGTACCATGAGTGGCTTCAAACAGAGCCACCGTGTCGCCTGTGTTAGCGCCGGGAGCCATTCCCAGACCACCCACCTGAGCGGCGGCGGCATCTGAGACATAATCACCGTTAAGGTTTGGTGTGGCGATAACATCATATTCGTCAGGTCTAAGCAAAATCTGCTGGAACATGCTATCTGCGATACGGTCTTTCATCACCATTTGACCATCAGGGATCTGACCATTGTAGTCGCTCCAGAGGGCGTCTTCTGAAATCACACTATCCGTGAATTCCTCCTGTGCCAGCTCGTAGCCCCAGTCACGGAAAGAACCTTCGGTAAATTTCATGATATTCCCTTTGTGCATGAGAGTCACAGAACCACTGCCGTGGGCAGCGGCGTACTCCACCGCCTTACGTACAAGGCGTTTGGTCCCAAATGCACTGATGGGCTTGATTCCGATACCGGAATTTTCACGAATGTTTTTCTGAAAATTTGTCTTGATAAAATCTCGGATTCTCTCCGCCTCTTCACTTCCGCCAACCCACTCAATTCCTGCGTAGACGTCTTCCGTATTTTCTCGGAATATGACAATGTCCAATCTGTCCGGATTCGTTACGGGAGCCGGAACACCCTTGATCCACCTTACGGGCCTGATGCAGGCGTAAAGATCAAGGATCTGCCTGAGAGAGACATTGAGGCTTCGAATGCCGCCGCCCACCGGTGTCGTAAGGGGCCCTTTGATGGCAACGAGGTGATCGGAAATGGCGTTTACGCTTTCCTCTGGCAGCCATTCTCCAGTCTCCTCATAGGCCTTCTCTCCGGCCGAGATCTCCTTCCAAGCGATACCCCGATCCCCCTGATAGCTTTTCTCCACAGCCGCATCAAAGACACGTACGGCCGCGACCCATATATCGGAACCTATGCCGTCACCCTCGATAAAGGGAATAATGGGCCGGTCAGGAACAGTGATCTGTCCCTTTTCTAAGGTTATTTTTTGTCCATTATCACTCATCACCGAAAGATCACTTATTCTTTTTTGCCTTAGGTTTGGATTTGCTCGAGTCACTTTTCTTTGATTCGGCTTTTTTCTCAGATTTTTTATCCGAGGATGGCTGCGATTCCCCGTTCGATTCGGCAGCTTCCTTCGGTTTCTCCTTATCGCCGTTTTTCTTCACATAATCGGTTATATAGAACCCCGATCCCTTGAAAATGAGGCCGGCGCCGGCGCCGATGAGGCGTTCCACTTTACAGCCGCATTCCGGGCACCGCTTACGCGGCGCTTCTGACATGGTTTGCAACATCTCAAAACGATGTTCGCACTTGGTGCATCGATATTCGTACGTGGGCATTTCTTAACTCACAAAGACTTTTTTCAGGAAATCTGGCCTAGAATTTAGCTTATTGAGACTGTCAGCAGGAACGATAATCTTAATACAAGCGTAGGGCCAGGCCTCAGAGAGAAGGGCGGTTATCCTTTGAGTTTGGCTTTCAGCTTATCGGAAACGTAAGGGGTGACGAAATCATCAATATTACCCCCGAGACGTGTCGCTTCGCGGATAAGCGAGGAGTTTAGATGGGTGTATTTTACGTCAGTCATTAGAAAGACCGTGATCACTTCCGCATTCAGGTGGCGGTTCATCCACGCCAGCTGGAACTCGAATTCGATATCGCTAACAAATCTGAGTCCGCGAATCAGCGCAACGGCCCCTTCTTCCTCAGCGAATTCTACAATAAGGCCATCGTCCAAGGTCACCTTTACCCCTTCAAGCTGTTTTGTCGATTCCCGAATCATATCCATCCGCTCTTCCATATTGAAAAGCGGCTTCTTGTCCCGGTGCGCCGCTACCGTCACAATAACATTGTCGAACAGCTTAATGGCCCTTTCAATAACATCAAGATGTCCCCGCGTGATGGGGTCAAAAGAACCGGGATAGACGGCAATTCTAGGGGTATCACTCACAGGTCAATAAATGAAAGCTGGGTGTCGCCATAAGTTCTGATCTTGCTCTCACTGGGTCGCCATTCTTCCCGCACGGCCGATTCAACGACCAGCCGCCCTCCGCCCTTCACCTTTTTTCGGGCTGAGCCCAAGAGCAAGTCCAGATCGATGGCGCCGTAAGGCGGGTCGGCAAGAATGAGAGCGAATTGATTCTCGGATCTTTCCAGGAATCGGAACGCATCCTCAGTCTTCACTTGGATGTCCGTCTCATGAAACAAGAGGCTATTTTTTTGTATAGAGTCAGAAAGTTTTTTATCCATCTCTAAAAAAGTGATACTCGAGGCACCGCGGCTGGCCGCCTCAAAACCGAGGGCCCCCGTGCCGGCAAACAGGTCTAAAACCGAGCATCCTGACAGATCGCCGAGAATATCAAAAAGTGATTTTCTTACCCTGGCCAAAGTGGGCCGTATTTCTTTAGAAACAGGAGAACTTATTCTCGTCCCTTTGTACGCACCCGCAAGAATTGACAGGTCACCCATCCGAATTTTGTTGATGTACTTCAAAGGATCGGGGAAGGTACTCGCTCACTGTTGATACAATTGATTTCTTCAAGACAAAATACCACAGGACAAGAGCAATGATGGCACTTGACAGAACAAAAGAAAAAATCTCATGACCTGAATACTTTTTTCTCCGCTTCTTTTTCGGTTTCTTCTTCGACTTGACTCCCTGAAGAACTTTTTCCAGTTCGGCAGATTCTTCCTTTGGTGAAACTGCTTCCTCATTCTGCCGGCGCTCCGCCTTGAGACGGGCCGCGTTCTGTGCCGCAAGGTCAATCCTCTTGTTGAACTCGGATACAACTTCTTGATCCTGAAAGCCGCTCTTTCCAAACAGATTGAGTTCTGGAGTCATGTTAAGCTCCTTAAAAGCAGTCCCGCCACTTCACTGAAGTCTGACTCGTCAGTCCCTTTCTTGAGTTTGATTCGTCGGCTCTTTTTGAAACCGGAGATGGGACTTATCTTTTCAAGGTGGCGTTTTCTCGATGAAACATAAGCGCGCCATTTTCCGGGGAGTTCACCAACAGTCCTGATGTCGATTGATGACATTGTTGATCCGGGCTGAAGGGCATTGACCATTCTTATGATTGAGACGGCCAAATCCTTGTCCCCCGTAATTGCGCCCATTGAGATTTGGCTGTTCCTGATCTGCGGGTAGCCGAACGCCCGGAGTGTGCCGCCGTAAAAGAAAAGAGCCCGAACACTTCTGTGATCCTTAAAGAAAGAGACGCCGGGCCCATCGGTGGTGACCAGTCTTGCCATTGACAGGGTCGAAGGTTCAAGCCAGACCGGGTTCTTTCTGGCTGTCTCAACAAAAGATCTCAGAGAATGAAGGGCGTTCTTCGCCATGACTGAGGCGACCACCCAGTTCTGCTCACTGGCGTTGGATTCCACCTGTGAGAAAAAGAGGGATGACGACGGCCATAGTGAACCGAGCCGCCGTTCCATGAACCAGTTGAGATAGGCCTCCTGCTCTTCAGCGTTTAACTTCTTATCAACCGGGATAATCTGGAAGTCAACCCATCTTTCATCCAATGAAAGGGAAATCTCTTTTTCATAGTCAGGGCAGGCCCTTAGGGCCTCCTGAAGAATGACGCCGAGAACGACACTCAGATCTACTGAACGCATGTCCGGGCGATGGAATTCTTTGGATAGTTTGGTCGCTATTAGGGAATTGAGGACGATCGCCTCATCGACGACGTCAGCATGGGCGTATCTAAGCCAGCCGCTCCTGATAGAGATCGCCAGCATACAAAGTCAGAACCGCGCCCAACTTTTCTCTCCGTCTTCAATCTTACCATGAGATTTCGCTTTGAAGGCAAAGACGAGGAAACGTCGTTCCGAATAATTACCCTTGATGGGACTGGCTACTCTGTAATCCTCTTCGGTCAATTCAATAATGTACGGTTTCTGAGTCAAAGGACAGGACAACATCTCCATGTCCGGAGTAAACCCATCGTAATAACTGACAACTTCAACGTGGCTCGAATAGGTCGTATCTGATATCCCAACGAACGTGGTGTCTTCAAGGTACGGCTTCATCATATCTTTCCGGACGAACGAGGTATCATACCGGGACTCATCTAAGTTAAAGTTAACCACGGTCATGATCGTATCCTGAACCGTGTCCTTCCTCGTTTTGAGGAAGCCGAATGACGTGTCGTAAACTGTTCCGTAGGCTGGGAACATCTCTATCTTCGCAACCTTATCGCCGAGATGAATGTCTTGTTTTCCAAGGAATGTACTATCAGCTGTGAGTGAATCACGGGCCGCATTTACAACCTTAACGGCCCACTGACCGTCCGTTGTCCGTTCGCCTGTAAGTTTTTGATAATAGCCAAGCACATCATACACATGTTCCATGTAGAAATGGCTCTGCGCCTGGATTGCTTCCTCTTCGTCCCATATCATTCTTGGGAGATAAATCACCGCCATGAATGCTATTACAGCCAGAAGAATCGACAATTCGAGAATATCTCGAATCCACCATTTATATTTTGTATTAAGTACTTCAGACATTAATCACTTTTCTTTCTTCAATTCAAAGTTCGACCTGCTCTTAAAGCTCTGCCATAGACTTCTATCCGATATCCTTCACATTCATCAATTGATAGATCTCGGTAAATCCGCCGAACTCATGCCTACGAGTTATGATCCTTTCGGCCAGACCAATACCGGGAAAAGATATGAGCTCGCTCTTGGAAGCAGTGTTCAAGTTTACTTTTTCAAGGGAGAAATTTGAAATGATATTTTCACCGAAAAGCATGGATGCTATGCTCGCTTCAGCCATTTGCGCAATAGCTTCCGATCCAACCTCCAACTCGGAGGTGTCGAAAGTCTGATGAAACCACGTTCGTCTGACAAACCCTACCAGCAGTGCGGCTACAAGAGTCACCATCAGGAAAAGGAAGATGAACTTTCCCTGGTTGGTCATTGTCAGAAGTTCACCTTTCGAACTGTCGACTTACGCTTGGCTCCGTTTACCGAAGCGAGCTGTTCAAAAAGTTTTTTCATGCTGGAATTCAGTTTCGTCGGTGTGCTGACTTGAATTTTCACAAGTTGATCTCCTCGCTTCCCGCCTCTCAGTTCACCCAACCCTTTGCTTCTCATGCGCAAGACCTGCCCCGACTGGATGCCCGGCGGAATGGTTAGGTTCACCATTCCTTTGAGTGTTGGCACTTCGATCTTATCCCCCAGGGCGGCCTGAGAAAAAGAAATCTCCACCTCCGTTATGATATCTTCACCATGTCTCGTGAAAAACTTGTGTTCAATCTCATCAAAGAAAACTACAAGATCGCCTCGCTCAGTCCCTCTCGGCCCGGCGTTTCCTTCCCCTCTGAGAGTCATATAGTTTCCTGCGGCGACCCCCGCCGGAACCTTCACTTTGATCTCAGCAGTTTTTTTCGCACGTCCATCACCTGCGCACTTTCTGCACGGTTTCGATATAACTTCTCCCGTCCCACCGCAGTTGGAGCACTCACCCACATTCACAAACTGACCAAAAAGGGAGCGAGAGATCTGGCGCACCTGCCCGGAACCGTTACAGACTGTGCATCGCGAAGGCATGGCACCGCTTTCTCCACCCGTTCCACCGCACGAGTCACAGCCGTCCATTCGCTTAACCTTTATGGTCTTCGTAACACCTTCGGCCACCTCCTCAAGCGACAGCTGAAGCGTCGCTTTCATGTCACCGCCTCGACGCCTCCGGTGACCTCCACCTCCCCCAAAAAAATCATCAAATGAACTGGAGCCAAATCCTTCCATAAAGGTGCGAAGAGCGTCCGAAAGATCGAAATCCGCGAAACCGCCAAACCCGCCTCCGAAACCTCCGGCACCTCCGTCCGTGGCCGCGTGGCCAAACTGATCGTATTGAGCCCGTTTTTGCGAGTCACTCAGTATAGAATAGGCTTCCGCTGCTTCCTTGAACTTGTCTTCGGCGACCTTGTCTCCGGGATTCTTATCGGGATGAAACTTCATGGCCATCTTGCGATAAGCCTTTTTAAGGTCGGCTTCGCCGACACCTTTGTCAACTTCCAGAACCTCGTAATAGTCGCGCTTCACTCGCTCTCCTGACTCTCCGCCTTTGAGTTGACAATCACCTTGGCGTGACGAATCACTCTATCCTTGTATTTGTAACCTTTTTCGAATTCCTGAATCACCACACCGTCTTCATGGTCTTCTGATGACTGCGTCATCATTGCATCATGAATCTCAGGATCGAACTTGACCCCTTCGGAATCAAATGGTTCAACCTTAAGCGCGCTCAACCGCCGGTGAAGGTTGTCATTGATTAGCGTAATTCCTTCTAACAGCGATTCAAAATTCTCCGAATTTTCACCGTCCAGTGAGTCGAGCATTCTCTGAAGATCATCGGCAATTCCGAGGAAAGAGAGGATCACCTCTTCTCCTTCGTATTGAAGAAGCCTGGAGTATTCTTTCTCACTACGTTTCCGGTAATTGTCAAACTCTGCTCGAAGACGGAGGTGACGGTCTCGAAGATCATTCAATTCATCTTCGGCCGAGAGTTCTTCTAAAGTCTCAGTGTCGTTTTCTTTTTCTTCCTTCTCTTCAGGAGCATCTACATCTGTATTACTGTCTTCCATCTCCAGCTCTTGAGTCTGACCGTTGCTTTTGCTCTTTTCTTCCTGTTTTTCTTTTTTTGTTTTTTTCTTAGGCATCTTTTATTCGATTCATGGTTTCTGCGAAAACATCCATTACAGAGATTACTTCTCCATAGTTCATCCTCATGGGACCGATCACTCCGAAGCTCATCGATCTCTTCCCGTCCTTTATTTTTCTTGTCACAACCGAACAGTGCTGCATCGTGTCCGCCTGGTTTTCACCGCCGATGGCGAGAATTGTTTCATCAGCTCCAGAAGGGAGGGAGGCGGAAACCCTGATTGTTTCCGCACTATCAAGGGTATGCATAATCGTCTGCATCTCTGATGGATCACTGAATTCCGGCTGTTGCCAGAGATGATCTTTACTTGAGACGTATACTTCATCCTCCGGCGAAACTGCAAAATGTTCATCGGCATTTTCAATAATCACCTGAACAAGTTCACTGTCCACAAGAGACTGAACCTTGAGGCGGTCGCCGATGGTTTCTATAATTTCAGAGACTGTAAGACCAATCAGCCTCTCCTTGAGGAGGGAACTGATCATGTCTATGAGCGAATCCTTAATCTCCAGTGACAGGTTCAAGAGGACCGTCCGCACTTTCTCCGACTTAAACCCGACTACCATCAGCACCTGTCCTGAACTCAGCTTTACAAGATCAAGATCCGTCAGTTCGCTCTCTTCTTCTGTCTCGAGAACCGCAAAACCGAAAAGATTGCTCAGCTGTGCCAGTGAATTTGCTGTAATCTGGAGCAGCCGATCAACATTTGAGGAAGCGGCTGTCAGCTCTTTCATAGCGATCTGACGGATGGAATTCGATGGCGCCATCGATTGCAGCAACTCATCGACATAGAATCGGTAGCCAACGTCTGTCGGGACGCGCCCCGAAGACGTGTGAAGATGGCTCAACAGCCCGGCTTCCTCCAACCCGTGAAGTGTATTCCTGATCGAAGCAGGACTGATATTGAGACTGTATTCGTCCTTCAATCGTTTCGACGCGACTGGGTGAGCCGTTTGGACAAAATCTTCCACCACCATCTTAAGGATGGTTCGATCTCTCTCAGTAGCTTTCGTTGTACTTACCGTCATTTTACCAGATTGTGCAGTCTGTCAATCCCCAAAATTACAGTCTGATAGAAGGTTTACCAAGAGTCTCATCCGTCGAGAAAAGAAACTTTAGAGAAACTTTCTGACGGCTCGCATACTTCCAAATAGGGCAAATAGCGTGATTACAGTCGCCAAAAGGATGACCGGACCAGCGTGCCATTCAATTTGATAATGAGTAAACAGAGAGAGAAAATAGTTGGCTCCCTCCACAAAGCCGTAGGAAACCGCCGCGGCCAGAAGCGATCCGAGCATACCCTCCAGCAAACCTTCGATCATAAAAGGAAATCGTACAAATCGGTCCGTGGCACCCACAAGCTTCAGGATCCTGATGAGATCGCGACGGGCAAAGATGCTGAGGCGAATGGTATTTGAGATGAGCACCACCGTGCCAAACAGAACCGCTGCAGCGAGAGCGGTGACAACCGCCAGGAGCCCTTCGTAGTAGCGTTCAATCATCGAAATCAATCTTCCCTGATATCTTATCTCATCTACACCGGTGACCCCTTGAATTCGCTTGATGACCGGTTCAACATAGAGGCGTCCCTGAGCCGGTTCTTCCAGTGTCACCGTGCAACCGGTTGGGAGCGGATTACCATCCACAAGGTCCAGAATATTCTCCCCGAATTCTTGCTCAAAGATTTCAGCGGCCCGATCTTTTGTGATGAGTGAAACCGACCTGACTCCCTTCAGTGCCCCGATCTTTTCAGCAACTTCCACCGCCTGATTGTCACTAAGATCACTATCGAAAAAAACCTCGAATTCATACTGATCACGGGCAAGATTGATCACCCTAGACAGGTTCTCACCCACGACAGCGATAAACAGAACAAAACTGGCGGCAATACCGATAGCAGTCGTCGTCGCCAGGGCTGTTGTCCTCGACCTCCAAAAACTTCTGACGCCTTCAGAAACGAGGTAGAGGAACCTGTCAATCATCCTCGCACCTCGCCGTCCACAATTTGCATAAACCGGTGTCCCCGATCCTTCACCAGCGAATAGTTGTGTGTCGCCATGAGGATGGCCGTTCCGTCACGATTGATCTCTTCCAGCAGCTCTATGACACGGAGGGAAGCCGCCGGATCAAGGTTTCCCGTCGGCTCATCCGCAAGAATTACCAGTGGGTCTTTCACCAGCGCCCGCCCCAGCGAAACAATCTGCTGTTCCCCACCTGACAGCTCAGACGGAAGGTGGTCGCGCTTATCGGAGATACCCAATCGATCAAGACAATTCTCCACCTCTTCCTTTACCGCTTTCATCCCCACCCCCTGGACATGGAGCGGAATTGCCACATTGTCGAAGACGGTCCGATCGTTCAGCAGCTCAAACTCCTGAAACACCATCCCCACTTTTCGTCTAAGAAGGGAAATCTTGCGCCGTTTGATCTTATCTGAACTAAACTTATCGACTGTCACCTTGCCATCATCAGGGAGAATGTCCATATGGATAAGCCGAAGAAGGGTTGTCTTACCGGCTCCTGTGGGACCGATTATGCAAACAAATTCCCCAGGGCCAACATCAAAGGTCGCATGTTCGATACCTGCACCGCTATCAAACTTGCTCGAAACGTCTTTGAAAGAGATCAAATCACAAAGAAAGAAATGATGAAACTGAGGTATCCCATAAGAAGGACAGAGGCATATTTCCGGGACACTGTACCCGAAACCTTTACTAGTGGATAAAGCGCTAGAGAAAAGGCGATCATGACAGGAAGTTCAAAACTTAGAAGCGCCCTGTCGGCGGTCAGGGGGGAGATGATCGCCACAGGCCCAATGACAGCCATGAGATTAAAAAGATTCGAGCCGATAATATTCCCGAGCGAAATATCGCCCTGCTTTCTGAACGCCGCCACCAGCGACGTAGCCAGTTCGGGAAGAGAAGTACCGTAAGCTACAATAGTCATCCCGATCACAATTTCGGTGATACCCAAGCTTCGTGCAAGGCTGACAGCACCTTCTACAAAAATATTGGAGCCGAAGTATAGTCCAAGGATTCCGAAGGCCAGAAAGCCAACATTCAGTCCAACTGATCCGAACTTTTCATGGGCATCTGTATCTTTTTTCCCGGTGTAGAGCCTGTAGATCGTATACGTGACAATGCCGGAAAAGAGAACAACTCCCTCCCAGCGTTCCACATTCCCGTCAAAGATCAGGACGATAAATAAAACTGATGCGACCATCATAATATTCAAATCTTTCAGGAATCGTTTTCCCTTTATTGAAATGAGGAAAAATGAACAGGTGAGGCCTATAATGAGCCCCACATTGGCAATGTTGGAGCCGATGATATTTCCGATGGCGATCGCCTCTTTACCAGATGTCGCGGCCACGAGACTCACCACAAGTTCAGGAAGGGACGTACCGAAGGCCACAACTGTCAGTCCCACAACCATTCGAGAGATACCGAAGAGTCGCGCAATATGACTGGCCCCTTTTACCACGAAATCACCGCCGAAATAAAGCAGAATTGTACCGACCACAAGATGGGCTGCGATGAACGAGCCCGTCATGAACTGTAGAGTCCCTGTTCCTGAATATATTTCATAACAGGATTCGGTACCAGGTACCGAATGGTCAAATCGCTTCTGATTCTTCGCCGAATCTGTGAGGATGAAACTTGAATCTGGGGAATGTTTGAAAATCGGATTCGTGAAAGGATATTCGGATCAATTCTACTCGTAAGAAATCCGGGCCGCTGGACCACAATCACCCTACATTCATCGAGAATTGATTCATGCTGCTTCCAGCGATGAAAATCGATTAGTGCATCGCTACCGATGAGAAAATAAAGATCCTCCGCATCGATCCCGAATCTCTCTTTTGCTTCTTTGATTGTTTCCACTGTATACGAAACACCTCCTCGCTCAATCTCGATGTCTGAAACATCAAAGTGATCATTGCCCACAAGGGCAAGGCGAAGCATTTCCAAGCGGCTGTCAATAGGCGAAATATCCTCCTCTTTGTGAGGAGGATTCGAAGCAGGAACAAACACCACTTTATCGAACCGCTCAGATTCCTGAATCGTCTCAGCAATGACAAGGTGCCCTACATGCGGCGGATCAAACGTGCCCCCAAAAAGACAAAGTTTCATAATTTTTTATCCTGCTGCGAAAAATGTTTCTCTAGCGAACTTTGGGCATCCTCCCTAATGGAATCATTTGAAAACCGGGATGAGTGATTTTCCAGAAAGGTTTCGGCTTCACTGATTTTTTTTGCTGCAATGAGCGTCTCCACCATCATCAGTCTCGCAGAGTCGGCATATCCAGTATCAAAGTAAAGTTCAAGCAGATCCTGAAGATAATTTATTGCCGCATCGTACTCTTCCATCTTCACATAAAGAACAGCGGACTCTAAAAGTTTGTTCGACAATTTATTCCTCAAATCCCCAATTGTGGCTGTTGCCTCCTCACGGTTTTCAGAGTCGGGAAAATCTTCTATGAACTCCTGATATTTCTGAATCGCCCTGTTTGTTGCTTCCTGGTCAAAGTAGAACTTTGGAGAACTCATTTCGTAGCTCTGGCAGATTCGGTACCGGGCCAATCGCACGTGAGGACTAAACGACATCTGCCTGACAAGTTTGTCGTATTCACTGATGGCAGACTCGTATTCCTTGTTCAGAAAATAGGATTCGGCAAGATGGAACTGGCTGTCGTCACCGATATCTGTATGTCTGCTCCGGAGGAGCACATACTGAAAATGTTCCTGTGCTCGATAGTATTTCCGCCTTTCTAGCAATTCCATCCCTTTGTCATAGCGCTCCTGGATGTCGTCCTTGCTCAGATCAATCTCTTCTTTCGCACACCCGATAAAGCTGAAGCCAATCAGCAAGCTGAGAAAAAAAGTTGACCTTTTCTTGTTTTTAATCATGAATAACATCACCATCTTATAGCGAAAGTGATACCTCCCACACCGGAGCGGGTAAATGGTGAGAAGGTTAGTCCAACAGCTGTATCAAGCTCAGTACCGAGTTTACGCCGACGTGTTTCGATAAAGGCATCGAGTCCACTGACGACGTGATTGAACATGATAGCGGTTACAGTGTAAGTTGCCATTCGATAAGCATCATTTGCCCTAGCACGCTGATTAATATAATCCTTTTTCAGGTCTGTCATAACAATGATCTCCACGCTGTCGCCAACGGATTTTTCTTTCTCCCACCAGCCGTTACTTCCATCGCTAGCAAAAAGGTCAGACCAACCTGCAACGAATTGATCATATTTGCCAACGTTCTCATAGTATTCATGATCTCTGACTACTTCAACGCCGTCAATCCAATCACCGCACAGCGAGTCAGAACTGATAGTCGATGTCTGCCCCGGTAGGAAGAGACTCAGATGGTGTGTTCCCTTACAGACCACATCCCCGTACGATGAAGTAAGCCATGGCGTCCTCAGCCACCAGTCGTAAAGATCCCAATGCTCATCAGCGAACCGTTCATATTTACTTTCAATCGCCTCTCCCTTATCAGAAAACGATTTCCAGCTAAGCCACGCTGCAACCTCAAAACCAAAGAAAAACAACGCTTTCGTCTTTGCTCCGGCGTACCATTCACCCATCCCCGGCAGAGCTAGTGAGAGAATCAAACCTCGGCCGGGATAGACTGTAGTATCGGGCAGCGTGACAACCGAATCTGCCTCCAATTGCTGTTGAACCACAGGTAAGGAACCGTGAAATCGCGGCTCATACTTCAGCAGTTTCGATTCACCCCGCAGAAAAGGTGAACTGGAAAGCAACAGGCATATGGTCAACGATAATGATTGTTTCATCTAGAATCCAAAAAGGAGTGTAAAATAGAGCCGTGAGTCGCCGCCATATTGGTGATTCAGAGCGGTGAATTTATCTATTCCCCTGTGGAATTCCACGCCAATTCCCGTCGGATAGTTGTAAAATGAGAAACCTCCCATCCTGAAATGAACTCCGTAAGATCGCTTCGGAGACAACTTGTCCTTCCCTTCGCTCCAGGCGTCACCAACCTGTCCCATTAGACCAAGAACTACATTTTGAAGAATGAAAGGACCTATCGGAATGTGGAGCTGTCGCATGAGGGGAATTCTGGTGACGGCAGTTGCCATGAGCATTCTGTTGCCTTCAATGGCGTAGAAAGGATATCCTCGAATACCGGGCATGCCGCCGGCAAAAAAGTTGAAGAACGAGTCCACTTCAGTCTCTGACATCCAGCCACTGGCCGCTTCCATAGAAAATGTCCACCTCTCCGTAAAGGGAATTTCAAAATGGGCCTCACCTTTGCCCTCAGCACGTAAAAGCTGGAAATCATCGAAGACAACTTCGAAAAGAGATTTCTCGGAATTGTAGAATCGGTTAGCCTCGCGACGAAGATCAAGATTAAGCTTTACCCCATTGCTTGGAAGAATGTCGTAATCTACAGTCCTTTTGAACAGGTGTGTATCCCACTTCAAACCTGTATGTAATCCGGAATAATAGTCAATCCCCGACTTACCAAACAACTGCTCCCCGGGTACCCACCAAAGCGCATTTGAACGATAATTCTGGTAAGATCCAAAGAGAGTCAGACTATGTCGTCCCCTCACTGGGAAGATCGCTCCTCCTTCCATCTGGAACAGCCTGTAGGCAATATCTGAATCGATATCGATAACATCCCAGAGAGTTGACCTTTTGTTAATGTGGCGTGTCATGAAAAAAATATCAGCATAGAGCGTCGGAAAGAGCGTTTTGAGTTCAAAGAGGAGAAAAAGATCAAGGTCCGACAAGGCATTGACCGCGGCTCCGCCAAATAGGCTCAGACGGTTGGTCATCTCATTGGCAAGAAAATAGAAGCCGGGCTTCACCATGCCGTAATCGATCTGAAGTCTCGGAAAGATAAAAGTAGTCGAAAACGCGTCTTCGTAATCGGAGATTTCGTAAGAATTCTGCTCTCTCAGAGGGGGTGGTAGACCATCAAACTTGGTGAAGTGATCAGGCCCGTAGCCGATAACAGCCTCGTCCAACAGGCGAACTGAATCAATCACGGCAATTCGGTACCGACCATCCTCGTAGAGAGAATAGAGGATTTTTCCATCTTGACTAACGTCAGGCATGAAAGCGCCCCCCAGTACATTCGTGATATAGCCCTGGCGGCCATCGGAGCTGTTGACGTAGTAGAGATTGAATATGCCAGATCTATCCACAGAATAGAGCATTCCTCCATTGGCTGTTGAGGTCATATCACGCTCATCCCACTCCGGCACTGCCATCAGATTTACAAAGGATGTGTCATCGATATTGAGGGCTGAAATATTTCTGAAATGGCTTTCCACATTGTCAAACATGAGTAACCCATCGGCGGGATTATAGGAGAGATTCATAATCTGACGCCCATCATCAAATTGGGTGATCCGTTCGGAATGGCGGGAGTTCAGATTGATAAGGTAAATATTTTGCGTCCCGTCACTGGTGGCGAGATATGCAAGAAGTGAATCGCCACGAAGGAGTGATGGAGAAAACGCTCGAGCTTCCCGAGTAAGTCGCTCCTCAGATTCGTCGCCAAAAGAATATCTGTAGAGGTCAAACCATCGGGAGCCATTCTTGCCCGCCTTCGATTTTCTGGTGTAGTAGATCTGCTCGCCGGAAGAGTTCCATACCGGTGCGGATAAAACGTCTTTTGCAACCACCTCATTGCTGCCGTCCAGAATAGAAAAAATGTGGAGATCGGTCTGCACGAGAAAGTCATTTCCCTCGTTAGAAAGATAAGCGAACCTTTCTCCATCAGGAGACCATCGGGGATGAAGATTGACTGTCCCCCCATCTCTGATAATCTTACCCTTCACTTCATCAGAACGAACCGATTCGGTCTGAAACTGAAACCGTTCCATCAGTGCAGACTGAAAATCCGCCATTATCCTTTCAGAAGGCTCGGCTGTAGCTTTCTCCAAAGCATATTCGATGGAAGCACCGCGTCTCCCCGAAAGTTCCCGGGCGATTGCCGGAATTACTTCCTGACCATATTTATAGGCGAGATAACGAACCAGAGCGAAGCCGGCGTTGTAGGTCGATTCATTCCCGATTCCCGCCTTTCCAAAAGTATTCATTTCAGTGAGCGTCAGAAGATTGTCATGAAGGGTCAGATCTCGCAGTATCATATCGCGATGACTGTCCCAGAAATCGAAAGTCGCTCCTTCGTACATGAACTGGGCAGCTCCCTCGGCAAACCATGGAGGTACAGCAGTTCCGGGAACAGGGTAAGAAATAAGGACATTTGGAAAACCGTAAAGTACATCATCCCGTTTTTCCTCCTCGTACTGAATCCACTGAAAATATCCGCCGGGGATGCGTCTGCCAAATTTCATGGCGGAGCCCATGGAGACAATATGGACAAATTCGTGTGTTATCACGTTTTGAAGCCATCGATGGCTCCCACGGAGCTCCGCGTCGATTGGAGACGCCCAGATCTCAATCTTGTTGTCATAATAGTAGGCAGCGCCATTCGAGTAGTCATCAGTATCTATAAAAACAATGTGAGTTTTCTCAGGCGGTTCATACTGATAAAGTCCCGTAACGTCTGAATAGATCGCTTCAGCAACCGCTGCACCCTCTCTTGCCGTCCGCTCGGTACCGTTATGAAAATGGATCATAAAATGTTCTGTCGAAAAAGTGTTCCACTCCAGTTCAGGATGGTTGTAGACAGCCTGCGCTGAAAGAATTCTGCCAAACAGAGAGGCGTATAAAATGACCTTTTTCACTTGGGTTTGATCAATTCTCAAACTTGAAAAGTTCGTCAGTGGACAATGGCGATCTTGAGAATTTTAGAGTCAGATTTTCCGTCGGAAAACGCTTCCACATTTGCCAGATAAACTCCGCTTTCAATATTTCGAACATCCCAAATGACTTCATTCACTTCGTAAGGCCTGACGGGCGAAATCTCTATTCGCTCCACAAATAAACCGGTCAAATCGTAAACGGTAATAACGATCTCATCAGCATCCTCCACAGTAACACGAAGAGTAGCGGACCCTTCTTCAATGGGGTTGGGATAACAGTATGTCTTGGATGAGGAAAGAATGCCTTCACCGCCAAATGGACGAGATTCCGCAGAAGTTTGGAAAAAACGACGATTCATGATGTCGCCACCGGCAGTGGGCCAGTCGGGTGTCACATCTGAGTCGGCCTCATCAAAAAGCCACACTTCCGATGAAGTGACCAGTGCATTTTTTCCGTTGAATGAAGAAATAATTTTGGGTCGGCTTAGTAAATAACCCGCCAGATTAAACAGTTCAGAACCGCTCCAATCAAAAATTCGAATTTTTCCCGAAGAAGAATAAGTTACAATTTCGGGGTTGTAGGTGTCGGAGAGTTGCCCGATGAGTATCTCTCCCGCAGCTTCCGCTTCCACAGGAAAACCACTCAGGAAGGTCAGATTTTCGTTTAATGCATAGAGAGAGCCATCAGAGTCTA
>DKAH01000007.1:0-272 GCA_002448795.1 Fidelibacterota bacterium UBA6931
ACTGAAATCGTGGAGTAGAATTGGGCGCGAATAGCAAAAGAGACCTGCTGACTCTGGAATGTCCTGAGTGTCATCGGCGTAACTATACGCTGTCGAAGAATAAACGTCTTCATCCGGATCGTGTTACATACAAGAAGTACTGTCCCGGATGCCGGATTCACACGCTTCACAAAGAGACAAAATAGTTGATTGCGTGCAACAGATATCAGAACAAGTCGAGGCTTTTTCCTTCCATAAGGAAGAACAATAGGTGAGTAGCTCAACTGGTAGAG
>DKAH01000007.1:603-56596 GCA_002448795.1 Fidelibacterota bacterium UBA6931
TCCAAAACCGGGGGTTGCGGGTTCAAGTCCTGCCTCACCTGCGATTGAGATGAGCTATTGAGGCGTGATTAATAAAATCAAAGAATTCATGAACGGCGTTCAATTTGAAATGAATAAGGTATCCTGGCCGACCTGGGAAGAGCTTCGCGGCTCAACTATGGTTGTACTCGGCCTTTCTCTAATGCTCAGCGTTTTTCTTTTTATTGTTGATTTTTTTCTCTCGAGAATTGTGAATGTAATGCTCTGATATGGAATGGTTCTCATTAAGAGTATTGTCGGGTGCGGAAAAAAAAATTCGTGACTCGATGTTGAGTGAAATGGAAAGTGGCGTAGAGGGTGGAAAAATCAGCGAAGTTCTTGTGCCGTCAGAAAATGTGGTAGAGATGAGAAGCGGGAAAAAGGTAATTAAAGACCGCGTGTTCTACCCAGGCTATGTGCTCATTAAGATGGATATGGATAACGAAAGCCGCCACTATGTTGAGAGCATTCCCGGTGTGATGAGTTTTGTCGGTCCGAAAGGTGAGCCTGAGCCGCTCCAGGTTGACGAGGTAAACCGTATCCTAGGCGAGGTCGAGATCAAGGACGGCCAAGAAGTCATAGCCACAAGATTTCAGAAGAATGACGGCATCAAGATTGTTGATGGACCATTCCTCGATTTTGAAGGATCGGTGATAGAAACGAACGAGGAAAAGCAGAAAGTGAAAGTGATGGTCTCAATTTTTGGTAGGTCGACACCGGTAGAGCTTGACTATCTCCAAGTTGAACATTTGAAGCATACAGAAGCGTAGATGGCAAAGAAAGTTCTAACAATGATCAAACTTCAAGTGCCAGCAGGTCAGGCGAATCCTGCGCCTCCAGTTGGTCCTGCTCTTGGTCAGCACGGTCTTAACATCATGGACTTCTGTAACGCCTTCAATGATCGTACCAAGGAAAACATGGGAACCATCATTCCGGTGGAAATTACAGTTTTTGAAGATCGATCATTTACTTTTGTTACAAAGACCCCTCCGGCGGCGGTTCTACTGAAGCAGGCGGCAAGAATTCAAAAGGGATCAGGTGAGCCGAACAAAGAGAAGGTGGGTCAGGTGAGGGAAAATGATCTAAGGCAGATTGCAGAGACCAAAATGTCTGATCTCAATGCAAACAGTGTCGATACGGCCATGGAGATGATTCGTGGCACCGCGCGAAGCATGGGGTTGGAGGTAGTCTAACTGATGAAGCGCGGAAAGCGATACAGAAGCGCAGCGGAATCAGTAGACAGGATGAAAGAATATTCTGTAGAAGATGCCGTTGAACTCCTCAAGAGCATGAGCCTCGCCAAATTTGATGAAACTATCGAAGTTGCTGTCAACCTTGGTGTTGATCCTCGACACGCCGATCAAAATATTCGCGTCACCACGTCTCTTCCTCATGGGAGTGGCAAAGAGAGTAAGGTTCTCGTTCTTGCAGCAGGAGCAGAGTTGAAAGAGGCGGAAGAGGCCGGCGCTGACCATGCCGGGAATGACGAATTCCTCGCTAAACTGGAATCCGGTTGGGACGAAGTAGATGTTATCGTTGCCACTCCAGAAATGATGCCAAAGCTTGGAAAGCTGGGTAAAATACTGGGTCCCAAGGGGTTGATGCCTAATCCAAAAAGTGGAACTGTCACCAAAGAGATCGGCAAGGCTGTTAAGGAAATCAAGGCCGGTCGTATCGAACTGAGGGTTGATAAGAATGGTATCGTTCATGCGCCCATTGGGAAAAAATCATTTGAAGAAGGCCAACTTATTGAAAACCTCAAATCGATTCTTTCAACTATCCTTCATGCAAAGCCGCCAACTGTAAAAGGGACATATATGAAGAAAGTGACCGTTTCGTCTACCGTTGGACCGGGAATAAGAGTGGACAGGGCTTTTTCGCTCTAGAGAGATATGCCGAACCAACAGAACATCGAAACAGTCGAGACCTTTAGCACCAAGTTCAAGGAGGCGTCAGGGATTTATTTCACCGATTACCTCGGATTGAATGTGAAGGATGTTACAGAGCTTCGGAAAAAGTTTAGGGCGGATAGTGTGGAGTTCTTCGTTATTAAAAATACCCTTGCCAGGCGATCGGCAGAGAACGCTGGTCTAAAAGATCTGAATGGCGTTTTCGGCGGCCCCACGGCAGTGGCCCTCAGCTTTGATGACCCCACGACACCAGCCCGTATTATTAAAGATTTCAAGAAAGATCATGATCTCCCTGAATTGAAGGCGTTTATTTTTGACGGGAAATTGATGGGTAAGGACGAGTTTATCACGGTGGCGAACCTTCCTTCCCGTGAATTGCTTTTTACAAAACTTGTTGGTGGGCTGTCATCGCCTATGACAAAACTGGCATCGACTCTAAATGGGGCAGTGTCAAGTTTTATGAATGTGTTGAATAATCTTAAAGACTCAAAACCAGAGTAGATAAAAAGAGAGGAAATGAACCATGGCTGAAGTTTCACGTGCTGATGTACTCGACTATCTTGAGAAAGCCAATATGCTCGAGATTTCAGAGCTCATCGGTGAAATCGAAGACAAGTTTGGTGTTACTGCTGCAGCTCCTGTAGCGGCTATTGCAGCTCCCGCCGCTGATGGAGAAGCTGCTGCCGAAGAGGAGAAAGACAGTTTTAGCGTCGTTCTTGCTTCAGCTGGCGACAAGAAAATCCAGGTGATTAAGGTGGTTCGTACTATCACGGAACTTGGTCTCAAAGAGGCAAAAGATCTTGTTGAAAGTGCACCAAAGCCAGTCAAGGAAGGCGTCGCCAAAGCAGAAGCTGAGGAAATGAAGACACAGCTTGAAGAAGCTGGTGCTACTGTTGAGCTGAAGTAAGCTGCGCTGTCTTGCCGAACACGAGATTAACATCCTAACCAATCAGTAAGGAGAATGTAGTCTTGGCTGAAAACCAGACCAAAAACCGTCAGTCCTTTTCGAAGATTTCTTCCGCTGTTCCCATGCCAGATCTGCTGGGAGTGCAGATAGATTCCTTTAGTAATTTCTTGCAACTCGATTCCCCGGAAGAAAGCCGCGATATGCATGGACTGCATGAAGTATTGCATAACATCCTTCCCATTGAGGATACACATAAAAACTATATCCTCGAATACAAGAGCTATTACTTTGGCGCCTCTAAGTACAGCCCTGAGGAATGCATGGAGAGAGGCGTCACATATGCTGTTCCGCTTAAGGTGAGGTTAATTCTGCACATCACTGACGAGTTTGACAGATCAAAGTACGCCCATTCCATCGAGCAGGAAGTCTATTTTGGAAACATCCCTTTCATGACAAGCCGGGGCACCTTTATCATTAACGGTGCGGAAAGAGTTATTGTTAGTCAGCTTCAGCGTTCTCCCGGTGTCTTTTTTGATGAATACACGCATCCTAACGGCACGAGGCTTTATCAGGCGCGTGTAATTCCGTTCAGAGGATCATGGATCGATTTCACAACAGATATTCAGGACTGCATTTACGTTATTATAGACCGGCGCAGGAAGTTTCCTGTGACGACTCTTCTCAGGACTCTCGGTTTTTCTAGCGATGCGGACATCTTTAGGATTTTCGATTTCGCCCAGAAATTCAAACTCGATTCGAAGTCGTCCAAAAAAGTTGTCGGGAAAGTTCTCGTTGATGATATCATTGATACAAATACCGGTGAAATCCTTGCTGAGAGTCGTTCCGAGCTGACAGCTGACCTTGTAGCCGACCTTATTGCTGCGAAAGTTAAAGAGTTGGAGTGTGTTTCACCCCTCGATAACCTTGCCGTTGAACTTTTGCTCAATACAATGCAAAAGGATCCTAGCCACAATACGGATGAGGCACTGGCGCTTATGTATAAGCACCTCCGTTCGGGCGAGCCACCGAATCTTGAAACAGCGCAGAAGTTTATAGAAAGAATGTTTTTTAGTCCCAAACGCTATGATCTTGGCAAGGTCGGCCGGTACAGACTGAACAAACAGTTCAATCTGGAGGTGGAGATTGAGCACACCGTTCTTACTACGGAAGATTTCATCCGTGTGATTCAGTATCTCGTTGAGATGCGGAAAGGGGAGAGAGGGCCGGACGATATTGACCATCTCGGCAACCGCCGAATGAAAACTGTCGGTGAGCAGTTGACAAACCAGTTTTCCATCGCTTTCAGCAGAATGGCAAGAACCGTCAGGGAGAGGATGAATCTTAGGGAGGCCGAAAGTCTTACTCCTCAGGATTTGATCAATTCTCGTATCTGTACGACAGTTATAAATACATTTTTTGGGACAAGCCAGTTGAGTCAATTTATGGATCAGACCAATCCTTTAGCAGAGGTAACTCATAAACGGCGAGTCTCTGCTCTTGGCCCAGGTGGATTGACAAGGGAGCGTGCCGGTTTTGAAGTCCGTGACGTTCATTACACTCACTACGGGAGGCTCTGCCCCATCGAGACACCAGAAGGGCCGAACATCGGTCTGATTTCATCTTTAGCCACTTATGCAAAGGTTAATGAACTCGGCTTTATCGAAGCGCCATACAGGGTTGTTAACCGAAAGAACGGCTCCGCTGCGGTTGGTAAAAAGATTCAGTACCTTTCGGCTGAGGATGAAGACAGGTCCAGAATTGCACAGTCTTTGTACGATCTCGGCTCGAAGGGTGAGATACAAGCTGACCGCGTCCGCGTTCGGATTCGGGGTGATTTTCCAGTGGTTGGAGCGAAAGATGTACAGTATATGGATGTGGCGCCTCACCAGATTTTGAGTGTGGCAGCAACATTGATCCCTTTCCTTGAGCATGATGATGCGAATAGAGCACTTATGGGTTCAAATATGCAGCGCCAGTCGGTACCGCTGATAAAACCTCAAGCGCCAATTGTCGGAACGGGTATGGAAGAGAAAGTGGCCAGAGATTCTCGGACTTCGCTCTACTCGCCGGTTTCTGGTGTAGTTAAGTCGGTGGATGCCACTGGAGTTGTCATCCGCACCACTGATATTCCCGAGGACTTGGCTGTCTCAGCAGAACAGAATCTGCTGAAGCTCTCTTTTGTAAAGTATTCCCGAACGAACCAGGACACCTGTATGAATCAGAGGCCAGTTGTAGCAGCAGGCCAGAAGATCAAGAAAGGTGATTTGCTTGCCGATGGTCCTTCCACCCAGAAGGGTGAACTGGCTCTTGGGCGTAACATTGTGGTGGCATTCATGCCGTGGCGCGGATACAATTTTGAAGATGCGATAGTTGTCAGTGAGCGGCTCGTAAAAAATGACGATTTCACTTCAGTTCACATTTCTGAAGTTGAACTTGAAGTTCGAGATACGAAACGCGGCGAGGAAGAGCTTACAAGGGAGATTCCCAATGTGGGCGAAGAAGCCACCAAAGATTTGGATGAAAACGGCATCGTGCGACAAGGTGCACGAGTAGCCTCCGGAAATATCCTTATTGGTAAAGTTACCCCAAAGGGCGAAACGGATCCAACGCCTGAAGAAAAACTGCTTAGAGCTATCTTCGGCGAGAAGGCTGGTGATGTCAAGAATGCTTCAAAGAAAGCTTCTCCAGGAACGAATGGCGTTGTTATCAAGACTAAGCTCTTTGAACGAAAGACGAAACAATCCCGTGCCGTTGAGAAAAAGCAGATTGAAAAGTTTCAGGAAGAGACACGCCGTGCAAAGAAGAAACTGAAGAAGTCAAGAGATGAGATGCTGAATCAGCTGATGCTTGACCAGACAAGTAACGGACTTCGCGATATTGCTACAGGGAAGACCCTCATAAAGGCTTCTACCAAGCTTACGGCGAAGCGCCTTGCGGCACTTGATCCTGAAAGGATTTCCAGAGAGCATCCTTGGGTAACAGATAAAAGAATGTGGATCCAAATTCAGCAGGTTTGGAATTCATTCAACCGTGAATGGAGAGAGGCTGAAGAGCGGCTAGAACGTAAGATCTACAAATTGCAGGTTGGCGATGAGCTTCAGCCGGGTGTTTCAAAGCTAGCGAAGGTTTATCTAGCCAATAAGCGGAAACTTCAAGTTGGAGACAAAATGGCGGGACGCCACGGCAACAAGGGTGTGGTGTCAGTGATTGTTCCAGAGGAGGATATGCCTTTTCTTGAGGATGGGACTCCTGTAGACGTTGTGCTGAATCCTCTCGGT
The DNA here is from genome assembly GCA_002448795.1 of Fidelibacterota bacterium UBA6931. Taxonomy (GTDB): domain Bacteria; phylum Fidelibacterota; class Marinisomatia; order Marinisomatales; family S15-B10; genus S15-B10. Next base: position 6,717 of record DKAH01000007.1, read on the forward strand.
GTTCCATCGAGAATGAACCTCGGCCAGCTCTACGAGACCATGCTAGGTTGGGCCGGACAGAAGCTCGAGAAGCGTTACGAGACGTCACCTTTTGATGGTGCATCCCCGGAGCAAGTGGAAGCAGAGCTTAAGGAAGCCGAACTGCCGCTGATAGGCAAAGTTGATTTATGGGATGGCCGGACAGGCGAAAAGTTTGACTATCCTGTAACCGTTGGGTGTATCTATATGATGAAACTGGCACACATGGTGGATGACAAGATGCACGCCCGTGCCACTGGTCCCTATTCGCTGATCACGCAGCAGCCGCTAGGCGGAAAAGCGCAGGAAGGTGGCCAACGGTTTGGAGAAATGGAAGTGTGGGCGCTGGAAGCATACGGGGCTAGCTATACGCTTCGAGAGATATTGACAGGCAAATCCGATGATGTGGACGGCCGATCGAAGGTCTATAATGCCATCGTCAAAGGTGAAAACATTCCAGACTTTTCTCTGCCGGAGTCTTTCAACGTACTCGTGAAAGAACTGCAGGGATTAGGCGTGGATATTCAACTTCATAATTAGTGGAAGGGGAACGAATTGGTCTACATTAAACCACCAAAGAAAGACGTTTTAAGCGATTTCAAATCGGTGTCCATCGGTCTCATGTCCCCAGAAGACATTTTAAGACGATCCTATGGCGAGATTCTAAAGCCTGAGACGATCAATTATCGTTCCTACAAACCGGAGAAGGAAGGTCTTTTCTGCGAAAAAATCTTCGGTCCTGTAAAGGACTACGAGTGCCATTGCGGCAAGTATAAAGGAATTCGATACCGTGGAATCATCTGCGACAGATGTGGTGTAGAGGTAACTAGGAAGAAAGTCCGCCGTGAGCGAATGGGTCACATTACGCTTGCCGTGCCAGTGGTACACATCTGGTTCCTCAGGTCTGTCCCCGGCAAGTTGAACCATCTCATGGGCATCTCGACCAGGGACTTGGAAAAAGTGATCTATTATGAGTCCTATATCGTTATCAATCCTGGTGCTTCAGACAAAAAAAAGATGGAACTTCTAGATGAAACCGAGTTTCGTGAGTTGGACAAGCATTACGGGAAGTTCGCCGTCTCTGAGGAAGACCAAGATGAAGAAAATTATTTCTATGCAGCAATGGGCGGTATCGCTGTGCGAGATGCGCTGAAAGCGCTGGATATTTCTGGTACCATGAAGGAGCTGGAGGAGACAATCAAAACTTCGCGCTCCAAACAGCGAAAAGCCGATGCTCTGAAGCGCCTGAAGGTGGTGAAGGCGTTCTATCCCTCGCCGCTTAAAGCTCGACTCAACAAACCGGAATGGATGGTGATTACAGTACTTCCGGTTATACCTCCGGAACTAAGACCTCTTGTGCCCCTTGAAGGGGGTCGTTTTGCTGCCAGCGATCTGAACGATCTATACAGACGCGTTATTATTCGAAACAACCGTCTTAAGCAACTGATGGATATCAAAGCGCCGGATGTCATTCTACGCAATGAGAAAAGGATGCTTCAGGAGGCGGTGGACACGCTGTTCGATAATTCCCGCCGCGGAACAGCAGTAAGTAGTGGGACTCGGCGACCACTGAAAAGTTTAAGCGACATGTTGCGTGGCAAACAAGGCCGGTTTCGGCAGAACCTCCTCGGAAAGCGGGTGGATTACTCTGGTCGGTCAGTTATTGTCGTCGGTCCTGAGTTGAAACTCCACGAGTGCGGCTTACCAAAGGACATGGCAACAGAGCTTTTCATGCCTCATATCATTCATGAACTAATTGCGCGGGGATTTGCAAATACGCCCCGAAGTGCTAAGCTCATGGTGCAAGAAAAAGCGCCAGACGTTTACGAAGTGCTGGAATATGTGGTTCGTGATCATCCTGTTCTTCTCAATAGGGCGCCGACCCTACACCGCTTGGGTATTCAGGCTTTTCAGCCCGTTCTTGTTGATGGAAAGGCCATCCAGATTCATCCGTTGGTTTGCTCCGCTTTCAATGCTGACTTTGACGGCGATCAAATGGCAGTCCATGTACCGCTTTCTGTAGAATCCCAAATGGAAGCACGTATGCTGATGTTGGCAAGTCATAATATTCTTCATCCGGCTCATGGTTATCCGCTGGCGATCCCATCCCAGGATATGGTCCTAGGCTCTTATTACCTGACGAAGCATAAGGATGGAGACCTCGGTGAAGGAAGAAGATTCTCCAGCCTGAATGAAGTTTTGATGGCTTACGAAAATAATACTGTTGGTCTTCACGCAATTATTGATGTTCGGCACCAGGGAAAATGGCAGGAAAAGACCACTGTGGGCCGCGCTATTTTCAACTCTGTTGTACCCGATGAATTGAACTATATCGATGAGCTTTTGACTAAAAAGAAGATTGAACAGATTATATATGACTGTTATCTCACAGTGAGCAGTCATCGTACTGTCGAGTTCCTTGATGATCTGAAAAATCTCGGTTTCAAGTTTGCTACGCAGAGCGGTGTATCTATTGCCATTGACGATGTGCTTATTCCCGAAGAGAAAGAGTCGATTATTTCAAAAGCAGATAATACAGTGAACTCAATCCAGAGCAAGTTCTCCCGCCAGATTTTGACAGAGGGTGAGCGCTACAACAAGGTGATCGACGTCTGGACTCACGCTACGAACGAAACTTCTGACAGCTTGATGAGGCACTTAGGGGAAGACAAGCAGGGATTCAATCCTGTATTTATCATGGCCGATTCTGGTGCAAGAGGTAGTCGAGACCAGATTAAACAGCTTGCTGGCATGCGTGGGTTAATGGCTAAGCCTAAAAAATCAATGACCGGAAGCAAAGGTGAAATTATCGAAAACCCTATTACTTCAAATTTTAGGGAAGGGCTTTCGGTTTTAGAGTACTTTATCTCGACACATGGCGCACGTAAGGGCCTTGCTGATACTGCGTTGAAAACTGCAGACGCCGGCTATCTGACACGGCGGCTCGTGGACGTGGCCCAGGACGTTGTTATCATGGAAGAAGACTGCGGTACAATCAACGGTGTTTGGGTCAATGATCTCAAAGAAGGTGAGGAAGTCATCGAACCAATTAATGAGCGAATCCGCGGCCGAATTGTTCAGGAAGACGTTTATGTTGATGGTGAGATTGTTCTCAAATCGGGGACGCTTGTCGACAACGCCGTGGCTGACGGATTTAAAGACTATGATGTGGACCGTGTTTTCATCAGGTCGGTTCTTACCTGTGAATCGCTTCGCGGCGTCTGTAAGAAATGTTATGGCACAGACCTGAATACCAACAAACTGGCTGCTATGGGTTCTTCCGTAGGGATTGTAGCGGCTCAGAGCATCGGCGAGCCGGGCACCCAGCTTACACTTAGAACATTCCACATCGGTGGAACCGCTTCCCGAATTATTGAAGAGTCAGAGATGAAATCAAGACGTGATGGAAAGGTTGAATTTTCCGATAACCTCGAATATGCAAAAGTGGTTGATGCGGAGGAAGGATTAGGAAAGCCGATTCGAAGAGTTCTTGTCCGTAATTCGTCCATTAAAGTGATGGATGACAAGGGTGGTATTTCAGTCTATAAATGTCCTTATGGCTGTGCCCTTGAGGTGGAGAACGGGAAGAAAATCAAAACAGGAAAGGTCCTGTTTACCTGGGATCCTTACACCGATGTCATCTTGGCGCGTCATTCGGGGATTGTCAATTTTGTCGATATGGTGGAAGGTGAAACATATCACGAGGAAGCAGTTGAAGGCGGCAAAAAACAGCTTGTTACCATCGAGGCGAAAAATCGACGTCTGGCTCCTCATCTTGATATTCTTGACAAAGACGGCAACACTGTTGCTGGAGGAACGATTCTTCCTATAAAGGCTGTGCTTATGGTCAAAAACGGTCAGAAAGTTAAAGCCGGTGAGGTGTTGGTGAAAATTGCCAAAGATATCGGTAAAACCCGGGATATAACCGGCGGTTTACCGCGAGTAGCCGAGCTGTTTGAAGCGCGAAAGCCGTCCGAGCCTGCGGTGGTAACTGAGATTGACGGTGTAGTCAAATTTGGGGGACTGAAGCGAGGGATTCGTGAAATCATCGTTGAAGGTGCACACGACGTTTCCAAAAAGTACAAGATGCCTTACGGCCGTCATGTTATCGTTCATGAGAACGATAGAGTAAGCGCCGGTGACAGGCTTTGTGAAGGTGCGATCTCTCCTGAAGATATTCTCAACATTCTCGGCCCTGACAGAGTTCAGGAATACCTTGTGAATGAGATTCAGGAAGTCTACCGGCTTCAGGGTGTTCGAATTAACGATAAGCACATTGAGGTCATAGTTCGACAGATGATGCAGAAAGTGGAATTAGATGATGCGGGCGACACCATTTTTCTTGCTGCTGATCGGGTTAATCAAGCCGAACTGAATCATGAAAATGAAAGGATACTCAAGTCAGGTGTAATTACAGATCCAGGTGATTCATCCTATCTTGAAGGCGATCTCATTACCAAGTCGGAGCAGCTCGAGGTCAATAAGCAGCTGAAGGAAAAGGATAAAGATACCATCAAAACGCGCAGGGCCAATCCGGCTACTTCGCGGCCGTTGCTCTTGGGCATTACCCGTGCTTCTCTCAATACTGAGAGCTTTATTTCAGCGGCATCGTTCCAGGAGACTACGAGGGTTCTCACAGACGCCTCTACAGAAGGCAAGACTGATCGTCTATTGGGGCTGAAAGAAAATGTCATTCTTGGCCGTTTAATCCCGGCAGGGACAGGGTTCAAGAATGCGATGGACCCTCTTGTAAGAAAGGTTGGCGTTGAAGAAGAAATTATGGAATCTGCCAAAGATGACGAAAAAGTCGTCGAAGAGGTTAAGACTTAGGAGTCCTAAGAGTGCCTACAATTAATCAGTTAGTTCGAAAAGGAAGAAAGCGAGTCACAAATACTACCAGTACGCCCGCACTTCAAGGGAATCCTCAGAAGCGGGGAGTCTGCACTCGTGTTTACACAACAACACCGAAAAAGCCGAACTCTGCACTCAGAAAAGTGGCAAAGGTTCGGTTGACAAATGGCATCGAGGTGATCGCCTATATTCCCGGTGAAGGGCACAACCTTCAGGAACACTCACTCGTGCTGATTGAGGGAGGACGTGTAAAGGACCTCCCTGGTGTTCGGTACCACATAGTTCGTGGCACCATGGATACTGCCGGTGTTGATGATCGGACTACAAGCCGTTCACGTTACGGTACGAAGAGGCCTAGGTCGTAATGAGAAGACGTCGGCCGGAAAAACGAGAAATATTGCCCGATCCTATATTCGGCGAAGTTATGGTTCAAAAGTTTATCAACAACTTAATGGAGAAGGGAAAAAAAGGAGTCGCGGAGCAGATTTTCTATGGAGCTCTGGATATTATTTCTTTTAAAACAAAAGGGGATTCACTCGAGATGTTCAAGAAGGCGATTGATAATGTTAAGCCCCTCATTGAAGTTAAAAGCCGCAGGATTGGTGGCGCCACTTATCAGGTTCCAATTCAAGTACCGCCCCACCGGAGTTTTGCTCTTGCTACTCGCTGGCTTATTGCCAATGCGAAAGGGCGGAGAGGAAAGAGCATGGCCGATCGGCTGGCCAGTGAATTGATTGATGCTGCCAATCTTGAAGGTGGTGCCGTTAAGAAGAAAGAAGATACTCACCGTATGGCTGAAGCAAATAAAGCATTTGCACACTATCGATGATGAAAGATATTTCTTTAGACAGAGTCAGAAATATTGGTATTCTTGCTCATATTGATGCGGGTAAGACAACTACCACTGAGCGTATTCTTTACTACACTGGACGCCTCCACCGCATGGGCGAAGTTCATGAAGGCGCGGCTACCATGGACTGGATGCAACAGGAGAAAGAGCGAGGGATTACCATCACTTCGGCAGCGACAACTACTTTCTGGAATGATCACCGAATCAATATAATTGACACGCCGGGACACATTGATTTTACGGCCGAGGTTGAACGATCTCTCCGTGTGCTCGATGGAGCTGTTGTTGTTTTTTGCGCTGTGGGAGGCGTTGAACCACAGAGTGAAACCGTCTGGCGTCAAGCAAACAAGTATAAGGTCCCTCGTATTGCCTTTGTAAACAAGATGGATAGGATGGGAGCTGACTTTGATAATGTGATCGATATGATGAAGAAAAGACTGGGTGCCAATCCTCTACCGCTTGCCATTCCTATTGGTTCAGGGGAGCTTTTCAACGGGCTCATTGATCTTATAGATATGAAGGCGATTATTTACAATGAAACTACTTTTGGTGCGCACTACGATTTTATCCAGATTCCAAATGATATGAAATCGGTGGCTGAAGAGGCCCGCCATCACCTTGTGGAAGAATGCGCCGCTTACGATGAAGATCTTCTCGAAAAATATCTTGCCGAAGAAGAAATTACACATGAGGAAATCATGAAAGCCTTACGGAAGGGTTGCCTTGATAATGCTTTTATTCCTGTAATCTGCGGATCGGCATTCAAGAATAAAGGGATTCAGCGGGTACTTGACTCAGTCGTCGACATGTTGCCGTCACCTATGGATATTCCTGAGGTCATTGGACATGTACCGCAGGACTCGGATGTTTTTCTTAGTCGCTCACCATCAAATGAAGATCCTTTTAGCGCCTTAGCTTTCAAGATTATGACTGATCCATATGTGGGAAGGCTGACGTTCTTCAGGGTCTATTCCGGCGAATTGGAAGCCGGTTCAACGGTACTGAATACAGCCACTGGTAGAAAAGAACGGATTGGCCGTCTTCTTCTCATGCATGCGGACAAGCGTGAAGAGCGAAAGAAAGTGTCCGCCGGAGAGATTGCTGCTGCTGTCGGTCTCAAGCAGACCCGAACCGGCCACACTCTCTGCGACCCTGCTGCTGCAATCGTTCTTGAGGAGATGGAGTTTCAGAAGCCGGTCATATCTGTCGCCATTGAGGCATCGAGTAAGGCTGAGCAGGAAAACCTTTCGGAGTCTCTGGCTAAACTGTCTGATGAAGACCCCACTTTCCAGGTGAGTAGCGATGAGGACACGGGACAGACGGTTATTTCTGGCATGGGTGAACTTCATTTGGAGATTCTTGTTGATCGATTGAAGAGAGAGTTTAATGTGAATGCCAGTGTCGGTCGTCCTCAAGTCGCTTATCGTGAAACCATCACAGGCGAGTCACAGGCTGAAGGGAAATTTATTCGCCAGTCAGGTGGCCGCGGCCAGTACGGCCATGTGAAGATTAAAGCTGAGCCGAACGAGGTTGGGAAAGGATATCATTTTGAGAGCAAGATTGTCGGCGGCGTTGTCCCAAAGGAATACTTCAACGCTGTCAGTCAGGGGATTGAGGAGGCGCTCCAAAACGGAGTTCTTGCCGGCTATCCCGTGGAGGATGTGCGGGTGGAATTGATCGACGGTTCTTATCATGCGGTCGATTCATCGGAAATGGCATTCAAGATCGCAGGTTCCATGGCCATCAAAGAAGCCTGTCAGCGAGCCAAACCGGTTTTGCTCGAGCCTGTGATGAAAGTTGAAGTGGTTCTTCCTGAGCAGTATCTCGGTGATGTCATGGGAGACCTCACTTCCCGCCGCAGCGAGATTCAAGGAACTGACCACAGGAAGGATGCGGTTGTAGTTAAGGCTGTTACACCTCTTTCTGAAATGTTTGGTTATGCTACTTCTCTCCGTTCGATGACCCAAGGAAGAGCCGTTTTCTCTATGGAATTTGATAATTACAAAAAGGCACCAAAATCAGTTACTGAAGGCTTGATCGAAAAGTCCGCCTTCGCGACTGCAGCAGCATGAAATAGGAGATATTCTGATGGCGAAGGAGAAATTTGACAGGACGAAGCCTCACTTGAACGTGGGCACCATTGGTCACGTTGATCATGGCAAGACGACATTAACGGCGGCCATGACTTTGACTTTGTCAAAGCGTGGCTTGAGTGAGGTTCGTTCATTTGACAGTATTGACAATGCACCTGAGGAGCGTGAGCGCGGTATTACGATTCAGACAGCCCATGTGGAGTATGAGAGTGAGAGCCGCCACTATGCCCATATAGACTGTCCCGGTCACGCGGACTATATCAAGAACATGATTACAGGTGCGGCCCAGATGGATGGAGCCATTCTGGTGGTGAGTGCGGCTGATGGTCCCATGCCTCAGACGCGTGAGCATGTACTTTTGGCCCGTCAGGTGAATGTTCCGGCCATTGTGGTGTTCATGAATAAGACAGACCAGGTGGATGATCCTGAGCTGATAGAACTGGTTGAGCTTGAGCTTCGGGAGCTTCTCAGTGAGTATGAGTTTCCAGGGGATGACATTCCTATTATTAAGGGAAGCGCTTTAAACGCTCTGAATGCTCCTGAGGATGAGGAGGCGACAAAGTGCATTATGGAGCTTGTGGAGGCTGTTGACAGCTATATCCCTGAGCCTGAGCGTGATGTAGACAAGCCGTTCTTGATGCCTGTTGAGGATGTATTCAGTATTACAGGCCGTGGTACGGTAGGGACGGGCCGTGTAGAGCGTGGTATGGTGAAGGTTGGTGAGGAGGTTGACATTGTTGGGCTCGGCGCTGATAAGAAGACGGTAGTTACAGGTGTAGAGATGTTCCGTAAGGAGCTGGATGAGGGCCAGGCTGGTGATAATGCCGGTCTGTTGTTGCGGGGTGTTGATAAGGAGTGGCTGAAGCGCGGTATGGTTTGTGCGAAGCCCGGTTCTATTACACCTCATACCAAGTTCAAGGCTGAGGTGTATGTATTAAAGAAGGAAGAAGGAGGAAGACACACTCCATTTTTTAACGGATATCGTCCTCAGTTTTACTTTCGCACGACGGATGTGACGGGTGTGTCTGATCTTCCTGAAGGGACGGAGATGGTGATGCCTGGTGACAATGTGACATTGGATGTTGAGTTGATTGCCCCCATTGCCATGGAGAAGGAGCTGAGGTTTGCCATTCGTGAGGGTGGTCGGACTGTTGGTGCTGGTGTTGTTACTGAAATCGTGGAGTAGAATTGGCGGCACAGACACTCAGAATTAGGTTGAAAGCTTACGATCATAAACTGATCGATAAGTCGACCGATAAGATCGTGAAGACGGTGAAGCAAACCGGTGCGGTGCTATCGGGTCCAATCCCACTTCCAACGAAACGGACGATCTATACAGTTCTGCGGTCTCCGCACGTGAACAAAAAATCGAGAGAACAGTTTCAGACCAAAACGCATAAACGGTTGATCGAAATACTCAACGCGTCGCCTAAGACTGTTGATGCGCTTATGAAGCTTGATCTTTCTGCCGGAGTTGACATCGAAATCAAGGCTTAGCGTGATAGGTATCATTGGAAAAAAGATAGGAATGACGCGCCTCTTTGGAAAAGGGGGAGAAAGTCAGAATGTGACCATTCTCGAAGCGGGGCCCTGTGTGGTGACACAGGTAAAAAATGACGAGTCGGATGGTTACTGTGCGGTTCAGGTTGGTTTTGGCGAGATTCGCGAAAAGCACGTGAACCAGCCGTCCAAAGGTCACTTTGACAAAGCGGGTGTGTCGCCAAGGAAATACATGATGGAGTTCCCAATGCCTCGAGGCAAACAACCCAAGCTCGGTGAAGAAGTAACAGTTTCAATTTTCGGAGAAGGAGACAGGGTTATGGTGAAGGGTGTTTCGAAAGGGAGAGGATTTTCCGGTGTGGTCAAGCGGCACGGATTTAGTGGTGGTCGAAAAACTCATGGTCAGTCCGATCGGCTTCGAGCCCCCGGCTCAATCGGGCAGGCCTCCGATCCATCCCGTGTTTGGCCTGGAACAAAAATGGCTGGACAGTACGGAAACAAGACAGTGGTAACAAAGAATCTAGAAATCGTAAAGATTGACAGTGAGAAACATCACCTTTTTATTAGGGGTGCCGTTCCAGGATCAAGGAATTCACTCGTGGTGGTGACAAAATAGATGGACTTTCCTGTTCATAACTCCAGCGGAGAAGTAATCTCCAAATTAAAGGTAACGGACTCGGTCTTTAAGGTAGAGCCGAACAATGATGTGATCTACAGAGCTGTACTTTCCGAAATGACCAATTCTCGTCAGGGGACGCACTCTACCAAGACCAGATCGGAAGTTCGTGGCGGCGGCAGAAAGCCATGGCGTCAGAAGGGTAGAGGTGTAGCTCGTGCCGGCACAATCAGATCACCTCTCTGGAAGGGTGGCGGAATTACTCACGGGCCAAGACCGAAGAATTACAAATACAATCTTCCGAAAAAAATGAAGAGTCTCGCACGGCGGAGTGCCCTGGCGCAACGTGCTTGTGAGAAAGCAATCATGGTGATCGAAGAAGTTCAGGTGGATTCCCCCAAGACGAAGGACTTTCTTTTGCTGCTACAAAAGCTGGGTATCGATGGAAAGAAAGTTACCTTCTTGCCGCTATCCACAAATGACAACGTTTTTCGCTCGGCTAGGAATCTCCCCAACGTTACTGTTATCGAAGCTGGAAATGCATCAACCTACGATTTTCTGAAAGCTGAAATTCTGCTTTTTGAAAAGGAAAGTCTCAAGAAACTAGATGATCAACTGGCGGTGAGTTAGGATGGTTAAGAACAGGCAGATTCTGCATCGGCCGATTGTTACTGAGAAGATGAATCAGTTTGAAGACAGCCAAAATATGTATGCCTTTCAGGTAGATACCAGTGCGAACAAGATTCAGATCAAGGATGCGGTTGAGAATAAGTTTGATGTGAAAGTTTCCAAAGTGCGCACCATGAACTTTTTTGGTAAGAGTAAGCAGATGACGGTCCGGAGCGGCGGTCGTGCCATCAGGACGTCCGGCCGGCAGTCCAACTGGAAGAAGGCGGTGGTAACGCTTGCCGAAGGTTTTTCCATTGATCTATATGCCGCTGCTGAAAGTGAGAATTAATTATGCCTGTGAAATCAGTTAAACCGACGACGCCAGGTCAACGCCAGAAATCGGTCTCTACGTTTGAGGAGATTACCACAACCAGCCCTGAAAAAAGTCTTATACAGCCCATAAAAAAGAGTGGTGGTCGGAACAACAAAGGTCGCATAACATGCCGTCGAAGGGGCGGCGGTCACAAACGCAGGTACCGTGTCATCGATTTCAAGCGGAACAAATATAATATTCCCGCGAAAGTTGCATCAATTGAATACGATCCGAACCGTTCCTCACGTATTGCTCTACTGCACTATGTGGATGGCGAAAAACGTTATATTCTCGCCCCCTACGGTATCAAGGTGGGTGACGAGGTGATTTCATCCCTGAACAAAGCACCTTTGAAAATTGGAAATAGTCTGCCGCTAATGAAAATTCCATCGGGGCTATTCGTTCATAATGTGGAGCTGGTTCAAGGGAAGGGTGCTCAGATGGTGAGAAGCGCGGGTGCTGGAGCACAGGTCCTCGCCAAGGATTCGGGAATGGTGACACTGAAACTCCCATCTGGAGAGGTGAGAATATTCGATGAGAGATGTATGGCTACCATCGGCGAAGTAGGTAATAAGACTCATGAGGCAGTAAAACTCGGAAAAGCCGGGCGGTCCAGGTGGCTCGGCCGGCGTCCGAAAGTTCGCGGTGTCGCCATGAATCCTGTAGATCACCCCATGGGAGGCGGTGAAGGGAAATCATCCGGCGGCCGTCATCCGACAACACCATGGGGTAAGCCTACGAAGGGGTACAAGACCAGAAAGAAAAATAATCCTTCTGACCGGTTTATCACTAAGAGGAGAAAGTAGCGTTGGCCCGTTCAGTAAAAAAAGGTCCGTTTATTGATGAAAAGCTTCTCAAGAAGGTCTCCGAAGTGGAGAAAGGGAAGAAGAAAAAAGTTATTAAAACATGGTCGCGCCGTTCGGTCATAGCGCCGGAGTTTGTAGGGCATACAATTGCTATCCATAACGGCAAACAGTTCATCCCCGTATTTATTTCAGAGAATATGGTGGGACACAAGTTGGGTGAGTTTGCACCGACGCGGACCTTCAGGGTTCACTCCGGAGACAGGAGATAAAAGAGATGGAAGCAGTCGCGAAATCAAAATTCGTCCGCCAGTCGGCTAAGAAGGTCCGCAGGACGATGGACCTAATTCGCGGTCGCGATGTGGAGACAGCACTGAATTTGCTACACTTCGCACCACAGAAGGCATCTGTAGTCATCGAAAAGACAATCCATTCTGCTGTAGCCAATTATCTTCAGTCTGATTCGACGGAGGACAGGGATGCCGACGATTTATTTGTGAAAGATGCGTTCGTTGATGAGGGGCCGACTATGCGCCGCTTTCGACCGGCATCCATGGGGCGGGCGTCACGAATCAGGAAGCGATCCAGTCATCTCACTGTTATAGTTTCTCAAAAAAATAAAGGATAAGATTTGGGTCAAAAAACACATCCGACGGGCTTTCGGCTTGGTATTAACAAGCCGTGGTCTTCCAACTGGTTTGGTGGCAAACGTTACTCTGAATATGTATCTGAGGATATCATGCTTCGTCGCTATGTGAACCAACGGATACCCAACGCCGGAATCTCTAGCATTGATATAGATCGGACGTCCAAAAAGTTGACAGTCACCATCAACACATCAAGGCCCGGAATCGTCATTGGAAAGGGCGGTAAAGATGTGGATAAACTTCGTGAAGAGATAAATCATCTTGCCACAAAGGACGCCAAGACCAAAATGGATACCCAGGTAAATGTGTCTGAGATCAAACGTCCGGAGATGGATCCCAAACTTGTTGGCGAAAATATTTCCCAGCAGCTTGTGAAAAAGATTAACTATCGGCGTGCTGTGAAAAAGGCTATTCAATCAACAATGCGGATGGGAGCCGACGGTATCAGAATTCGGGTTGCCGGCAGACTTGGAGGTTCTGATATTGCCAGGCAGGAAACATTTCGTGAGGGACGTGTTCCTTTGCAAACACTTCGTTCAGACATTGATTTCGCCATCACTGAAGCTAGGACGACTTACGGCACCATTGGGATCAAGGTTTGGATCTGTAACGGGGAGGTCTCTGGCTAATGCCTTTGGAGCCGAGAAAAGTTAAGTGGCGCCGTCAGCACCGCGGCCGCAGGCGGGGAATGGCAACCCGCGGAAGTCACGTGGCGTTCGGTAGCTTTGGCATGAAAAGTATCGAAGCCGGCTGGGTAACAGCGCGGCAGATCGAATCGGCGCGTATCGCCATTATTCGTCAGATAAGAAAGACCGGTCGAATGTGGATTCGAATCTTCCCGGACAAGCCGATCACAAAGAAACCGGCGGAAGTTCGGATGGGAAAAGGTAAAGGAGCTCCCGATCAGTGGGTGGCGGTGGTTAAGCCCGGGAGAATACTCTTTGAAGTGGAAGGTGTGGATAGAGAACTGGCATTGGAAGCTTTCCGTCTGGCAGGGCACAAGCTTCCGGTAAAGACTAAACTTGTTGAGCGACGGGAATTCTCCGGTTGAGGGGTAGTTTATGATGAGGCGAGAAGAATTAAGAGAACTGTCCGTTGATGAGTTGGAGACACGTCTGACCGAGGATCAGAAAAAGCTTGAAGATCTGAGGTTTCAGAAAGCGCTTCAGCAGTTGGAAAACCCTCTTCAACTGCGAGAGTTGAGAAAAGAGATCGCCCAGATCAAGACAGTGTTGCGTGAAAATGAGTTGACCATTAAAGATACGGAAGCGAATATCGATGAGTGAGAGAGGTCGAAGGCAAACGTTAGAAGGAACGGTCGTTAGCGACAAGATGGAGAAGACTGTTAGTGTGGAGGTGAAACGACGTGTACTCCATCCGGTCTACAAGAAGTATGTTAGTAGGAAAAAGAGATTTAACGCAGACACGGGACCACACGAGTGTGGAACTGGCGATAAGGTCCGGATCATTGCATCGAGACCGTTGAGTAAAACGAAACGGTGGCGTGTTACAGACATTCTCGAAAAGGGACGATTGAACTAAACAGAAGAGTTTGTACAGAATAACGAATAATCATGATTCAATCAGAAACAAGATTAAAAGTTGCGGATAACACCGGCGCGAAGGAAGTATTATGCTTCAAAGTACTTGGCGGATCAAAACGGAAGTACGCGTCTATAGGTGATTTAATCGTGGTTTCGGTCAAACAGGCGATGCCGGGTAGCATGGTAAAGAAGGGTGAGACTTCCCGGGCAGTTATTGTTAGGACACGTAAGGAAGTTCGCAGAAAGGACGGTTCTTACGTCCGGTTTGACGACAATGCGGCAGTCCTCCTCACCGGTGCTGATGAGCCCCGTGGTACGAGAATCTTTGGCCCTGTAGCGCGGGAACTCCGTGAAAAGGGTTTTATGCGGATCGTTTCCATGGCCCCAGAGGTAATCTGATGAGAATTCGCAAAGGCGATACTGTTGAAGTGATTTCAGGTGATCATGCCGGTAAACAAGGGAAAGTTCTGAGTTTAAGCCCAAGGTCTCATCAAGTTATCGTAGAAGGTATCAACTTTATGAAGCGTCACTCCAAGCCGTCCCAGCAGAATCCACAAGGTGGAATAGTAGAGAAAGAAGCGCCCATACATGTATCCAATGTGATGATAGTGGCGTCGGGGAACCGAACAAGAATAGGCCATCGCCTTCTGGATAGCGGTAAAAAGATCCGAGTAGCCGTTACAACGGGACAGGACATCGATTCGTAGGAGCACAATTGGCAGACGAAAAGAAAAGAAAGACCAAGGCAAAGCCAAAATCAAAAACCGCAAGCAAGCCGAAAGCTTCGGCCAAGAAGTCGGTTAAGAAAGCCTCCCCGGCGAAAAAAGGATACGAGCCGAACTTGCTGCAGCTTTATGGTGAAAAAGTGACGCCAGTACTTCGAGAGCAACTTGATTTGAAGAACACTTTGGAAGTTCCTCGAATCCTGAAGATTTCTCTCAATGTCGGTATTGGTAATGCTCGAGAGGACAAGGCGGCACTGGAACACGCCATTTCCGATCTGACAACCATTACTGGGCAGCAAGCGGTTGTGACACGGGCAAAGAAAGCGATATCAAATTTCAAGCTTCGCATTGGCGATCCAGTGGGTGCCAGAGTGACGCTTCGCCGGTGGCATATGTATGAGTTTCTCGAGCGGCTGATTAACATCGCTCTTCCCCGAGTGAGAGACTTCAGCGGCCTGTCTGCTAAGTCGTTTGATGGCAGAGGCAATTACAGTTTTGGAATCCAGGAGCAGATTGTTTTTCCAGAAATAGACTATGATAAAATCGACAAGATTCGTGGGCTTGATGTGACCATCACTACAAGCGCCCAAACGGATGAGGAATCTTATCATCTTCTTAAGCTGATAGGTTTTCCTTTCAGGCTGGATAATCGCTACGAGCGGAGGCCTGTTGAACTAGAGGAGGAAGAATTGGAAGAGGTTACAAATGGCTAAGAAATCTCTCATTTTTAAGTCAAAAAAGACTCCAAAGTTTGAAGTGAGGAAGTACCATCGCTGCTCGCAATGCGGTCGATCTCGTGCTTTTTTGAGAAAGTTCGGACTGTGCCGGTTATGTTTCCGTGAATTGGCTTTGAAGGGTGAGATTCCCGGAGTTACTAAGGCAAGCTGGTAAGTAGGAGCAAGTTAATTGTGAGTATGACAGATCCAGTTGCCGATTTATTGACGAGAATTAGGAATGGTCTTCAGGCGGGAAAGCGGTGGGTCAATGTACCTTCTTCAAATCTTAAGAAACGGATTCTCTACATTCTCAAGGAAGAGCACTACATAAAAGATTTCATTGTGGTTAACCATCCGGTGAAGAAGCAATTACGAATATTTTTGAAGTATGATAGAACTGGTCAACCGGTCATTCAGAATATAAGTCGTGAGAGTAAACCAGGCCGGAGAGTCTACGTTGGTGCCGGAGAGATACCGAGAGTTCTTGACGGTCTCGGGATTGCCATCCTTACTACTTCCAAAGGGGTGATTTCCAATAAGGTGGCAAAGAAACTGAATGTGGGAGGGGAGCTCATCTGCAGCGTCTGGTAGTGTCATGTCAAGGATAGGTAAACAGCCCGTAACAGTTCCCGACGGCGTCAAGATATCTCTTCATGAGAACAAAGTATCGGTGACCGGTCCGAAAGGGCACTTAACTTTTGATTCGCATCCGGATATGACAGTGAAGGAGGAGAACGGCTCACTGCTGGTGGAGCGTCCATCGGACAGTGCATCACTCCGGGCCCTTCACGGAACAACACGGGCGGTCCTCGCAAACATGGTTCATGGTGTTACTGAAGGCTTTACTAAAGAGTTGGAGATTATTGGTGTTGGTTTCAACGCCCGACTGGAAGGAAAGAGATTGAAACTGGCGCTCGGTTTTTCTCATGACATCTATTTTGATCCGCCGGAGGGAATCGATATCAAAGTCGGTAAGGGGTCAGTTTCTATTTCGGGGATAGACAAACAGCTTGTAGGACAGGTTGCGGCAAAAATCCGCTCCTTCCGTCCGCCGGAGCCTTATAAGGGTAAAGGTGTCCGATATGCGGGAGAATATGTCCGGATCAAGAAGGGTAAGACGGTAGGCGAGTAGTGAAAGAACAGGCAAAAAAAGCATCAAGAAGAGAACGGCGCCGAAGACGTAGCAAACGTCACGCTTTTGGTACAGAATCGAGACCAAGGCTGGTAGTCTATCGAAGCCTCTCCCACATCTACGGGCAACTCGTGGATGACGCCTCAGGGACAACAGTTGTTGCTGCATCTTCCACAGAGAGCGAGCTGAGCGACTCAATAAAACAGACGACTAAGATAGAACTGAGTACAGCTGTGGGTAAGGCGCTGGCGGAAAGAGCGAAGAAGAGCAAAATTTCTAAAGTAGTATTTGATCGAAATGGGTTTCTGTATCACGGCAGAGTTAAGGCTTTTGCAGAGGGCGCCCGCGAAGGAGGACTTGAATTTTGAGCAGTATTAATCCAACTGAACTTGAACTAAACGAAGAGACAGTTGTCAAGATTAACAGGGTGGCGAAGGTGGTTGCTGGCGGTCGTCGGTTTCGTTTTAGTGCCATTGTCGCTATTGGCGATGGTCAGGGACATGTGGGCCTCGGTCATGGCAAAGCGAATGAAGTAATTTCCGCCATCTCAAAGTCAAAGGAAAATGCAAAAAAAAATATGTTTCGTGTGCCAATTGTGAACGGGACTATTCCCCATAAAATTGTTGGAAAATTCGGCGCAGCTAAAGTGATGCTTAAACCAGCATCTCCTGGTACAGGAATTATCGCCGGTGGCGCTGTGAGGGCTCTGATTCAACAGGCGGGGATCACGGACATCCTAACCAAACGGTACGGTTCATCCAATGTGAATAATATCGTGAGAGCTGTTGAGGAGGCGTTGCGATCCCTTCATGATCCGGTGTCGGTTGCGAACCGCCGAGGCATCACCATTGGTGAAGTGTTTAACTAGGAGTTATAGTGGCAAAAAAGTCAGCCAAATCTCTTCGCATTACCCAAGTCAAGAGCGCTATTGGCCACAAAGACAAAGCGAAACGAACCTTGAAGGCTCTCGGTTTCCGAAGAATGAATCAGACGGTCAGTCACGCCGATTCACCCGTCATCCGCGGCATGATCAACAAAGTCAGGTTCCTGTTGAAAGTTGAAGACGTATCATGAAGCTTAACGAAATAAAGGCACCTTCAAGTCTTGCCAAGTCCCGTAAACGCATCGGACGCGGAGAAGGATCTGGAAAAGGCAAGACTTCAGGCCGGGGGAATAAGGGTTACCACTCGAGATCCGGAAGTAAGCGGCGGAGCTGGTTTGAGGGGGGGCAAATGCCACTTCAACGGCGTGTGCCCAAACGGGGATTTTCCAACGCGCGCTTCAAAAAAGTTTATCAAACAGTGAGCCTGTCTGTCATTTCTGGACTTGAAGAGGATAAAGTAGACGTCGCCACACTTCTTGAGAAAGGCGTCGTCCGATCGGCGGCGAAGCCGGTAAAGATTCTGGCGAACGGTGAAATCGAACGGTCGGTTGAAGTCTTTGCTGATGCCTTTAGTGCAACAGCAGCCCAGAAAATTGAAAAAGCCGGAGGCAAGGCGATCATAGCATGATCGAAAAATTCAGAAATATTTTTGCGATTCCTGAGCTTAGACAGCGTATCATTTTCACACTCACTCTCCTTGTTGTGGTTCGAATCGGCGCGCACATTCCTGTGCCGGGAATTAACACAGAAGCATTGGGCGCAGCCATCCAGAATTTCCAGAACACACTTTTTGGTCTCTACGACCTTTTTGCCGGCGGTGCATTTCAAAAGGCTACCATCTTCGCCCTCGGAATTATGCCTTATATCTCGGCATCGATTATTATCCAGCTTATGGGGGTGGTCGTTCCTTACTTCCAGAGACTGCAAAAAGAGGGAGAAGAAGGGCGAAAAAAGATCACTCAGCTGACGCGTTACGGCACCGTGCTTATCTCATCTCTCCAAGCCTACAGCATTGCAATTTTCCTTGAGAATCTTGAATCCAATGTGGGTGGTTTCCAGATGATGGTTGTGCCAGAGCCCGGCTTTGGATTTAGACTCCTCACCATGATTACGCTGGTGACGGGTACGGTATTTATCATGTGGTTGGGAGAACAGATCACGGAGAGAGGAATCGGGAATGGGATTTCGCTGATCATTATGATCGGTATTGTGGCCAGTGTTCCAAATATTATTGTTAGTGAAATTTCTCTCATTCAGGAAGAGGTCAGGGGCCCCCTCACTGAGGTGGTTCTTCTCGGGATAATGTTTGTCATTGTGGCATTTGTGGTTTTGATTACTCAGGGAACACGTAAAATTCCCGTCCAGTATGCCAAGCGGATTGTGGGCAGGAAGGTTTACGGTGGGCAGTCAACTCACATTCCCTTGCGTGTCAATACTGCGGGTGTCATGCCAATTATTTTTGCTCAGTCAATCATGTTTTTGCCAAACACGATTGCCATGTTTTTTCAGGGCAGTGAATTTATGCAGGGGGTAATGCTGGTCTTCTCACCGCAACACTGGTTCTATTGGACAGTGTTTGGATTGACCATTATATTCTTCACTTACTTCTATACCGCCATTGCCTTTAATCCTCAGGAGGTAGCGGAAAACATGAAAAAGCACGGCGGTTTCATCCCCGGTGTACGTCCGGGGAAGAAGACTTCCGAATTTATCGATAATATTCTGAGTAGGGTGACGCTTCCCGGGTCCATCTTTCTTGCCTTTATTGCGGTATTCCCTTTCATTCTAATGAACACGATGGATGTTGGTTACGATCTCGCCTCATTCTTTGGCGGAACGAGCCTCCTGATCATCGTCGGTGTGGCGCTGGATACACTTCAGCAGGTGGAGTCCCATCTCCTGATGCGACATTACGACGGCTTCCTTAAAAAAGGCCGAATCAGGGGT
Organism: Fidelibacterota bacterium UBA6931; assembly: GCA_002448795.1. GTDB lineage: Bacteria > Fidelibacterota > Marinisomatia > Marinisomatales > S15-B10 > S15-B10. Next base: position 26,024 of record DKAH01000007.1, read on the forward strand.
AGGAGGCGCGGCTAAATTGGTTAATATTCGGAGCAAAAGAGAGGTTGAACAGATCCGTGAGAGTGGTAGAGTTGTCTACGAAACACTCTCGACGCTTGAAGAGCGTATCGTTTCCGGTGCGTCGGGTAAAGAGTTGGACAGGTTTGCGGAAGAGTTCATCCGCTCGCAGGGTGGTGAACCTGCTTTTAAAGGGTACATGGGTTATCCGTCGAGTCTATGTATTTCGATTAATGAAGAGGTGGTTCACGGCATACCCTCTAATCGGCCGTTTTTGGAAGGTGATATTGTAAGTGTTGACTGCGGCGTACTCAAGGATGGTTATTACGGTGACAGCGCCCGAACCTACTCCGTCGGGACTATTCGACCTGAAGTGAGAAACTTGATGCGCATCACGGAAGAAGCGCTTTACCTTGGCATCGACAGTGCAGTGGAAGGAAGCCATGTTTCGGATATTGGCCATGCGGTACAGTCTCATGTAGAAGCGAACGGTTTTTCAGTGGTGAGAGAACTGGTGGGTCATGGAATTGGGAGGGAACTCCATGAAGATCCCCAGGTGCCGAATTATGGCAGTCCCGGTCAAGGTGTTGAATTGAAAGAAGGGATGTGCATCGCGATTGAACCGATGGTAAATCTGGGCGACAAAGAGATTTATACAAAAGATGATGGGTGGACGATCTGCACACGCGATGGCGAACCATCGGCCCATTATGAACACACTATCGTTGTGGGTCATGAGTATAAAGGGAGGATTTTGACGAATGGTGTTTTTGAGGATACAGTGACGGCTCAAGCCTGAGGTTTGGGATGAAAGTTAGAGCGTCGGTCAGAAAGATTTGTGATAAGTGCAAGATTATTCGTAGGAAAGGTGTGATCAGAGTGATTTGCGCAAACTCAAAGCATAAGCAAAGACAGGGATAATTATGGCTCGTATTGCAGGTGTTGACTTACCGAGGGACAAAAAAGTAGCGTACTCCCTCTGCTACATTTACGGAATCGGTCTTACCTCTGCCAGTAAGGTGGTGGAAGCGGCTCATGTGGATGGAAACATTCGGGTCAAAGATTTGACGGAGGATCAAGTGTCTGCCATACGGGAGGCCGTAGGAAACATTAAGGTGGAAGGTGAACTGAGGACCGAGAATACCATTAACATCAAACGGCTTATGGATATCGGTTCCTATAGAGGTTACCGTCACCGCCGTGGTCTTCCTGTGAATGGCCAACGAACGAAGACGAATGCACGTACTCGTAAAGGTAGGAAACGGACCGTCGGCTTGGGTAAGAAAACGTTAGGTAAGAAAGGTTAAAAAGGGATTCCATGGCTAAGCCTCAAAGGAAGAAAAAGAAAAAAGTTCTCACATCAGATGAAGGTGTCGCCCACATCAAAGCGACATTTAACAACACCAACATTACACTTACAGATTTGAATGGTAACGTAATTGCCTGGTCCACTGCCGGGGCCCTTGGATTCAAAGGATCAAGGAAAAGTACTCCCTTCGCGGCTGGTCAGGCTGCCGAAAAGGCCGCAAGAGAAGCGCTTGCCCTGGGGCTAAAGAGTGTCAGAGTAGAGGTTAAAGGTCCCGGCTCAGGACGCGAATCAGCTATCAGGTCGCTCGGTGTGGCAGGCCTAGAAATCACTTCAATCAAGGATGTGACCTCTATTCCCCATAATGGATGCCGTCCTCCAAAACGGCGTAGGGTGTAGGGAGAAACTAGACGATGGCACGATACACAGGACCTAGAGCAAAGATCGCCAGAAAATTTGGCGAAAATATTTTTGGAAATCCAAAGATCTCAAAGATTCTTGAGAGAAAGAATTATCTTCCCGGTCAACACGGCCAAAGCAGACGGCGGAGGCCTTCAAACTATGGTTTGCAGTTGAGGGAGAAACAAAAGATTAAACATATGTACGGCCTTATGGAACGCCAGTTTAGGAAGTTTTTCCGCCACGCCGACAAAATGAGCGGTGAGACTGGTCTGAACCTCCTAGAGTTACTTGAGCGTCGATTGGACAATGTGGTGTTCCGCCTTGGATTCGCTCCCACTCGGGCCGCCGCCCGTCAACTGGTGACACACAAACATTTTACAGTGAACGGACAGTCTGTGAACATACCGTCATTTCTGGTAAAGGAAAACGATTTCGTCAGTGTTCGGGAAAAGAGCAGAAAATTGGGCGTGATCCATGATTCGGTGAAGCAGGTAAGAGGTGACCTTGTTTCTTCTTGGCTTTCTCTGGATAAGGGATCGCTTTCCGGCACGGTCACGAAACTCCCTGAAAAAGATGATTTTGACCCCACTATCAAAGTACAGATGGTTGTGGAACTTTATTCAAAATAATTTGAGAAAGGACAATCAATATGCCATCCAATAACGATCAACTTAAATTCCAGATTGACAATAAGTCGCGGTCCGATGCCTTTGGGCAATTCACTCTCGAACCTCTCGAGCGGGGGACAGGGATTACGGTGGGTAATGCCATGCGCCGCGTCCTGATGACATCCATTCCCGGCGCCGCCATCAATTCGGTAAAAATCGATGGTGTGCTCCATGAGTATGCCACGCTCGAGGGCGTTGCTGAAGATGTCTCAGATATTATCCAAAATCTGAAGCTGATACGCTTCAAGCTTATTGATCCGAGGCCGGACAAGATCCAGATCAGCTTCAGTGGTAAAGGGAATTTCACCGCAAAAGATATCGATGTGGTTTCGCATCAGTATAAGGTTATGAATCCGGAATTAGTTATCGCCAGAATGAACGAGAATGCCAACTTTACTATCGAGTTGCAACTGACAGTGGGTAAGGGGTATATTGACGCAGATAGCCATCAACGCATCGATTCCCCCATCGGTACGATTTACATCGATTCGATCTTTAATCCTGTCACACGTGTAACCTACGATGTGGAGCCTGTCTCTTCGGCAAAAGACAGTCTTGAACGACTTACTCTGGATGTGCACACAGATGGAACTATCACGCCTGAAAACTCGATCAGTTTCGCAGCTCGGTCGTTGATGAGCTATTTCGAAATGTTCAGAATCTCCGATGAGGAACCGATCCTTGAAGTGGTTGAAGAGATTGATGAGGAGGCGCTCAGGATCAGAGAGTTGCTTCAGCGATCGATCGATGAAATGGAGCTTTCAGTTCGAAGCCACAACTGTCTTAAGGCGGCAGGTATCGATAATATTATCGACCTCGTTTCTAAGGAAGAGACCAAGATGCTAAAATATAAGAACTTCGGTCGTAAGTCCCTCTCTGAACTGATTGAGAAGTTGGACGAGATGCAGCTTTCTTTCGGGATGGATGTAGACAAGTATCTCCTGGAACCCGAATCGTAAGGAGTTAAATGAGGCATCAGAAAAGAGTCAAAAAACTGGGACGTAGTGCAAGCCACAGGCGGGCTACACTGGCAAATCTCGCCTCGTCGCTCATCGAGCACAATCGGATCAAAACGACTCATGCCAAGGCGAAAGCTACCCAGCAGTTTGTTGAACCTCTCATCACGAAAGCTCGCCGCGGAACACTTCACGATAGGAGGACTGTTCTGAAGTTGATCTCGCGACCAGACATTGTCAAAATTCTTTTCGATGAAATTGCGCCCCGTTTTGTTGATCGTCCCGGAGGATACACACGGGTGACCAAGCTTGGCTTTAGAGATAACGATTGTGCCTCAGTATCCATGCTGGAATTTGTCGACTCGGCAGCTGTTGTTCCTTCATTGGAAGAGGAGAAAAAAGCGAAATCTAAAGCTGAATCTTCTGACGATTAGGAGCCGCCACTAAACGATGGTGAGATGCAAGAAGGCAACTGTATTGGTTGCCTTTTTAATTTTGGGTCTGAATTTTCTAGTAGCTCAAACAGCTGCGTCAAAGCTTGACTTTCGAGCGTTGTGGATTGTCCGCTATTCTGTCATCTCGAAAGGGGAGATTGATAGTGCCCTTCAATTTGCCAAACAGCACAATTTTGGCCATGTATTCGTTCAAGTTCGAGGTAGGGCTGACGCCCTCTATAACAGCCAAATTGTGGTCAGATCGCCACTCATTTCTGATTCAAAATTTGATCCCCTCGAGTATGCGATCCAGAAGGGTCATGAACTGGGATTAACCGTTCACGCATGGATCAATGTTTTCCTGGCGTGGTCAGCAGACCAACCGCCGGAGGATCGTGAGCATCTCCTTGTCGCCTTCCCGGAATGGACAGACAGGAGTCTACTGGGCACCACCACCACCACCGGCGACTTGATGCGGCGTGAGGATAGTAATGTTCAAACTTATCTTTCTCCATCCCATCCTGGAGTCCGTAATCACCTCAGAAAAATAGTAGACGAATTGCTTTCTCTTTACGATCTCGACGGCATCCATCTGGACTATATTCGATACAGCGATTCGGACTTTGGCTATAACATGTCAGCGCGGATCGGCTTTGAGGAGTTGCATGAAGTTGATCCATTAAGGCTTGTGAATCAAAATGGGAACGGCTATGGAAATCTCTCCGAAAAAAAGAGAAAGACACTTCTTTCAACATGGGGAGATTACAGGCGGGATGCAGTTACAGATATTGTCCGTTCATTCAACGAATTAATCCTTAAGAAACGGCCAGACGCTATTCTCACCGCTGCCGTGAAACCAAATCCTGGCGACGCTCGGAACCGCTATTATCAAGCGTGGGATCAATGGCTAGAGGAAGGGCTTATTGATTATGCTGTCCCGATGAACTACGCAATTGAGTTGAAAGACTTTGCTCAGGAGATTGAGAATATTCACAAGGTGGTGCCTCAGAAATACTGGCCGGGAATCGTTATGGGTGTTGCTGCCTACAATCAGGATGCAGAAGCGACTCGGGACAAAATCAAATTCAGTCGAGTGACCGGTCTAAGAGGCGTGGCTGTTTTTTCCTACGATGCCCACAAGGCTGAACCACTCCTGTTCGACCCCATTGGGGAGGAGCTTGCCAAGTGAGATTCCTCGTCTATCTATTCGGCTAGACCGTGACTTCTCAAAGAACAATTCATGCACCTACCGGTACGAAGTTGACCTGTAAAGGTTGGCATCAGGAAGCTGCCTTCAGGATGATTCAGAACAACTTGGATCCAGATGTCGCTGAGATTCCAGAAGATCTGGTTGTTTACGGCGGCGCCGGCAAAGCAGCGCGAAACTGGGAATGTTTTGACGCCATACTCACCAGCTTGCAACAACTGGAGGATGACCAAACACTTTTAGTTCAATCGGGAAAACCGGTAGCGATCTTCCCAACACACGCTGGAGCGCCACGTGTTCTTATTTCAAACTCCATGCTTGTCCCTAACTGGGCCAACTGGGAAACATTCCGGGAGCTAGACAAGTTAGGATTGATAATGTACGGTCAGATGACGGCGGGAAGCTGGATTTACATCGGGACGCAAGGAATTCTGCAAGGGACCTACGAAACTTTTGCCGCCGCAGCTGACAAGCACTTCAACGGTGACCTGTCGGGGCGGTTAATCCTCACCGCGGGCCTAGGTGGAATGGGAGGTGCTCAGCCTCTGGCCGCCACCATGAATGGGGCGGTAATGATTGCTGTGGAGGTGGACCGACAACGAATTCAGCGCCGCCTTGAAACAGGATACATTGATGCTATGTCGGAAGATCTCGATGATGCACTCACCATGGCCCTAACAGCAAAGGGTAAAAAAGAACCAAAATCCATCGGTCTTCTCGGAAATGCTGCGGATATCTTTCCTGAGTTAGTACATCGAAACATTATCCCGGACATGGTGACCGATCAGACTTCGGCTCACGATGAACTGCACGGATATATCCCCAATGAAATCCCGGCCGATGCAGTGGACGAAGTTCGAAAGCGCGATCCTGAACAATATATCCATCTATCTTTCCAGGCAATGGTCAATCATTGCCGTGCTATGGTGGAGATGCAGTCCAGAGGTGCAGTTGTCTTTGATTACGGTAATAACCTCCGGGGGCAGGCCTTAAAGGGGGGGCTTGCCGAAGCGTTTGATTTTATCGGTTTTGTACCAGCTTATATTCGGCCACTCTTTTGTGATGGGAAGGGGCCGTTTCGGTGGGTGGCTCTCTCCGGGGATCCAGATGACATATCCAAAATAGATGAAAAAGTGATGGAACTGTTCCCTCATGACAAAGCACTCTGCCGTTGGATTGAGATGGCCCACAAGAAAGTGCACTTCCAGGGTCTTCCGGCGCGAATCTGCTGGCTCGGCTACGGTGACCGGGCAAAGCTGGGTATTGCCATGAATGAGATGGTTGCATCGGGTGAAATCTCAGCACCTATTGTGATCGGTAGAGATCATCTTGATACGGGTTCCGTTGCATCGCCCTACCGTGAAACGGAAGGGATGAAGGATGGCAGTGATGCCATTGCCGACTGGCCAATACTGAATGCCCTCCTCAACACTGCCGCTGGAGCCAGTTGGGTCTCTGTCCATCATGGCGGCGGGGTCGGTATGGGACTTTCTATACATGCTGGACAGGTTACCGTGGCAGACGGTACTGAAGAGATGACAAAGCGCCTAGAGCGTGTGCTGAACAACGATCCGGGGATTGGGGTGGTCAGGCATGCCGACGCAGGTTACGAGAGAGCGGAAAAGAACGCTGCCGAATGGAACATCACTATGCCGATCAATAAATGAGCTCTTTAAAAGTTTCAGACATTGGTGAATTAGCCACATATAATCCGGAATCAGGCGGGATCGATCGTAAAACAAATGTTGACCTAATCGTTGAGGATGGGAAGGTTGTTGCTGTCGGCGATGCGCTTCCGCAGGCAGATCGCACCTTAGACGCTTCCGGCAGGCTCGTCACGCCGGGATTTGTTGATCCTCACACCCATCCTGTTTTTGCTTATACCAGGGCTGATGAGTTCCGTATGCGTGTGGCCGGGAAGAGTTATCAGCAGATTGCTGAAGCGGGAGGCGGCATCAAGGCTTCAGTTGAGGCGCTACGTGAAATGTCGGAAAGTGAGCTTAAGGAATTGACTGTCCGCCGTCTGAAAAGGTTTCTTTTTACCGGCACTACAACAATCGAAGCAAAAAGCGGTTACGGACTATCTACCGATTCGGAACTTAAGTCACTCTCTGTCATTGATGCGGCCGCTAAGGAGCTTCCTTTGGGAATAGTACCGACATTTCTCGGCGCCCACGACTTTCCGGCAGAATATGCCGATGACAAACAAGGGTATGTTGATCTCATCTGCAACGAGATGATTCCCGCTGTATCCGAACAGGGAATCGCTGAATTCTGTGATGTATTCTGTGAGCGGGGGTGGTTTGATGTGTATAGCTCAAGGCGGATTTTAATGTGTGGCCACAAGCACAACCTAAAGCCCCGTCTTCATGCCGATGAATTTGCGCCGTCAGGCGCCGCCGAGTTGGCAGCGGAAGTGAAAGCATTTTCAGCTGATCATCTCATGCACGTAAGTGATTCCGGCATTGAGCAGATGGCGGAAGCAGGCGTCGTTGCGGTACTTCTACCTGGCACAACGTTCTTCCTTGGGAAGGATACATATGCTCCTGCCCGTAAACTGATCGATGCCGGAGTGGAGGTAGCTCTCTCGACTGACTTTAATCCAGGGAGCAGTTCTACTCAGTCTATGCCGTTCATTATAACACTTGCCTGTATTTATCTAGGAATGACGATAGAAGAGTCTTTCATTGCGGTGACCCATACGGCGGCGAAGTCGCTGGGACTTGCTGGGACCATTGGAGCGTTATTGCCTGGAATGACCGCTGATTTGGTGGTTTGGGATCTTAAAGGACTTGAGGAAATACCCTACCATGTGGCGGCGAACAGAGTGCATCAAGTTTACAAGGCTGGTGATGAAGTCATTCTTCGGTGAAAGTAATTTGAATTGAATAAGCCTCTTAATTAAATTTGACAACTTCTAAGCATATATTTAGGATAAATCATTGAGAAAAACAATTCAGCTAATCGCCGCGTTCCTTCTGATTTCGCAAACTCTTTTCGCAAATCAGAAATATTTCGACGAGGTTAAAAAAGTCACCAAATCCTACAGGGTTGAAACCTCTTTTGAGAATATGCAAGTTGTGAAAGACGAAAAAGGTAAAGATGTGTTTTATATCACACTTGCTAGCAACAGAAATAACTTTGAGATGGTGATGCTTGTTGGATATATAGCAGCAGGTCAGGCGATGAAATCGGGATTTCAGCCCAGTTCCGTTTTCGTCACAGTGGATGTACCGCTTGGCGAGGGATTCAGGCTTCTAACCACTGCTACTAAAGAAGACTTGCAGCAATTGCTGTCAGGTAAGATCACAACAAAAACCTTTGTGCGAAGAGTTAAGTATATTTAACCAACCTAAAGGAGAGAATCATGGACTTTGATCCGTTTGGATGGCAATCTGTTTTGAGTACCTATTTGAGAGCGATTGGTTGGTCTGTCGTTGCCGCTCTCGGGTTTTCTATCGGTATCGGTCTTGCACTGAAAGTGTTTGATATGATGTCAACTGATATCGAGGAGTGGGAAGAGATCAAGAATGGTAACATGGGAGTTGCATTGATTTTTGTCACACTTATTGCGTCAGTGGCGTTTCTTATTCATAAAGTGTTGTAGCCAGCAGTCCTTTTTTAAACATATTGATAGAACGAAAGCGGGTGTGTACCCGCTTTCGTTTTTCGAGGTATTTGTGGGAACTACAGATTGTTTATCCCTCGACAAGAGTGTAAATTTTTGGACTTTTCCCAAGGAGCAACGTGGCGACCACAGCTGACATACGGACCGGTTTGGTTATCGAATACAAAGGTCATCGAATGAAGATCACAGAATTTCTTCATGTCAAGCCTGGTAAGGGGGGTGCTTTTGTAAGGACAAAACTGAAGAATATTATGACGGGACAGGTTATGGATGTCACATTCCGGGCCGGCGAAAAGCTGACAACTGTACGTGTGGAAAGCCACAGGATGCAGTATCTCTATGACGAAGGCGACTCATTCGTTTTCATGAATACCGAGACCTACGAACAAATTTCCGTCCAAAGAGAATTGATGGCTGAAGAGATGTTGTTGATTAAGGAAGGTATCATGGTTGATCTTACCTTCATTGGGCAGGAGGTCATAGGTATCTCTCCGCCGCTTTTTGTTGAACTTGAGGTGACAGAATCTGAACCAGGAGTACGAGGGAACACAGCAACCGGTGCAACAAAACCAGCCATCCTAGAGACAGGTCACAGTTTGAATGTCCCACTCTTTGTCGGTATTGGGGACCGATTGAAAATAGATACTAGAACGGGGGAGTATGTTGAGAGGGTTAAGTGATATTTTTGAAGGGTGGCAGTCGAAACTTCAGACGATTATCGATCTTCTGGAGAGCAGTGAGGTTAATGAAATTGAGGTCAGTTTCTTTGGTCGAAAGTATCGTGTTTCCAAGGGGAAGGTCCCGGAGCAGCCTCAACTCCCCATTCATGCACAAAATGTTGTACCGCCTCCTGTTGCTGAGAATCCTTCACCCCAGCCGCCTGAATTACCTCATTCCGCGGGTATTGAGGTGACCGCACCCATGGTCGGGACCTTTTATCGGTCCCCATCACCGGAGTCATCCTCTTTCGTAATTGAAGGCGATTATGTAGCGGCGGGACAAACACTCTGCATCATTGAGGCGATGAAAATCATGAATGAGATTGAATCGGAAGTTACCGGCCGCATAACCAAGATATTGGGACAAGATGGTCAGGCTGTGGAGTACGGGCAACCACTGTTCGTCATTGAGCCTGACTGATTTTCTTCTCTTTTTTTGCCGCTTCATTTTTGAATGTTTAAAAAGATTCTGATAGCTAACAGAGGTGAGATCGCTCTTCGAATCACCCGTGCCTGTCACGAACTGGGCATTAAAACTGTTGCTGTCTATTCTTCGGCTGATGAATTTTCACTTCACGTCCGTTTTGCTGATGAGGCCGTTTGCATTGGCCCGCCTGCAGGTGCTGAGAGTTATCTGAATATTCCGAGCATTATCAGCGCAGCGGAACTGACAAACAGTGACGCGATTCATCCTGGCTACGGATTCCTTTCCGAGCGGCCAGAGTTTGCGCAGATTTGCGAAGAGAATGGTTATACCTTTATCGGTCCCTCTGTGGAGACTATCCGTTCCATGGGTGAGAAAGCGACGGCCAAGCGGACGATGCAAGCAGCTGGAGTACCAGTTGTTCCCGGCAGCGACGGAATCGTTCCATCGGTTGATGAAGCTTCAAGGATTGCCAGTGAGATCGGTTATCCCGTTATGCTCAAAGCGACGGCCGGCGGCGGCGGTAGGGGTATGCGCTTTGTTCGAAAACCTGAGGAGCTTCAACAGGCGTTTGTCACCGCGTCCTCAGAAGCTGAGAATGCGTTTAATAACGGTGAACTCTACCTTGAAAAATTTGTCCAAAATCCTCGGCACATTGAATTTCAGATTCTCGCCGACCAGCAAGGGAATACCATTCATTTTGGGGAGCGAGAATGTTCGATACAACGCCGGCACCAGAAACTGATCGAAGAATCACCTTCTCCCGCAATCGATGATCAACTTCGAAGCAGCATGGGAGAAGCCGCCATTAGGGGCGCCGCCTCAATTGGTTACGTGGGTCTGGGCACGGTCGAATTCCTATTCGACGGCGTGTCAAAAGAATTCTATTTTATGGAGATGAACACTCGAATTCAAGTGGAACACCCTGTGACGGAAATGGTGATAGGGAAGGATCTTGTGAAGGCGCAGATGAGGCTTGCCTCAGGCGAGGAGATTCCTCAAGAACTCGGCAAATTCAAGCTTCGGGGGCACGCAATTGAATGTCGGATCAATGCCGAAGATCCTTCAAAGAATTTCATGCCTTCCCCAGGTAAGATAGAGGAGTTTCACGCACCGGGTGGAAACGGCGTCCGGATGGATTCCCACGTCTATGCAGGATACGAGATTCCGCCTTACTACGATTCACTTATCGGTAAGCTTATCGTTCATGCTGATGATCGGATGATTGCTATCAATCGAATGCAGCAAGCACTGGAAGAATTGATCATCGATGGGCCAAAGACAACAATCCCTTTTCATCAGGCAATCATGCGGGACTATGCCTTTCAATCCGGCGATTTTAATACGGGATTTCTAGAAACTTTTTCCTATGTGGAAACAATCTGACACCGCACTATTTGAAAGGGAAACAACAAAGATGAACATTCCGCTGAATTTGTTCTACACCGCATCCCACGAGTGGATTCTGATTGATAATGACAGCGCCACCGTTGGCATTACCGACTATGCTCAAGGGGAACTTGGAGATATTGTGTACCTGGAACTGCCGGAGGTGGGGAGTGACGCGGTTAAGGGTAGTATTTTTGGTACAATTGAAGCAGTCAAGACCGTGGCTGATCTCTATGCGCCACTCTCTGGAACAGTGACAGAGATAAACCAAGCTCTCGATGATGAACCGGAACTGGTGAATCATGACCCCTACGGTGAGGGGTGGTTCTGTAAGATTGAATTGTCAAGCTTGGTTCAGTCAAAGAACTTACTATCAGCCGATGAGTATACCGATATTGTGGGATGAAAAACCAGGATTCGATTTGGTGTCATGAGTAGTATTTATTCACAACTTGAATCCATTCGCAGCAAGAAAGGGGCGGGTTTTTTGGTTCTTATCGATCCAGACAAAAAGAACGATGTAAGAATTGAAGCGCTTGTAGAGTCGGTCAACCGATCCGGCGCTGATGCCATTCTTGTTGGTGGCAGTCTGATTATGGACAGCGGTTTTGGTGAGCGAGCGAAGAAGATCAAATCACTCTCGAACGTGCCGGTCATTCTTTTCCCAGGTTCAGTCAGTCAGCTGGGCCCTCATTTCGATGCTGTCCTTTTTATGTCCATCATCAGCGGGCGAAATCCGACTTACCTGATTGGTGAGCAGATGATCGCCGCCCCCATCGTGAAAGATCTTAATCTCGAGCCGATCCCAACAGGATATATGCTATTCAATGGCGGAGGTCATTCTACGGTGGAGTTTATGAGCAATTCAAGGCCGCTGCCGATGAACCGTCCTGAAATCGCCGTTGCTCATGGCCTGGCGGGGCAGTATCTTGGCATGAAACTTCTATATCTCGAAGCGGGCAGCGGAGCTTCATCGCCCATCAACAATGAGACCATTGAAGCTTTAGCGGTGAATTGTGACATTCCAGTAATGGTTGGCGGCGGCATTAATGATCCATCGGTCGCTGCGCAGAAGGTAAAGGCTGGCGCTTCGTTTGTTGTAACGGGGACAGTGGCGGAATCTGATGATAGTTCAAATATCCTGAGTGATTTTGCCCAAGCAATCCACGGAGCATGATATGAGTAACAATTCTAGAACTATAAAGAAACAGTTGAGGGACAGTGCGGATGTGAAGGGGGCCATGATTGACCAGTGTGCGGAACAAATTGAGAAAGCGGCGGAGCTGATTATCAATTCGATCAGGGACGGCGGGAAAGTGATGTGGTGCGGCAACGGCGGGAGCGCTGCTCAAGCTCAACACCTATCTACAGAGATCATTGGTGGACTCCGCAAACATGACCTACCACCACAGCCATCTATCTCGCTCACAACGGACAGTTCTCTGATCACTGCTTGGGTGAATGATGTCGATTTCAAGACGCTCTTCTCGAGACAGGTGGAAGGACTCGGGAAAGCGGGAGATGTACTGGTGGCCATTAGCACGAGCGGCGATTCCGAAAATATTCTGGAGGCAGCAGAGAAAGCGGGATCAATGGATATCAGTGTCGTTGTCTTGACGGGAAAGGGAGGCGGTAAACTCGGTGGTCAAGGTAACGTCAACATAATGATCCCATCCGATGATACACAGCGAATTCAGGAAGGACACATCACCGCCGGGCATATATTTTGTGAACTGGTGGAGAAAGCGTTTGAATCGGAGGAGTAGCGACGCAACTATTTATTAATCCGTTTATCATGTATCTCCGGACAGAAAAGAACCTCGCCGCGAATTCGGTAGACGCTTACCGCCGCGATATATCAAGATATGCTGAGTGCTTTTCTGAGATGGCTGATCCAGACCAGATTCAGACCGCGGATATCCAAGCTTATATAAGAGATTTAAGTGACGCCCATCTACAGCCTTCCAGCATCCGTAGAACAGTGTCGGTTATCAGGGCATTCCATGCCTATTTGGTAGAAGAAGGGAAAGCGGTTAATAATCCGTCAGAACTAGTAGACATGCCAAAACTTCCGAAACATCTTCCTGAAGTCCTGACGGTGGAAGAGATTGAGACATTGCTGTCAGCTATTGATACTTCCACAGCGGCGGGCGTTCGGAACAGAACCATGCTTGAACTGCTTTATTCGGCAGGGCTGAGAGTCTCGGAGATGACTGTCCTTTCTGTTTTCGATGTCATGGATGGGAATGGCTGGCTGCGAGTGACCGGTAAGGGGTCGAAAGAGCGAATTGTACCATTGGGACGCGAGGCGATAAAATGGTTAGAGTATTACATTAATAAATCGAGACAACAGCTTATGAAAAAGGGAAAAACAACGGATAGAATCTTTCTCAATTACAGGGGCGATGCGATCAGTCGGAAGGGAGTATGGATGATTCTAAAACAGGTCGCATCGAAGGCCGGTCAGACGAAGTCGGTGTCGCCCCATACGTTGCGCCACTCATTTGCCACTCATCTCCTTGAAGGGGGTGCTGACCTGCGGGCGGTGCAGCAGATGCTTGGACACTCAAATATTTCAACCACACAGATTTACACCCATCTCGACAGGACATACCTTAAAGAAGTCCACAAAGAATACCACCCTCGATGGTAGAGACCTTTCTTCTACTGGCACCGCCGATTCTTCTGGCGATTACCTTTCACGAGTATGCTCACGGTTGGATGGCGCTGAAATTCGGCGATCCTACAGCTAAGATGTTGGGGCGGCTGAGCCTAAATCCTCTTGTTCACTTGGATCCCATCGGCACACTGATGCTTTTTCTTGTCCATTTTGGGTGGGCCAAACCGGTGCCTGTGGATCCTCGCTATTTCTCCGACCCCAAGCGGCAGATGCTGTGGGTGGCTCTCGCAGGGCCCGTGGCGAACATGATTCTCGCCTTCGTTTCAGGACTGCTTATCATCGGCTTTGCCTCTTCAAATCTTATGTTCGATTCAAGTACCGCCCTATTTGGGAATATGTTGGTTTACAGTCTTCAGATCAATCTTGCTCTTGCGGTGTTTAATATGCTGCCGATCCCGCCGTTGGATGGATCCAAAATTCTCAGAGGACTCCTTCCATACAAGCATGAACATATTGCCATCGAAATGGAGCGGTATGGGCCTTGGGTTCTCATGTCAATCATTCTGTTCGGACTTATGACGGGAGTCTCCCTCTTCTGGATCTTCATCGGCCCTTTTGTCCGTTTTTTTTCGAGCCTGTTTACCTTTGGTCTTATGTGATGGATCGCGAAGTTCACTTCAGACGAATTTTCGATTATCGTCCGAAAAGAAGCACATTCATCAAACTGCTTGCACTTGCGGTCATCGTGCTGTTTCTTTTCTACTATTTGCAGGGAGTAGCAGTCTGAAATGACCAAAATTGTAGAGTGTGTACCGAACTTCAGCGAAGGTCGAGACAGACGAATTATTGACGCCATCTGCTCCGCAATTTCTGCGGTAGAGGGTGTTGCTCTTCTTGATGTCGATCCTGGTCAAGCGACAAACCGAACGGTGGTGACGTTTGTTGGATCACCGGAAGCGGTGGCGGAGGCTGCGTTTCAGGGAATTCTTAAAGCGGCTGATTTGATCGATATGCGAAATCATTCCGGTGAGCATGCTCGAATGGGCGCCACCGACGTTTGCCCTTTCGTCCCCGTCCGAGGTGTTACTATGGATGACTGTGCGGCTATGGCAAAATCCGTCGGGAAGCGCGTGGCAGAAGAGCTCTCCATTCCTATCTATCTCTATGAAAATGCGGCGTCGACTCCCGAGAGGACAAATCTCGCTGCCGTCAGAGTCGGAGAGTATGAAGGATTGCCGGAAAAGCTGAAAGATCCCGACTGGAAACCCGATTTCGGAAAACCCGAATTCAATGCAAAGAGCGGTGCAACCGCCATCGGCTCCCGTCAGTTTCTTATCGCTTACAACGTTAACCTCAACAGTCGTGACCGGAAACTTGCCACTGACATTGCTCTGGATATTCGGGAGGCGGGAAGGGCTAAACGTGATTCAGAGGGGAAAATTATCCGGGATGAAGATGGTAAGGCTGTCAAAGTTCCGGGACTTCTGAAAGCGTGTAAGGCTGTGGGGTGGGAGATCGAAGAATACGGAAAAGCTCAGGTGTCGATCAATCTTACTGATTACACAGTTACGCCGCCTCATGCTGCCTTTGAGGCGGTTCGGGAAGGGGCCCGAAAGCGGGGATTAAGAGTAACAGGGAGTGAGCTGGTAGGACTTGTTCCGTTGGAGGCGATGCTATTGGCGGGGAGACATTACCTTACTTCACAAGGGAAGACAACCGGTGTGCCAGATGAGGAGCTCGTCCATGTCGCCGTGCAATCTCTTGGCCTAAACGATGTTTCACCCTTCAATCCTGAAGAAAGGATCGTTGAATACTGTCTTGAACAGAAAGGAGAACTTGTCTCGAAATCAGTAGCTGATTTCACTAATGAATTATCCGTTGATTCGCCGGCCCCCGGCGGCGGTTCTGTCTCAGCCCTTATGGGTGCTTTGGGTTCGGCGTTAGTCAGTATGGTGGCAGCCCTGACTCACTCGAAAAAAGGGATGGAGGACGTAAAGGGAGAGATGGAAGAAATGGGTGGTCGGGCCCAGCACTTAAAGTATCGGCTTGCCTCTCTCGTGGATGAGGACACCACCGCATTCAACAACGTCATGGCCGCATTCCGAATGAAAAAGCGGACTGATAAAGAGAAGCATGCGCGTAACGAGGCGATCCAAACTGCTACAAAGGAAGCGACTCAGATCCCTATGGAAGTTTGCCGACTCTGTTTTGAGGCGATGGAGCTTTCCCATATAGCTGTTAATAAGGGGAATCCCAATTCCGTCAGTGATGCGGCAGTTGCGGCTGAAGCGGCCCGGGCAGGGTTGAGGGGCGCCCGGTTGAACGTACTCATAAATCTTGATGGGATCCATGATGCAGATTTTTGCAGTGAGATTAAGAAGAGTGCCGATAGCCTGATGAAAAAAGGAGAGAACCTTTACAGTAAAATATCCACCGACAGTCAAAAGGTGATGTCTTAAGATGGGTAAGATCAACATTCTGCCAGACGACCTGAAAAATAAAATTGCCGCCGGGGAAGTGGTGGAACGACCAGCTTCGGTTGTTAAGGAGCTCATCGAAAACAGTATTGATTCCGGGGCAAACGCGATCGAAGTGATTGTGCGAGGTGGCGGAAACAGCTCCATTCAGGTGATAGACAACGGCGGTGGCCTAAGCAAGGAGGACCTCGTCCTCGCTTTTTCCCGTCACTCCACGTCGAAGATCGGAACGGTTGATGATCTTTTCGCCATTGACACCCTCGGTTTTCGAGGTGAAGCACTGGCGAGTATCGCCTCAGTGGCCCGTGTCAAGGCCCAGTCGTTGGTGAACGGAGGTGACAGCGGCTATGAGATTTCACTGGCGGACGGCAAAGTGACAGATCCAGAGCCGGGGCCTTTCTCAGGCGGAACAGCAATCTCAGTGAGCGATCTCTTCTTTTCCATTCCCGCTCGTAGAAAATTCCTCAAAAGTGCTAAGACTGAACTGAGACATATCGTCAGAATGGTAAGAAGATTCGCCCTCTGTCGCCCCGATGTGAGCTTCACTCTCATCGATGATGACAGGGAAGTGATGAAACTGACTCCCGCCAATCTCAAGGATCGAATCGCCGCTGTCTTTGATCCGACTTACAGGGAAAATCTGCTTGAGGTTAATCATCAAGCCGAGCCATTTGTGATTACAGGCTATGTGGGGAACCTGAATCTTGTCCGCAAGAGACGGGGGCAACAGAACCTCTTTCTCAATGAGCGGTATATCGTCAATCGCCTCCTCAATTCGGCTGTCTATTCTGCCTACCAATCACTGGTTTCCCGTGGCGAGTTCCCTTTCTTTGTGCTCAATCTCCATATGCCCTTCGATTCGGTAGATGTCAATGTCCACCCCATGAAGACCGAAGTCCGTTTCAGAGATGAATGGCGAATTTATCATACTCTCAAGATAGCCGTTTCGACGGCATTGGAGGATGTTATCGCTTCCATACCAGATTTTCTTGTCCCATCAGAGGGGCCCATTGTCGGTGGGAGCCAGGAGACTCTTACGCTTTCGTCACCTTCGTCGTCCGATACTGTTTCCCGCCAATCCGTGGAACGGGCCAAATCATATGTCAAGTCACTGGGTGCAAGTCATGAGGAGGAGACAGACGTTAATCTCGGCAACATTTGGCAGATTCACACCAAGTATATTATCTCGGAAATCAAAAGTGGATTGGTGGTTATTGACCAGCATGTAGCTCATGAACGGGTTCTTTTCGAGCAGGCGATGGATGCCATGGAAGGGAGTACTTTGCCGAGTCAGACACTTCTGTTCCCGGAGGTGGTTGAGCTTCCGGCCGAAGATTTTTCTACACTGCTCGAGCTAATCCCCTATCTGTACAAAATCGGCTTTCGAATGAAGGAGTTCGGAAAGCAGACCGTCATGATCGAAGGTGTTCCATTCGATCTCGGGTGGGGAAGTGAAAAGGAAGTTCTGACTGAAATCATCGACACTTACAGAAATCAACAGGAAGCTCAACCATCTTTCATGGAAGCAGTTGCTGCATCCTACGCCTGTAAGGCGGCGGTGAAGGCAGGCGACCCATTGACCCAGGAAGAGATGCAGTCACTCATCGATCGACTATTCGCTACCAAGCATCCCTACTACTGCCCCCACGGAAGACCGATCATGGCTAACCTTTCTCTCGATGAACTCGACCGGCGCTTTGAGCGCTCCTAAACCTCCTTTTAAAAAAGTTGTCATTATTGTCGGTTCCACCGCCGTGGGAAAAAGCGGTGTTGCTGTAGAACTGGCTCTTCGAATGAAAGGTGAAGTGATAGGTCTCGATTCGCGTCAGATTTATCGCCAAATGGTCGTCGGGACAGCCCAGCTGAATGAAGAAGAACAGAAGGGAGTACCTCACCATCTCATTGGGATTCGTGACCCTTCAGAACTGATCTCAGCCGGTGAATATGCCGAGTTAGTCGAAGAGGTCATCAACAAGGTTTTAACTCGAGGAAAACTCCCCATCGTCTGCGGTGGGAGCGGCCTTTACTTTCGAGCTCTGACCAGAGGGCTCTTTGAGGATTCCTCAAGCGATCTGGAAGTACGGGCGGTGCTGCGCCAGCGCCTACAAAAGGAAGGGGCAGATGTGTTGCTCGGTCAACTTCGAGTTATTGATCCCGACTATGCGGAAATTGTCCATCCAAACAACCAAAAGCGGCTCATCCGGGCGCTGGAGGTGTATGAGATTACAGGCAAACCTCCCACGGAGCATTTTCTGTCTCAAAAGAAAAAGGGAGGGAACGACCGTTTTTTGACCGTCTATCTTAAGGCGAAACTTGAGGCGTTGATCCCCCGCATCAACAGCAGGACAGAGAAAATGATCCAGACTGGATGGGTGGATGAAGTACAAACCCTGCTCGACCTCGGTTTTACAGATCAAGCCCATCCCATGGACAGCCTCGGCTATAGAGACCTCCTGCGTCACCTTAAAGGGGAAATCGATCTCAAGGAGGCAGTGGACAGAATCAAGATTGAAACACGGCAATACGCACGAAAACAGTTGAAGTGGTTCGACAAGGAAGAGACGGATACCACCCTTCATGTGGACGAGATGTCAATGGAAAAGGTGGTCGATGCCATTCAAGATGCTCTAAATCAGTTTTGATTGTATACTGAAACAGCTATAGATTTAGCTGTCCTTTAAACCGTCCCTGAGAGGAGGTAAGGACGCGCAACGGGAATCCTCCTTTCACGGGAGGATTTTTTGTTTGAGGTAATGATGGCTAATAAGAGAAAAAAGCTTCTCGGTAAAGAGGATATCGGCCGATCTATCACAAGGGTGGCTCACGAAGTGACCGAGGGCCTCTCCATCGAGGAGTTGGTACTCATTGGCATACGGACGAGGGGAGAGTTCATCGCATTGCATCTTGCCAAAGCGCTCGAAAAGATTTCAGGCATAAAAGTTCCAACCGGCTTCCTTGATGTCACTTTTTATAGGGATGATTTTCGGGAGCGGCTCATACAACCGCAGATAAAAGGGACCGATATCTCATTCTCCCTTGACGGGAAGATAGTGCTTCTCGTGGACGATGTTCTGTTTACCGGCCGTACGATTCGAGCGGCGATGAACGAAATCATGGATTTTGGCCGGCCAGCTTCGGTGGCGTTAGCCGTCCTTGTAGACCGGGGGCACAGGGATATGCCTATCAAGGCCGATTTTGTCGGGAAAAATATTCCAACCTCTAACACGGAACATGTGTTGGTAAGGCTGTCTGAAGTTGATAATGAAGATGCTGTCTACCTGGTGAACTATGTCTAGCAATCCGGTAATAATGCGCATTGAGATTTGAACGGATGGGGTTTTTGAGAGATAAACATCTTCTTGGTCTCGCCGAAACACCAAAGGAGGATATTGAATTAATCCTCCAGCACGCCTCCTCCTTCAGAGAAGTCCTAGATCGACCGATCAAGAAGGTACCGACACTTCAGGGGAAGACGGTTGTCAACCTGTTCTTTGAGGATTCAACGCGGACCAGAATCTCATTTGAACTTGCGCAGAAGCGGCTCTCTGCCGACACGGTGAACTTTTCAGCAGGTCGAAGCAGCCTAAAAAAGGGTGAGAGTTTCAAGGATACAGCGAGGAATATCGAAGCAATGAAAATCGACTGTATTGTCATGCGGCACCCTGTTCCCGGGGCTCATGTGCATCTTATCAATTATGTTAACTCCGTTGTCGTCAACGCCGGAGACGGCACACATGAACATCCTACTCAGGGACTACTGGACATGATGAGCTTGCTTGAGGTGAAGGGAAATCTGGAGGGTCTCAAGGTTGCTCTTGTAGGTGACATCAAGCACAGCCGGGTGGCAAGATCGAACATTCACGGCCTGTTGACCATGGGCGCTGAAGTGATGCTTTGCGGTCCGCCAAACTTGATGCCTGTGAATATCGAAAATCTCGGGGTCTCGATGAGTTATGATATCGATGAAGTTTTGGCCTGGTCTGATGCTGTTAATGTGTTGAGGATTCAGCGTGAGCGGCAAGGGGTCAGTTACATACCATCTGTGAGGGAGTACCGGGATCTTTTCGGTATCACCCACGAACGGGTTGAGCGTTTGAAAGAACCGATTACTATTATGCATCCTGGTCCCATTAACAGAGGGGTCGAAATTGACAGTGATGTGGCTGACAGTGAGAATGCAATTATTCTTAATCAGGTACTGAACGGTGTGGCCGTCCGTATGGCCGTTCTCTATCTTTTGCTTGGAGATCAGCCGAAAGCGTCATGAAAGGGAAGGCACTTCCCAAACTGTTCCTGATTAAGAACGGAGATATTATTGATCCCGCTAACGGTAAGCGGTCCCCCGGCTCAATTCTGTTGAAGAACGGACGGATTGATAAAATCGGCAAGAGAATATCGGCGCCGGAGGCTGAAACCTATGATGCCAACGGGAAGGTTGTGACTCACGGCTTCTGCGATCTTCATGTTCATTTCCGTGAGCCGGGGAGAGAAGATAAGGAGACCCTTGCATCCGGCGCTAATGCAGCGCTTGCTGGAGGTTTTACAGAAGTTTGCGTTATGCCCAATACCGACCCTCCTCTGGATACGCCGCAATCGATCCGCTTTATTGTCGAGAAGGGGAGTGGACTTCCTGTAAAGATTCACCCAATTGGCGCTATCTCTTCCGGGCAGCTCGGGAAGGAATTAACGGAGCTGGGCGCTATGACGGGAGAAGGGGCTGTGGCTTTTTCCGACGACGGCATTCCCGTCATGGACAGCGGACTGATGAGGCAAGTGCTTGAGTATACAATACCGTTGGGGGTGCCGGTAATCAATCATGCCGAAGATTTGACTCTTAAACTTAACGGCCAGATGCATGAAGGCACCTGGTCCACCCGGCTTGGTCTTGCCGGGATTCCTGACGTCAGTGAGTCGATTATGGTGAACCGAGACCTTGAACTAACCGCCATGACCGGCGGTCGGCTCCATATACCGCATGTAAGCTCGGCAAAGTCAGTGGAATGGATTAGAGCCGCCAAAGAGGGGGGACTCAATGTAACGGCGGAAGTGACGCCACATCACCTCTTTTTCACTGATGGGAGTCTCCACGCCTATGATACCAATTGCAAGGTGGCCCCACCCATCCGCTCGAGGGAAGATCGGCAGGTTCTCATGGATGCGGTAAAGGACGGCACCATCGACATTATTGCCACCGATCACGCTCCGCATACCATCGAGGAGAAGGAGATGCCTTTTGACTGGGCACCATGTGGCATTATCGGACTGGAGAGCGCTTTTGGTGCCGTTTGGAAAGTACTTGGAGAAGCGGGAATGGAACTGGAACAGGTGATTACAACCATGACACTAAACCCGAGACTTGCCATGGGGTTTGAAGGAAACCTCTTTGACAATGGCAGAGAAGCTGAGATTACCATCCTTGATCCCGATGAGGAGTGGATATTCTTTCAAGAACATCTCTATTCCAAATCGAGAAACAGCCCCTTCATTGGTCAGAATCTCAAAGGTAGGGTGAAAGCGACCATCTCCGCTGGATGGCTCTTCAAGCAGTAGGCATCCACACTAATATTCCTTCATTATGGTCCGACGGTAAGTTTAGGTAAAACTCCTTGCTGGCTGCGTTGTTTCTTGGCTAATTTAGTTTGCTATACAAAATGGCAAAAAGAGCGAAAACATATTCGATGAAAGCGGGCGAGATCCAGAAGGACTGGTATATCGCCGACGCCGAGAACAAAACGCTTGGACGTCTTGCGTCGGGCGTGGCACAAGTCCTGAAGGGGAAGCATAAGCCGACTTACACACCCCATATGGATATGGGCGACTTTGTTGTGGTGATCAACGCTGAGAAGGTTCGTGTCTCCGGTAAGAAGGAGATGCAGAAGACCTATTTCTCTCACAGCGGCTATCCCGGAGGAGCCAAGGAGGTAGACCTATATACTATCCGAAGACTCCATCCGGAGCGGATTGTAGAGAACGCTGTGAAAGGAATGCTCCCTCATAATCGTCTCGGCCGCAAAATTTTCAGTAATCTTAAAGTTTACAGTGGACCAGATCATCCTCACTCTGCCCAGCAGCCGAAAGTGATGGATTTCTAATTAATGGCGCCCAAAAGCGATATAGTGTTTGCCCGAACCGGAAGACGGAAGACTGCGGTGGCCCGCGTTCGAGTTATCCCTGGAAAGGGCGATATGAGCGTCAACGGCAGAGATTACAAGGAATACTTCGGCCGAACTGTGGATCAGAAAATTGTGGAAAAACCTTTTGACGTTATTGATAGCAGTGGTTACGCTGTTTCAGCCATTGTCAGAGGTGGCGGTCCAACAGGACAGGCGGGAGCGATCCGGCACGGGATCTCCCGTGCTCTTGTAAACGCCAACGAAGATTTTAAACCTGCCTTAAAAAAGGCGGGACTACTCACCCGTGATGCCCGTGAGAAAGAGCGAAAGAAGTATGGACTTCGAGGTGCTCGCCGGGCGTTCCAGTTCTCAAAGCGATAGGAAACCTCATTTGGAAGTTACTTTTGAGAATCTCCTGAGTACTGGCGCACACTTTGGTCATCTTACTCGCCGGTGGCACCCCAACTACAGTCCTTATATCTTGATGGAGCGGAACGGCATTCACATCATCAATCTTGAGGAGACTTTGAAGGGTCTTACCAACGCCATTGAATTTCTATCGGGGATTGTGGAAGAAGGGGGAGAGATTCTTTTTGTGGGGACAAAGAAAAATGCCAAAGACATAATTCAGCAGGAGGCCGATAAGTGCGGGATGTTTTATGTGGTGGAACGATGGCTCGGCGGCACGCTGACCAACTTCTCCACCATACGGAAAAGCATTAAGCGACTCCAATTCCTAGAGAAAGAATCAAGCCCCCTATATGAAAATGCTACGAAGAAAGAGATGCTCTCTCTGGAGAGAGAGATGATCCGTCTTCAAGACCTGCATCGCGGTATCAAAGATATGAAGCGGCTCCCAAATGCTGTTTTTGTGGTCGATGCGAGGAATGAGTCCATCGCCGTCAGTGAAGCCCGGCGGTTGGAGATTCCCGTGGTTGCTCTCATCGATACCAATACGGATCCCGATCTGATCGATCACCCCATTCCCGCAAACGATGATTCAATCAGGTCTATCAAGTTGATAGTGGGAGAGATCGCACGGTCAATCTGTGAATCACGTTCTATGGCATACCCCACAGGCGCCGAACCGGCCGCTGCTCAAGACGGCGAAGCTGAAGAAGCAGTAGAAACAGTAGAAACAGTAGAAACAGAAGAAACAGAAGAGGCAACACTAACGACGAATGGTGAGACAGAAGAAGCCATCGTGGTGGAAGAGCCTGATGCCGATTCCGCCGAGGAAGAGGAGAAAAACGAGTCAAATGATGACGATTGATGCTCAAGTTGTGAAAGATTTGAGAGTACGAACCGGTGCCGGAATCATGGATTGTAAAGAGGCGCTGCTGGAGTGTGATGGAAACGTTGAGCAGGCCATCGATTTCCTCAGGAAGAAGGGGATAGCCAAAGCGGAAAAAAAAGCCGGACGAAAGGCTGACCAGGGGGTGGTCCTCTCCTATATCCATCCCGGGAACAGGATTGGTGTTCTGGTGGAGGTCAACTGCGAAACTGATTTTGTCGCCAAAACTAACGGCTTTCAGGGATTTGTCAAGGATGTGGCTATGCAGATCGCCGCTACCAATCCTTTGGCGGTTACTCGGGACGCTATGGAGAGCAGTGTGGTTGAGAAAGAAAAAGAGATTTTTTCCGAGCAGGCAAAGGAATCGGGAAAGCCTGAAAATATCATTAAAAAAATTGTTGATGGAAGGTTGGAAAAATTCTTCCAGGAAAGCTGCCTCCTTGAGCAGCCTTTCATCAAAGACGGTGATAAATCAGTTCAGGACATCCTGACGGAAACCATCGCCACCCTTGGTGAGAATATTTCCATTGCTCGTTTCTCCCGCTATGAGGTGGGAGAAGCACTCTCCTCAAACGGTCAAGCCGACTAACACTACCTAACTTAATGCCTAAACCAGTTTATGGGAGGATTCTGCTCAAACTGAGTGGAGAAATCCTAGCTGGCGAAAGGGGATACGGGGTTGACCCCGCCAAGGCGAAAATGCTTGCTGAGGAGGTGAAATCTACCTGTGACCTCGGTGTAGAGGTGGGAGTTGTCATTGGTGGCGGCAATATTATTCGGGGTGAGTTAGCGGAGGTTCAGGGGATGGACCGGGTCTCAGCCGATTACCTCGGAATGCTCGCTACTATCATTAATGCGATAACTCTACAGGACGCGCTGGAAAAAGAGGGCTGTGAAACACGAACCCTCACCGCGATTTCGATTTCGCAGCTTGCGGAACAGTACATTCGCCGCCGGGCCGTTCGCCATCTTGAGAAGGGGAGAGTGGTGATCCTTGCGGGCGGGACAGGAAATCCTTATTTTAGTACTGATACAGCCGCCGTTCTGAGAGCCACAGAGATTGAAGCTGCCGCGGTCATCAAGGGGACAAAGGTGGACGGCGTCTATGATAAAGATCCGATGAAGTATGATGATGCCAAAAGATTTAAATCAATCTCCTACAAGGAAGTGATCTCAGATGATCTCAAGGTGATGGATATAACAGCTGTGTCCATGGCTAGGGAGAATAGTCTGCCCATTCTGGTTTTCAATGTCAATGAGGCGGGTAATCTGGTCAGGATTCTTGGCGGGGAACAAATCGGTACAACAATAGGTGGAAGATGAAAAGAATTGAACCTTTGACTCAAGATGCGGAAAGTCGAATGACTTCGGCGGTGGAACACTGCCGGAATGAACTTGCCCAGATTCGGACAGGCCGAGCATCTCCTGCGCTCCTGGAAAGCGTAAAGGTTTCATATTATGGCTCACCGGCACCCCTCAATACACTGGCCACTATAACTGCGCAGGAGGCGCGGCTATTGGTGGTCCAGCCTTTTGATAAGACTGTCATTCACGATATTGAAAAGGAGATCCAGAGCGCTGACCTCGGTCTCAACCCCAGCAATGATGGTAATGTAATCAGGATTCCTATCCCTGCTCTGACGGAAGAGCGTCGTCATGAATTGGTGAAACATATCCACCACTTGGTGGAAGACGGACGTGTTGCCATTCGGAATGTTCGAAAGGATATAAACAATCGCCTGAAGGAGATGGAGAAGAATCACGAACTTTCTGAGGATGAGGGCAGCTACGCTCATGAGGAAGTCCAGAAGCTGACCGATAAGAAGATTGAAGAAATCGGTCAACTGCTGGAAGCTAAGGAAAAGGAACTGCTAGAGCAGTAACCCTTTTTTAGCAGGGGATTTCACCGTCCCTTGCGGCACAGAACAGAATCTGTTGAGCCAGTCCCGCATTTGAACCCCACCTTTCCTTTCCCCATTGGCAAAGATCATCGGCGCTCATTCCATTGAGCTTGGGATCAAGTGTCAGAAGAGCCCGCTTCACCCAGACGTCTACAGGGAAGGCGTCCCATCTTCCAAAGCCGAAGAGGGCCGTACATTCGGCGATTTTTTTCCCCACTCCTGGGAAACCGGTGAGCGCCTCAGTCAGTTCGGGAGTGCTTTTATTCGTCCAGTGATCGAGCTGAACGCCTCCTTTTTTTATCTTAGTGCAGGTTTCGAAAATGAAGCGGGCCCGGTAGCCAAGGCCGATTTGTCTCAAGCCTGATTCGCCCATTTCAATAATCTGCTCCGGAAGGGGAAAGGATTTTTCTTGCGTTCCGGTGATGGGAGTTCCAGATTGCGTGCGAAGGTCTCGAAGGTTTTGCATAATGCGAGGAATGTTCGACACGGCAGAGGCCATGAACGAGATAAGGCATTCGTATGGGTGCTGCCTCATAATGGTGAGTCCTCTGTAGGCCAGGGCAAAAGGAGAGAAGAGAGGGTCAACTTCGAGCCGCTTCATCGCCTCCGGCCGATGAGGGATGAGGCCGAGCACTTTTATGATCTCGTTTCGGTTTACCTCTCTTCCGGTCTGTTTAATCTTGATCTGCGTCGAGCTCGTCTGCCTCACAAGAAAAACTGTTTTATCCTGCAGAATCTTGAATTTCCCCTTCTCTTCTGACCAGTGGAAAAGCTGCCCACTTGTTACGGTAAGACGCAGGTCAAGGGGGAAGTCAGATGTCAGGATCATTTATAAAATCAACCCCCGGCTCAGCGGGGGTTGATTAGGATTTCCGATTAGTGTTTTGAGTTACTCACATTTTGAAAAGCCGCAACTGGGACAGGTAACACAGCCGTTTTCGTGAAAGATATCGCTTCCGCAATCTGGGCATGTGGTCATTGTCCGGGGATTATAGTTGGCTGTTTCTGGTTTTTGCGGCCCTTCGATCATTGTGAAGCGGGTCTTCGTCACCTGCTCAGGTGTGTCTTCTGCTTCCACCGGTCGTTCGTAAAGGTATGATTCCAACGCCTTACCAATGGCGTCCGGTGTGGAGAGAATGAGCTGCCCGTTCTCCCAGGTGGGGTTGGGACCGCTGATTCCCTTTAACTGTTTTACCACATCCACGGCATCGATCCCTGAACGGAGGGCCAAGGAAATCAGGCGGCTGATGGCTTCGGACTGAGCGGCTGCATTACCTCCCGCTTTTCCAATGGTGGTAAACACTTCACAGAGCCCCTTCTCATCCTCATTTATGGTAATATAAAGTGACCCCTCTCCTGTGCGAATCCTCTTGGTGACGCCCCTTGTTTCGCCCGGTCTGACTCGTGGGCGAAGTTCGCCGACCCGACGACGGGCGGAAGTTCTCGTGGCTCCAGCGTTGACGGCATCGGTCTCCGGTGCCTCTCCGCCACTATCCTTCGCCTTTTGATTTTCTGAAATAAGGATCCCTTCTCTGGAACTTTCCCGGTAGACTGTAATCCCCTTAAGGCCCGCTTTATAGGCTGTCATGTAAATGTCTGCAACTGTTTCTTTGTCAGTGTCAGCGGGGAGGTTAACGGTGGAACTAATGGAGGTGTCGATGTACTTCTGGATAACGCCCTGCATTTTTACTCTGAAGTAGGGATCAATGTCGTGGGCTGTGACAACATAATCGGGTAGATTCTCATCATCCCCAAAGATTTGGTGTACGGTGGGATGATACACTTTGAATTCCTTAAAGGTATTGCCGTATCCTTCATTCTGTTTCACCCTACGGAAGTAGGAGGTTTGAAAAACAGGCTCAATTCCTGAAGTAACACGGGCGACAATGGCACCGCTACCCGTTGGCGGAACGGTCAAGAGGGTCGCGTTCCTAATACCGTTATTCTCTATAGACTGTTTCAACTCATCGTTTAATTCTTCTACAAATTTACTCTTGGAAAATCCGTCCCACTGGTAGTTGGGAAAGGCACCCTTTTCCTGGGCAAGGTCCACCGACGTTTCGTAGGCGGTATCGCGCATAAGTGAACAAATCTCATCAGCCACTTCAAGTGCCTTATCGCTATCGTAGGATATTCCCATTCGAATGAACATGTCGCCAAGGCCCAGCAGTCCCAGGCCGACACGACGGTCGTTCATGGCGTTTTCTTTTTGAATATTAAGGGCGTGACGATCCACGTTGTACTCAACGACGTTATCCATAAAACGGGTGGCAATGGCAACCGTATCACGGAAAGTGTCAGTCATGAAATGACCATTCTCATCAACAAATCGGTCAAGGTTGAGCGAGCCGAGGTTGCAACAGCCGCCGTCCGGGAGCGGTTGCTCGCCGCAGGGGTTGGTAGATACGAGGGGTGAGCAGTATTCCGCGTTGTGGTAGTCCTGCATTGTTTCCCAGAAGATGATGCCCGGTTCAGCACTTGTATGGGCGGCGGCGACAATTTCTCCCCAGAGTTCACAGGCGTCAATGGTGTCGTATACTTTTCCACCCCAGGTGAGATCAAAGGTGGTACCATCTTCCACCGCTTTCATAAAGGCGTGGGTCAGCAGAACAGATATATTGGAATATTTTACCATGTCCACATCGTTCCGCTTGATGCCGACAAAGTTCCTCACGTCTGGATGGTCCACCCGGATGGTTTGCATATTGGCGCCGCGCCGTCCGTGCTGGGCGATGGTGTTGGTATTTTCGCTGAACAGGTTCATAAAGCCGACAGGCCCGCATGATTCGCCGCCGGTTCCACCGATGGCGGAGCCGCTGGGACGCAGTATCGAAAGATCGTGACCACATCCTCCGCCGTACTTGTAGGTGATCGCCTCGTCTTGGATCGTGTTGTAAATGGACTTGATGGAGTCATCCTTGATGCCGACAACATAACAGTTGTTGAGGGTGGTAGTGATGTCATCCCGCCCGGCACCGTGCATGATCCTACCGCCGGGTACGAAACGGAAATCTTCGAGAATGGAAAAGAAACGCTTGTACCAGATATCGACATCTTTCTCCACCGATGCCATCGCCTTGGCGATCCGCTTCCACATATCATAGGGGTTGGTTTCCCACGGCGCCAGGTACTTGTTTTTGATGATCTCCTTGCCGAGATCGTCATCTTTATAATATTTGTCGATAGTAAATCGGGCAGGTGTCTTTTCGCCCAGAACTTCAGGAAGGTCTGTTTCGGGACCTTCTACCGCGCCCTTATTCTCCAGTTCCTGATTATCAGGGATCGTGCTCGAGGATTTCTCCTTGGAGCTGGAAACAGGAAATTCATACTGTACTGTTTCAGCCATCAGCTACTCCAAGCTATGTGGTTTATGACTTAGGATCCCTCCGGATCGAGAACCGGACTGGAATGCCCCGCGAGTCGCAGATCGAATATAGTTTGAGGTTCAATTTGTGGCAAGCGGAAAGGCGAGGTTTTTGACTCATTTTTCATTTTTTTTCAAAATCGTTCGGCTAAATTCGAATCGCGTTCGCGCCCGTGATGTAATGGTAACATCCGAGCTTCCCAAGCTCGTCATGTGGGTTCGATTCCCATCGGGCGCTCCAATTAGTGACTCTTCTTAGCAGTTTTGCCTTTCTGACTCGATTAAATCATGTCCCGCTTACCTACAGTTGCCATCGTCGGCCGACCCAACGTTGGGAAATCGACGCTCTTTAATCGTCTCGTTCAGCGAAGGCACGCCATCGTTGACGAACAGGAGGGAATTACCCGTGACCGGATTTACGAAAAGGTGGATTGGGCCGGGAAGCAGTTCACGCTGGTGGACACGGGCGGATACATTCCCGAAGAGGCAGACGTTATCGATACAGCCGTTCGTGAGCAGGTCGAATACGCCATCGCCGAGGCGTCCCTTGTCCTGTTTGTTGTAGACGGCAAGGACGGCGTCGTCGCTACTGATGAGGTGATGGCGGGGCTGGTAAGGCAATCAGAGAAGCTGGTCATCGTTCTGGTGAACAAGATTGACAATAACGACATGGAAGCCCTCACCGCCGACTTCTTCCGCCTCGGGATGGAGACGGTTCTCTCCGTTTCAGCGCTGGGTGGACGAAAGATTGGCGATCTCCTTGATGAAGTGGTGCAACAGTTGGGGCAGATACCGAGCCAGCAGGATGAAGAGGATGGGATTCGGGTCGCCATTGTGGGGTGCCCCAATGTTGGAAAATCGTCAATCACCAATCGGCTGCTGGGGCGGGAGAAATCGATCGTTACTGAAATCCCCGGTACTACTCGGGACGCCATTGACACTGAACTACGGTATCACGGAAAACGGTTCATCCTGGTGGATACTGCCGGTCTTCGAAAGAAATCCAAGATTAGCGAAGATGTTGAATTTTACTCTACAATCCGGACGCAGCGGGCCCTGGAACAGTCCCAAGTGGTGGCGGTCGTCACCGACGCCGAAGAAGGGTTCCGCAAGCAGGATCAGCAGATTGTAGAGCAGGTGATTAGCGCAGGGAAGGGCCTTGTGATCGTGGTGAATAAATGGGATCTAATTAAAAAAGAGACCCATACACTCAATGAAACGGCGGAGGAGATCAGGCACCGCTTGCCGGCGCTGCGGGATTACCCCATCCTCTTTGTCTCGGCGCTGACAAAACAGCGTATCTCATCGCTTATGGGGGAATGTCAAAAAGTATTTGATATCTGGTCTGCCAATCATACCACATCGCGCATCAATGCAGTTTTGAAAAGTGCTACTGATCAGAATTCACCTCAGGCGGTGAAGGGAAAACATATTCGTCTCAAGTATGGGACACAGACAGGTGTTTCCCCGCCACGGATCACCCTCTTTTGTAACTTTCCTGATCTGATTCCGGTCTCCTATCGGAACTATCTGGAGAATCAGTTCAGGCAGGGACTCAACCTTAGCGGTACACCCTTGCGGCTTCAGTTTAAGCGATCATAATCTGGTGAATTCCAATTGCTCGGCAGAGTGGTTATTTGGTAAATTATGATAGCGCGGGGTGGAGCAGTCTGG
>DKAH01000007.1:56951-111804 GCA_002448795.1 Fidelibacterota bacterium UBA6931
GTTCAAATCCTGTCCCCGCTACAATAAAACCCCTGCAGAGATGCGGGGGTTTTACTTTACGCGAGCTTTTTCATGTATCTATTTTGGCAAATTTGATGCACCAGTCTCAACCGTGTATATTTTCCCATCCTTATAGGTATAAAACGCCAAGACTGCTTGTTTATTTCCATCATCAAACGATACAAAAGCGTGCTCTACACCAACATCTTCATTTTCGAAAAGAATCCTGACGTTTTTTCTTTTTACGTCTCCACTCATACCCCAGCTGACAACCTCGGGTTTGGATAGAACTCTCCCGGCTGCATGCAATGTAAATTTGCAATCATCATGTAAACAGTCATTCAAACCCGCTTCATCACGCGAATCAAGTGCTTTCCCTATTTTCTCTAATATTGACATCATTTTCCTCCTTTATTTTAGCCAGAGGCTTTTCATTTTTGAATCTCCGAAACCAGCCCGTGATTGATATTATTTCTTGCAGTAACCTTCAATAATATCAAAAGTTTTTTTTATTTCGTTTTGAGTATTAAAGAAGTGAATAGCAACTCTTAGATGATTTGGTCCATCTACAGGTGACGTAAAAGTTGATTCATTTACTCTTAGAGAATTATAGATTTCCCATCCATTAGACTCATTTGGGAGTTGAATCACAAAAACACCAGATCTTTGATTTTTTGAGGTTGGTGATATCACTTTAAAGCCCCTGTTTGTCCAATTTTGAATTGCATAAATGACTAAATCATCGATACGTTTTAAAATTCGACTAATTCCAATTGATTCGTTCCAATTTAATGCTTCATCAAAACCTGCAAACGTAGCTAATCCTCGGGTACCAAACTCAAAGCGTCTTGCTTCAGGAATAAGCTCATAATTGCCCTTTTGGTCCATAGTAGAATGACTATGTGATCCCGTCCAAGTTAATCGAGTTGAATCCAAAATTTCTTTTCTGCAGAAAAATGCCCCCGTCCCCTTTGGCCCTAATATCCACTTATGCCCACATGCACTATAGTAATCGCATTCAAGTTCGTGAAAATTAAATGGGACACATAATGGTCCTTGAGCTCCATCCAAGTGATAGCGTACATTTCTTTTTCGTAAAATATTTGCTATCTGTTCGGATTCTTCTCGTGTTAGGGTTCTTCCGTTATTGCGGGAAACATGGGGAATACTAACCATCCTTGTTTTGTTATTTACCTTTTTTTGAATTTCATCTATGATATCTGTCCCTGTGGCAAAGTTTAGACGATTTATTTTTACACCAAAGCGTGTTGAGAGAGAATACCAGGGGATTATATTGGCAGGGTGTTCTTGATTTGTTATCAGGACTTCATCACCTTTTTCCCAATTGATAGACCAAGACGCAATATTTATGCCTTCAGAAGTGCTGTGTGTTAATGCA
Organism: Fidelibacterota bacterium UBA6931; assembly: GCA_002448795.1. Lineage (GTDB taxonomy): Bacteria > Fidelibacterota > Marinisomatia > Marinisomatales > S15-B10 > S15-B10. The sequence goes on from DKAH01000007.1 coordinate 58,351, forward strand.
ACTTCATTTTCATGCGAACCAAATGCTTCGCTTAGGTGTTTACGTAAGTTAGGTTCAATAACGCTCATCACTTCGGTAATCTGCGGATTCACGGGACCTTCATTTTGAAAATGCATTTTTTCTGATACCGCTTCCATTACCGATTTTGGAGAAGGACCAATACCAGCAGTTTGGAAAAATGCGTCTTTTGTCGTGGGGATGGAATTTCTTGCTTTAAGAATCCAAGCTTTAGTTTCATCAATTTTGTAATTATTATCATTAGATAACCGAGCAATTGCAGCCATAGGGCTAATCATAGGAATAAGTGCTGACCCCTTTATAAAGTTTCTTCTCGATATAACTGTCATATTATTGTTTAATCTAATTATTTGTCGTTAGTAGAATTTTTCAAAGAGAAAGAGGGTAGCGGTTAAGCTACCCTCTTTCTTTATTAAGTTCCTGTTTTCTCGAAATGAGTAATTGCCGTAAAGTTTGCAAGGAGCCCGTAAATAAAAATGCCCCCGAGAGGAGGCTATTTAATTGAAATAGATCAGTTCGAAAAATGTCTTATTACCATTTTTTGACTAAATTTCTTGTGATGTTGTAAACCATTGTTCGAATGGGTGAAATTGTTTTTGCAAATTCTTGGAAATCTTTGTTCTCGTGATATTTTTCCATTGTTTCCATCATCTCCTGGTATGATTCAAAAGTATGGAGAACATAGTGACTCACTCCTGGCTCTATCCCAAACAATGTTGCACCAAATGAAAAATGATGACCAGATCTGAGTTTTTTAGTTTTGTTCACCATTTTTTCAAACGCCGATGCGTAGACATCAGCATCTTGAACATCTAGGAGCCAAACAGCTACAAATGAATGATCTTTCGATTCCTTTGGATTTACCCGGACTAATGATTTTCCTGTAAAAGCATCTTTCCCTTCAGAGAGCTGATTCAATTTGGTTAAAAACAAATCAAATTTAGGGTTATAATCGCCAGAATACAGTTTATTCATTTCTGATAAATCTTCAGAAAAGAAATGAAGTTCATGTGTTACATCTTTATCAGCCCCACTAAAATGTATCTGATATAGAGCTACGTTTGCTTTCGAAGAATAATCCTCACTGGAAAACCATTCATCCATTAAATCAACAACGGCAGTCCTGTTCTTTCGATCAATATTAAGTTCATAGATCGACCAATAAACCTGCTGACCAGTTAATATACCAGTAGACAAACAGACTGCGATAACAGCTAACAGTTTTTTCATGAATAGTCTTCTTATTAATTATACCAGGTTCGAGATAAATTTAACTTTCAAACTAAAGATTTCAAATATTGGGGATCAATTACTTTTTGGATTGAAAAATTTATGCGAGATATGAATCGATACAGATTTGTATCCCGTTATGACTAAAGCTGTCCATATGGAATCTGCTCTAAAGCGGTGTGTGTCAGTTTACTATACTAACGAAAAACCTCTCGCTAAAGGGATTTTATGAAGGTGGGATTATTTGGTACGCCCGATAGGATTCGAACTCCCGACCTCCTGCTCCGGAAGCAAGCGCCCCAGCAACGTGGAGCGGGTAGTTGCTGTGGCATCGATAACAAACCCTTTGAGCGCCGGTCTTATTCATACTCCCGATTCAGCCGACGAAATCACTTCGAGGCGCCCAAAAGGGTACCAAGCAAAGAATAGACCATAATCAATCCCGTGACGGTGGCGCAGCATGAGCCGGGGCCCGAAATGGTTTTCGCTTCCGCGTGACGCTGCACCTGCTTCTCTTTAAAGAGCTGTCCCAACGGCATTTGCACATTTGCCTGCCTCGCCTGCAGTTTGCACCGGACGCTCATGGCGATAAAGACGGGCGTCTCTTTCCAGGTTAAGGAAGCGAGTCCCTCAGTCCGTGCTTTGTTCATCACCGGATGCTCACAGCTGACAAGGAATGTTTGTTGCTCTGAAGTTGAATTTTCAGGCTGAGCGGTCGGTTCGCCGCGCTCCTGTTCCTGTGCCGTCACCCCGCTGATAAGCAGCGCCGCGAAAAGAATAGCCCTCACCGATTACCATCCCGCCACGGCGGCTACTCTCAGGAACGGCTTCGACATTTTGATCTGCCCCGAAATTGGTGTACTGCCGCTGGCAGACTTCCAGGATTCATCGAACTTGGAGTATAGATAACCGGAGCTCCCCTCAACAGAAAGGAAAGGTAAGAGGTAAAATCGTACCCCGACCCAGCTTAAAAATCCAAAGGCGCTGTTTGTCACTTCCGCTGTGGTGGAACTCTCTACCCCCAGGGTCTCATCGCTGGCAGTCAGTTTTTTATTCATAAAAGCGGCGGAACCGAACATGGGGGAGATGCCAAAGATTGCTTCGAGCCGGTTTCGAAAGGTGAAGTAGGATTCCGCTGTGATTCCTCGAAAAACGATGGGGAGAATGTAATCACCTGATGACCTGTTGTAGGTAATGAGGCGCGTAGACAACTTCTTATAACCGACTCTAAGGGAAGGATAGATGTTTACAGAAAGATCGTAGTTGAGGGGAAACCACATGGAACCGATGGTACCCAGTTCCTGGGCTGAGAGAGATTCGTTGAACTGTTTGGGGTCGGTGAATCCGAGGCCAAGGCCGAGCCGATAACTTACCTTGTACTGAGCCGACAGGGTAGAAACGAGGGGCGCCGCAAGAAGAAGAGCCAATGCGAAGCTCCATCTAAACCGGCGAACAAATGAATGTCTTGAAAAGGTCATAAACGGTTTAATTTAGAGCGTGATGCCACAAGGTCAAATGAAGTTCTCTGTTGTTTTAGTTCTCTTGGTTGGGGTCATGGCCAGAGGAGAGATGCGCCATAAGGTGATCTTTCGGGGAGGGAGTGCAATGACTGGTTATGTATCAGAAATGACCCACGATTCACTCAAGGTGATCCCTTCTTCCGGTGGTAGGCAGGTCTCCGTTGCGCTAGACACGGTCCTTTATGTCCACAATTCAAAGGGTAAGCTGTTCTACCTCGCACCAAAGATAAGGAAGTTTTTTGAGAAAGGACTTGGTCGCGGTGGTATCATCACCACCGTGGGGGGAGAGAATATCCATTACAGGCGACTTGGGCAGGAGCTGTTCATGTTTGCGCCCAGACTTGTCTACGAGACCAAGGAAAAATCGGAACGACACGAGATTGTGTTAACGGACATTCATAAAATTCAGCTCGACCATACAGTTTCGGAATACGCCGTCAAAAAAGGAGCCCTAGCGGCAGCGGGCGTGACAACCTTCCTTTTTCTAATCGAATTCAAAGCCATTAAGGAGTTATTTAATCTCAGTAAGTTGTTCAAAAAAGCCAATGCCGCGTACAAGACAGGAACGACTATAATTCCTGTCACTACTCTCGGCTGGGTCGCCTACGATTTCTTAAGGGGAGAGAGGGAGCTCATTATCAATCCACTGAGGGAGCAACAACCGTTTTGACCATGAACGATCTGACAGGGATGACACCGGAAGAACTCCGTGATTTTTCAACGGAGCTCGGCGAAAAGTCCTTCCGTGGAGGACAGATATTTTCGTGGATTCACCAGCACGGCTCCGAAAGCTTTACCGACATGACAACCCTATCGAAGGAGCTTCGGCGTAAACTCGAATCGAAAGCGACACTTCAGGCTCCCGAGGTGATAGATGTCACCGAATCTGGAGAGACCGCTTCACGAAAATTCCTCTTTCGGTTGACCGATGGAATGAAGATCGAATCCGTATTTCTGCCGGATGGGAAGCGCCGGACGGTCTGCCTCTCTTCCCAGGTGGGGTGCCCGCTGGACTGTAAGTTCTGTGCCACAGCGAAGATGGGGCTATTCAGGAATCTCACCTCCGGTGAGATTGTGGGGCAGCTGCTTGCGGTGGGCCGGGAGATAGGAAAGAGGATAACTAATGTGGTTTTCATGGGTATGGGCGAGCCGATGCTGAACTATGATAATGTCATCAAGGCCGCCAGCATCATTCACCATCCGGAGGGGCTGAATATCGGTTCGAGAAAGATTACCATTTCCACTGTAGGCATGGCCAACAGAATCAGGCAGTACGCGGACGAAGGTCATCCTTTCAAGCTGGCCTTAAGCCTCAATGCCGCTGATGATGTCCTTCGGGACCGACTAATGCCCATCAACACAAAACACAACCTGGAAGCGTGTATTTCCGCCCTTGATCATTATTCGGAACGGACTGGGAAAAGATTCACGGTTGAATACGTGCTGATGGCCGGAACGAACGATCGTCCGGAAGACGCTACCCGTCTTGCTGGGATATTGAAAAGACTCGACTGCAAACTGAACTTAATCCCCTACAACCCCATTTCGGGAGAACCGTTTAAACGCCCCAACAGGGATCAGTTGAAACGGTTTTATGAACTGATTTACAGTGCGAAGAGAACAGTAACTGTTCGATGGAGTCAAGGTAAAGATATTAACGCGGCATGCGGTCAGCTTCATGCTGAGAATCAAAGAAAAAATTTCCGGAAGGTGAAATCAAAATCGATAGGAAGTCAGTAAATTTGAGCAGAGTAAACAGTGAAAAAATGAGAGACATTAAGATATATACCACCAACTGGTGTTCCTACTGCAACTTCGCGAAGCGATACTTCGATGAGCAGGGACAACCCTACGAAGAAATTAATATCGAAGAGGAGGGAATCAGCCGGGAAGAGATGATGAAGATTGCTGGGGGAATGAGCGTGCCGCAAATCGTCATTGATGGCAAGCCTATCGGAGGTTACGATGATCTTATGTCACTGGTACGTGCAGGCGAGATGCTAGTTTAGCTTTCCTACTTGATCAACATCATCTTCTGCGCCACCGTTTCAGTCTCTCCGTCTAGTTTTATGAGATAGGGGCCGCTAGGTAAGTCCCTCGCCTCCAGTACTACTTCGTTGTAGCCGGCTTGGACTTGTTCCAAGGCTAATTGTTTCACTTCCCGCCCGCCCAGGTCAACCACCGAAAGGGATACCTCTTCCCACGTCGGGAGGAAAAAACGGATGGTGGTGGTATTGTTAAATGGGTTGGGAAAGTTTGATGAAAGAGCGATGGTGGTCGGTATAACCACATCGGTATCCATATCCAGTTTGTAGTGATAATCGGCATGTTTTACTGTGTCAGTAACGATGGCGACAGTGAATCGGTCTGTCCCGATGGTGATGGGAATAATGGTGTTTCCCCGGGCACGGTAAACAGAGAAACTATTGCCCATTTCGGGGATACCGTTCACGTTGAACCGAATAGAGTCGACCAGGCTCTCAAAGTTGAGCCGGACCGCGCTTTCTGGGACGGTAAAGCCGATATAGTGAGCGGCATTGTGCATCAGCTGCGAGCCGGAGTATTGAACGATAGCCCCGCTGCCGCTGAGAGCTACAGATCTGCTTAATTGCGGCTCAATCCCATACTGACGGTAGGCATCTCCCTCTTCGTAGCGATAATCACCGGCGTCGGTATTGGATGTGAGAAGATGATTGGCGACTACCATGGCGTTCAGCGTTTCCCGGAAAGAGCTTCCCCGGTTCCGAAGCACAACATCAATGGAGTGGATAGAGTTATTTGTATACCGTTTGCTGACATCAACAACACTCCGTTCAAAAATCTTGCGAATCGTCAAAGGCCCGCCGAAATGCTCCGATAAATAACGAAAATAGATCCAGCTTCCATACCAGTGGGGACTTCGATTCTGATCCAGTGCCACATGAGGCTGCCTCATCCATAGATCGAGATAGTAGTAGTTGTCGTTTATATCATCGAATACTTCATCTTCCATCCAGACTGCACTCGCCTCCAGGAACCATATTTTATCCCAGGCATCATAACCAAACTGGATAGCGTGGAAAAACTCATGGGCCAGTGTCACCTCAACACAGGCTGATTCCTCACAGAGGAACTGGCCGTAATCGTTATTCATTGCGATATAGCTGGTCAGGGCATTTTCTTCTTTGGTATCAGAGAATTCATTGTTACCGGACATGTAGTTGGCGAGGTGTTCCATCTGAGTGTAGCCAAATAGGTTTTCACCAATGTCTAGCAGATAAATGTCGTAAGCGTCTGACCCGCCATTGTCGGCATACCACTGATCAGAAGGAGGACGGGTAAAGCCAAAGGACCCTATTTCAACTTCAAATACCCTTTCAGCCGTTTCGGCCATCAGTTCCACAAAATCGGGAATGCCGTCCATGTTAGAATCCGTTGAATCAACGGCATGTCTGCCTCTCAGCGTATAATGAATTCTGAATATTCCCGTATCGTAGTGCCACTCCAGTCCTTGAGGTCGACTGAAACCAAGCATACCTTGGTTGTTGTGCCTGATCCCAAGTTCAGCCAACTTTTCCACGGTTTTTTCATCGAGATCAGCAGACGCCTGCCCAAGCTTTTTCAGTACGGGAACACCGCACTTGGTGAAGTCGCCGCGGTCTAGGTTCCCGGCCTGATGTTTGCCGTGTCCGGCCATCTGCCGCAGGGCCGATACCAGCGCTTCCACATCGACCTCCCGGGAAGCCAGCTCGCCGCTCCAGATAAGATTCGCCAGTAGCAGTGTGGAGACCGCGAGTCTCATGACTCCTCGTCCACGCCCCGGGCCTTCCTGTGGCTTCGGGCATCTTCCATAATTTTCTTTGCCATTTCCTCGTTTACTCGATCTCTTCCAAGGAGAATTTTCGGCGCCTGGTCCTGTTTTCTTTTGTACCTCCGCCGCATAAATAGGCCGAACAGGAGAATCCCTCCAACATAGAAAAGGGCGAAATAGTCGAGATTGTCCATCTGTCACTCTTTCCCGTCATCTTGGGAGTTGAGAAGCCAGCCTGCAGCCATCATTAAAATGCCGATTATTACTGATTCATTCTCCGAACGAAGCGCCCCTTTTGCGGTCAGGCCGCCACCAAGGAATATAAGATTATAAGGTAAAGATGCCTGCCAGGTGAGCTGTGCCAGTGGGCCGACAGTCATTTCCTTAGAGGTAATTCTTTCGCTCGCCTCCTTAAAGACCGAAACTGATTCGGAAAGCGGCATTCTGAGCGACAGGGCAACCGTTCCGTCCTCGCCAGAGCTGATCTCAAAATCTTCCACCTTCTGCTTTAATCGAAAATTGAGCTGAGCCGATTCAGATACCTGATGCGCTTCAAAACCGGTAACCGTTCCTGTTCTTGAAAAGGGCCACGTCCGAGAGGAGTCCACAGAAACACCGTGAAGTGTGATGTAGAACCATCCAGTTTCATTGAACCAGCCGGTGACCTCCTCTTCAGGAAGATGATCACTCAAACTGATGGTAATCAATGTTCCATTTGACTTTTGTTCGATTTCGATACCTTTAACAACTACCTCACCTTGAAGGGAAGCCACCAAAGTGAGCAGCAGAACAGCTATTGATCTTCCGCATCGGAAATACATCACAACCTCTGATACGTAAGTTAAAAACTTTGAGCCAAAAAACGGGCGAACATTGTATATTCTATAGAGAGGTCTTCGCATTGAGAAATATACTCCGAAGTTTGTTGACTCTTGTTGCGCTGTCAATTCTTGTAGGCGGCGTTACGGATCATCTTTCCGCATCATCTTCATCAAACGTACAGAAGAAACAGACTAGAGGCAAAAGAAGTTCCTCCCAGAAGAAGGCTCCCAGCGCATCAGCGAAAGCAGCTCAGGCAAAAAAATATATCAACCGGGGTAAACAGCGGATTAAGCAAAAGAATTATGCAGGTGCCCTGAGTGATTTCCAGAAAGCACACAAGCTTGCGCCGTCCAAGTCCACCCAGAACTATATCAAAAGACTGACGCCGCTGGCGAAGAAGACAGCGTCAGCGAAATCGTCCAGGAAAAAACTTACGCCGGTCGTGCCAAAGGCGAAGCCCCAGAGTCCATATAAGCTTTCGGATAGCATTTACAAACTGTCCAACGAACTCAACGCCTCCACACGAATGATGCGAAACGCCCGAATGGCGCTGAAACCGGTAGACACTCGAACGCCGGAAGAGGTGAACCGTCAGCGGCTTGAGACTATTCGAACGGAAGCAGTAGAAAAGCCCGCCGATCGCAGAGCCCAACGCAACCTTGCTCTTCAATATGAGAACGAGGGAAAGTATGCTGATGCTAAAGATATTTATATCAGGCTCATTGCCGTTGAGCCCGATGAGGCGGATCACCACTATTTTCTTGGCTCTCTCTATACACGAATGGGACAAACCAGCAATGCCCGGTTTGCTCTCCGCGAAGCACTTCAATTGGATCCCAACCACGGACCGACCATTGAGGCCCTCTCTCGATACGGGGGAAATGCTGCCACAAAGCAGATGGCCGGCGAAATCATTCAGGAAGTCACTCAACGACAGCCCGATGGACAGGCGCGTATACTGAAGGATGTTCAAGCTCATCTTGAGCAGGGTGATTATGAAAAAGTTCTTGCCTTAGCGGCAGAGCAGTCATCTCGATTTTCTCAGAGTGCGTCGCTGGTGTTCATGAAAGGGCGGGCCTTTGAGGCGACAGGAGACAGTGAGGCGGCGAAGAAAGCTTACACGCGAAGTATGGCCATGGATGACTCTGATCCCCGAGGCGGTATAGCGTTAGGTGACCTCTACTTCGGGCAGGGGAATTACCTCTATGCTGCCATTAGGTATGAGTCGGTCCTGCCGAGAGATCCCCGCAACATTGCGCTTCGAAACAAACTTGGTCTAAGTTATTACCGTGCTTTTGAGTGGGGAAAAGCAGCTTCAGCCTGGGAGGAGCTGCTTGGTTACGCCCCCAGCCACGGTGAAGTGAGAATGCTTCTTCCAGAAGTGTACTATGTCATGAGTCTGGAATATGAGCGGACTGGTTTCACCGATTTAAGCAGGCGTGCTTTCGCAAACGCTCTTTCGGTAAATGCCAACAGTTCAGCATGGCTCACCAACGCTCTGAAAACCGCCGGGGAGTTCTACCGTGAAAATGGCATGTACCGCCTATCACTTCGAGCATATCAGGATGCCATGGAGATTGCCCCCTCGGACGTGGATGCTTACAATGGAGTCGGTGCTACTTACTGGTACATGGGCGAAAAACAGATGGCTGTCGCAGCCTGGGAAAAGAGTCTTGCCATCAGCTCTGATGACAACGCCGCCAAAGGGTGGCTCCTTCTGGCGAGCCGCTCTTCCGACTAGCCGATCGTTTTTTCTTCCCATCATTGTTTCCCCTCTCGACCGTTCTTGAAAACATTTTCTCTCTGCGTCCTTCTCTGTTCCAGCTTGACAGCCGAGCGACCAGGTAACGACCGGTTGTGGGAGGGTATCTACGCTTTCTACTCATACGAATTCCAAAAGTCTGTCGCCATTTTGACAGAAGTGAAATCGAATCATCCGGAACATCCCACTGTTCACTTCACCTGGGCCGTTGCCAAGTGGCTTCGAGCACAAGCGTACGATGGTATTGAAGCGAGTTATGATACCCTTCTGACTGCGCTGGACACCATCGTTCCCACCTATGAAACTTATGTGGAAACATTTCCAGAAGAACCTCAATACAGGCTCTACTTTGCGGCGGCGAAAGGGCTGAAGGCGAGAGTTCACCTTGGGAAGAAGGAGTGGGTCGGTGTGGTCATGGAGGGAATCAAAGGGTATGGAGGCGTTCGGTCTCTTTACAGGGAGCATCCGGAGATCTATGATACCTATTTCCCCATGGGGATTCTCAATTTTTACGCGGGGAATATGTCTGGTTTTGTCCGTTTCATCTCTTCTTTTCTTGGCATTGAGCCCGACAAGGAGTTAGGCCTTGAACTGATGACAACGACAGCGGAAAAAGGTGAATTTGCATGGATCGAGGCGTCCCAGATTCTTGTTTACATCTATCTTTGGATAGAGGTGAATTACGACAAGGCTTTGGCCATTTCGGAAAGACTGGTAGAACGGCTTCCGAGCAGCATATATAATCAACATCTGTTGACCGAAAGTTTGATCAGTCATAACCGATTGAATGAAGCGGAGGAAGTCCTTGAGCGCACTCGAGCCATGGCGGACGAGACTCCACCGGTTTCCAGGAAAGGGTGGCTGCCGACATTGAAATATCAGGAAGCGCTCTTGGCATTCTACAGGGAGGACTATGAAAAGGCCCATAGACTGGTAACTCAGTCTATTGATGAATTCAATACAGAGTTGGACACTCCGCTCGGTTACAGCTATCTGCTTCGGGGGATGATAAACGATCTACGCGGTGAAAGGAGGGAAGCGGTAGACGATTACCGTTCAGCCATCCTACTGGATAATTATACTTCGGCTGTCCGTGAGGCCCGGGGATATCTGCGGCGCCCTTACACACTTTCTGTTCAGTAGCCAATTCATTGGTTTTTGGCTGGATGAAGGGTAATTTTTCGTCACGATGGAATCGACAAAAGCGATAGAACGCCGTCAAACCCGGCAGGTAATGGTCGGAGACTTGCCTGTGGGCGGGGGCGCGCCCATCTCTGTTCAGTCCATGACCACTACCAAGACTGACGACGTTGATGAGACATTGAAAGAGATTGAGCGGCTCGAGGAAGCGGGATGTCAGATCATACGGGTCACAGTGCCTGACCAAGCGTCTGCCAAAGCTCTTCCAGAATACAAAAAACGGATGTCCGTACCATTGGTAGCCGACATTCATTTCAATTACCAAATGGCGCTTCTAGCTGTGGATGGCGGCGCCGACAAGATCCGAATCAATCCCGGAAATATTGGCAAACGGGACAGAGTAGAGGCGGTGCTTACCAAGGTTAAGAATGCCGGCCTGCCAATCCGTATCGGCGTCAACGCCGGAAGCCTTGAGCGGGATTTGCTTGAGAAATACGGCTATCCCACCGCCACCGCCATGGTAGAGAGTGCCCAGCGCCACATTGAAATCTGCCAGGAGTTCGACTTCGAAGATATCATTGTTTCTCTGAAGGCTTCAGATGTCCGCCTGATGATCGATTCATATACACTTTTTTCAAAAAAGTTTGACTATCCAGTACACCTTGGTGTTACGGAGGCGGGGCCGGCCAAGAGCGGGAGCATCAAATCGGCCATCGGCCTCGGGGCGCTGCTTCAGCACGGTATAGGAGATACCATCAGGGTGAGTCTGACAGAAGACCCAGTGGAAGAGGTGAAAGTAGGGTTCGAGATTTTGAAATCGTTGGGACTCGCCAGCCGTGGCGTCACCATCATTGCCTGCCCCACCTGCGGTCGGCTTGAAGTTGATCTCTTCAAGATTGCCGGCGAGATGGAGGAGAAACTCTCACACGTAAAGAAACCGATGTCACTGGCTCTAATGGGATGTGCTGTGAACGGTCCTGGTGAGGCGACCCATGCTGATATGGGTATCGCTTTTGGAAAAGGGGGCGGTCTGCTCTACAAGAATGGTGAAAAGATTGGACACGTTGATGAAGATGAAGCGATTGATAAGCTTCTTACCATGATCGAAAATGAAGAAAACGGTGAGGCCCAAAACGGAAAAATGACAGTGGAGGAGGCCGAATGAAGAAACTGAAAATTTTATCAATTGCTTTCCTGATCTTCAGTCAGCTTTCGGCGCAGGCGGATTATTCACCGGTGCCGCTGTACTGGAAGACGCTCGGTTCTGATGAAAAAGAGATTTACCTCTTTGCCTACCTGACTCAGGTGTACGATACGCACAAATCGCTGATCAATGAGATGGGCCGAGGCCAGTTCACAAAGTGGTATTATGAGAACCGCGCTGAGCTCGCCTACAATATTTTTGACCTGCTCGATACAACCGCGGTGGGAAAATTTGTTGTGTGGGTGGACGACTTTTACACTCAACCGGAATACCGCGACCGACCTTTCCCTGAGGCTCTTAAGTTTGCATATGACCGTTCACAGATGAAAGGTCAGACGTTGCTTGAAAAATATGAGAGCCTGATCGGCAGAGAGAAGAAGAAACAGAACTAGTTTTGTCGAAACGTATCCCTAAGCTTGTCCGCGAGTGGCGGGAAATCTATCGTGAGGGGGGATTCAAATTACTGGTTAAACGGAAGGGTTGGCTTGTTTTTGCAGCATTCTTCTTTTACTATCTCATCAGAGATAGCTTTCTATATATACTTTTACCGTACCTGGCTGTAAAAGGATTTTTCTCATGTTAGTGAGGAAATAGGATGACATCTTTTGTGGTTCAATTAGGGGACTTTAATGACAAGATATTCAGTATTCAGACTTGAAGAGTGGTTTGAACGATACGAGTTCGATGTGGAGCATCTGCTCGGTTCCAGCAGCTGTGCGGGGATGACCGTTAGCGAATTGTCCGAGATAACTGGTGAGGCGTTCAATTTTGAAGGATGTTCTCTCGGTGCCACACCGGGACCCGGCTCATCCGAGCTGAGAGAAGCCGTTAGTTCTTGGTACAGTCAAGGTTCCTCAAAAAATGTTTATATCACTTCCTCAAGTACTGAAGCGATCTTTCTGCTTATTGAATCGATGGTGTCGAAAGGTGATTCTATTGTGGCCATGTTCCCCATGTATCCAGCACTTTATCAGCTGGCTGAAGACAACGGTGTCGAAGTCCGTCACTGGAAACTTGACCATGCCAACCAGTTTGAGCCGAACTTTGATGAACTGTCTGCACTGGTGGACGAAACGACAAAGGTCATCATTGTTAACAATCCCCAGAATCCCACGGGCCAGATCTTGCTTGAGGAGGAGCTTCGGCGCCTGACCGATTTTGTCAATGAGAGAGGCATCCAACTGTGGGTGGATGAAGTGTTTCGTGGCATCACTGTGGAAGGCGGCCCTCTGACGCCGTCCATTCGGGACATTGATGAAAATACCATCGCCACAGGATCCATGTCCAAGTCTTTTGGTCTCAGTGGTCTTCGGGTGGGGTGGATTACCGCGCCGAAACATGTTCTGGACAATCTCCTTCATATTCGGTTCTATACCACGGTGACAGCGCCGGTTGTTGAGCAGAAGATAGCCGCCGTCGCACACAATCATCGCGACAAAGTAATCGGCCGGAATCAGACTATCGTTGATCAGAATTTTGCTTATCTAAAGAACTGGATGGGCGAACAAAATGGTATCTTCGACTGGGTTCCGCCAAGAGGAGGTCCCGTTACTTTTCCAAAGTTTGCCCAGAACGTGAGCACCGACGATTTTTGTCTCAAACTGGTGGAAAATCATTCCGTACTAATACCGCCGGGGAAATACGCGTTTAACACCGAAGGGTTCATCCGTATCGGCTATGGTGAATCGCGGCAGTTCGAAGAGGCAATGTCGAGGGTAAGTGACGCACTAGAACAGTTTCTCAACTGATCTGACATCACTGGTGAAAGCTGGCATTTTATATGTTCTATCGGCAGTGATGTTTTTCGCCTGCTCAGGCGGTAATTCCCTAGTAACTATTGAAATGGGCGGTCAAAGGACCGAAGTGGCATCCAAGGTGTCGAAAGGCGATTCAGTGGTGACCGGCATCACCTCCTTTCATGAGAATAGTGAAATCAGCGTTCTTCGACCGCATAAGAAAGGTGTGCCTCATGGTAAATGGACATGGTTTGGAGAGTCGGGCAGCCGGGATACAGTTCGAATCTATAAAGACAGCTTGCTGAGCGGAAAATCCAGAGGGTGGCATGCCAATGGTGAGCTGTTGTTTGAACAGATTTTCAAAGAAGGGAAAAAGGTTGGTATATGGCGGGTGTGGTTTGATGATGGTACTCTCCGTTCTATCGCGAAGTATGATGATGATTTTCTGGATGGGGCCGTGGCCGAATGGTTCACCAATGGCGTCCTCTTCCAGCTGAGAGAGTACTCCGATGGAAAGAAAGATGGTACCGTCAGCCAGTGGTCACCCAAAGGTCGATTGATCCGTCATTCTGTTTTTATTCAAGATATTCCTCATATTGAGATTCAGTGGCACGATTCGGGAGAGCTTCGTATGATCACCGCCTACAGAGAAGGGGAGGAGGCGTGGCAGATCGGATGGGATATGCACGGAAGGCGCATTAGCAAACCGCTCCACGAAAAGCATGAAGTTTTCCGTGAGCGAAACAAGCTTGGCCACAGAAAGGTTGAATCGGACTTCATCGCCGGCAAGAAGCATGGTGTCGAGCTCCAGTGGCATGATAACGGCAAAATAGCAGTGGTCCAGTGTTACGTTCGGAACAGGATCATTTACGAACGGTCCACCGATGAAAAAGGGCGGTTCAAGTGGGAGATTGTCAGCATAAAAGGGGAGCCGCTTTGGAGCCGAAAAAAGCAGGCAAAGATTCCTTCATAGAGAAAAAGTTACCATTGTAAATTCTTTCAACTGAGCCCATGGCTTTAGACCTTCAATCCTCCAGAGATCTCCTGATAGCACTTGGCCTTGTAACTGGTGCAGGCATTCTTGGTTGGCTGTTTAAGCGGTATGTCCACAAACGGCTGAAGAAAATTGCTGCCAAGACTAATTGGCGAGGAGACGATGTTGTGCTGGAAGCAGTGGAATCGTCAAGTTTGTTTTGGTTTATTCTCGGGGGTGTCTATCTTGCATTGGGTCGTCTCACCCTCTCAGAATCACTCATGGAGACGGTGCAGACCGTGGTCGTTGTACTGTTGATTCTTTCCGTGACTGTCTCGCTGGCTAAGATCGCCGTGGGTCTTCTGGAAATGTTCGCCGAAAGCAACGACGCTTTCCCCTCCACGACCATGATTTCTAACCTTGTCCGCATCGTGATTATTACAGTGGGAGCCCTTGTCGTGTTTCAGACACTTGGGATCTCCATCACACCTGTCCTCACCGCTCTGGGTGTTGGTGGCCTTGCCATCTCGCTTGCGCTGAAGGACACCCTTTCGGATCTCTTTGCTGGGCTACACATCCTCCTTTCTCGAAAGGTTGTCCCCGGCGACCTTGTGGAACTGGACACCCTTCACAAGGGGACGGTCCGGAATATTTCCTGGCGAAACACTATCATTCAAGACAGGCGAAACAATACGGTTGTCATCCCCAACTCCAGACTCTCAACAGCGATTATGCGGAACTTTGACATGCCGGTGAAACAGCTTATCGCGAGGGTCGCCTGTGGAGTCAGTTATGACAGTGATCTTGAGCAAGTTGAGCAGGTTGTGCTGGAAGTGGCGAACAACGTCCAATCCACCGTAGAAGGCGCCATCAGTGACTATGAACCAAGTATGGTCTTCATTTCTTTCGGGGAGTCGAGTATCGATTTCCGTGTTTCCATGGGGGCGGAGCACTACTCGGGCCAATGGGCCGTTACTCATGAGTTTATTAAGCAGATCAGCAAACGGTTCGGTGAAGAAGGGATAGAGATTCCTTTTCCAATTAGAACAGTCTACCAGAAAAACAACGTCTAACAAACTTCACGCCAGGCCAGCGGTTTAGCCAGAAATTCCGAAGTGATCGCAATGAAACCAACCTCTTGGATTGTTATCGGCGCGCTGTTTGGGTTTCTTGCTGTGGCGGCAGGTGCTTTTGGAGCGCATGCCCTGAAGTCGAAATTATCTTCCGATCTGCTCTCCACCTTTGAGACAGCTGCCCGCTACCAGATGTTTCACGCACTTGCTCTGGTTCTACTTGGGATTCTGGCTCAGTCAATTGAGTTACCCATTTTGGAGTGGTCCGGATGGTTGTTCCTGGTTGGAATTATTCTCTTCTCGGGAAGCCTCTATCTGCTTGTTTTCACGGGGGTGACCTCTCTCGGGGCAGTGGCGCCTCTAGGTGGTCTCTGCTTGATGGCTGGATGGATTTTGCTCGCCTTTGGTGCCTACCGGGGCTGACAACGGTTCGATGGCTGGATCATCCAAACGGGTTGTAAAATCTTTCGACGCAACCAGCATGGTGGCAGGAAACATGATTGGTTCCTCTGTTTTCCTCCTCTCCGGTTACGCCGCGGCACCGGTTCTGGACGGTGTCTGGCTCATCTCCGCCTGGATTATCGGTGGCATAATGGCAACGCTCGGCGCGCTCGCCATTGCTGAACTGTCCACCGAATTTCCGGAAATTGGCGGTGACTTCCTCTATCTGAAAAAAGTTTATGGTACCTATCCTGCTTTTCTTTATGGTTGGATGAGCCTCATGATCTTTGAGACTGGATCCATCGCTATTCTTGCCGTTTTCGGGGGTAAATATTTGAAAGAGTTCATTCCCGGAACCAGTCTCTCTGAACCGGCCCTTTCCTCCATACTCGTAATTATCTTCTCCGGACTTCACTGCCTCAGAATCACCATAGGCTCGCGGTTTCAGTCGATCCTAACAGTGGCAAAAATCGGAGGACTCATTCTTCTTTCGTTTATTCTCTTTACGAAGACATCAACGGCGGAGTTGCTGGTGGCCCCAATCACACCCGTTGACAGGCCCTTAATAGGTCTTTCCAGGGCACTCATCCCTATTTTCTTTGCCTATACGGGATGGAATGTGGCGGGCTATATAGCCGGGGAGATTCACAATCCGAGAAAGACACTGCCTGTGGCTCTTATCGGAGGGACGGTTCTGGTGACGATTATTTATGTGATCGTTCAGTTTGGCTTCCTTCAGGCGATTGGGATTGAGGGAATGCGTGATGAGGCGATGGTTCCTCTCAAAGCTCTTGAAGCAGTGGGCGCCGAAGGGTGGTCCATTTATCTTACCATTCTCATTTTTGTTAGTGTGGTCAGTTCCCTCTCAATCACCATTCAAACGGCCGGCGCAAGGGTGATTCAGGCGATGGGTGATCATGAGGTTTTCTTCCGCTTTACCGCGAAACGGCACCCCCAATTCAATACTCCAGTGAACGCTCTTATTGTTCAGGCGGCGTGGTGTATTGTCATGCTCTATGCGTTCAAAAGTATTGGTGATCTTGTGGACACCACGTCAGTTGTGATGATTCTCTTTTCCGCTCTTTCCATTTCAACCATGCTGAAAATCGGAAGAGGAGAAGGGAGCGAGAAAAGGTATAGAACCCCCTTGTTTCCTTTAGTTCCTGTTGTCTACATTATTTGCGCGCTATTTGTCTCATGGGGCGTGATTCAATTCCATCTTTCGCAAGATTCAGCCCTACC
This sequence comes from Fidelibacterota bacterium UBA6931, assembly GCA_002448795.1. Taxonomy (GTDB): domain Bacteria; phylum Fidelibacterota; class Marinisomatia; order Marinisomatales; family S15-B10; genus S15-B10. The sequence goes on from DKAH01000007.1 coordinate 75,302, forward strand.
CGCATGGGGGCTCGGATTCCTCATTCTCGGCACAGTTATCTATCACATCTGGATACGACTAAAGAACTAAAGTGTTACTCAAGCTAAAACCATTCAACGCTTCAATTACTTTGCTTTATAAAGATCACAGTCATTTTCATTCTGGTGATGCGGGCCTCGATTTGTTTGCTCCTAACGAGGTGACTATCGGTGGCCGATCCACCGCTCCGATCCACCTACAAGTGGCGTGTGAGATGGAAGGGGGTCGACCGTATCTTCTGATGCCTCGATCAAGCATCGTCAAAACGCCGCTTCGGTTATCAAATTCCATCGGTCTGATAGATGGTGGCTATCGCGGTGAATTGATTGCTCATTGCGACAATATCAATAATGAACCGTACACTGTGGAGGCGGGACAACGCCTTTTTCAGGTAGTTGCCATGGACGGATCGCCTCTTGAATTACAGCTTGTCAGTGAACTGAGTGAGTCAACGAGAGGCGATGGAGGTTTTGGCAGTACGGGTACATGAGTAAGATTAAGGATAAGGCTCTTGCCGAAGACGGCCGCCGAGCACTGGGTTGGGCTTCAGAAAATATGCCCATCCTTGCCTCTATTCGAGAACGGTTTGAGGAGGAGAAACCGTTAACAGGTCTATCTCTCGGCGTTGCCATGCACGTTGAGCAGAAAACAGGGGTGCTTCTTCAGACACTTCAGAGCGGCGGCGCCGATGTGTCAGTAAGCTCATGTAATCCCCTCACTACTGATGACGCAGTTGCGGCCGCCCTTTCAGAAGAGATGGATGTTTTCGCGTGGTCGGGGCAGACCAATAAAGAGTACTACAGTTGTCTCGAATCTGTACTACGGTCCGCGCCGAATATTACCGTAGACGACGGCGGCGACCTCATATTTCTTCTCCATTCTAAATATCCCGCTATGCTGAATGAAGTGATCGGTGGATGTGAGGAGACCACTACCGGTGTTATCCGTCTGAAAGCGATGAGTGGCGAAGGAGAGCTGAAAGTGCCCGTTATTGCTGTGAACAACGCCTATTCAAAATATCTCTTCGATAACCGGTACGGAACAGGACAGAGCGTTATTGACGCCATTGCCTCCGCCACTAATATGCTCATTGCTGGAAAAACGGTGGTAGTGGTAGGCTATGGTTGGGTGGGGCGGGGCATCGCTATGCGTCTCAGAGGAATGGGTGCAAGGGTGGTGGTTGTGGAGACCGCCGCCTCGCTGAACCAACAGGGTCAATCGGGGTATCACCGTGGACTGGAAGCGCTATACGACGGCAACTGGGTCATGTCCATGGAAGAGGCGGCCCCTATCGGCGACATCTTTATCACTGCCACGGGGAATAAGCATGTCATCTCGAAACATCATTATAAGGAGATGAAAGAGAACGTCATCCTTGCCAACGCCGGTCATTTCAATAACGAGATCGATGTAGAATCCCTGCAGGAGATGTCCAAGAACTCTAAGGAGATTATGCCTAATCTTGTGCGCTACCGACTCAAGAATGGGAAAAGTGTAATGCTCCTCTCCGAAGGGCGCCTCGTGAACCTTGCACGGCCTACAGGTCACGGCCATCCTATCGAGATAATGGATGGAAGTTTCGCAGTTCAGGGACTCTGCGTAGAATACCTAGCCAAAAGTGGAAAAGAGCTTGAATCGCAGATTTACGACGTCCCTTCAGAACTTGATGAAGAGGTAGCTCGTTTGGCCCTAGATTCACAAGGCATCTTTCTTCAGAAGCCGACTCCCCAACAGGTAGAGTACGCTACCACTTGGGAAGAAGGCACCTGAGAGAATCTTTGATTTCCCAATTTTCAATGTGGTTTTCTGAAGTTTGGTGGTCTGGCTTCACTCACCTCAACACGCTTAACTCTTTAGAGCCGATGGCTTAGCACTCGAAAAAAAGTTTGCTAAAAAGTGTTGCTACTCATTCAAAAAGAGTAATACATTACTATGCTCGAATAAATTGGACGAGCGACAGTTAAATCAAGGAAAAGGAGACAACAAGAAATGGCACTGAAGATTAAGCCTTTGGCTGACAGAGTCGTTGTCGAACCGGCGGAAGCCGAAGAGGTTTCTTCCGGAGGAATTATCCTTCCCGATACTGCTCAGGAAAAACCTCAGCAGGGGAAGGTGGTTGCTGTTGGACCTGGGAAAGTGAGCGACGCCGGTACGCTGGTTGAGCCCACACTCAAGAAGGGTGACAGCGTCCTCTACGGAAAGTACTCCGGCACTGAAGTAACCATCGACGGTACTGAGTACTCAATCATGCGCGAGAGCGATATTCTCGCGGTCCTCTAAACTGAACTTACTCATAGGAGACTAAACAATGGCGAAACAGATTGAATTCGACGCCGATGCCCGCTCTGCGTTAAAAGCTGGTGTGGACAAACTGGCCGATGCGGTCAAAGTGACGCTGGGCCCCCGGGGTCGGAATGTCGTCATCGACAAGAAGTTCGGTGCTCCCACATCCACCAAGGACGGTGTAACGGTGGCCAAGGAGATCGAACTCGAAAATAACCTTGAGAACATGGGCGCCCAGATGGTGCGCGAAGTGGCGTCTAAGACGTCAGACGTGGCTGGTGACGGTACCACGACAGCGACTATCGTTGCACAGGCGGTCATTCGTGAAGGGATGAAGAATGTTACCGCCGGCGCGAGTCCCATGGAGATCAAACGGGGAATTGACGCTGCTGTTGATGTGGTCGTCGAAGCCCTTAAGGACCAGAGCAAAGACCTTCCTGGCAAGACTGAAATTGCCCAGGTGGCAAGCATCTCTGCCAATAACGATCCTGAGATCGGCGACCTGATCGCCGACGCCATGGAGAAGGTTGGCAAGGATGGCGTTATTACGGTCGAAGAAGCAAAATCTACCGAAACCTCTCTCGAGGTGGTGGAAGGTATGCAGTTCGACCGGGGTTACCTCTCGCCTTACTTCGTAACCAATTCGGACAATATGGAAGCCGAATTAGACGATCCTGCCATTCTTATCCACGATAAGAAGATCAGCACGATGAAGGATCTTCTTCCGATTCTGGAGAAGACCTCCCAGGCCGGTAAGGGCCTCCTTATCATCGCAGAGGATGTAGAAGGTGAGGCCATCGCCACACTGGTGGTGAATAAACTCCGCGGAACGCTGAAAGTGGCTGCTGTGAAAGCGCCCGGTTTTGGTGATCGCCGGAAGGCCATGCTTCAGGATATTGCTGTCCTCACGGGCGGTACGGTCATCTCTGAAGAACAGGGCTACAAATTGGAGAATGCCACCCTCTCTTATCTTGGAAACGCCAAGCGTATTGTTATTGATAAGGACAATACGACCATCGTTTCCGGTGCCGGTGAGAGTGACATGATCAAGGCCCGAATCAATGAAATCAAGGTCCAAATCGACAAGAGTACTTCTGACTACGACAAGGAAAAGCTTCAGGAACGTCTGGCGAAGCTCTCCGGCGGTGTGGCTGTCCTGAATGTAGGCGCTGCCACCGAGGTCGAGATGAAAGAGAAGAAGGCCCGCGTTGAGGATGCCCTTCACGCCACGCGCGCAGCAGTGGAAGAGGGAATCGTTCCTGGCGGCGGTGTTGCTCTTGTCAGAACACTGGACAAAGTGTCCAAAATGAAACTAAGTGATGAGCAGATGGTGGGCGTTAAAATCGTCCTCCGCGCCCTCGAAGAACCCCTTCGCCAGATTGTTGAAAACGCAGGCCATGAAGCCTCCATCGTTGTGCAGCAGGTGAAGGAAGGGAAAGGCGACTACGGCTTTGACGCCTATGGCGAAGATTACGTTAAGATGTTCGAAGCAGGAATCATCGATCCCACAAAGGTGACGCGCGTTGCGGTGCAGAACGCTGCTTCCATCGCCGGCCTGTTACTGACCACCGAGGCGGTGATTTCAGAGATTCCTGAAAAGGAACCTCCGATGCCTCCGATGCCTCCCGGCGGCGACATGGGTGGAATGATGTAAACACGATCCATTGGTCTAATGAAAAAGCCCTCCGCTTCGGCGGAGGGCTTTTTTTTTCTGAAGGAAAAAGAAACCGACTTCTTCACCTTGCCTCTCCACGAGGTGACGGGTAAATTCGTCGAACTTTCTTATGGGAATCATCCGAATGAAAAAGATGCTCTTCTACGGTTATCACGGCGTGGACGAGTCGGAACAGAAAGGTGGCGGCACTTTTGAAGTTGACTTGGAAATTAAAGGCGATTTTACGGAATCCATGAAATCTGACCACCTCAAGGATACGGTAGATTACTCAGAGATTTATCAGAATGTTCATGACTGCCTCACCGGAACACGATTCTATTTACTTGAGGCTCTCGCCGCACACATCGCAGACTCTCTGCTGGAAGAATATCCCATTGAGACAGTGAAAGTGAATGTTAGAAAACCGCATGCACCGGTGAAGGGGATACTCGGGAGCGTTGAGTTTGAACTGGAGAAAGAGAGGCAGAGATGACATCAGTTTACCTTAGCCTCGGATCAAATATTTCTCCTCGGTTAACTACACTTAACGCTGCTCTGGATGCTCTGGCTTTGCTTCCAGAAACAACGGTGAAATCTGTCTCCTCTATCTATGAAACGGAAGCCGTGGCATCGACCCCTCAGAGGTCCTACCTTAATTTGGCTACCACACTCAGAACAACGCTATCGCCTAAGGCCCTTCTTGAACAGTGCCGACAGATTGAATCTTCCCATGGACGCCCACTTGTCAGGCTGAAGGATGAGCCGAGAACACTCGATATTGACATCATATTCTTTGGTAACAGATTATCTGATTCAGACGAACTGAAGCTTCCTCATCCCCGCTATTCCCGGAGGTGTTTTGTTCTTGAACCCCTCGCTGAGATAGCGCCCAATTTTATCTGCCCGGATACGGGTATTTCGGTTAAGGATACTCTCAACCGGTGTAACGATATCTTCAGCGTGATTTCATTGGAGATGGAGGCAGCGTGAAAAACCTCTACTATGTGGCCATCGAAGGGGTGATCGGCGTTGGAAAGACAAGCCTTGCACAGCTCCTTGAAGAACGTCTCAATGCAAAACTCGTGATGGAGAAATTCGAGGAGAATCCGTTCCTTGCCGACTTCTACGTCGATCCTGAACGGTACGCGTTCCAGACTCAGCTCTTCTTTCTCTTGAGCAGATACCGCCAGCAGTTGGAGCTTCGCCAGATTGACGTTTTTCATAAACTGGTGATCTCAGACTACATGTTTGTGAAAGACCGCCTTTTCGCCTCTCTCAATCTTGATGAGAAGGAGATGTCACTCTACGATTCGGTTGCCACGATCTTGGAAAAGAATGTCCTCAATCCAGACCTCGTCATCTATCTTCAGGCAGACACCTCAAGGCTGATGGACCGAATTATTCATCGAGGCAGAGACTTTGAGAAAAACATTTCACAAGAGTATATCGAGGGTCTAAACCAAGTCTATAATGAATACTTTTTCAGGTTTCAGTATTGTCCTCTGCTGATCATTAATACCAACGACATCGATTTTGTCCACAATCACAATGACTTCGAGGAAGTGATATCATACATAAGGCAACCGGTCAGTGGAACAAAGTTCTTCAATCCGGTGTCTGATTTATGATGCTTAAAATTCTCTTTCTTTTTGTTGCCGGATATATGGCTTATAAATTTTTCCAGTTCAAGAAACTTCTATTCGGTGACGGGCTTAAGGGACGTTCAAAAAAGGAATCGACCCTCGGAATTCGGGAGGAAGATATTCGTGAAGCAGAATTCAATGAAATAGATAAGGAGGAATCCTGATGTCTAACTCAATTCAAGGCCTTCTGGAAAATAGGCACGATGCAGGACTGCTATTGCTGAGACTGTTCTCCGGTTATTTGATGATCGTAAACCACGGTTACGGAAAAATAACCGCCGGGCCCGAACGTTGGGAGAGGATCGGAGGTGCTATGGAACAATTTGGGATTGATTTTTTACCAGTTTTCTGGGGGTTCATGGCTTCCTTTTCGGAGAGCGTGTGCGCTGTTCTTCTCATTTTTGGACTGTTCACACTGCCGGCATCATTTCTTCTTTCTGTCACCATGTTTGTGGCTGCATACGGTCATGTTCTTGATGGTGAAAACGCAGAAAAAGCTTTTATCTTTGGAGTCATTTACCTCGCTGTGATGATCATGGGGGCAGGCAAATACAGCCTCGATCGGAAGCTGTTTCCTCATCTCACATGAAGGCAATCCGAATTCGAGAGCATGGCGGCCCTGAGGTTCTTCAGTGGGAGGAAATCGAAACGGCCGTTTGCACGGAAGATCAGGTATTGGTGGAGGTCCGGGCTGCGTCCATCAATCATCTCGATCTTTGGGTCAGGAAAGGTTTCCCTGGGATTGAACTGCCTCTGATAATGGGGAGCGATGCTTCCGGCGTTGTCGCCGAAGTCGGAGCAAATGTTAAGGATTGGAGTGTCGGCGACGAGGTGATGGTTCAGCCAGGAACCTACTGCGGAACATGCCGTTTCTGTAATCGGGGCCAAGAGAACCTCTGTATCAGATTTGGAATTCTCGGAGAGAGCGAGGACGGTGTTCAATGTGAGTTTCTGGCGATTCATCCTCAGAATCTAGGGAAAAAACCATCGGGGCTTTCATTTGAAAAGGCAGCAGCTTTTCCATTGGTTTTCCTGACGGCCTATACCATGCTTGTCCGGAAGGCGAAGATTGAGAGAGGGGAAACTGTCCTTGTTTTGGGAGCAGGTTCAGGCATCGGAAGCGCCGCTGTGCAGATCGCCAAACATTTTGGTTGCACGGTCATTGCCACTGCTGGAAATGATGAAAAGCTCCAGCTCGCCTCTCAGCTGGGAGCCGATTATCTTATTCACCATCATAATGAGAAAATCCATGAGAGAGTTCGTACAGTAACCGATGGATGGGGAGCAGATGTTGTGTTTGAACATGTGGGCGAGGCAACTTGGACCTCGAGCCTCCGTGCTTTGGCGCACGGAGGCCGAATCGTCACATGTGGCGCCACTACAGGGCCAAAGGTTGGTATCGACATTAGACACCTTTTTCATAAGCAGCAGACCATCATGGGCTCCACTATGGGTGATGCTTCGGCCTTTATGGAGCTCCTGGATATCCTAGAGAATGGCGATGTGCGTCCTGTCCTCAATCGGACGTTTCCTATGTCAGATGCCGCTGAGGCGCATTGCTACCTTGAGGACGGGAAGCATTTTGGTAAGGTCGTTCTGTTACCCGTTTAAATGTTCTACGTTATTTGGTCACAGTTCAGAATTTTTGATCTCTTGATGGGGGAATTGAAACTTCAAACTGGATACTTGGGAAAATGTGATCACTTGGTGATCAACTTCGATCAGGTCCAATGTTAAAAACTGAATATCTAATGTATTAATTCAAACGTTCAAAGTGAAATACGAGAAACACATCTTCATCTGCATCAACGAGAGACCACCTGACAGTTCTAAAGGGTGCTGCGCATCTGGAGGAGGGAAAGAGATCCGTTATGAATTCGTGAAATTAATCAATGAGTACGGCCTGAAGGGTAAGGTTCGATCTAACAAAGCCGGCTGTCTTGATGCATGCGAGATCGGCCCCGCGGTTGTCATCTATCCGAGCGGATTGTGGTACACCGGCGTCATACCGGAGGACGTACCAGAAATATTCGAGAAATCAGTACTTGGGGATGAACCGGTTGAGCGACTTCTTAGTACGGATCAGACGTGGAACCAACTCGCTAGTTTGAGGGAAAAGAAGAACTAAAATTTAGATAGATTCGAATTCGAGAATTCCGTCCAGTATTAGTCGCTCAGCGGCGCCGTCTGCTGGGATGCTCAACTCCTTGTAGACTTGATTAAACTTTTTCCATTAATCTCCCATGCTGTGGTGTTTTTCCATGTTCTTATCGGATGATCTAGCCCGATCCGTCTCTTGAAAAATATGTTTTTATTCCTACTATGAAGATTCTCCTGTTAGTCTGTTCAAATGAGTAACAGCGCCCCTCTCTAATCAGTCACTCTAGACGAACATTAAAGAAGTTTCTTTAGTTCTTTAACGAAATTGAACACATCCATGAAAGAGTTATAAAAGGGGACTGGTGCTACTCTGATTACTCCTGGTTTGCGATAATCACAAATGATTCCTTTTTCATTCAGGCGTTTGTGGATGTCTTTTGCATTCCCTCCAAACTGAAGAGAAAGCTGGCATCCTCTATACTCAGGATTTCGCGGAGAGATAATGGTGAACCCATCCGTTGAAGCTTCGTCCAGCAGGTATTCCAGATAACCTGTCAGCATGAAGCTTTTTTTTCTTAGAGCGTTCATTCCAACCTCATCGAACAGATTCAGCGAAGCGAGAAGCGGAGCAGCTGAAAGGACATTTATGTTGCTGACCTGCCACCCTTCGGCGCCAGGAATAGGATCGAACTGGCGGGGCATCTTAAACCGCGTTTCTCTGTTATGGCCCCACCAGCCAGCAAGTCGGGGGAGGTGGTCGTGATTACTGTGCTTTTCGTGAACGAACGCCGAAGCAACACTCCCCGGGCCGGCATTGATGTATTTGTAGTTACACCATGTGGCAAAGTCAACGTCCCAGTCGTGAAGTTGAAGAGGAATGTTTCCCGAGGCGTGAGCCAGATCAAAACCGACTACGCATCCCTGAGCCCGCCCAGCCTCTGCAATCTTTTCCATATCAAAACATTGCCCTGTATAATAATTGACGCCCCCGAACAGGATTAGTGCGATGGAGTCTCCATCTCGCTGAATGGTCTCAATAATATCCTCGTTACAGATCGTAGATCTGCCCTCTTTAGGGCAGACTTCAATCATTCCGTCTTCGGGGTCGAAGCCGTGCAACCGGAGCTGGGAGGCCACGGCATACTGATCTGATGGAAACGCTTTTTCCTCCATTAATATCTTGTAGCGATCCTTCGTTGGGCGATAGAAGGAGACCATGAGAAAATGGAGATTGACCGTGAGAGAGTTCATGACAACGACCTCGGAGGGGTTAGCTCCTACAACCCGGGCGGTCTTTTCAGACAACGTAGTCTCGTACAGTACCCATGGGCGCTTTCCGCTGTGATGTCCGTCAGCTGCACTAGTCTTCCACATCTCCATTTCTTCCCAGATGAACTCCATGGCACGTGTCGGCTGGAGCCCTAGTGAATTCCCAACAAAGTAGATGTTGTCTTCACCCTTGGTATTCTTCGGCATGTGGAACTTGCCGCGGTAGACAGCCAGAGGATCGTGGCCATCCATTTCTTTGGCAAATGCTTGTTCCGGGAAGAAGTCAGTCATACATTCCGTTCATTTGTTGCGTTAAGGTTCTTTTAATATTGCGTACTACCTGCTTCATATAAATAATTACTTAAAGTCTATTTTCAGATGAATTCTCCTAGAGTGTGTTGTCAGTTCACCAATGGAGACGGCGTCTATTCCCGTCCAGACGTAGTCGGATAATGTCTCTAGGATGATTCCTCCCGACGCTTCGATAAAGACTGACTCGCCGCTCGGGAATGAGCGGATGAGCGTCACGCATTTTTTGACTTCTTCCGGCGTCATATTGTCAAGTAGGAAGCCGTCGAGACCAATTTCCCTCGCCTCCTTAATCTGTTCCATGGTTTGCACCTCCAGCTCAACAGGTACTTTGGGATGGGTACTACGGGCGAAAGCTTCGGCATTTTGAAGTCCTCCCGACGCAGTGATGTGATTATCCTTGATGAGCATAGTGGAGGAAAGGCGGTTATGGCCGCCTCCCGCCGCCACGGCGTATTTTTCCAGCAGGTACAATTCCGGCGTGGTCTTGTGTGTGTCAAGGATCATGAATCCTTCCGGTGATGGTATATCCACATACTTTTGCACATTGGTGGCAATGCCGGATAGATGCTGAAGAAGATTGAGGACAACTCTTTCACGCATTAGAATATTCCGGGCTGAACCGCGTAACGAGGCGATAGACTTTCCTACCTCAACCCTCTCACCATCGTTGACTGTTATGTCAAGTTCGGTAATGTCGTTGAAACAATGCTTTAAAAGTTCAGCGCCTGCGAAAACGCACGTTTCACCAGCGATGATTTGAGCCTCGGCAGTTTTCTCCGGTGGGATAAAAGACTTGGTGGTTAAGTCACCGAATGGGGTGTCTTTGTTGAAAAAACGTAATACTTGTGACCTGACCCATTCGCCATCGAGAGAGAGAACCCTTTCGAACTGAATTTTTCTGAAGAGAGAGTCAGCGATTTTCACAGGCACATTAGCCGGCCGCCGTCCACTGGAAGATTGATACCGCTGATAAATGAAGCCGAGGGAGATGCGAGGAAAGCGATGGCGCAGGCGATCTCCTCTGGCTCAGCGATACGACCGGCGGGAACCTCATTCTTCCATTCTTCTTCGATTCTTTTCGGGTCTACCCCTCTTTTAGATGCCATCTCAAAAAAGAGCTCATGAAGTCGGGCGGTATTCGTGGTTCCCGGGAGTATGTTATTCACTGTAATGCCGAATTGCGCCACCTCACGAGAGAGCGTCTTGGCCCAGCTTGCAACGGCGCCGCGGGTGGTGTTCGAAACACCAAGATTCGGGATTGGCTGCTTAACCGACGTTGAAATGATATTAATGATCCTGCCATATCCTTCGGACTTCATTCCTGGTAAGAGAGCTTTTGTGAGAATCTGGTTGCAGATGAGATGTTTTGAGAATGCGTCAATAAAATCATTGCTCTCGGCCTCGGAGATTTCTCCCGGTGGTGGACCCCCTGTATTATTCACAAGGATATGAAACGGGCCGTGGCGCTGAACGTGCGAATTTATCCGCTCCTTCAGCAGAAATTGATCGCCAAAATCGGCGCATACCGCCTGATGCCCTTCACCCTGAAGCGAATCGCGGACGGCAGTAAGAGACTCCTCATCACGTGCAACAAGTGTTACAATAGCTCCTAGTGATACCAACTCTTCCGCCGTCGCACGCCCCATCCCCTGTGTGCTGCCGCATACGATAGCCTTTCGGTTGGTCAAGTCAATATTCATTCATCGTCTCCAATCATTCTTTAACTTTTTTTGTGTAGAGGAATCCAAGATGTCGTCATGGGCGGAAGCATCCGAGTCTTTTGTGATAGGACTTTTACTCGAGAGAAGCCTGTCAAGCTGGAGATAAGAGCTGTAAGAGATCACTTTTTGTTTGAGTGGTCATTTTTAATCGGGTGAGAGAAATTGAATTTAACTTGGAGGTTTGATGGTATAAAGAGGAAACAGCTTGATTCTAAATTCTGGTTCATGAACAAAATCGATGACCATAAATTCGAAACTCTCAAATGGTCAAGCTCACAGCAGTTTCATCCCTTATCTTCTTTGTCCAACCGGCCGCTCTTTTCTCTGGAAAAAAGGATTACGCGCCTCCAAAACTGGTAATTGTCCTTAGTGTAGATCAGATGCGTGCCGATTTTATAGACAGGTTCGATGATCTGTTCACCGGTGGTTTCAGGTATTTGATTGATGAGGGAGTAGTCTATAAGAATGCTTATCATGAGCATGCCATGACGAGCACGGCACCGGCCCATTTTGTCATTGGTACCGGTCGTCATCCTGGTCCCGCCGGAATTATCGCAAATTCCTGGTATGACCGAAAGTCCCAAAAAAGCGTCTACTGTGTGGAGGATGATCAAGCTATTACTCTTGGTTCTGGCGGCCCATCAGTTTCTTACAGAAATGTCAACGCTAACGCCCTGGGTGACTGGCTAAAGAAGTCTTCCCCAAGATCAAAGGTCTACTCCATATCAGTAAAAGATAGAAGTGCTGTCTTTATGGGAGGGAATAATCCAGATGGTGTTTTCTGGCTCGATTTTGAAACGGGCCGTTTTATAACGAGTGATTACTATATGAAGAAATTCCCGCCCTGGTTGGCTCGTTTTCACGCCAGTAAGCCGCTGGACAAATATTTTGGGAGAATTTGGAAACGTTCCCTGCCTGTTGCTGAATATGACAGACGATGCAGACCGGACGATTACCTCGGTGAGGATCGATCAAAAGAAATTCCCGACAGAACCTTTCCACACAGTCTTCCCGAACCGAAAGCTGGGAAGAGTCCCCAGTACGGAGAGCTGTGGAACTTCCCTTTTCTGGATGAGACGCTCCTCTATCTTGCCACTGCGATTATTGATAATAATAGACTCGGTGGCGACAATTATACGGATATTGTCAATATTGGCCTTTCCATGTCTGATGGTGTAGGGCATCGCTACGGTCCATTCAGCCATGAAGTGATGGAGATGTTTCTAACCCTCGACAGCTACCTTGACTCTTTCTTTGAATACCTTGATATCAAGATTGGCCTGCAAAATGTGATGATCGCTTTAACTGGGGATCACGGTGCCGGCTATCTTCCGGAATATTCACAAGAACTTGGATTGGGCGGGGGCCGCTATGGTGATGAATCAAAGAAACTGTCAAAGCAACTTAACACGGTTCTTTTAGACAAATTTGGTTTTGGTGTGGAGAAGATTATTGATGAAGTCTCAGCCGGCGCCCTATTTTACAATCTGAAATTTCTCAAAACGATAGGGGTGGAGACTCGCGAAATTGATAAAGTCATCAGTCCGATCCTCGTGAAAAACGAGTGGATTGATGCAGTCATCCCCGCTGCCGTTCTGGAGTCGAATCGGCCACTGACAAAACTCGAGCAACGATATCGGAACAGTCATCATAAGACCAAAAGCGGTGACCTCTACTACGTGCCCAAACCACATTGGATCTCTAAGTCTCCTTACGGCGCAAGCCACGGTACTCCGTATGATTGGGACAGCCACGTCCCTATCATCTTTGCTGGGAACAGAATTCAGGGAAAAAAGGTGTTTAAGCGAACTATGACCGTTGACTTCGCCCCGACAATCGCTGCCTACCTCGGGCTCGAGATTCCGTCAAAAGTTGACGGGAAGCCTCTTGATCTCAGTGCCGCTATTCAGAACTGATTTTGGAGGGTGCCCGGAACAGGAATCGAACCTGCACCTCATTGCTGAGACATGGACCTGAACCATGCGCGTCTGCCTATTCCGCCATCCGGGCAATTGTCAAATATAACAGTTACTTTTTCCTGATACTCCGATTCTTGATCGAGACTTAAATACGTCCGATAAATCGGGATTATTCAGGTCAAAAAAAGCCTCCGAATTTAGCTTCACTCCTCTGAGGAATCTACGTAAAAAGCCGGTGATCCATTCTATTCCAAATGACGTTTACATTGAGTAGATTGAAGTAGATTGAAGGAGGACAGACATCAAGGATGAAAAAAACTGTTCCTGAAATACTCTTTCGAATTTGTGGTGATAATTCTTGGTATTCTGATCTTACTTCTTCTGGACCAACGGCGGCAAAATTCACTCGAGATAGATAGAAAGAATAACACGATTCGGCAGCTTGTCAATGTGATAGACGAAGATATTGGTCAGATAGGCGGTTTCGTACACCTGCAGTCCTATTCGCTTAGGAGCGCCGATCGAATCTTTGATAATCTGAATAATAGAAACTCCTTGCCACAGGACAGTATCATCTATCATCTTTCTTCCATTGGACGGGGACTGAGATCGTTTTTCCCACAACAAGGAATCTTTCACCAGCTCGTCAGTTCTGATTTGATCAAGATGATTCAATCGGACATCCTAAAGAAGAGGCTGCTTAAATTGTACAACGAGGATCTCCGAAGACACGATGTCCATACAAAGGAGTTTGACAAGTTTTTCCTCGAATTCAATTACAGCCTCTCAGAACAGTTCTATCTAGAGGATTCATGGTCAACATCTCCAACTGATCCAATACCTATAGTCATCAAAGGGTATGATTTTAACGAACAGTACTACCAAACGAGAAAACTCTACGCGGACGTCGTCGAGGCAAGGTCTTCAATACAGTCATATCTGAGTGAATTAGATGACTTGAGAGATTCATTTAGTGCACTTAAGAGACTGTGTGAAAAAGAGTTGAGAGGCTACAACTGATTATTCTTAAGTCTTCTGTCTTCAATCTATTAGGATAAACCTTGTTCTCTCTTGGGGGGAAAATCTAAATTCGCCTTTCACTCAGCATGCCGGATGAACCGAAAGCAGTCACTACTAATCGGAAAGCTTTTCACGATTACGAAATCATCGAGAAGTTTGAGGCGGGGCTGGAGCTCCGAGGGTCGGAAGTGAAGAGTCTCCGCGAGGGGAAAGCAAACCTCAGGGACAGCTATGCAGTGATCCGGGAGGGCGAACTGTTTCTTATGGGGATGCACATCGGGCCCTATTCCCACACAGGCTACCTAGGTCATGAACCTTATCGCGACCGAAAACTGCTGCTCCATAAGCAGGAGATCAAAAAACTTGTTCGGAAGGTTGCCTCTAAGGGAATGACCATTGTTCCGCTGAAACTATTTTTCAGGAACGGCTGGGCAAAGGCGGAAATCGGTCTCGTCCGGAGCAAGCGGTCTTATCAGAAAAAACGGGTAATCGCCGAACGGGACCGTGCAAGAGATCTCGACCGTGAACTGAAAGAGAGGAAAAGGAACTGATGCCGAAGTTTCCGTCTATTAACGAACAGATGGACCTAATCCGCCGCGGAGCGGAGGAAATCATCTCAGAAGATGAACTGATTAAACGGCTGGAGCGTGCTGAGAAGGATGAAAAGCCACTCATTGTGAAGCTAGGATGTGATCCTAGCCGGCCTGACCTCCATATCGGCCACGCTGTCGTATTGCGAAAACTTCGTCATTTTCAAGATTTGGGGCACCAATCGGTGTTAGTGGTGGGTGACTTTACTGCGCTCATCGGAGATCCTTCCGGCCGGAACAAGACCCGTCCTCATCTAACTAAAGATGAAGTAGACGAGTATGCTGAGACGTATATTGAGCAGGCCGGGCACATTCTTAATCTTGAAACACTCAAGATTTTTCGGAACGGCGATTGGCTCGGCGCCATGAACTTCCACAATGTGATCAAGCTAGCGAGCCACTACACAGTAGCACGTATGCTCGAACGGGATGATTTTAAAAAACGGTATAAGAGTGAGGTTCCCATCTCCATCCATGAGTTTCTTTATCCACTCGCTCAGGCGATGGATTCGGTAGAGCTTAATGCTGATATAGAACTGGGTGGGACAGATCAGAAATTTAACCTTCTGGTTGGGCGAGACCTCCAGAGAGATTACGGTCAGCTACCGCAAGTTGTAATTACAACCCCGCTTCTTGAAGGGACAGACGGCGTCCAAAAAATGTCAAAAACCTACGAAAACTATATTGGCATTACAGATACTCCATCCGAAATATATGGAAGGACCATGTCCATATCCGATGATCTCATATACCGCTACTTTGAATTTGCCACTGACGTCGATGCCTCTGCACTTAAGGATGTGGAGGCCGAGCTGGCCGGCAGCGACACCAATCCACGGGATCTGAAGCGACAACTGGCCAGAGAAATTGTGACACTTTATCACTCTTCTAAGGCGGCGGTGGAAGCGGAAGAAGCGTTCGATAGAATCTTTATTCAGTCAGATGTGCCCCATGAAATAGAGGAGTGGAATGCCGGATCGCAACAGGTCGTAATCCTCTCCATGATGTGTGATTCAAATCTCATTTCATCCAAAAGGGAAGCACGGCGTCTCATTGAACAGGGTGCCGTAACCGTTAACGGCGAAAAGATCACGAGGATTACTGAAGAGATCTCCCTTGAGTCGCCAGTGGTGCTTAAAGTCGGCAAGCGCAGATTCCTTCGCGTCATTCCTTGATTCTGCCTTTTTTTACCTCTTCCAACTTATTTCTTCCCATATCCCTGTTTTGCCGATTATGAGGTCAAAGGTATATTTGACCGTCGTATATCATAAGAAAACCTAATTGCTGGGGGGCAAGATGGCAGAAAATGTTGTTGAGTTTACAGATGCGGAATTTGACTCTGATGTTCTCTCTTCGGAGACACCGGTCCTCGTTGATTTTTGGGCCGAGTGGTGCGGACCGTGTAGAATGATCGGTCCCATTGTGGAAGAGATTGCAACGGAGTACGCGGGACGGGTGAAGGTCGGGAAAATGAATGTTGACCAAAACCCGGAAGTACCGCCAAAGTATGGCATCAGGAGTATTCCTAGCCTCTTGATGTTCAAGGATGGGGCGGTGTCGGACCAGATTGTCGGCGCGGTTCCCAAGAACAATATCACTAGTGTACTGGACAAACTTCTAGCAAATTAGTGATTCACAGGGTTATCATCATCGGTTCGGGGCCGGCGGGATTAACCGCCGCCATCTACTGCGCTCGGGCTAACCTTCAGCCTCTGGTATTCGAAGGAAAGCAGCCCGGCGGCCAACTGACCATCACCACGGATGTGGAGAACTATCCCGGTTTTCCTGATGGCGTGATGGGCCCCCAGCTTATGGACTTGTTCCGAGATCAGGCCACTCGATTCGGCGCCGATTGTCGCTTCACGGAAGTGACCAAGACTGACCTGTCCGAGCGGCCTTTCAAAATATGGGCAGGAGACGAACTTTTTGAATCTGAATCGCTCATTGTTTCTACAGGTGCGTCTGCACGGCTTCTGGGACTCGATTCCGAAACGAAGCTGATGGGGCATGGTGTCTCAGCTTGCGCAACCTGCGACGGCTTCTTCTTCAAGGACAAGCAAGTGGTTGTTGTCGGTGGAGGGGACTCAGCGATGGAGGAAGCTCTGTTTCTGACGAAGTTCGCCAGCAAAGTATCTGTTGTCCATCGGCGAGAAGAGTTGAGGGCATCCAAGATTATGCAGGACAGGGCAATGAACAATTCAAAAATTGAGTTTGTGTGGAATGCCGTTGTGGAAGAAATCGTTGGCAGCGAGGATGAAGGGGTGTCTGGTGTTACACTGAAGGACACTCAATCCGGTGGGACCCGGGAATTCAAATGTGAGGGTGTTTTTCTTGCCATCGGCCACACCCCGAACACGTCTCTTTTCTCAGGCCATCTAAAGACCGATGAAAAAGGTTATCTCGCTACAGAAAACGGCTCCACAAAAACTTCTGTTGAGGGCGTTTTTGCATCAGGTGACGTACAGGATCATGTATACCGGCAAGCGGTAACCGCCGCCGGTACCGGCTGTATGGCAGCCATTGATGCAGAACGATTCCTCGAGTCTCAGTCTTAAGGCCTGCCTCTCAGAAGAACTGATGACCCTATTTTGTTGAACGCTCTGAAAAGCGTTCTGAACAGAAAGGAGTTTATTTATGAACAGAGTTCAGATTCCAATCTTCGAACTGAAGGATATCAAAGTCGGCTATGGTGATAGAACTGTACTAAAGATTGGAAATTTCAAGTTCCATCGGGGGACAGTATATGGCGTTGTAGGGACTCTTGCTTGCGGAAAATCGACCTTCATTAAACTGCTCGCCGGCCGCATCGAAATGGCGGGAGGAGAGTTACTTTATGAGGGTAATTATTTTCAAAAGAACTGGCGGGGGAAAATAAAGATGCCTGAGGAGATACTATACTGTGAGACATCGATGATAGGTTCCGGCGGGAAAGTGAGGACCTTTCTGAAAGACCGTTTTGGTGACCGCGTTCAGCAGATAAAAAAACAGTACTATTCCAACGGTCCGCGCTCATCGGAGTGGGACAGGCCGATCAGCACACTTTCGAGAGGTCAGACAGAAAAGCTCTCCCTTGTCACTGGGATTGAATCCGATCCCAAAGTGCTGTTGATTGATGATTACGGAAGTCACCTTGATTACGACACCATGAGAGATTTAAACAAAAAGCTGAATCATGTGGCACGCTCTCGGGGTGTTACCATCATTCTTGCCAGCAGTAGACCTAAAGATCTTAGAGGGGCGTTGAGTGTGCAGGTTTCCCTTGATAATGGACACCTCTCCCAAGTTCGTTCCTTCAAGCGGCCGGAGCAACCCCGCTCCAAACGTTGAGTCAGACAGGGCTTGTCACAGGAGCCTGCTATCTGGATCATGATACGGGACCATCCCACCCGGAATCACCGGAACGACTCAACGCTATTCTTCATCGTTTACGGGCATCCCCTGTCTGGAACAATTTGAAGCTGTTGGATCCGCAGCCCGTGGAATTATCTGAGCTAACTCTTGTTCACCATTTCGGTTATGTCCGCTCAGTGGAAGAAAAATGCGGTGGAGGATTGTCAGTTCTGGATAGAGGGGATACAGTTGTCTGTCCAGAATCATATCAGGTGGCGCTTAAGGCAGTGGGAGGTGTTGTTCTTGCTGTGGAAAAAGTTTTCGCAAGTGAGATATTCAACGCTTTCTGTGCGGTCAGGCCTCCAGGACACCATGCCGAAAGGGAGGAGGTCATGGGTTTTTGTCTTTTTAATAATGCCGCAATTGCCGCACGAGTCGCACAGAAACTTTTTGGGGCCGAGAGAATTTTGATTCTGGATTGGGATGTTCATCATGGCAACGGCACTCAACACATCTTTGAGTCGGATCCCACCGTTCACTATATCAGTATCCATCAGTATCCTTTCTATCCGGGGACTGGCGCAAAGAAGGAGATTGGGGTCGGCGAAGGTTTGGGCGCCACAACCAATTTCCCTTTGGATGCCGGCGGAGGCGATGAGATTTATTTGGATATTTTCAACAATGCTTTGCCGGATATCGTTATGGGGTTCAAACCCGACTTCATAATTTTGTCAGCGGGATTTGATGCGCACGTCCTCGATCCGCTCGCGAATATGAATGTATCAACTGAATGCTTTTACAGAATGACAGAAGTGATGACAGCCCTGGCGGCAGAAATATGCCATGGAAAGCTGGTTTCTATTCTTGAAGGAGGCTATGATCTTCAGGGCCTCTCCGAATCGGTGGAAGCTCATCTAACCCAACTTTGTGAGGCTGCAGATGGTTGACCTTCCGAAAAGATGTATCCTGATCATTCTCGATGGACTTGGGCTGAGAGATGCCAGAGAGAATAACGCTTTCAAATTGGCCCGTACTCCCACTTTCGATCGTCTCTTAACTGAGCATCCTTGGACGGCGCTCAGTGCTTCACAGGAAGCGGTAGGCCTGCCCGGAGGGGTCATCGGGAATTCGGAAGTGGGACATATGACCATCGGCGCCGGGCGCGTCCTCAAGCAAGATCTTGTCAGAATCAATAAGTCCATTGCAGATGATTCTCTCGCAAACAATCCCGAAATCAAGGCGCTGTTCAAATATGTATCAGACAAAGGGTCGGCACTGCACCTTCTTGGGTTAATTTCTGATGGGGGCGTCCACAGCCATCTCAATCATATCCCACCCATCATACGTTATGCAAAAGCGGGAGGAGTTAATCGACTCTACCTGCATGCGATCACTGACGGCCGGGATACCTCGCCTCACGATTCGCTTAAATATGTTAATACAATTCAAAATGCCATGTCGGAAATTGGACTTGGCGAGATATCAACTCTTATCGGCAGATACTTTGCCATGGATCGTGACAGAAGATGGGAACGAACGGAACGGGCCTATAGATTGTTCGTTGGTGGTGAAGGGGAAAAGTGTGATTCACCACTGTCGGCGATAGAGAAATCACATGAACGGGGTGTGACGGATGAGTTTATCGATCCTATAGTGAATATCGGGAAAACAGGGCAGATATGTCCTGATGACGCTGTACTGTGTTTCAATTTTCGCGCTGACAGAATGAGACAGATCTGTTCAGCTCTTGGTACAGATGCTTTCTCCGATTTTGTCACTCTCAACGGACCTGTTCGCATCACTACTATGACTTCCTACCACGATCAGTTTATTTTTCCTGTTTTGTTCAAAGGTTTGGATATTGACATGAAACTGGGTCAGGTGCTGGAACAGGCGGGTGTCAGCCAACTTCGAGTTGCTGAGACTGAAAAGTATGCTCACGTCACATATTTTTTCAATGGCGGAGAGGAAGCTCCTTATGACGCCGAAGAACGGCTCCTGATCCCGTCTCCAAGGGTGGCAACATATGATCTCCAACCAGAGATGAGCGCTTATGGAATCCGTGATGCAGTGGTGAAAGCGATAGATGAAGAAAAGGGTGATGCGATTGTCATGAATGTAGCGAATACCGACATGGTGGGCCATACAGGCAATCTTGACGCTACCATCAGGGCGGCGGAAGTAGCTGATGAAGTGCTGGGTAATGTGCTGGAAATGGCTTCAAAAAAGAGAATTATAGCATTTGTTACTGCAGATCATGGAAATTGTGAGATGATGATTGATGAATCGACAGGTCGGGAGCATACGGCACATACACTGAACCAAGTCCCATTTGTTGTGGTGAATGGGCCTCGGGGTTACTGTTTGAGATCCAATGGCGGTCTGGCAGATGTAGCACCCACAATTCTGGAAGGGATTGGCCTTCCGATCCCGGATCAGATGTCAGGAAGGAGTCTATTTAAATCATGATTTCCGCCGACCGTTACAACGAGATAGAATCCCGCTTCAGCAAGCTGAATCTCCTCGTCATTGGGGACTTGATGATTGACAACTATCTGTGGGGAGACGCTGAGAGAATTTCGCCAGAAGCGCCGGTACCGGTAGTCAATATCTGTTCATCCAGTTCGAACCCCGGAGGCGCCGGGAATGTGGTGACGAATCTCCGGGCCTTGAGTGCCGGTGTCGCTGTTCTCGGAGTGGTTGGCGATGACAAAGAAGGGGCACGACTGAAATCACTCCTTCTGGAAGCAGGCGCTGATGTCTCCATGCTCATCACTGACCCTTCCCGTCCCACTACAGTGAAAACGCGAATTATTGCCCACAATCAACAGGTTGTCAGAACTGACTGGGAAGATGACAGCGTTCTTTCTGAAGAACTACAGGGAAAACTGGTGGAAAGTCTATCGCATGACATCAGTTCCTTTGATGGAGTTATTGTTGAAAATTATGATAAAGGTTTGCTTAATGAGGAGATCATCAACCAGATTTTCGCAATCTGTTCAGAACAGAACAAACCGGTCTACGTCGATCCGAAAACCAACGATTTTTTTGCCTTCAAAGGAGTCACTCTGATGAAACCGAACGCGGCAGAGGTCAGTTTTGCCATGGAGGTTACAGTCAATCAGGAAACTGTGAAAACTGTTGGGCACGAACTTAGGAACAGGCTCGATTGCAAAATTCTGCTAATCACCCTTGGAGAGCGGGGTATGTCCCTCTTTGATGACGACGGCTTTCATACAATTCCGACCCGTGCACGGGCGGTCCATGATGTATCGGGCGCAGGCGACACGGTTATATCTGTATTCTCACTGGCTCACCTCAGCGGCGCCTCGCCTTTGGAATCAGCGGAGATTGCCAACTTCGCCGCTGGAAGAGTATGCGAAGAGGTGGGAGTGGTTCCCATCACCAAGGAGACACTTCACGAGATTATCGCGGGTTACAAATCCTGAAAAATTCCTAGATCCTCTGCTTCAGGCGGGGCTTTGTCTACTTCTGAGTTCCGGCCTTCCGGCTCAGTCAAGTATCGATTATGAGCCGTGGGATTGGGTCACATACCGATTTAGCCAGCATGTGGTCTCAATATCTGATGGACCAGACCATGTCTACTTTGCTTCTCCCGGCGGTATTCTTCAGTATAACAGCTTCGGCCGATATTGGGATTATCCCATTACCCCTTCACAGGGGTTATCAGATTTTTTCATCACTGCTATATACTATGATCTGAATACGAATATTCTGTGGGCGGCAACCCCAAAAGGGCTCGATTTTTCCACCGATGGTGGCAGAAGGTGGGATCATGTTCCCCGTAGCAATCTCGGCCTGCGTGAAAGTGAAAGAATTATTCGAATTGGCTCAACTGCTGATGATCTCTATTGCGTTACTCCATCACAAATTTTGAAAGTCGATCGTCTTTCTGGGTTTCTTCTGGTACCGTATTCCGAACCACCTTCACGGGATGATACGAAATGGGGGAGTTTTCCTTTAATAGGGGGTGATTCGGCCCGGGAAATCCTTGATGGGTATATGGCCCTTGGAGGTTGGACACTTGAACTTGATTGGCTCAATGGACCATCCTTGAATGAATCGGCGCGGATTACAACCGTACATACCGACCGCTTCGGTGACATTTGGCTGGGAACCGAGGGAGGACCTGTGTTTCATGGGGACAGGCAGCTGATGCTGCTGGAGCCACACACCGTTGGATTGGCTCAGAGTGGTGTTAAGGCTATTGAAAAGTGGGCGGATGAAATGTGGATTGTCGGAACGACAAATGACAGAAGAATCTCAGGGATCACTTTGATGGATGGGCAACGAGGCTCTACTCGGTTTTTCAGAAGCGGCATCGAGATTACAATGGGGATAGATCAGGTATGGGCCGGTGTTCCGGTGAAAGGAGATTGGTGGTTCGGGACCTCTGAAGGAATCCAAACTTATAAACCCGATAGGGATCTCTGGTCGAGCATCTCCCAAACAGCTCCAATTCTTGATCCACCAATTACTCATCTAGGGTACGACGGGATTTTTATCTACTTTGGCCATAAGCGGGGGCTGTCACGCATGAAAAGTGACAGGAGCCCCAGTGAGCCGTGGTCATTTCCCGGAATAGTTGGATCATGGCCTATCGACGCACTGAATTGGGACGGTGTTAATCTTTGGGTCAGCTCAGGAAGTAGACTCTGGCGGTGGCTTGCTGATGCTGAATTCAGCTATGAATACGACAGTTTTGGTGCAGACTTGACCGGTTTGAATCAGGATCAACCACCGCTCATGTCCCCTATAACGTCTATTGTTTCTTCTGACAGTACGGTTTATTTTGCTGATGAATTTGGCCTCTTAATGTATGAAAAGAGCACTGGAAATTGGGATCGATACACCGCAGAATCGCAACTTGTTGGACTCAATACTTTGGACTTGGAGGTTGTCTCATTGGATGACAGTACTACCGTGGTTTGGTTCGGGACCATGAACGGGGCTGTTGTGGCAAATCTCGAGAGCGGTTTTGTTGATCGGTTCACCGTCACGGACGGCCTTCCCTCCAGGAAAGTAAATGCCGTCCACGTCAGTGGTGATGCTGTCTGGTTTGGAACCGATGAGGGACTTTGTCGGTTCAAATGGAAAAGGTATCTGCAATGAAGAGACTTTCATTCCTTCTGATCATTTCTCTTTTGCTGGTGTCCGATTCTCTTTTCGCGCAGATGAGAGGACGTCAAATGAAGGAACTCGGTACGCCACAGTTCTCTGTCAGTGTCCCGGGCTATCCTACCGCCTCTCCTGATTCGACCCGACTGGAAGTGTATGTTCGAGTTCCCTACGATGCGGTGCAATTCATCAAGAAGGGAGATTCCTTTGTGGCTGCCTACGAAGTGGCCATTACAATTCTTGATGAGAATAACAACCAGGTGAAACGTAAAATCACCGCTTTTGAATCAACCACGCAGGACTTCAATACAACCGTTTCTCCGGAAGAAGGAGACCTTACTGCCCAGACGTTTCTCCTAAATCCCGAAAAGTATACCTGTATCGTCGAGGTTACTGATCAGGACACTCGAAAAACCGGCCGCCGAAAGATCAAAGTCGATCTGAGTCAGATGGGTGAAGATGCCGCTATGAGCGACTTGCTTCTACTTGATCCTAATATTAAAGGGGATACCTATCCTCTAGGTCTGCCTCTCATTCCGCCCAGAACTGTCGGAAATGACTCAACCATCTACTTTTATTATGAAGCGCGTCTTCCAGTTGGTACAGAATATCTTTTTGTCCGCATTCTTTCAGCTGATGACAATCTTTTGGTCGAAGATTCAGTGGATGTGGAAGGAGAGGGGACTTTTATTAAACAGACGGTTCGCCAGCCTATTGTTGGTACAGTTTCTTCCCGTTTCAAATTAGAACTCAGTATTGATGATGACCATAAGAAGAAGGATCGCATCAAAGTAAGTACTGTTGTCCGGAATCTCTGGCGTGGCATGACCACATTTGTAGACAATATTGATGAAGCTGTGGAACAACTTAGATATATTGCTTATTCAGACGAGTTGAAGAAGCTAAATAGAAGTAAGGACGAGAAAAAAGAAGAGAACTTTCGGGCTTTTTGGGCAAAACGAGATCCCACGCCCGAAACATCAAAGAATGAACTGATGGATGAGTACTATCGCCGGATTCAGTACGCCAACGATAAGTTCGGCACCTGGCAGGACGGATGGAAGACTGCGATGGGAATGATTTTTACCCTGTTTGGTCCACCTGATGATATCGAGGTAAATATGTACGGCAGGGATGGTCGGAACTATCAAAGATGGACCTATTTCAAGATCAGCCGTTCATTCACTTTTGTGGACTATAACGGCTTCGGCGAGTATGAATTCCTCGATCCTTACGTTTCTCCTTATGGAACTCGCTGGCGGTAATAGACGACTCACCTCGCGCCGCTGATATATCCACTGTGAACCGTCCTTTTTCCCATTCAAGTCTTTCTACATACGAGCAATGTCCGGCCAGATTCAAGTTTTCCTATATTGATGGAATAACCAAGCCCTACGAAGGAATAGAATCTTTCGTTGGCCGAAGAGTTCATGAGACGCTTCAGTTTCTTTACAATGAAGTTGCTTCCGGAAAGTTGCCGCTTTTTGATACAGTGGTTGAATTCTACTCCGACTGCTGGAACAAAGAATTCCACGATGGCGTAAAGGTCATCAAGCAGCGATTCTCTATTGAGCATTATTTCAGTATAGGGCGCGATTGCCTTCGTCGTTATTACCGCAAGCATAAGCCCTTCAATCAGCCGGTAAAGGAGACCGAATACTCCATTGTTTTCAAACTTGATGAAAACGACGATTTCGAGATGAAGGGAATCCTAGATCGGCTTGATAACCTTGGTGATGGCCGCTGGGAAATTCACGATTACAAGACTTCCAGCAGAGCCATGAGCCAAGCCGACGCTGAAAAAAACAGACAGCTTGCACTCTATCAGATCGGTATTCAAAAGAACCTTGAAGAAGTCCAATCGATGGTGCTGGTGTGGCATTTTCTCCAGCAGGGAGAGGAGGTAAGATCTGAGAGGACGCCGTTTCAGTTGGAGAAGCTCAAGATAAAGATTCGGAAACAAGTAGATGAAATACGGGCATTTAACTTTAACGGTGGCCCATTCCGGCCTGTTGAGACTCCGCTATGCAACTGGTGCTTTTACTGGGAGGAATGCCCGGCCAAATCTGAACATAATCCCGTTGTGAAAAGGGAGCTGTCAACCTAATTTCCCCGCCGCCATGAGTGACCTCACTCCTCGCCAAAAGAATCTCCTGAAAATACTTTTATCCTCGGAGAATATGAGTAAACTCACTTCTCTTGTTCATGGATCGACAGAGAAGGATTGGAAGAATATCGCTTCTGCAGTGCTGACAGTCGAATCAGCGATAGCCGTGACGGTCTACATCGATGGTGCGTCCGAGCTCGAAAACAGCAACGCCGGTATCGGCGGTATTTACTTCATAAACACTGATTCTGAAAAAGAACTCTATTCTTTTTCAGAGAACATCGGTGCAGCCACCAATAACGAAGCTGAATATCACGCACTTCTCAGGGCTTTGGAGATCGGACACGAGCTGAATATCAACAAGGTGGACATTCGAAGTGACAGTGAACTTTTGGTGAAACAGGTCAACCTTGAGTACAAAGTGAGAAACGAACGCCTTCAAAAACTTCACGCTCAAGCGCGAGATTGGCTGGCCGGTCTTGACTGGAGCCTTCATCATATTCGTCGAGCGGAGAACAAGAAAGCTGATGCATTGAGTAAACAGGCGCTCTCAAAGAAATGAAGGGACTTCTTACAGCCGGTGGGCACGGCACTCGATTGCGTCCCATCACACACACAAAGAATAAACATCTGATTCCCATCGCAAATAGACCGATGCTCGCCTATGCCATCGACTACATGGCCGAAGCCGAAATCGAGGAAGTCGCTATTATTGTGAACGCAGGCGATCGTGAAATTGAAACAGTTTTCGGTTCGGGGGAATCATATGGAGTCAAGCTGACTTACATTGAACAGGATGCGCCTCTCGGTCTCGCACATGTGGTAAAGATTGCTGAACCGTTCATCGGGGATGACAGCTTTCTCTTCTATCTTGGAGATAATATCCTTGTCGGTGGTGTAAAGAAGTTTCTAGAGGAGTTTGAAAGAACCCAATCAAACTGTCATCTTGTTCTCAGCAGAGTGGCAGATCCTGAACGGTTTGGAGTGCCGAAAATTGATGGGGACAGGATTGTTTCTATCGAAGAGAAACCGGCTAATCCCAAAAGCGATTTCGCCATCACAGGAATCTACTTTTACGACAGTTCAATCTTTGAGGCTGTCAACAGCATTGAACCATCTGATCGTGGCGAACTTGAGATTTCAGATGCGCACCAATATTTGCTCGACAACGGAAAGTCGGTTTCTTTTTCTGAAATCACGGGATGGTGGAAAGATACAGGAAAGCCATCTGATCTGCTTGAGGCAAACCGCCTTGTGCTTGACAATGTAGCTGGATCAAAGAGCGCAAATGTGGATGAAAAATCATCTGTGACTGGAAAGGTTGCAACAGGAGAGGGGACAACAATCGTAAATAGTCAAGTGCGCGGGCCTGCCGTTTTAGGGGACAATGTATACGTCAAAAACGCTTATGTCGGACCTTATACCGCTATCTCTGATAACTGCAGGATCGTTGGATCGGAGGTAGAATATTCTATTATTATGTCGGGCTCTTCGTTGGAAAATGTTGAGTGTAGAATTGAAGGATCCCTACTCGGGCACGATGTTGAACTGAGTCAGTCCCAAATTAGACCGAGGGCACACCGGATTATGGTCGGTGATCAGGGAAGGGTGGAAGTGGCCTGAAATGAGTCTCAATATTCCGGCTGGAATAAAGCAAAAAAGTGTCGCCTTCCATACGCTGGGGTGTAAGCTCAATTTTGCTGAATCAAGTACACTCGGAGCATCCCTCGAATCAAATGGTTTTCGAAGAGTAAACTTTTCCGAACCCGCGGACGTTTATGTTATCAACAGTTGCTCTGTCACAGAGAGTGCTGACAGGAAATGCCGAAAAGCAATTCGAAGTGCCTTGAGAAGGTCTCCTGAAGCATTTGTCGCTGTAACGGGATGCTATGCACAGCTGAAGCCCGATGAGATCGCATCGATTTCCGGCGTCGATCTTGTACTTGGGGCCGGGGAGAAGTTCAACCTTTCGGCATATCTTGATGATCTTTCAAAGAGAGAAAAAGGTGAGGTTCATTCCTGCGGGGTTGACAGCGTAGATCGATTCTTTTCCGCGTTCTCTACCTCAGAGCGGACGCGGACCTTTCTCAAAGTCCAGGACGGTTGTGACTACACCTGTTCTTACTGCACGATTCCCATGGCTAGAGGGAGAAGCCGAAGCGCAACGGTAGAACAAACGGTGGAGAATGCTCGGAAGCTCGTCGACGCCGGAGCAAAGGAAATTGTTTTAAGTGGTGTCAATATCGGCGATTTCGGCGCACAGCATAACGAATCATTCTTGGAGCTACTTCAGGTGCTCGACACAGTCAGCGCGAAACGCATCAGGATTTCATCGATTGAACCAAATCTGTTGACCAACGAAATCATCGACTTTATTTCACGGTCCGGTTCCTTCGTCCCGCATCTCCATCTGCCGCTTCAGTCGGGGGCTGACACAGTACTAAAACGGATGCGGCGCCGTTATTCCTCTTCTCATTACCTTTCCAGAGTTAAGCAAGTGAAAGAGATAATTCCTGACTGTTGTATTGGTGTCGATGTCATCGTCGGCTTTCCCGGCGAGACTGATAGTGAGTTCATGGAAACTTACGACCTACTTCTGGCGGCCGATATCTCATACCTCCATGTTTTCAGTTACTCTGAGCGGCCCGGAACTGATGCGCTCCTCCTTGGACGAGAAGTAAGTTGCGTGGTGAAATCGGAGCGAAACAGAGAACTCCATCTCCTTTCAGCAAAGAAGCTACGGAGTTTCTATCAATCTGCTATAGGCCAGATTCGGCCGATGCTGGTGGAATATGGAGAGGCTGGAACCGTTGAAGGGTTTACTGATAATTACATTCGAGTTTCTGTTAGCGGACCGGAGAATCTGGTGGGAACAATCCAAAATGTTCAACTTGCGTCTATGGAAGACGGTCTTGTGCGGGGGACGCTTGCCGATTGAGTGATGTCCCTTTTGTTGGCATCGCCGGCAACATTGCGGTAGGCAAAACGACGCTGACGACCATGATATCCAAAAAGCTTGGTTGGCGCCCTTTCTTTGAATCGGTAGACGACAATCCGTACCTGTCAGACTTCTATGGTGATATGCCACGATGGAGCTTCCATCTTCAAATCTATTTTCTGTCACGTCGTTTTCGAACACATAGAGAGATGTCGGAAGGATCGTTTCCTGCCGTTCAAGACCGGACCATCTACGAAGATGTTGAAATCTTTGCGAGGCTGCTCCACGAAATGGGAAATATGACTGACCGTGACTGGGAAAACTACCGGGCCCTCTTTGATGAGATGATTTCTCATCTTCGAAAACCGACGTTGATTATTTATCTAAAGGCATCTACCGATTCACTAATGACGCGGCTGAAGAAACGGGGGAGAGATTATGAGAGAAGCATCTCTCCAGAGTACCTTCATAATCTCAACATTGCTTATAGGGGATGGATCAATCGTGCGAAAGATGACTATGAAATTATGACCGTTGAAACTGACGATTTCAATGTTCATGAAGATGAAGATCGCCTGAACGCGCTGATCGAACAAGTTTCACAGAAGTGCACCAACTAAAATCACCCCTCGAATCCCTATTGGAGAATCCCCCAGAATCTTCTTACCTTAGACTTCTCTGGATGGTGATCTAATGTTTATCCGTCGCATCCTGACTTTGTTTTTTATCACCGCTGGCTTTGTCTTTGCCGAAGAGACAGAGGTAGTCTTCTCCGAGGTGTCGCTTGTAAAGGGGAGTGATGATCTGATCTATCTGTCGGTCCGAAGCGAAGAAGCCATCGCAGGATTGCAGTTCGAGGTCGCCTTTGATCCATCAGTCATCGAGATGGGCGTCCCCACACTTTCAACTCGGAACCATACGTTTTCCCTTAAGGCGAAGAGAGATTCGGCCAGCCTGAAGGTTATGGCGTTCTCTATGGAAGGGGAAACTCTCGACCTTGAGGAACCTGTGCTGATGATCCCCCTCAGTGCCAAAGGTGATTATGAAGGGAAACTATCGCTGGATGTGAAAAATTTTATCCTCTCTCGCCCTGATGGGAACAAGGTCAGTCTCAGAGTGTCGGCGGGCCAGATTTATGTGGTTCCATCGGTTCCTTCAAGATTTACCCTTAATGAGAATTTTCCGAACCCTTTCAACGAACAGACTGTGATCAGATTTGACCTTCCGGAATCAGCCCTTGTCAGTCTCGTCATTTATGATATTGAAGGAAAGCGGATACGGACTCTTGAAGATCATTCTGTTCTGTCGGCGGGTTATCATGCAAAGCCGTGGGATGGATTGGATAACAATGGCGACCCTGTCTCATCAGGTGAATATGTCTGTTCACTGAAAGTGGGGATCAATTATCAAGCCATAAAAATGGTATTGCTCAGATAAATGAAAATCGTTGTTATTGGTGCAGGTGAGGTTGGATTTCAGTTGGCCAAAGGGCTCAGCGAGGAAGCCTATGATATTACCATTATCGATATTGAGAAGGAGAAAGTTCGTCGCGCCGCGGAAAATCTTGATGTCATTTCGGTCAAGGGTGACGGCGCCAGTCCGGATGTGCTGAAAGAGGCAATGGTGGGTAAGGCCGACATTGTTGTCGCCGTTACAAGAATTGACGAAGTCAACCTCATCGCTTCTCAATTGTCACACGAACTTGGGGCAAGGAAGATTATCGCACGTCTGCGCAATACGGAGTACTCCCATAAAGAGGCGATCATCCGACCGGAGCGTTTCGGGATAGATAAAGTTATACACCCTGAAATAGCCGCTACGGCTGAGATGACACGGCTCGTAAGGCAGACGTCTGCCTCAACAGTAGTCGATTTCGAAGGAGGGAGACTTCAGCTCATCGGGGTTCGCCTTGATAATGGATGCCCAGTTATTGACAAGTCACTGGGTGAGATTCAGCCTGATAAAACGTCTCTTGTATTTAATACTGTTGGGATTCTTCGGGGACAAGATACACTCGTGCCACATGGGGAGACAGTTTTAGAGATCAATGATATTTGTTATTTTCTTGTCAAGAAGGAGCAGGTCGAGAATCTGATGTATATAGTGGGAAAACCAGTTCGTGAAACGCGAAATGTCATGATCCTTGGTGGGGGCAAGATTGGCCGCGCCGTGGCCAGTGCTCTTGAAGAGGAAATCGAGGTCCGCCTTGTGGAGAAGAATCGTGAAAAAGCACAATCACTGGCATCAGAGCTCTCCAAAACCCTTGTGCTTAACGGCGATGGAACTGACATCGAGTTTCTTCGAATGGAAGATCCGGAAGATCTTGACAGCTTCATCGCCGTGACTGAAAATGAGCAGACAAACCTGTTATCGGCAATGCTTGCAAAACATCTCGGTGTCCGTCAGACCATCATCCACGTCTCCACAACCGAATATATTCAGGCTATGAAAGTGATCGGCCTCGATGCAGTAGTGAGCAAGAATATGTGCACGGTGACTGAGATTCTTGATTATATCAAACGTGATGATCAGCTGCTTGTCACCAATTTTGAGGACGTGGATGTGGAGGCGATTGAATTGAGTCCCGCTACAGGGAGTAAGATTACACAGAAGACCCTCTCTGAACTGAAGTTTCCGAAATCATCGGTGATAGGGGCAGTGAATCATAGGGGTCATGTTTATCTTGCCCAAGGCGATACCAGGATCACAGGGGAAGACTCTGTCCTGGTCTTCTGTCTTCCCAGCGCTGTTTCGCAGGTCGAAAAAATGTTCAAGTGAATGAATGCACGTTCGGTCGATTCTTAATGTCTTAGCTGCAATCTTGACCTTCCTCGGTCTGACCATGCTGTTTGCTGCGGCGTGGTCTTTTTATTATAGTGAACCGGACTTGAAAGGTATTCTCATGTCCTCTGGCATTACCATTGCTTTAAGTCTACCTGCCTGGTTCATGACACGGGGAAAAATCAACCTTTCTGTGAAGGACGGGTTCGCCATTGTAACGCTCGTATGGTTAGCTGTGGCCCTTTTCTCGGCCTTGCCCTTCATTATGACCGGCGCCATCCCCACCCTGGTTGATGCCTTGTTTGAATCCATGTCTGGCGTCACTACAACAGGTGCCTCGATTCTTGGAAACGCCGAAAGACTACCGCACCTAACCAACGGAATCGAAAGCCTTGGCAAAGGGGTACTTTTCTGGCGGAGTTTCACTCAGTGGATTGGTGGCATGGGCATTATTGTTTTCTCTATCGCGATTCTCCCCTTGCTCGGTGTCGGCGGTGTACAGCTGTTTCGTGCCGAAGTTCCTGGGCCGGTTACTGACAAGATTAAACCTCGAGTTCAGGAAACCGCTAAAAGTTTGTGGATTATTTACATTGGGCTTACAGCCATTCAAGTTGTATTACTATCTTTTGGGGGCATGAATTTTTTTGATTCACTCTGCCACTCTTTTACAACTGTAGCGATAGGGGGCTTTTCCACAAAAAATGCAAGTATCGCTCACTTTAATAGTGCTTATATAGAATATGTTGTTATAACCTTTATGTTTATTGCAGGTATTAATTTTACCTTACATTGGAAAGCAATGACCTCTACTCGACCATTGATTTATTTTCGAGATGGTGAGTTCAAATTCTATTGGATATTAATTTTATTGGTAACATTCCTTATAATGTTAAACCTCTCTTTACATAGTGGAGAATTGACACATGATATATTCAGAGCCTCCCTATTTCAAGTTATGTCGATTCTTACTACAACTGGTTTCACTACAGCCGATTACGTTCAATGGGGCTCCTTTGCCCAAATTTCACTTCTTCTTCTGATGTTTATCGGCGGTTGTGCTGGTTCAACAGCGGGGGGAACGAAAATTGCCCGAATTATGGTTGTGATCAAGTATAGTCTTTCGGAAATCAAACGGCTCCTTCACCCCCGTGCGGTCATACCCGTTAGGATTGGGCGCCAAATGATCAGCGAAGAAGTGATCAGGAACACACTTGGCTTTGTCCTATTTTACGTTGGGGTTTTTGTGGTTGTTTCCGTAATGCTCGCCGCTTTAGGGTTAGATATTGAATCAGCATTCAGTGCCACTGCTGCCTCTATAGGAAATGTAGGACCTGCCCATGGTTTAGTCGGGCCTGCGTCCAACTATTCTCATCTTCCTGATCTTGGGAAATGGCTTCTTATGTTTTGTATGCTTCTCGGCAGGCTGGAGATATTTACTGTGATGGTATTTTTGAGTACCTTATTCTCGAGGCGGTGAGATGGCAAATATATTAACTGAATCCAAAGATCGCATCACTGTTGTTGCGGTGAACCGCCCCGAAGCGCTGAATGCACTGAACGGGGATACTGTCAATGAACTTAAAGACGTGTTTAGAACAATTCGTGATGATGAAAAATCGGGTGTGGTAATCCTTACCGGTTCTGGGGATAAGGCATTTATTGCCGGTGCGGATATCAAGGAGATGACGTCTGCGTCTCCCACGGAGGCGATTGCCTCGGCCCGTCGAGGACAGGACTTAACCAACCTTATCCAGGATTTCCCCAAAGTTGTTATCGCCGCGGTTAACGGCTTTGCCCTTGGAGGTGGGTGCGAGGTGGCAATGGCGTGTCACATGAGAGTTGCGTCAAGCTCCGCCATGTTTGGACAGCCGGAAGTGAATCTTGGCATCATTCCGGGGTGGGGCGGTACACAACGTCTCCCACGCCTTGTAGGAAAGGGTCGAGCAGTTGAAATGATTGCCGGTGGTGAGATGGTTTCGGCAGATAGGGCTTTCGAGATGGGGCTCGTGAATTATGTGACTTCACCGGAGAAATTGATGGAAAAATGTCATGAATTGGCGCAATCCATTCTGAAGCGGGGACCGGATGCGGTCCGACTTTCCCTCGAAGCTGTTAACAGAGGAATGGAGATGACGCAGGAACTGGGTCTTCAATATGAGGCAAATCTCTTCGGTATCGCTTTTAGCACCGAGGACAGGATTGAGGGAACGAAAGCCTTTGTGGAAAAGAGAAAACCGAATTTTAAGGAAAAATGACTCTTGATAGAGAAACGAAACTTGATCAGCAGCTGAACGGCCATCCGATACTCCAGTGCTTGAATCCCGCATCGGGATCGGTTCTGAAAGAACTTGCAATCTCTTCATCTGAAGAGGTAAATGAGAAGGTTGAGATTGCGCGCGAAGCTGCGGCAGAGTGGCGGCAACTATCGGTTCGTCATCGCGCAAAATTTATCCGGAAAGCTCAAAAAGTGCTTGTTTCTAGGATGGACGAAGTTGTGGAGGTAGTGCTTTCGGAGACAGGTAAGACGGAATTCGACGGCATTATTGAAATCCTCACCACGCTTGAAATCATGCGGTTTAACCGGAAAATGGCACCGCGCGCTTTGGCTCCCGAGGTGCGTCCTCTTGGACTGGTGGTGAAGAACAAACGAGGATGGGTTCACTACCGGCCACACGGTGTTGTCGGAGCCATATCGCCATGGAATTATCCATTGATTCAGCCTTCTATTCTCGTCGTCCCGGCACTATTGGCAGGGAACGGCATTGTGTTGAAACCGTCCGAATTCACCCCTTTGACTGCCCTTAAGATGAAAGAGATTTTTGATGAAGCCGGAATGCCAGAAGGTGTATTCCAGATTGTTATCGGCTCGGGTGAAGTGGGGAAGACACTTGTAGAATCGTCTGGCACGGATCTTATCGCTTTCACCGGTAGCATTAACGTGGGGCGAAAGATCGCCGTAAGTTGTGCTGAACAGTTGAAGCCGGTGATTCTTGAACTTGGAGGAAAGGATCCTTTAATTGTTCTTAGAGATGCGAATCTTAAGCGTGCCGCCGGGGCCGCCGTTTGGAGTGGTTTCCACAATGCGGGACAGACCTGCATTTCCGTTGAGCGTGTTTATGTTGAAGAACCGGTGGTAGATGAATTCATTCGACTCGTCACTGAGATGACTGAAGCTGTGAGAACAGGGGACGATCAGGCTGTATCCGATTTTGGAAGCATGACAACTGAAACCCAGTTCCGGAAGGTTATGGCTCAGCTGGATGATGCACGGAGTAAAGGCGCAAACGTTCTGAAACAGGATGAGCCTCAGGCTGAAGGAATGTTCATTCAGCCGACAATTGTTACTGATACCGAAGTGAACATGGAGCTGATGAAAGAGGAGATTTTCGGTCCTGTTATCGCTATTTCTCGCGTACGAAATGAAGATGAGGCAATAGAGCAGGCCAACAGCATGAAGTTTGGATTGAACGCTTCCATATTTACAAGGGATAAACGGAAGGCCCGCCGGTTGGCAAGTCGTGTCCAAGCCGGAAACATTGTAATCAATGATGTTGAGACCAATTACCTCTGCGTGGATGTTCCCTTCGGCGGTATGAAACAGAGCGGTATAGGGCGTCTCCACGGTATCGAAGGATTGAGAAGTTTTTCCCAGATTCAGTCAGTGATAGAGCACAGGTTTGGACTCAATAAAGAGTTGTGGTGGTTTCCCGTGGCAAACGGAACGAAGAAGCTATTCAGAGTGCTGATTCGAATTCTTTACGGCTGAACAACCCCAGTTCTCAAATAGAACTTCATGAAGCTTGATAGATTCTTCGAGGGAGGATTCGGACGTTACGTTCTTCCCGGCGTCATCATGCAGTCCGTACTCATCGGCGGTGGTTATGCTACAGGAAGAGAGATCGTGGAATATGGTGCCCGTCTCGGCTCACTGGGATGGATTTCGGGATTGACCGCACTTTGCGGTTTTTCATTCCTCAGTTTTCTCACTTTCGAGCTCGCAAGAGTTTTCAAGGCCTATGACTACCGATCCCTGGTTAAGCAGGTGGCATGGAAGTTCTGGTTTCTCTTTGAAATCGTCTACGTCATTCTCGGAATGATTGTGATCGCCGTCATGGCTTCCGCAACTGGGGAGATCGTTGAACAAACGCTGGGGGTGGACTACTGGGCAGGCGTTGGGGCTATTACCGTTGTTGTGGGAATTTTGAATTTCTATGGCCGTAACCTCATCGAACGTTTCAAGACATTTGGAACGGCAGTCCTCTATATAGGTTATCTTCTGTTTTCATCAGTTGTCCTTTTCAGTCGCTGGGATTCGGTCATGACTGTAATGGCGGCGGGAGAAACATCTTTTGAAACCGAGTCTGTTTCGGTCTGGACAGCGGTTACTCTTGGAATCGTCTACATGGGTTACAATCTTGTATTTGCTCCCGCTCTGTTTACGCTAAGGCGGCAATCTACAAGAAAGGAAACTTTCTGGTCTGGCATGATTACTGGAGTGCTCATGACCTTCCCGTGGTTTTTGACTTATTTCTGTCTCATGGGATTCTATCCTGATGGAGAAGTCTTGGGGGCAACGGTGCCGTGGCTGGTGATGCTTGAGCGAATAGGCGGTAAATTCCTCATTGCCCTATTTGGTGTGGTTGTGGGGTGGACCCTCATAGAGACCGCGACGGGAATCATTCATGCTATTGTTGAACGTCTACATGCTCATACAGAACAGGTGGGCAGACCAAAGATGACTCATCTCCAGGATGCGATATTTGCCACGGGAATGCTTGTGATTTCTGTTGGTCTTGCCCGTATTGGAATCATTGACCTTATCGCGAAGGGATATGCTGCAATGTCTTACGGTATGATTGCTGTTTATATCATTCCTCTCATGACCATCGGCGTCTACCGCATCCTGAATCCTGACTGGAAGAGTGATTTCTGGGAGACTTCATGATTTGCCTCGTCCACAGGATTTGCGCAATTTCTAAACGTGTTTAATCGCTATGGACAGACTTTTGATCAATGAGGTTTAGAGGAGCATAAAATGAAGCGATATGCTGTTCTCGTGGAGGGTCGGTTCAATTTTCTCTATGCGAAGACCGCGAACGCCATACTGCGCTATCAACCTGAAACAGTGGTGTGCTGCATCGATTCAGAGAACGTTGGAAAAACAACGGACGACGTCATGCAACTGGGAGGTGATATCCCCATCGTTGAATCACTAGAAGCCGCCAAAGCATTCAAACCTGACACACTGCTGGTCGGTGTGGCGACGCAAGGTGGGTATGTTCCTGACAATATGCGCAAGACCGTCCGGGGAGCACTTGAAAACGGCATGGACGTTATCTGCGGTCTGCATGAGTTCCTTGGTGACGATGACGAATTTGGTCCCATGGCAAAGGCCAACGGTGTTACCATTACCGACCTGAGAAAACCTCCGTCACCGCTGCCATTCTCTGAGGGTACGTGGCGATCGCGAAAGACGCCGACTCTGCTGACTGTCGGTGACGACTGTGATACGGGAAAGATGACCGCCGCATGGGAAGTTAAAAGACAACTTGAGGCACGTGGAAAGAACGTCGCTTTTGTCGGCACGGGTCAGACCGGAATTCTTCTGGGTGGATATGGTGTTGCCGTCGATGCCATTGTGAGCGATTTTGAGGCGGGTGCAATCGAAGCGGAGATTT
>DKAH01000007.1:112094-158573 GCA_002448795.1 Fidelibacterota bacterium UBA6931
CGGGTGCAATCGAAGCGGAGATTGATCGTGTGGGCAGCGACGTAGACCTCATTGTGGTCGAAGGACAGGGTAGTATCTCTCACATGGCCTATTCAGGAGTAACCCTCGGACTTCTTCACGGCACAATGCCCGAC
Organism: Fidelibacterota bacterium UBA6931; assembly: GCA_002448795.1. Lineage (GTDB taxonomy): Bacteria > Fidelibacterota > Marinisomatia > Marinisomatales > S15-B10 > S15-B10. Next base: position 112,229 of record DKAH01000007.1, read on the forward strand.
ATGCTGCTCATGTGTCACGAGCCGGCGAGAAAGGTAGATACCTTTGATCATCCCATGGCCGACTTTGGTGAAATCATAGACCTCTATCTTCGCCTAGTTCGGCTGTTCAAACCGTGCGACGTGGCGGGGTTGGGCCTTATTACTTATACTGAAAGTGAGGATGAAGCCAAATCAACAATTCAGCGATATGAGGCTGAGTATGGAATTCCATCGGCTGATCTGGTTCGTTTTGGTGCAGGAGCTGTCATAGATAATATTATATCTAAGTTGTAATGCATTTTAATTACTCTACTTACAGCCTTAAGCTAAAGCATAAATTTACTATTGCGCGGGGGTCTGAGGAGGTGGTACCCGTGGTGCTGGTCTACTTTACAAAGGATGGCGTTACGGGTGTTGGTGAGGCTGCGCCATCTGATCGCTACGACGAAGATGCGCTTCGAATAACCAAGTACCTCAGCACCCTTTCGTTTGAAGGAATCTCTGCTAACGGTTCGCTGGATGAGTGGCTCGACTGGGCCATGGCGAAAGCTGATGGAATACGATCGCTGGAAGCAGCCTTTGATCTTGCGCTTCACGATCTTCACGGAAAATTGAACGACGAACCGACTTACGCTCATTTCGGCGCAGATCGGGCATCGGCCTGTACCACATCATTTACCATCGGTATTGACGACAAGGAAAAAATCAGGGAGAAGGTTTTGGAGGCCGATATCTATCCTCTGCTGAAAGTGAAGCTCGGAAGCGATCACGATAAGGATATAATTAATACCATCAGAGAGGTGACTAATAAACTGATCCGCGTGGACGCCAATGAAGGGTGGGATCTCGAAGAGGGAAAGCGGATGTGTGACTGGCTTGCCGAGCGGAATATCGAATTTGTTGAGCAACCTTTCCCCGCCGAAAATCTCGAGGACACGGCCCGCCTTCGGGAATACTCTCCACTGGAGCTGATGGCCGATGAAAACTGTATCGATTCATCAAGTATTCCCGAGATTGATGGTGCCTTCGACGGAATTAATATTAAACTGATGAAATGCGGAGGACTTCGGGAAGCGAGCCAAATGATCCGTATGGCACGGGAACGAGATATGAAAATTATGCTCGGCTGTATGGTAGAAACTTCTGTGGCCATCACCGCAGCTGCAACACTGTCACCCTTAGTAGACTACGCCGACCTAGACGGCAATATCCTGACAACGAACGACCCTTTTGACGGCGTGAAGGTTGAAGATGGAAAATTGATTCTGCCAGAAGGTCCGGGACTCGGTATTTCACTCAAAGCGTGAGAATAGTCGGTATAGAACATGTCGCTATCGCTACAGATGATCTCGCTGTCGACGCTCCCTTCTGGCGGCATGTCCTGAACATCTCTCATATAGCTACAGAGGATGTCACTTCTGAAGGTGTCAACACTGATATCTACGATACGGGACGCGGGAAGATTGAACTCTTGAGTGAACTAGGCGACGACTCTCCCATTAGCCGATTCCTGGCGAAACGGGGGAAGGGGATTCATCACATTTGTCTTGAGGTTGAAGATATCACCCCCGCTACAGCAGAACTAAAGGAGAAAGGTATCCGTCTCATCGGGGATGAGCCAACCATCGGCGCCGAAGGGTACCGGATCATATTTATTCACCCCGAGAGTGCAGGGGGCGTGCTGGTTGAGTTGGCCGAAAGGCCAGACCTACGTTAAAACGAAACCATTAGGGGAATGCGGCTCGCTATTCGTTAAGAATCTCAATCTTATCTCTCCTGTTTGATCCCACGCTGATGAATTCAAAATATTTCTTGCCGTGTACTCTATACCAGTGTGGCGCGCCGGACGCTATGAAGACGACATCTCCTTCTTTCACTTCATAAGTATCGTCTTGTATTCCGATTCCCGCCGTTCCTTTCAGCACATACTGTTCGTGCTCCACTTGGTTTGTATGTTTCGGCATGCCGCCGCCCGGCACCATGGTGAATTTCCTCATGGCAAAATCGGGAGCTTTTTCTGGACCAATAAGGAGCTGCATAGTCTTCCCTTTTCCACTGGTAATCTTAGTTTGATTGACTGCATCCGATGATTGAACAGAGTGCCGTTTTTGTGACATGGCGTATCCTTGCTATTCCCGCAGAACCTTACGGACATGGAACTTGCGGCACAAGCCTCCCTTGACTCTATGGACGTTGCCGATGATTGGGTAAATTTATTGCCCGTGATCGACTCCAAGAGAATGATGGTATGAATAAGGCGATTAAAGATAAACTGGCCCGACTGCCGCGGAAACCGGGCGTCTATCTTTTTAAGGATAGTGGTGGGAAGACACTCTACATCGGGAAAGCGAAGGTGCTGAAGAACCGTATCCGGAGCTACTTTCCGAAAAGCGTAGCCCATCCTCCAAAAGTGGTTTCTCTTATGAGGAAGGTACAAGATCTGGAGTGGATTGTCACGGGGAGTGAGGTGGAGGCGTTGTTGACAGAGGCGAATCTTGTGAAAGAACAAATGCCTCGCTACAACATTTTGCTGAGGGATGACAAATCCTTTCCCTATATCCGGATCACCAGTGAACCTTTTCCGAGAGTACTATTGACTAGGAAGGTGGAACACGAAGGCTCAAAGTATTTTGGACCTTATACCGATGTTAAGGACTTGCGACGGACCCTTAGAGTACTCCATAAGATTTTCCCGATCCGCAGCTGTGATTACAATCTGAACACCACTGCGATTTCCGAGAAACGGTACTCCGTCTGTCTCGATTACCATATCAAGAAGTGTCAGGGGCCGTGCGAAGGTTTGGTGAGTGAGGAGGTCTATCAGGAGATGATCAAAGATGTGGCCCGTTTTCTTCATGGTGGAACTGGTGATATCAAGCGGCGTTTGCGAGAGAGGATGGACAAGGCGAGCGTGGAGATGCATTATGAACAAGCGGCGTTCTATCGTGACCAGCTAAAATCGGTGGAGAAGTTCGCCCGCCGTCAGAGTAAAGCGACCGCATCGTTTGAAGACCGTGACATTATCGCCATTGCCGAAGAAGGAAACGACGCTTGTGGTGCGGTTGTGCGAATCAGAGGCGGGAAGATTGTAGGGCGGGAGAAGGTTTTTCTTACGGGCGTTTCTGAAGAGACGGAGGGGCGGATGATCTCCGATTTTATTCGCCAATTTTATCTCATTACGCACTTTGTGCCCGGTGAGATCGTCGTGCCGACTCTCCCTGATGATGAAGAAACTTTGGAAGAGTGGCTCGAATCAAAACGTGGACGCCGTCTAAAGTTTGTCATTCCCCAGCGGGGAGAGAAAGCGAGATTGCTTAGAATCACCCGGCAAAACGCTGATCTGCTTCTAAGGGAGCAACTCAGAAAGAGAGAACGAAGAAAGGAACTGGTTCCGGCAATGGTTACCCAGCTTCAAGAAGATTTAAATCTATCTGTTCCACCACGGCGGGTTGAAGCGTTCGATATTTCCAATATTCAGGGCAGTCAGCCGGTGGGGAGCATGGTGTGCTTTGTTGATGGCAAACCGAGAAAAAGTGAGTACCGAAAGTTTATCATCAAAGCGGTGGAAGGTATTGATGATTTCGCCATGATGCGTGAGGTGGTCTACCGGCGATATACCCGATTGAAAAGCGAGAAAGCGAGATTTCCTGATTTGATTCTCATTGACGGCGGGAAGGGTCAGCTAGGAATGGCCGTCTCGGCAATGCAAGAATTAGGACTGACTTACATACCAGTGGTCGCCCTTGCGAAAAGATTGGAAGAGGTGTTCATCCCGGAACATCGGGAACCTCAATCGATTGCGAAAGGCTCTCCCGGGCTAATCCTCATGCGAAGAATTCGGGATGAGGCCCACCGATTTGCTCTCTCCTTCCATCGCACTCGCCGCGGAAAGAAGACGACACAATCAATCTTTGATGAGATCAAGGGCGTCGGCCCGTCAACGCGGAAAAAACTGTTCAGCGAATTCTCAAATATAGAATCGATAGCTGATGCATCGGCAGAAAGCGTTAGAAAGAAAGCAAACATCTCGTTAAAACTGGCGAAGGTGATTGTTGAGAAAGCCGTGCAGGCAGTCGAGGGCAAGGAGACGATATGATGCTGACACGGGGTGATGAAAAAATCCTTTGGGAGCAAGTCAAAGTTATCATCGGCCGGGAACCGACAGATTCTGAGAAGGGTCTCCTGGACGAATTGAGGAAAGCAGAAAATAAGCAGAGACTGGCAGACACTCTTATCACCGCCAGGAACAAAAATGGGGGAATGGCAGCAGTGAGCCGGTACAGCAACAAGTTATCATTCAGTGATGAGGAGATCGTCAACTGTGCGGCGTCTGCCACTGCCAGACAGATATGCGAAAGCACTGCTTCTGACACAGTTTCCCTTCATTGCCGTGTGGCGAGTCCTTCAGTAAGAGGTGTGAATGCTACAATGCAGAGGGTGATAAAGTTTGGACGAAAGATGAACTGTCCGGTTTCATGTTCATTCACACAGTCAGACGGGAGTGCCCTCCTGACCGCTTTTTCCGGCTCACTATATTCCACCGAGGAAGAGCCGCTATCGATTCACGATGGTGACATGATCATTCGGTTGTCAGCCTTATCGGAAGAGAAGGAGTTGAAACCCTTCCTTGAAGATTTGACCGAATCAGAAGATCACATCTGGACGGCGGCGGTCCATAACGCCAATCTCACTGTAGTTACGGCTCTGCTCTGCAAAGAGGTCGGGAAAGGGGCTGTGCTTCAGAAGAGACACTCTAAAAGCACAGCCTATATCGCTTATCTAACCATTGTCAAAAAGACGAAGGAATCATGGCTTAAAGGGAAGGCAAGGAAGCACAAAGTTTCCGCATCAACAATCGGGAGATTTTTTGACGCTGGATTCTTCAGCGTGGAAGGTGAGAAGATTGCCCTTCCAATCTCAAGCCTTAAGATTTTTCAACATGAGGAACCACTGCCGCCCGCACTTTCCGTTCCCGAAGAGCTGAAAGTTTCCGGTACAGGTTCTCCGGAACAATTCAAAGAGCCGAAGTCATACAACACCGAGCTCCTGAAGTTGCTTACATCTGAAGCGTGTGAGGAAGCGTTCCGAAGGAATTCCACAGCCGGCGAAATAGTGATTGATACAGCGGACGCAGATGCGGTTGCTGAACTCGATCCGCGGCGCGGCGCTCAGGCGGCATTTGCATCGGCTGTTCGGAAAGTGGTGGGTTTTGGAGGCTCTCCCCAAATCGCTTCAACGTTGGTTGAACTCCCTGAGAAGCCAGATGCCGGTGATTACTACAGATTCAGTGAATTCTGTGAAGGGCTCTCAGCGGCGGCCGAAGCTCTTCAGTTGCCGGTGACAAGTGCTGATGTTTCATTCAGCAAAGAATCTCACCAGCCCCGACTTACGCTGGCTGTTCTCGGCAACCTTGAAAACGATGCTTCACGAATCAAGCCTGGTTTCAGGAACCCCGGAGATTTCATTTTGATGCTCGGAAGTCACCGAGGTGAGCTTGGATGTTCCATTTATGGGTGGCTCAAATCAGGCAAGAATAGCGGTCCGGTACCCATGGTGGACCTTCCCATGGAAAGGCAGATTAGGGAGATCATTCTGATCGGGAACAGGATTGGTCTGCTCAATTCGGTCGCACATATCTCAGCGGGAGGATTGGCTGTAACTTTGGCTCACGCTGTTATTGCCGGTGAGGAGGGAGTGGGAGCGCGTATTCATCTCAGCTCTAAGATCCGGAACGATCAGCTCCTGTTTGGTGAGACGAGCGGACTGACCATTATTACCGTCTCTGAAGAATCAATCATTGAAATTGAGCGGCTCTGCATGAATTCGGGAGTTCCATGCACGGCTATTGGCCGTGTTACTTCGGATGGACAGTACACCTTCAATGATCTCATTAAACTGAAAAGGGAGAAGCTGATTGGACGTTAAACTCTTCAAGAGATCGTTAAGGAGAAAAGATCAGGCTGTTTCACGCTGAAGTATTTCCAGCATCTCCTCGTGAAGATGGTCGTTTGAAGCGACGACTTCACCGCTAAAAAGGTCGAAGGGATCCCCGTTGGTGAGGGAGGTATTTCCACCTGACTCGGTGACGATCAGCGCGCCGGCGGCAGTGTCCCAGGGGCTCAATCCGAATTCCCAGAAGCCGTCCAGCCATCCTCTCGCGACGTGGCAGAAATCGAGAGAGGCGGACCCGGCACGGCGGACGCCTTGAGTGATATCGGTGAATTTCCTGAAGTGATCCATATTCCGGGCCCACACATCATCATGCTCATAGGCAAAGCCGGTGGCCAGGAGAGACTGTTTGAGTACTCGGGTGCTTGAGACTGAGATCTGTTTACCGTTACACTGTGCGCCATTGCCTTTGGTTGCTGCATATACATCTTCGATTGAAACATGGTTTACCACACCGGCTACTGTTTCTCCATTTTTGCGGATAGCCACGGACACAGCATAGAATGGGTATCCGTGAACGAAGTTAGTCGTTCCATCAATGGGATCGATGATCCATAGATAGTCTGACTTGGTTATTGTCTTACCAGTTTCCTCAGCAAGGAATTGATGGTCGGGAAAGTGGGACCGAATGGTCTCGATGATGATCTCTTCGGCCGCGACATCGACTTGCGTCACAAGATTCGTCGCCCCTTTCAAATCGACTTTGAGAATTTTCTCTGCTTCGTCTGAAATCAAAGAGGCCGCTTGTTCAGCGGCCTCAAGTGCGACGCCCAGAAGTTGATCGGATTCGATCATTTTCCTCAGCCCTTGTCAGCCATATACTCCTCGTAGGTGATATGTTTTTTAGAGAAATAATCGTTTGTTATGGTTTTCAGGGTGGCGGTGAGAAAGAAGACACCGATCAGATTCGGGATGGTCATAAGGCTCAGGGCGATGTCACCGAAACTCCATACAAAGGCGAGGGGAAGAATGGCGCCCATGAAGTTGAAGAATACATAGACGTACCTGTAAGGCTTGATGGCCTGAGGTCCGACAAGGTATTCGATGGAGCGATCGCCGTAGTAACTCCATGCCACCATGGTAGTATAGGCAAAGAGTAGGACCGAGATATTAATGATCGTACTTCCCACAACAGGGGCGAATGCAAATCCCTCTTCAAAGGCGGCACGCGTCAATTGCGCCCCTGTTAGACTAGTTGTATCAAGGACACCTGTAGAAATGATCATCAACCCTGTCATTGTGCAGATGATGAGTGTATCAACAAACGGTTCCATCAGTGCCACGGCACCTTCGCGGACCGGCTCCTTGGTTTTTGCCGCGGCATGGGCGATAGGGGCAGATCCCTGTCCCGCCTCATTGGAGTAGAGGCCTCGGCGTACACCCCACATCATGACTGCAAAGAGTCCGCCCCAGCCCGCTTCAAGCGAAAACGCTTCTCGAATTACGAGTAGGAAACTCGGTATAATACGATCGGCGTGTGTACCGAGGACGTACAGTGCACTCAGTACGTAGATGACAGACATGGACGGTACCAGTTTCCCCGCAACGGCAGCAATCCTTTTAATTCCGCCGATGACCACAAGCCCCACCAGAAAAGCAATGACAGCTCCTGAGGCCCAGATAGGGACGCCATAGGAGTTGAACGTTTGTGCCACCGTGTTGGCCTGATTCATGTTTCCAGTACAGAAAGAACAGATTACAGCGCAGGTGGCGAAAGCAACCGCTAGCGGTTTCCATTTGGGACCAAGTCCCTTCTCGATATAGTACATGGGACCACCGGAAGTTGAGCCGTCCTCATGAATATCCCGATACCTGTGTGATAAGGTACACTCAGCATACTTCGTGGCCATGCCGAGGAGTGCGGTGACCCACATCCAGAAAAGCGCCCCAGGACCACCAAGCCGTACCGCGAGGGCGACACCGGCAATATTGCCGATGCCAATCGTGGAAGCAAGAGCGGTGGAGAGTGCTTGAAAGTGCGTGACATCTCCTTCATCATCAGGATTATCGTATTTGCCCCCGACAACATCAAAGCTGTGTTTCAATTTTCTGACTTGGATAAACTTCAGAGACAGGGTGATGAACATGCCTGTTCCCAGCAAAATAAATACGAGAGGCCCGGAGATAATGTCGCTTACTTTGCCGGTAGCGGTCGTTAGTTGGTCGAGAAATGGTTCCACGTTAGTCTCCTTGGTTAATTCAGCATCAGTAAGCGGGGGAGTTTAGCACGATAGGTCGATTGAGACAACGAGGAAAGGTTGAATATAGTCAGAAAGTCCTTTTTAGGACGCTGAGTTCGAACGAAGAAAAGACTTAGGATCTTATCCAAACTAGAGCGGATTATTCATTCCAGATTACTGACTTTTTCCAGAATTTCACATTCGACACTCCCCTAAAGGTCAATTTGTTCCAAGTTTCGGAGACAGGTAAGTTTGCCGTCGTGAAACTTAGCCATAAACGAAACTTTTGTATAATCGCCCATATCGATCACGGCAAGTCGACGCTTGCGGATCGACTGCTTGAAATGACGCATACCCTGTCGAAACGAGATATGAAAGCTCAGGTTCTGGATGACATGGACCTTGAACGTGAACGTGGAATTACCATTAAAAGTCACCCAATCCAGATGCATTACAGTCTTACGGATGGCGAGGAATACGTCTTCAACCTCATCGACACGCCTGGACATGTTGATTTTTCCTACGAGGTTTCACGATCCCTCGCGGCCTGCGAAGGGGCGATCCTGCTTGTGGATGCAGCTCAGGGCGTAGAAGCTCAGACTGTAAGTCACGCCTACGTGGCGATGGAGAATGATCTGGAACTCATTCCTGTTATGAATAAGATAGACCTCCCCACGGCCAGAGTTGAAGAGGTGAGTCAGCAGATAACGGACCTAATTGGATGCAGTAAGGACGAGATTCTGATAGTAAGCGCTAAGACAGGCGAAGGAGTGGAGACTCTTTTCTCAACAATCATTGAACGTGTCCCTCCGCCAGAGAAACCGATGAGCAATGAACCGAGGGCGCTCATTTTTGATTCCAATTTTGACGCCTATCGGGGTGCGATTCCCTACGTCCGCGTCTTTGACGGAGTGATCGAACCGGGGATGACGGCAAAATTTATGTCCACCGGCAAGTTGAGAGAGATTACTGAAGTGGGGCATTTCGTGCTAAAGAGGGTTCCTGCAAAAAGATTGGAAGTGGGCGATGTCGGCTACATCGTGGCGGGGTTAAAAGAGGTCAAGGAGCTTAGCGTCGGCGATACGATAACCACGAAGGAGACTCCTGCGAAAGAGCCTCTACCCGGCTACCAAGAGATGAAGCCGATGATCTTTTCCGGGCTATTTCCCACCGTGAGCGATGATTACGAACGGCTACGGGACTCCATCGAAAAGCTCCAACTGAATGATGCGTCCCTCCTATACGAACCAGAGACCTCTACAGCCCTCGGATTCGGTTTTCGATGTGGATTTCTTGGAATGCTCCATATGGACATAGTCAGGGAGCGTCTGGAGCGCGAGTTCGATCTGAGCCTCATTACCACCGTCCCCACAGTTCGATATCAAATCTTGAAGAGTAGCGGTGAGATCATCGAGATCGACAACCCAACGAAACTTCCTACAGCGGACGAGGTTGACGGAATTCATGAGCCATACGTCGCGGCGGAGATTATTGCGCCGTCGGAATATATGGGTGGACTGATGAAGCTATGTCAGTCGAAACGGGGCACATTTGTGAACACACATTACTTTTCCGAGGAGCGAGTTCAACTGAAATATGAAATACCACTATCAGAGATCGTGTTCGACTTTTACGATAAGCTGAAGTCCGTCTCCCGCGGCTATGCTTCCTTCGATTACGATCATATCGGTTTCCGCCCTGGACCGCTCCAAAAACTGGACATCCTTATAGGAGGCGATTCGGTAGACGCCCTCTCCATCATTACCGATCGAGAGTCAGCATACAGCAAAGGGCGGGAGTTGTGTAAAAGTCTAAAAGAAGTGATCCCCCGTCAAATGTTCGAAGTGGTAATTCAGGCGGCTATAGGATCTAAGATCATTGCGCGTGAGTCGGTTCGTCCATTCAAGAAGAACGTGACAGCTAAATGCTATGGTGGCGATATTACTCGAAAGAGAAAACTGTGGGCCAAGCAGAAAGAGGGGAAGAAACGAATGAAACAGATCGGGAAAGTAGAAGTCCCACAGGAAGCGTTCCTGGCGTTGTTCAAAGTCGAGCATGGAAAATAACAGCGTTGGTGCATTGCATCAGCGGAACGGCAGCGATTCCACGATGAGTATGTCTTACTGGGAACTGTCCCGTTCGCCCTATTACAGTTTCATATTTGTCCTTCCGTTCTTCGCTATCTACGAAGTGATGGTATTGTTTCTCAGCAGGGATGAGATGGTAACAATTCGCAACGGCGCAGATGTTCTCATGAGGCAGTTCCTTTCCATGTTTGGCGAGTGGGGCCTATATGTTCTGAGCATCTCGTTTATTATTGTTTTTCTGGCGGTGTTTCTTATTCAAAAAAAGGATTGGAATATCACTGTCGTCAAGAGCAATTATCTCCTTGGTATGCTTGCTGAAGGGACTGCTTGGGGCTTTCTACTCTATCTCGCGATGCGGTATGTACCGGTAATACTGATGTTTCCATCGGGAAAAGACCTTGTGCGGCAGGTAATTCTGGCTATTGGCGCCGGTCTCTATGAAGAATTCGTTTTTCGCGTTGTTGCCATCACTGCCGTCTCTCAGATTCTTCGGTTGATTTTTCTTTGGAAAAAGCGGTGGCGAATGTCAATATCTGTCATCTTATGCTCGGCCCTGTTCTCGGGTTTCCATTTTTCCGGCCCTTACGGCGAAATGTTCGATCTAACTGTATTCCTATACCGACTCTTCGCAGGCGTATTCCTTGGCACTCTATATGCTTTGAGAGGGTTTGGCATCACCGCCTACGCCCATATGGTCTACGATTTTGTAGTCATATTTGGCCTGACGGTCACGGGAAGGTGATAACGGCGATGGGGTGTCAGTCACATCGACTCTGATTTCCATTGGTTATCCATCGAAGGGAGCATAAACTCATATTGATGTGAAAACACGCTTTAAAACGGTTTTCCTTCTCTTTGCGGGACTTCTTTCGGCGCCCCTTGCTCAGGGTAGTCCTTTTAACAGTTTTATCGTCGCTCTTTGGCCGGAGTACGATCGCCCAGGTGTGCTGGTAATCTTGACTGGTGAGATCAAGACTGATCACCTTCCCCTGAGGATACGGACTCCTCTGCCTGACGGTGCTGATGTGGTGATAGCTATGGGTCAGGAGGGCGGAGGATCGGACTTGTCTCCGGTCCCGGTGACCCGCGAAGGGACGGTTGAGTGGATTGATGCTACTTTCGTTACACCTCAATTTCAGATCGAGTTTTATTTCAACCCTTTTGAAGAAAACAAACTGCGAGAAGTGGAATACCTTTTTCAGATCAACCATACTCTGGAAGACTATCATGTGGCAGTGCAGATGCCACTCGGAGGTGAGGGCTTCAGTTTCTCCGAGGCGGATGTCGATTCTGCTCAGGACGACCACGGTCTTCAGTATATACGGAAACGGTTTGCGGTCCTGGCGGCCGATTCACCTAAGCCATTCTCACTCTCCTACCGAAACGATGATGGCCGCCTAACAGTAAATATTCTGCAGAGAATGCTCGACACCATGCCAACTCAGGAATTCCAGACTGACACCCAGCCGCAGGCAGTCAGTCGATATAGGCTCCCCACTTATGAACCGTACTTCATTCTTGGGGCCGTGGCGTTGATTATCGGCGCCGTTTTCTGGAGAGCCGAAAAGAAGAGGGGGAACATGACCCAAAAGAACGGAAAGAACTTCTGTTCAAATTGCGGTTCAAGAATTGGCGGAAGCGGTAACTTCTGCACTAACTGCGGGATGAAACTGACATGATACCATACCTGTTTGAGATTGGACCACTTAAGATTCCTTCTTACGGCTTCATGCTGATGATGGCATTTATGACAAATTATTTTCTCCTTGCGAGGGAATTGAAGCGCCTCGGGAAAGATTCTGATATGGCCGGCGATCTGGTTTTCTGGGCCGCTATTGGAGGGATTGTCGGCTCCAAGATTTACTATATGATGGATAACTATGAAACCTTCATTGCCGATCCCCTTTCAATGATCTTTAGCGGTTCCGGCCTTGTATTCCTTGGTGGACTAGCTGGTGGGATGATTGCCGTTACGCTCTATCTTCGAAAAAAGGGAGAACCTTGGCTGGCGTGGACGGATATCGTGGCCCCCTTTCTGATTCTCGGCTACGCCATTGGGAGGATTGGCTGTTTTCTTGTGGGCGATGATTATGGTGTCGCCTGCGACCTTCCCTGGGGAATGACATTTCCGAGAGGTGCACCACCGACCTTTACTCCGGTCCATCCGACACAGATTTATGAAACACTAGCCGGGATCGGCATATTCGCTTTTCTCTGGAAACTTCGAGTATGGAACCGGCCGGCGGGGAGCCTTTTCGCTCTTTATCTCATGCTTGCGGGAACGGAACGATTCCTTATTGAGTTTATACGAACGAATGAGAAGTATCTTTTTGGTCTCACCGGTGCGCAGATTATTTCTACCATTATGTTTGTTATTGGAGCGTTCCTTATCATCAAACTGGGAAAAACCTCGGATCATGATTCCGCTGCGGGAGCGGAAACAGCCAAACCGCACTAACCGGCTCTCCCTTAGCCTGCTTTTTCCGGTTCTTCTCTGTGCTCAGCCGCAGCTGTTGGAGTTTACACAATTCTCTAAGAGCTTAAATATTCTTGAAAGCGACTTTACAGCGACTCGAATCAGTGTCAGCTCGTTCGAAGATATCTATCTTCTCGATTCAGACAGATCACTGTTGGTTCGAATGTCTGCCAACGGACAGCACATCAGGACAGTTGGTGGATGGGGCGAGACAGGGGAGCTTTTTTCCACCGGCACCGATTTGTCCGCTTCACATGGACTGGACATCTTACTTCTCGACAGTGATACCCACCGCATCATCCGGTTCGATCGGCAACTGAACTTCCTGGATGAGATCAATCTTTTCCAGTCTGAAGACAGATTCGAGTTCCCCGTTGCCATCGCAAGAAACCGTCTGGGGGAGGTGGCCGTTGCCAGCAGCACGGATGACCGGGTTACTTTGATGAATCTTGCGGGCCGTTCTTTATCTGTCATGGGAGATGAGAAGTATGGAGAAGACCGGTTCAGTGATGTGATGGCAATCTCTGTAAACGAACGGAATGAAATCGGCGTTATTGATGAGAAAGTTCGGTTGGTAGTACTGAACAGGAGTGGAAGGTTGCTATGGCAGAGGGATCTTGATACGGAAGTCATTTTCGTTGAGAGTGTAGGGGCGTTATGGTTTATAGGAAACAGCGGCGGACATTTCGCTTTGGTTGATCAAAATTCTTATACCACTGTTGAACTGGGGCAAACTTTATCAGATCCTGTCATTGATGTCGCCATAAAAGGAAAGAAGATTTTCATCCTTAGCGAACCAGGTGATGTTTTCACCGCTTCACTTTTCCAGGATGAATAGATTTTTCCCAGTTCTTTTCACTATTTCGCTTCTGGGCGCGGAGGATGATTCAAAATTCCCATTATCTATTAAGAGCGCCCATGCTGAGATTAAAATTGCTCCCGGTGATTCAATTATTACGCTTCGCCATCGATTTGTCATCGATGGGTCTGTGGCAATTGAAGGATCGACCATCTCCTTCGATGTGGCCAGTGTCGCTGGGTCACTAAAGCTCCATACACTACCGCGTGACACACTGTTTCTGACAATCACTTACAACTATTTAAGTGGTGAAGTGCCGGTATTTGTCGGTTCCTCGGCCAGCTTACTTCCGGCGCTTGATGTCTTGTCCACTGGTGAAGAGACATCGGAAAAAAGTATGCTGGAGCAAAAGCTGCCTCAGCTTCCTTTTGTCGCTGATGGCCAGTTTTCCAGATCGATTGGTTTCTCACCCGGTACGGGCATACAGATGAACGGCGGGCTCCAGCTTAATCTTCAAGGGAAGTTGAGTGAGGAGATGACCATTGCCGGCATACTCTCAGATCAGAACAGTCCAATTCAACCGGAGGGGGACACGAGATCACTTAATGAAATCGATAAAGTTTTTGTTGAAGTAACACACCCATCTGCCCTTATTCAAGCAGGAGATGTGGATATTTCGTTGCACAAAGGGCGGTATCTAAGGCACGACCGCCGCATCGAGGGTCTGAGTCTGGCATCCTCCGGTAGCAAAGGCGATATGGCATTTATACTTGGGAGTGCCCGGGGGAAATTTCAATCAACGGAGTTTCGGGGTGAAGATCAAAACCAAGGGCCCTACAGGCTAAACGGTGAAGGCGGCATCCGTAGGATAGTCATTACTGCCGGTTCTGAGAAAGTTTGGCTGGATGGAAAACCGTTGGAGCGGGGTGAGTCGGCAGATTATTCCATCGACTATTCTCAATCCGAAATCACCTTCACATCCAAGAGATTGATTGATTCCAACAGTCGTATCACTGTTGAGTATGAGTATTCAGATTTCGGTTTCCAGAGGCGTGTTTCGGCGGCCTCGACATCCCGTCAATTTTCCGATGGAAAAGGGTCTTTTTCCCTCAGCTGGATTCATGAAGCGGACGATATTTCGAATCAGTCTCTATTCGGGGCGACTTCCGAAGAACGATTAGCACTCGCCGCTGCATCAGCTGGTTCAGTACATAGATCACTTGCCGTTCCTGACTCCTCTGGCGATTACGTACGGGAGTACAGCCCTGAAGAAGGAGACGATTCAGTATTCGTCTACCTGGAAGGTTTGACGGAACCTGCCGTTCAGCGATATTCAGTCGGATTTCATAATGCCGGGGAGAAGGGGATGTACGCCCGGCGTGTGACACCTAAGGGAAGACTCTACTTTGTTTATGTTCCGGAAACAGAGCGATCACAGCATACGGATCTTTACGTGCCTTGGAAGACCGTCACAGCACCAAAAAGTCAGCAGGTGGCGAATCTTATGGCTGGATTTGACCTGTCAGACAAAACTTCTTTTTCGATTGAAATAGCCGGTTCAGGGATGAATCCCAATAGGCTGGCCGAATCCGTTCATCAGTCGGGAGGGGTCGCGGCGGAACTTTCTTTGTCGCATGGGGCCGCACTGCCCGGAAGCCTAGGCAATTTGTCTTTCACTGCCGAAACTCGAAGTTCGGGAAATGGATTCAAGACTCTCCAACGTGAATCACAGGTTGAGTTTTGGCGAGAGTGGAACCTTCAAAGGGACAGATGGAAATTAGCTCAGAAGGACGGCCTCCTTCGGCAGGTATCACAGCTGTCCGTCTCGCATGAACTTCCGGGGGCCGCGACATCCAACCTCACCATCGGAAAATATTCAGACGGTGGCCAGGAATCTCACCTTAAAAAATGGTCATCTCGTTATTCGAATAAGCTGTTCAATTCACTTTCGCTGGAACTTAATGAAGCTGAAAGATCCTCTCTCATTCAAAATGTGAGTGATTCACGGTGGCGTCGCGGGAGCATCTTCGCATCACTTTTGAGTGGCAATGTCCATCCCTACTTTCGTCTTGAAGAGGAGATGCGTAGTGGGGACATAAAGTTTGACGAATCAGGGACAGGCATTCAACTGCGGCGGAAGGAGATCAACGGGAATATCGGGATCGTTCGTCGAAATGACTACAGCGGCAAGTTCCACACAACGGAGTGGCATCGCCAAGGGGAGAGCTGGCTCGGCGAAATAGACCTCAAAGGCAGAACGTCCAGATCGCTGACTGTGGCACTGACTCTGAAACAACGGTTTAAGACCTTTCATGATGATCGCAACGATCTGAATTACCGTTTGGCCAGGGGATCAGCCCGGTACAGTCCAAGACAAGGGAATACGCGTGCCAGTGTCGATTTCAGACTTGAACGGAGTCTCTATGAGGAAAAAATCGTAGTCTATGATTCTGTTGCTCACGGCATGGGTCAGTACCGATACGACAGCACCACGGGACTCTACATTGAAGACCCTGCCGGCCATTACGCCGCATTCCATCTCCCGTCAGGGAATAGATCTCCAGCCACCCGATTTGTGGGAGGTCTCAGACTGCACCGCCGCTTCAGGGATATTTCCGAATCGTTTTTTAAAGATGTCACGTGGAGATTCATCGGTTCGGTGGACTACACGGGGAGTGAAGCGACTTATCGATCGGTGATAAATAGTAGTCTCAGCGATCCCGGGTTGAAGCGCTCTCGTCTCAGTGGTCAGACTGAACTGCGGTACTCGCCCGGGAAAGGGCGGAGAAGGATCGGCATGAAAGGAACGGGAAGCCGAGATCTTGTGTCTCAGTCAATCCAAGAATCGATGGATCGGTTAAGACGGGAGATATCCCTAAATTGGGAGGAACCGTTCAATGACGCCATCATCCTGGTTATCGATATCTCCCGCGCCGAGGTAAACCACGAATCGTCCTTTGCGTCCCGATCTAGAAAAACCGATGGATGGTATTCCCAGACCGGTATTAGGTGGAGGAGAGACCGATCGCTTCAGATTGGTGGAGATTTGATAATCGGAGGAGATCAGGGTAAGAGTGTTTTAGGGGTCCATGACGTAAGCATAAAAGGGCTGGAGCTTGAGTCGCTGTTATTCCCCGGCAGACGGGGAAGAATTGATGGTTCGGTGGGGATGATCATGGTTACACCTGCCGTGAATGACCTGGCTGTCCTTCCCCCTGAAGCTGCCCGTGGGTTACAGCCGGGGAAAAACCTTAAAGCATCGGCGACTGCCATGCTAAACCTGACTGAGACCCTCATGTTGAACCTGAATACCACTTATCTTCATGATGTAATCCATGACAACTTTCTCATGTTTACGGGAGAACTTCGTGCGTCCTTCTAGAAAGGGTGTGGCGCTACTAATGTTGATCCCTGCATTGATGTATGGAGGGGACACTCTCCGCGTAACGTTGGATCCGCAAACATTTACGATTAAGAATAGGATCGAATCGGGCATTGAGACATGGCGGGGTAAGGCGGTTTCAGAAGGGAGACTCAATGCCGTTCTTCATCTTGAAAACATTGCACAGTCTGACTCGGGAGGTATTCATCTTGTCTGGTCGAACAATCACGGGAAACCGGTGAACGTTGATTCAGTGATTCTTCATGCCAGGAGCGACTATGCGGTGGCAGTAAGGAAGCGCATCGCTGAACCATTCAAGAATCAAACTGCCTCTTCAGAAACCATTGAGATGGTTCGTTCGAAATTCTCCAATTACACCTTTATCGATTTCGACGGCAGCCCCTATTACGCCCGCTATCGGAAGGAAAAGGTTGTTCTTGTAATCCCTGTCAGAAATTCGGTGGAAAACCGATTTTCTGGAATGATGGGATATCTCCCGTCACCGAATGGGAGGGGTCGTCTCACCGGCGACATCTCACTGAGTTTCTCCAATCTCTTCGGCTTCGGTGCTTCAAGTCAACTTCATTGGATTCGACAAGATGAGCGTTCACAGCGGTTTTCTCTGAAAGAATCGGTACCTTTCATTCCTGGAACAAAGCTTGGCGCCGGCTTCGGCATTTCTCAGTCACTTCAGGACGGATTCTACCTGCGCCGCCGTAGCGAGTTTGAACTGACGTCTGTTTCTAACAGTTTTGGGACACTCTCACTGGGCACATCGAATACCGTAACTTCTCCAACCGACTCCGGCCGAGATAGAGGAATTGCCCAGTACCGCAGCCGGGCGGTTTCAGTGGGGCAGTCCCGGACCTTTAAGGGAACAGCCATGGGTAATGGCCTGTTCGTCGAATCCCGCCTTGAACTGGGCGATCTGAAAAAGATTTCTGGAGATAATACCCTTCTCCTTATTGGTCAGTTTCACGGTGGCTGGGCAAGATCGATCTTACCTCCCTGGGGCGTCGCCATATCGGTGAGGGCAGGAAAGGTTGCGGTGCCCGGTCAATCTGTTCCTTATGGTGAAAAGTTCAGGTTTGGTGGTGCCTCTTCTCTGAGGGGATACAGCGAGGAAGAGTTCACCGCCGACTGGATGGTGATTCACCAGGCTGAAGTGAGGTATGCATTGGGAGAGAATATCCGGCTCTATGGATTTGTGGATGGTGCCATGACTGCCTCAATGCACCAGCCGCTAGCTTTGGGAATAGGATTCACGCAACCGATAGCTATCGGAGCACTGTCGTTGGAGTATGCCGTCAGCCGAGACGATCGACCATCAGAGGGAAAGATACATTTTCGATTTTCCGGGAGAATTGAATGAAAAGTAAAATTCTAGATTATCTTCGAAAGCAGCCTGGTAAACTAATGCGGCGCCGTGAACTGGCAAGGCGAATGGGAGTCCGCAAAAGTGATTACCAGACATTTCGCCGGGCGGTGAAAGAGTTAACGGATAGTGGCAAAGTTTTAAATGTGAAGGGGGGTGCCCTCGTTCTTCCGTCTTCAGGAGATCGCCTGTCTGGCACTTTGACCCTCACAGGTCACGGCTATGGTTTCGTCACTACCGATGCGCGATCGAGCGACATTTTTGTCGGAGGGCGGAACCTTGGCGGAGCGCTACACGGTGATACTGTGGAAATCGTGGTGCTTCCTCGAAGTCGCAGGTACCGAAGCGAAGGGATTGTGGAGCGGATCATTTCACGGAAGACCGATCAGTTCGTCGGTATTGTGGAGTCGGAAAGGGGAAGACTTGGACTGCAGATTGAACCTGTCTCTCCACGACGCGGGATTGTCCTCGACGGGAAGAAGGGCGAGAAGCTTTCATGCGGTGATATTGTGCTTGCAAAGGTGACGGACTGGGGGAGCGCCGATTCACCTGTTACGGTCCATATCCTGGAGAGGATCGGTTCCATTGAGAATCCTGAAGATGATATGGCCGTCGTTTGTTTCAAGTATGATTTAACTCCAGAATTTCCATCCATGGTTGAAGAGGAGAGTCACAGTTGGTCGAAGCAGGATATTGAGAGGGAAATTCCAAATCGAACAGACTTGAGACATTTGACTGCTATCACCATCGACCCTTCCGATGCACGAGATGTGGACGATGCCATTTCTTTGGAGTTGCTTTCACATGGAAACGTAACAGTCGGGGTGCACATAGCCGATGTCTCTTTTTATGTTCCGGAAAAATCTGAGCTTGATCGGGAAGCGAGGAAAAGGGGAAACACGGTCTATTTTGCTGAAGGGACAGTGAGGATGCTTCCGGATAACCTTTCCGCTGATCTCTGCTCACTCCTACCCAAGATGGATCGTCTTGCCATGTCAGTACTGATAGAGCTGGACAGCGGTCTTAATGTCATCTCCAGTCGTGTTGAAGAATCCGTTATTCAAAGTCGTGTTGCCTTAGCCTATGGAGAGGTTCAGGAAATTTTGGATGGAAAAAAGAAAAATCCTTTTGGTAAAGAATTGATTGAGATAAAGCGCATTGCCAAGCGTCTTACCGCTCATAGACAGAAAGCCGGAAGTATCGATTTTGATATTCCCGAACCGATCTTCAGATTCAAGAAAGGTGGTATTCCTCACGAGATTTTGCCAAGCGAGCGGTTGGACAGTCACCGTCTGGTGGAAGAGTTCATGCTTTTGGCGAATCGTGAAGTCGCCAGAAAAGTAACAAAGGGTAGAAAACGAAAAGATGAATTTGTTTTCAGAATTCACGATGAACCGTCTGCCGATGATATGGAGCGGTTTGTAGCTGTTCTTCGCCGGCTAAACCTTGCGGAATCGATCCCATCAAGACTGAAGCCAGCCGATTTCAGGGATATCCTTGCCATGGTGGAGACGTCACCATACCGCGACCTGATCGAAAAACTGGCGCTTAGGACAATGTCGAAGGCGGTGTATAGCGTTCACAATCGAGGCCATTTCGGGCTCGCCTTCAACACCTACACCCATTTCACATCACCCATTAGGCGTTATTCCGATCTGATGGTCCACCGCTATCTCAAGAAACATATTCTTCGAAAGATTGATATAAAGGGAATCTCCAGAGATGGAGCCAGCGCCATTGCTCGGGAATTGACAGAGTCTGAGATTAAATCGCTGGAGGCTGAACGAGAATACATCAAGCTTAAGCAAATCCGTTGGCTTTCACAGCATATCGGCGAGAAATTTGATGCCGTCGTTTCAGGTGTGATTTCGGCGGGATTCTTTGCGGAACTTGAAAACACAATGGTTGAAGGATTTGTTAGTGTAGAGTCGTTAACGGATGATCGCTACTACTATGATGAACTGGAGATTGCCATCATTGGTAAGCGGTTCAGGGAAATGTACCAGCTAGGCCGAAAGGTGAAGATTCGAGTGAGGAATGTCAGCCTTGAAAAGCGGCGCGCCGATTTCGATTTGGTGGAGGTATGAAAAGAAAAAACGTATTTGTGACTATCCTTGCTGGACTTGTTTTTGCAGGATGTGATTACAAGCCTCGTGCAGGAGGTGTTGAAAACCAGCTTCATGTTGTCGCCTCTTTTGAGGACTTGCCTCATATCAAGGCAGTCATCGACTCTGTCTTTGGCAGAGCTGTCTATACCCCCGCACCGGAAACATACTTCGATATAACTTATATCGATCCTTACGCCTTTGATGAAGTAAAGCGCAGTCACAACCTTCTTGTGGTATCGGTACAGGGGATTCAAGACTCTACGGCGGATAGAATTGCGAGATCAGTTCTTCCTCCGGATCAGCTCGATCAGGCCACGGGTGGAGCCAATCAAGTTTTTTCCACAAAAGATTTTTTCGCCCGCGGACAAGTCTTCTCCCTTGTCGTAGGTCAGCGCCCCATCGATTTAATCAATGGACTGAGAGAGAAAGGATCGTGGTTGTTTCGCCAGTATGATAAAGCTTTTATTAAGCGTCAGACGGAGCATGTCTTCAAGCGACGGGAACAGAAAGATCTTGCTGAAGAGCTTTGGGAAAAATACCAGTGGCGGCTCCGTATCCAACATGACTATTTGATAATCAGGGAACAACGCGATCGAAATTTTGTCTGGATTGGCAGAGCGTTTCCCTACCGGTGGTTTGCTGTAAACTGGATAGATGCACCAAGGTCCAAGAAAATTGACCACCTGATCGCGACGGAGATGGTAAACGACTTTCCTATGGCATATTACAGTAAAATTAAATTTACCGATAGCTATCAACGGACAGAACCGGTGGAGCTCAGTGGATGGGATGCTTGGCGCGTTGAAGGGCTCTGGGAGCATACAGAGGATATTAAGGGTGGACCATTTATTTCCTATGTTTTCTACGATCAGGTGACAGATCGGTTATTTCATATTAATCTACTGGTGTACAGTCCAGGACAAAAAAAGATACTCTCTCTTCGGCAGATGGAAATAATGGCCCACACATTTGCCACTGATAGCGGCTAACACAT
Source organism: Fidelibacterota bacterium UBA6931 (assembly GCA_002448795.1). Classification (GTDB taxonomy): domain Bacteria; phylum Fidelibacterota; class Marinisomatia; order Marinisomatales; family S15-B10; genus S15-B10. Next base: position 133,558 of record DKAH01000007.1, read on the forward strand.
TTAGATACTTTTCATATCAACTGCGTTGGAGAGGGTAACTCACCGTCCTAAATTTGACTTAAACTCAAGATAACGGTTTCAACATTACAAACTCCCTATGTCAAAAAGAATCCTTATAACCGGAGCCTTTGGTCAGCTTGGCGACGCAGTGGTATTGGAGCTTCAGCCTCACTTTAAGTTGTGCGCGACGGGAAGGGTCCTTCCCGATGATGAGCTGAAACTCTGCGAACATCGAGTCATGGATGTCACTGATAAGAAAGAGGTCGCTGACATTGTTGCCGGTTTTTCTCCCGATGTGGTGGTGCACCTTGCATGCATGACTGATGTGGATGGATGCGAAAAGGATCGGCAAAAGGCGTGGAATGCCAATGTTACCGGAACTGAGAATATTATTAATGCTCTTCGCGGTTCAGAGGCGAAGATCGTATTTATCTCCACAGACTATGTCTTCGATGGAACGGCCGGCCCCTATTCTGAGGAAGAGAGTCCCGCACCTGTGAATTATTACGGCAAAACTAAGCTGGCGGCAGAGAACGCGATTCGCGGCGGAGCCCAGCCGTGGGTAATCCTGAGAACGAATGTACTTTATGGCAATTCACTTCGTTCATCAGCAAGTTTTGTGAAATGGGTTGTAGATTCATTGATGGAGGGTGAGCAGATCAAAGTGGTGGATGATCAGCGAAACAATCCTACATGGACAGCGGGACTGGCAGAAGCGATCAAGCTTTCCATTGTCATGGATCTTCAGGAGATCTTGAACTACGGCGGCGCTGAGTTCATGTCAAGGTTTGAGTTTTCCCAAAGAATCGCTAGCCTATTTGATTTGAATGAGAAGATGATTCACCCGATTAAGACAGCCGACCTAAACCAGCTGGCACCCAGACCTCTCAACTCTGGATTGTCCACATTGAAGATAGAGGAGCTACTTGGGCTCAGGACTTATGGTGTGGATTACTGCCTCCGAAAAGTCCGGGAGGGCATAGTGGCGTGAAAACTGTTATTGTGATACCGACTTTCAATGAGCGAAAAAACATTCGTGAGGTACTCTCCACGCTATTCAGACTTGACCCGAAGTTTGATATTCTTGTCGTTGATGACAATTCTCCCGACGGTACCGCCGATATTGTTAAAGAACTTCAGGGAGTTTACCCCAATCTTAACCTTCTTTCTCGTAAGGAGAAGGAGGGGTTAGGTTCGGCGTATGTTGCTGGATTCAAACATGCGTTGAAAAGCGGCTATGAAGCAATAGTTCAGATGGATGCCGATATGTCTCATGATCCCAAGGAAGTGGTATCTCTTGTATCTGAGCTCAAAGAGTCAGATATGGCTATTGGAAGCAGATATATCTCCGGTGTAAACGTTGTGAACTGGCCGATTCAGCGACTGATTATCAGCTATGTTGCCAACATCTATACACGTCTTGTAACAGGCCTTCCTGTTAAGGATGCTACAGGCGGGTTCAAGGCGTGGAGGCGTGAAGTTCTGGAAGCAATCGATCTAGACCATGTTCGTTCCCAAGGGTACTCTTTCCAGATTGAGATGAGCTACAGAGCCTGGCTCAAAGGTTTTCGAATTACAGAAATTCCTATTATTTTTGTGGATCGAACTGTCGGTGAATCAAAAATGACCTATTCAATAATGCTGGAGGCGGCGGTCATGATTCCGCGTCTCCGACTGTGGAAACTGTTTAGATGGCACAGATAAACAGATCAGTTTCAGTAATCATTGTTAACTACAACGTCAAGGACTACTTGGCAAACTGTTTGAAGTCTATTGATGATTCAAACTATTCCGGACCTGTTGAAGTCATTGTGGTGGATAATGGATCATTCGACGGCTCAGCCAGGATGGTGAGAAAGCGCTTCCCGTCAGTCCGTTTGATAGAAAACAAATCTAATCTTGGTTTTGCCAAAGCGGTGAATATCGGTTTGAGGGAATCGAAAGGAGATTACGAGCTTCTCCTGAACCCTGACACCGTTATTGAAGAGAGTACTCTATCTGTCCTGGTGAAATACATGGAAGAACATCGGGCTGTGGGAATTTGTGGACCTAAGATTCTTAATGCTGACGGTTCTCTTCAGCTGGCGTGTAAGCGGAGCTTTCCAACGCCATGGGTGGCCTTGCCTAAACTCTTGGGCCTGAGTCGACTTCTGCCCGGTGGAAGGTGGACAGGCCAGTACAACCTCACCTATCTTGATCCCGACGATCACCACTCTGTTGAGGCAATAAGTGGCTCATTCATGTTTATGCGGGGGACTGCCGTCGAAAAAGTTGGAGAATTGGATGAGCGGTTTTTCATGTTTGGTGAAGACCTTGATTATTGCTATCGCATCATTCAGGCTGGTTATTCTATCCATTACGTACCTGAAACCCAGATCATCCACTACAAAGGGGAGAGTGTGAAGAGTGCCCCCATTGATAGTGTTAACTGGTTCTATGAGGCGATGAATCTGTTTGTGAACAAACATTTTTCGAGGACCGCGTCTCTTCTCACCAGGATGGTCTTGCGAACTGGTATAACCGCGAAAAAGATCACAGCGCTAAGCTCATCATTTCTCGCGCAACTTTTTCCCGTCCTGTTGGATGTAACAATGGTGGTGCTGTCATTCGGCGTGGCTATTTCAATGCGGTTTCGCTCGCTGGTTTCTGCAGCCGATTCATATCTTCCTGTTGTGGCCCTATACGCTCTATTCTGGGTGGCCGTGGGTGGAGTTTTTCAGATCTATTCCCGATTTATTCTTTCTTACAACAGGGCGATGCTATCATCCATCCTCGGATTTTTTCTCAGTGTTGCATTTACCTATTTCTTTAAGCAGATCGCTTATTCTCGTGCGGTACTTCTGGGAGCATCAGTGCTCATTACCCTTTTTATTCCCGGATGGCGGTTGGTGGCACACGTACTCAAATCAAGAGGATTCCTGAGGACGATGAAACTGGGACAGGCTCCCATTTTTTCAAGACCAGCGATTATCGTGGGAGCAGGTGATGAGGGTTTGAGAATCTCCCAGCGTATTGGCCGGAGGCCAGATACAGGAATTTATGTTGTTGGATTCGCAGATACGCATCCTGAAGATATCGCCCACCCTTTTGGCACAGATAAGAGCTCACTTCCAATTCTCGGTTCCACCGATAGCATAGATGAGATCTCCAAGCAGCACAACATTCGCGAGTTGATTTTCACTTCCGATCGCCTCGACAATGCGGCGATTGTCAGGATTATGGATGAAACCAAACACCGACGCCTAACATATCGTGTTGTTCCAAAGGAGAGGGATATTCTTCTTGGTAAGGCATCAGTAGAGGATGTGAGCGATTTCCCATTTGTCAGCATTGAGTATACACTGTATCATCGATTGAATGTCATTTCAAAACGTCTGTTCGATCTGTTGTTTTCAGTTGCCTCCATAACAGCCCTTTCACCAATCTTCCTGGTGTTGCTTTTTCTATTTCCACGTTGGGAGAAGATAGAATTTTGGGGTCGGGAAGGAACGACTTTCACGGTATGGCTGATGCCAGTAAAGAACCGTTTTCTGAGAGAGATGCCACTATTGCTGAAAATCCTTTCAGGGAAAATGAGTTTTGTGGGGAGTGCCATGGTTCCACGTGATGCTGGAGAGGCCCATCTGATCTGTAAACCGGGGCTGACTGGTCTCGATCGTATTCGAAAACTTCAGATCGACAGTGATGAACGAGCTGTCTATGATCACTACTATGTTCAGCATCAGTCCATGGCTTTTGATCTGGAAATCTTGATTCGGAGCATGTTTGCACTCTAGATCTATGGCTGAATATTACCTCGATTTCGAAAAGCCAATCGCTGAACTCGATCAGAAGATCGATAATCTCATCGAGATAAATTCAAAAGATGGGGTTGACCATACGTCCGAGATCACAAATTTGAAGGATAAGCGAGATAAGCTGGCGGAGAAAGTATACTCCAATTTGAGCCGATGGCAGCGTGTACAGCTAGCCCGTTATCCAAAGCGTCCTTACACCCTCGACTACATCGAAAGGATGTGCCCCGATTTTGTGGAACTTCACGGCGATCGATATTTCTCAGATGACCACGCTGTCGTCAGCGGCATCGGAACAATTGATGGAGTTCATGTAGCGGTTGTTGGTCAGCAAAAGGGAAAGAATACGAAGGATAATATCCACAGGAACTTCGGAATGTCTAGACCGGAAGGGTATCGAAAGGCGCTGCGCGTGATGAAACTAGCGGAAAAGTTCAACCGTCCTGTCATCTGCCTTGTTGATACGCCGGGAGCGTATCCTGGAATTGGTGCTGAAGAGAGAGGGCAGGCGGAAGCTATCGCAAAAAATCTGATGGAGATGGCTGTATTAACAGTCCCTATTGTTGTTGTGGTGATCGGTGAAGGAGCCAGTGGTGGCGCCCTTGGAATCGGTGTTGGTGACAGACTGCTGATGATGGAGAACACTTGGTTTTCAGTCATTAGTCCTGAGGGGTGCGCTTCAATACTTTGGCGGGATGCCAGCAAGGCGGAGATTGCTGCGGATGCCATGAAAGTAACAGCTCAGGATCTTCATAAGATGGGAATTTGCGACGAAATCATTCCTGAGCCTCTCGGTGGAGCACATAAAGATTATGATTTAATAGCGGAGCGATTGCAAAACGTGATATTGAAACAACTGGTAGATCTATCTTCTCTGGACAGCAGTGAACTTATAGACAGACGTATCGCTAAGTATGACCGAATCGGGATCTGGGAAGAATGATTTCAATAGATCATTCAGTCAGGGTTATTTATGGCCACACGGATATGATGGGGAGGGTATACTATGGTCGGTACTTTGAATATTTTGAGTCAGCTCGAGCGCAATTCCTTAGAGAGTTAGGCCTACCTTACGGCGAAATCGAGGAATCTGGGGTTTATATTCCAGTCATAGAGAGCCATTGCGAATACAGACAAGGTGCTACATATGATGATTTACTGACCATTCGCACGATGATCCGCCATGTCCCTAAGTCGAGGATGAAGATTGAGTATGATGTTCTGCTCCGTGGAGACGATACGCTGGTTGCCACGGGTCATACAGTACATACGTTTATGAATCGCCAAGGTAGTGCAGTCCGACCGCCAAAGGTGCTTCTTTCACTGTTGAACTCCCAATTGAACAGTTGTGAGTAACGAACTTATTTTTCTCATTCAGACGGGGGTTGGCCTTGCCTTCACGCTGGTCGCCTTCAAAATGGGAAAGGCGTGGCTTTTTGGCTACATCGCCATCTGTATTGTCCTTGCGAACATTTTTGTTACTAAACAGATCACCCTTTTTGGTATCGCTGCAACGGGAGGAAATGTGGTGTACGGAGCGGTCTTTCTCTCTACGGACCTCCTTGCTGAACATTACGGAAAAGTGGAGGCCAAAAAGGCAGTTTTCCTCGGCTTTTCAGCAGCTCTCTTTTACACGGTGATGTCTCAGCTTATACTGCTCTATGAAGCGAGCAACGCCGACTGGGGAGCTGCTGCCGGCATGGCGTCAATTTTCACTTCGGCCCCATCGATTATCATTGCCAGCCTTGTGGCCTACCTGCTCTCTCAATTCCATGACATCTGGGCTTTTGAATGGATTCGGGAAAAGACTGAAGGACGATTACTCTGGTTGAGAAACAATGGCAGCACTTGGATCAGTCAAGTCATCGATTCCGTTGTCTTTGCCTCGCTGGCATTCCTGGTACTCCCGATGATATTCGGCAGTGAAAACAGCCTTTCCCTTTCCGCTGTAGCGGAAATTGTCATTTCCACATATTTCCTCAAAGTTTTTGTGGCCACCATTGATACTCCCTTTATTTATTTCAGCTATCACTTGAGGGCGGCCCCTTCCATCTAATTGGAGGATAGAAGTATGCCATCCATTGGAACTGAACGGAGTAATTGGTCGAAAGACGCTTCACGCAACGAGGAGTGGATGGCGTCTCTAATTAAGCGTCACAATGATGACTTAGGTGTTCTGAAGCTCGGCGGGGGTGAAAAACGAATGGCATCTCAGCACAAGAAAGGGAGGATGACTGTTCGAGAAAGGATTGACCATCTGGTGGATAAGGGAGCCGAAATCCTCGAACTTGGTATTTATGCGGGCTGGGAGATGTATCCTGAGGTCGGATCGCCTGCATCAGCTGGGATAGTCCTCGCAATAGCCTCTGTATCAGGGAGAGACTGTGTCATCATCGCCAATGATGCCACCGTTAAGGCAGGGGCCTATTTCGAAGTAACGCTCAAGAAACATCTTCGAGGGCAACAGATCGCCCTTGAGAACAATCTTCCTGTCATCTATCTGGTTGACTCCGCGGGTGTTTTTCTTCCTCTTCAGGATAAGGTCTTTCCTGATGAGGAGCACTTTGGGAGAATCTTCTACAACAATGCACGTTTGTCGGCTCTGAGTATACCGCAGATTGCTGTTGTTATGGGACCTTGTGTTGCCGGTGGAGCCTATCTCCCGGTCATGTGCGACAAATTTGTCATGGCCGAAGGGGCTAACATGTTCGTAGCCGGACCGGCGCTGGTGAAGGCAGCTATTGGACAGGATGTTGATAGGGAATCATTGGGAGGGGCTAATACACACAGTGCCATCAGCGGCTCTGTCGACTATCACGCCAAGAATGATGAAGAAGCGCTTGACATTACGCGCCGTCTAGTTACTAATCTTCCGCCACCGACAAGAGGATTGCTGAACAGAATCAAACCCATGGAGCCAAAACTGAATGCCGAAGAATTAAATGCTGTTGTACCGGAAGATGGTGGTCCGTATAACATGGGGGAAATTATTGCTCGCATCATGGACGGAAGTCAGTTTGAACCATACAAATCTGAGTATGGGAAGACGATAATCTGTGGAAATGGAAGGATCGGCGGTTACGTTGTAGGGATCGTGGCCAACCAGCGTGATATGGTAATCTCAGGTCAAGGGGAGATGCAGATGGGGGGTGTGCTTTACAGCGATTCTGCCGATAAGGCGGCAAGGTTCATTATGAACTGTAATCAAGACAAAACCCCAATTATTTTTCTTCATGATGTTAATGGCTTCATGGTAGGTAAGAAAGCCGAGTGGGGCGGTATCTTGAAGGATGGAGCCAAGATGGTTCAGGCTGTTTCCAATTCCGTCGTTCCGAAAATTACAATCGTAATCGGTGGCAGTTACGGTGCTGGTTATTACGCTATGAGTGGAAGGGCCTATTCTCCACGGTTCATGTACCTATGGCCCACGGCCAGTCTCGCTGTCATGGGTGGAAACCAAGCGGCAGAAACACTGGCGGAAATCCAGCTTTCGGGAAAAAGTGAGACTACAAATGAGGAGCGTCAGGCACTGATTGAGAAAATCAAGGAACGATACCGAATTCAGAGTGATCCTCGATACGCCGCTGCTCGAATGTGGACAGATGCAATAATACAGCCGGAAGATACGCGGAAAGTGTTGATCCGTTCACTTCAGTTCTGTGATCAGCAACCCAAAATGCCGGCGCCTTTATTCGGTGTACTTCAGGTGTGACACCGATCGCATAATTCCTTGAAAATTCGAATTTCGTGTAATCTCGTAAGCTACTCCTTTGGAAAAGCTAATCTGGATATGACGGTAAGTATTAACCGATAATGCTCGCTGTCATGAAAGATCGGGTTCGTATCGCCAACGGTCAGGGATTCTGGGGTGATTCTATCGATGCTCCACTTCAGCTGGTAGAGAGCGGAAATATCGATTATCTCACTCTTGATTATCTTGCGGAGGTGACCATGTCAATCCTTCGACGTCAGATGATGAGGGACAATGACATGGGGTATGCTCACGATTTTGTGGCGCTAATGGCAAAAATTTTACCGCAACTGGAAGAGAAGGGGATTAATGTCCTTGCGAACGCTTCAGGTGTCAATCCTTTGGGCTGTCTGAAAGCACTTCGTGAAGTGGTAAAGGATTCCAGTCTCGATTCTGTTAAAGTGGGAATTGTTGAAGGAGATGATATCTTACCGAACCTTAGTGAATTCGTACAACGGGGCCACCTCTTCAAAAATATTGACACAGGGGAACCGTTGGGAGACAAGCTCAAAGATGTGACAGTAGCCAATGCATACATATCAGCATTTCCCATGGCGGAGGCCCTGGGAGGTGATGCCCGGATCGTACTGACTGGCCGAGTGGTCGATCCAGCTTTAACGCTCGCGCCGCTAATTCACGAGTTCGGTTGGGGCAAGGCAGACTTTGATCTGCTTGCTTCGGGCACAGTCGCAGGTCACATTATTGAATGTGGGGCTCAGGCGACAGGAGGCAACTTTTCACGATGGTGGGAAGTGGAAAACTACCGAAGCATCGGTTATCCGGTGGCTGTAGTGCAAAATGGCGGCGATTTTGTAATTACAAAACCGATCGGGACCGGCGGTGTGGTCAATCGAGCTTCTGTAACGGAGCAGATTCTATACGAGCTTGGCGATCCGACAGCATACCTTTCTCCTGATGTCACCGTTGATTTTACTTCATTCTCACTAGCGGAATCGGGAGAGGACTGCGTTGCTGTTTCAGGGGTTAAAGGAGCGCCACCGCCTGATCACTACAAAGTCTCAATGGCTTTCCACGGTGGATACAAGGCGACGGGACAACTGACTGTCAGTGGCCCGAAGGCGATCGAAAAGGGGGAGGCCGTTGCAAATATTATTTGGAGTAGACTTGAGCAAGCAGGATGCAACTATAAAGAGAACCGAACAGAGTTGGTGGGTGCCGGAGCGCTGTTCGGGAACGGAATCGATAATGATCCTTCGGAGTTGACATTGCGGTTGAGTGTGAGGGATAGCGATAAGGCGAAGGTAGCCCGGTTCGGGAAAGAGATAGCGCCTGTGGTTACCAACGGTCCGCCGGGAATTACCGGTTTTTCCGGAGGGCGACCCAAGCCTCAAGAGGTCCTTGCTTACTGGCCGACTACTGTTCCAAAAGAGTGGTTGGATGTCACAGTTCGAGTGGAGGAAATCTGACAGATACCATGACCGGTGGGTACACTGGTTATCGCGTTTCGAAAGCTGCGGTAAATGCCCTTACGGTAAAGCTGTCCGCTGAACTCAAATCAATAAAGATTCTAGTTAACTGTGTCCATCCCAGCTGGGTAAGGACACGTATGGAAACCATGGTCGCACCGCTGAGCCCCAAAGAAGGGGCCGATAGCATTAACTATGCGCCGCCTCTCACCGTCCAGTGGCCCGACAGGAAATGTATTTTTAAACGGCAGATTCAAACATTCTGAGAAGATAATATGGAAATTTCTGTGAGAGAACCCACTGACGCGGAGCCCGAAACATTTGAGACTTACCCTATTTGGAGCTGTGAAAAGTCGAAGTTCCCGTGGACATATTCTTCCACTGAACAGTGTCTCATTATTGAAGGTGAAGTGACTGTTAAGACGGGAACCGGCGAAGTGTCGTTTGGTTCCGGTGATCTTGTTACTTTTCCAGCGGGTCTCTCCTGTACCTGGATCATTTCCAGAGCAGTTAAGAAATACTACACATTTCTTGATTGATGAAGAGACCACTTTATGATATAGCGCATTCAAGATCGGGTGATAAGGGCCCGAACACCAATGTGGGATTGATCTTCAATTCGGTAGAAGCATACGATTGGGGAAAGAGGGTCATTACTGAAAAGAGGGTCAAGGAATACTTTGGTGATGTTGTAAAAGGAGAAGTAGTTCGTTATGAACTCCCAAATCTATGGGCACTGAATTTCATACTGCAAGATTCCCTTTCTGGTGGTGGAAGTGAAACACTCCAGCTCGATGCACAAGGCAAAACCTACGGCCAACACCTATTAAGGATGGAGTTAGATATCCCAGATGAACTCCTATGACACCCCTTCCTTTCAGTAACTTGTCAGGTGAGTTACGAAGATAAGCATATGGACCGGAAGAGGTGCTGCCCACATCTCTATGATAAGGTTTCAGCCAAGACGCCCGGGATAAAGGTTACGCGAAGATGCTGAAAATCAATCTCGACCAAAGAGGGCTGTTAAAAGCAGTGATTGACAATCCGCCGGTCAACGCTCTATCCAGAATTTTGGTCGATGAACTTTATGGTCTGTGTGACAGAGTAGATCCTGAACTAACGCGTATGGTGGTAATCACTTCGGAAGGAAAACATTTTTCTGCCGGTGCAGATCTCAAGGAAAAAGTAGGAATGAGCGATGGCGAGGTGGTAAAGTCTGTCCAGTATCTATCCGACACTTTTCAAAGGATTTGGGAAATCCCTGTTCCGACCATAGCGGCCATCAACGGGAGCTGCCTTGGCGGGGGTATGGAACTGGCGCTGGCCTGCGATATTCGTATTCTGGCTGATGGCGCATCGATGGGCCTGAAAGAAACCTCGGTAGGGGTGATACCGGGGGCTGGAGGGACGGTTCGACTGCCACGACTCATCGGTGAGAGCAGAGCAAAAAAGTGGATCTTTACTGCCGAAACATTCACAGCTGAAGAGGCGCTGGCTGATGGCGTTGTGGACTGGCTCGTTAATCCAGATCAGCTCGATAATGCTGTTGAAGAGATTTTTGAAAAAATTGCATCAAACGCGCCGCTCTCTGTAAAAGCATCTAAAAAATCGATAAATAGTGGCTTATCAAAATCACTTAAAGAAGCACTCAAAGCCGAACAGACCGCCTACAGATCGATCATCGGAACTAGAGACAGGCGGGAAGGACTGGACGCCTTCAGGGAAAAGCGGCCTGCAGTCTGGAAAGGGAAATAAGGCCTAAAAGTAGTATTTCCTGTTGTCGACGATATCGGCGTTTTCTCTTAACTCCCTGATCCAGTTGCCGATCGCTTCATTCTCTCGCTGGGTGAGAAGTCCTTTTCTGATTACGTCTTTTCTCACTTCCCACTCCGATTCATCAAAATCCTGACGACCCTCAAGTTTCAGGACGACATACGCCTGCGATGTCTCCACCGGCGGTAAGATTTCACCAATCTCAGCGCCAAGAAGGGCGCCGATGACAGACTCGTGCCTTCCAATTTTCTGGAAGGAACTTCCCAGCTTGGCCGAAACGGGGCCGACAAATTGGACCTTTTCATCTGAATCCGCCAGCGCCTTGAAGCTCTCTTCATTCCTCAGTTTGGACCTCAATTCATCGGCGGACGATTTGGCTCCAGTTAGTCTTTTCTCGGATCTGAGTGTACTGGCTATCTGATTGCGGACTGTACCGTATTCTTTCATCCCGGCAGTGATAACAGAATCGAGTCGAAAAATTACAAATTGCTGATCTGATTCAATGACTTCGCTTATGGCACCAAGGCCGTTTGAAAAAGCAAATTTGACAGGCTCAGGTAAGTAGCCAAACTTAGGGAGGAAAGCGACATTTTCTGTGAAAGGTGGAACTTCTCTAAGTTGGGAACCATTCCGAGAAACGGCCTCGGTGAAGCCGAAGTCTTCCACATCAAAGGAGAACTGAACAGCCTTGCTTCTGATACTTTCGCGGGTGCTTGGCCCCATTTCAATTTTAAGCAGAATGTGACTTGCCTGGATCTCTTCTTCACCGTCATTGTTCTTTCGATGGTCTCTCACCTGAATAATGTGAAGACCGAAGTCTGTTTGAACAGGACCGACAACCGTTCCCTTTCCGGCGGCGAAGGCCGCCTCTTCAAATTGAGAAACCATCTGTCCCCGACCAAACCACCCCAGATCGCCACCTCGTCCTGAACCATCAGGCGCGCGATTGCCTGGATCTTCCGAGTATTCATCTGCCAGTTCAGCAAAATCACTACCTTCGTCCAACCGGGAAAGGATATCAGAAGCGGTTTCTTGCGCAAGAAGTGTATCTTCCTGAGAAGGCGCCTTGCGCCACTCCACGTAACTGAGGACTCTCTGTTCATCCTGTTTAAATTTTTCGGAATTGAGGAAGTAGTAATTCTCCATCTCATCGTTTGTTGGTTCAAACTCATCCTCGGTAAACTTACCAGCACTGACGATTAGAGCGCTAACGGTGTATTCAATATTCTGAAGGGTAAACTCTGTTCTCACTTCATCGTCCGAGATATGTATACCTGCCCGAAGTTCATTGAATAGTTTCTGTCTCGGAAGGTACTGGCGAACATAATCTTCGATTGGTAACCACTCATCGCCTTGTGGATTGCGCAGTGCCTCAAGATACTTGGCCTGGTCAAATGCACCATCCGTTTGAAAATCGGGGATTGTCATCAATGTTTGGGGAGGGTTGTTAACAAGCTCGTAATAAATCTCGTCGGCGCTCACCTTGATTTTTCGTTCAGCAATCTGTTGATTAATGATCGTTGTTTCAATCAACTCGTTGAAAATCCTTTCCCGCTCAAAATCGAGACTTCGGTCATCCACCTCAACACCCTGAGCCCGAGACTGCTCAAGGCGATGATCAAGCTGATGAAAGAAAAGATCTGGAGGGATCGCCTCGCCGTTAACGACTGCAATCGCCTTTGAAATATCAACACGGCCAAACAACTGGTTTACGATATCGGCACCACCGACAAGACCACCGACTGTCATACTACCGATAAATAGGATCAGGAGAATCCACAGAATAATGTGCATTCTCGTCCGCATGGTGTTCATCAAGCCCATAGAATCAGAATCCTTTCAAACTTACAAAAAAATGCGGCGAAATATACCTAGATTGTCTACTTTCTCCAACTTGTGTTCGGCCCTAACGGGGGTCGTTTCTCCTTCTGTAAACTGCTCTGGAGTAAATTTGACCGCGTACAATAGCATTGCGTCGCTGAACGATGCCATCGTGGATTGTCACCAGTGCAGTCGTCTCGTTGACTTCAGGGAGTCGGTTGCACGGAAAAAAAGGAAGCAGTTTGAAAACTGGGACTACTGGGGACGCCCAGTACCAGGCTACGGTGAAAAGACGGCATCGCTGCTTCTGACAGGCCTCGCCCCGGCAGCACACGGCGGAAACAGGACCGGCCGCGTTTTTACCGGAGATAAATCAGCCGATTTTTTGGTTCGATGCCTTCACGAGGTGGGGATTGCGAATCAACCAAACTCTGATGCGCTGGACGACGGTCTCATCCTGAACAATGCCTATATGACACCCGTCCTGAAATGCGTTCCGCCACAGGACAAACCTAAACCACAAGAGTTGCTAAACTGTTCTTCTTTTCTCAGCGCGGAAATGAGGTTGCTATCAAATGTTACCTGCATTCTTGCACTTGGGAAAATTGCTTTCGACGCATGCCTCAGATTTTATAGAGGTCAGTTCAATTTTCTCATGAAAGATTACCCCTTTGGACATGGAAATGAATTTGTGCTTGTAAATGGGATGATTCTGATCGGTTCCTACCACCCCAGTCCGAGAAATGTGAACACCGGGAGATTAACGCAGAAGATGATGGTCGATCTTCTTCATCATGTGAAAAGCGTAATTCGATGACAATCAGAGTTACTCTCATTCTTCTGAGCATCGTTTCTCTTTTATTCGGCGGTAGAAGACTCTCATTAGAGGAGGTTACAGGAAAATCTCCTTTCGAGGTGGCATTGCTGGGCAGAATCGTCTGGATTCCCGGGGAAGACGCTTACACGTTCCTTCATCGGACGAACGAGGGGGTTAGGATCAATCGGGTTGATCTTGTCTCTGGGGATACGTCTCTCTTTGTTGATGCCGAAAAACTCAGCTTTAATGGAAAGCTTCTCAGTCCGTCGTTTTACAGTTTCTCGGAAGACAGCCGGCGTCTGCTGATCCAGACAGACCGGAAAAAGATTTGGAGACGGTCTCAGTGGGGAACTTACTGGATTTACGAAATTGCTTCCGGGAGCCTAACACCAGTCTCAGCAGATAATAAGCGCCTTAGAAATGTTAAGCTGTCTCCTGATGGAGAGATGGTGGCTTATGTTCGAGAAGATAATAATCTCTATACGTACCAGGTAGAAAGGAAGCGGGAACGGCAGTTGACTCGATCAGGATCGGAGACAATTCTAAACGGCCATTTCGGCTGGGTGTATGAAGAAGAGTTCACCACCTTTGACGCATACCGCTGGTCCCCGGACAGCAAGTTAATTGCTTACTGGGAGGAGAATCAATCTAGGGTCCCTGTGTTCACCTTAATCGATGAACTTAAGCTTTATCCCGTAATTACGGAAATTCGTTATCCAAAGGCAGGCCAGTCCAATCCTACCATGCGAATTGGTGTTATAAAAGCGACAGGCGGTTCTACGCGCTGGATGGACATTGGCGATAACCGGGATATGTACTACCCGCGTATTTACTGGAAAGATCCCGATAAGCTTCTTGTAATGCGGATGCGGCGGCTCCAGAACCGATGGGACCTCCTAATCTGTGATCCCAAATCAGGAAAGAAGCGGATGGGACTGATGGAAATAGATCAGAATGGGTGGGTAGAAGTTCACGACAATTACAGGTTTTTGAAAGATGACGAACTGCTTTGGGTATCCGAGCGGTCGGGGTATCACCATCTTCATCGTCATAGGTTAAAAGGAGAAGAAGTTACCCGAATCACTGCGGGTAACTGGGAAGTTACCCGCATTGTACACATCGATGAAGAGAATGGTGAATTGTTCTTTATGGCCAACAAGGCATCCGTGATGGAAAGCCATCTATACAGAGTGTCTTTCGCCGGCGTTGGCCTGGAGAGGTTGACTTCGGAGGAAGGGAGTCACTCGATCCAATTTTCGCCATCAGGGGACTTTTTCATTGATACCTTTTCATCCGTCTCTCATCCGTCCAAGATTGTGTTGAAGAAGAGGGATGGAAGCGAAGTGCGAGTTATTGGTGAGACGGATAGACGTCAGTACGATGAGTACGACTGGTCGGTGCCGCGTTTTGTCAGGTTCCCTACCCATGATGGAAAAGCGATGCTGGACGGTATTGTGACACTACCCGTGGGATACAGGAAAGGAAATCAATATCCCATGATCGCCTATGGTTATGGAATGCCGGGGACGCAGATTGTACGGAATCGATGGGGCGGTTTGTGGAATCAGTTTCTTGCTCAGGAGGGATTTATCATTTTTTCCATGGATGCTAGAGGGATGAGCGGTCGAGGAGAAGCGTTCAAGAACTTGAGTTACGGAGACATCAGTCGCTACCTAGGTCGTGATCATGCTGCCGGTGTGGATTATATGATATCAGAGTGGGGTGCAGACCCGAAGCGTGTAGGCGCCTGGGGATGGAGCGGCGGCGGCTACTTTACCGGACTGATGCTGACAAAGAATGGTTCACGCTTCAAGGCGGGAGTCTCTGTGGCGCCGGTCATGGACTTCCGGCTGTACGACTCCATCTATACTGAACGATCCATGGGACTCCCTAAGGATAATCAGGCAGGCTACGATTCCACGTCTGTATTTTCGTATGTTGAGAATGTAAAGGGACATCTTCTTGTGATTCATGCTACGGGAGATGATAATGTTCACTCACAGAACACCACACAGCTGGTAGACAAATTTGTAAACGCTGGGAAACCGATCGAGCTTTTCTATTATCCCAATCGTGATCACGGCATCCGTGGCGGAAAATCACGGATTCATCTTTACACTAAAATGTTCGATCATTTCCAGAAGCATCTTCTGGAAAAGTAGTTACATTTTCAATTTAGAGAGATAGTACTGATCGAAGGCGGCGAGGAGTGATTCCTGCCCGGAATAGGGGGCCGGCGAATACTTTTCCGATTCGATTCCCAGCTGAGATTGCTGACAGATATTCCAGTCCTGCTGGTTTGTTTTGTGCCAGAAATCGATAGCATCTCCAGGATGATAGCCGTTATGGCCACTGAGAGCTGGAGAGAAAAGCCACTGGCAGCTGATACGTGACCGGTCTGTCGCTACGGGCCACACCGTGTGGACCATGACGTAATCCGGGTGTAGACTCAGAAGCATATTGGGGAAAATGGAATAATAATAGACCCTTTGCTGATCTTTCTTCGATAGATCACCCACTAGCGGCGCACAGAAATGACCAGAATCTGTGATACTTTCCTTACCGCCGGCGATATCCATATAGCCGCCCAGAAACGGTCCTTTGAACAGGTCGTTCCGTCCGCCGGTGTACGGTGTTATTTCCGCCAGTTCGGGATGGATCATGGGACAGTGATAGCATTCGGAATAATTCTGTATAATCAGCTTCCAGTTGCAGTTGACCTCATAGTTGTGGTGACCGTGTTCTATGAGAGATTTCATTTCCCACAGCTTGAAGCGGTTAAGCAGTGGATCAAAGGCTGTTTCGAACGGCTCGGGGGAATCGGAAAGATTGAGGAAGAGAAAGCCTTCCCATTCCGCCAGCGGCACTGAATGGAGTGGATAGTCTTCTTTGGCGAATTCTTCAGCTCCCTCCATAAGAGGTGCCCCGATTAGATTTCCCTCAAGATCGTAAGTCCAGCCGTGGTAGGGGCACTGGATCGATTTTGAAAAGTTGCCAACCTCATTACTGCAGATGCGTGTGCCACGGTGGCGGCAGACATTGTAAAAGGCATTAATCTCATCGCTGCTTGAACGAAGAACTATCACATTTTCTTTTCCCACCGTGGCGGTAAAAAAGCCACCTTCCTTTGAGAGCTGTTCAAGCCGCCCGGCACAAAGCCAGTTTTTTTGAAAAAGTTGTTCAAACTCTTTGTCGAGAATCTCCGGGTCGATGTAGTATTCCCGAGGTAGTGTGCAGGCTCCCGCCTCCAGTGCTTCGGGTGTTTTAAGGAATTTGGCCAAACTAGTTTCCCTTCAACACCAGTTGTGCCGCGTTCAAGCCGTTCATTCCGTGGAGGCCCCCTCCGGGGTGGGTCCCCGGGCCGCACAGGTATAGATTTTTAATGGGTGTGGAATACTGGGCGGTATCGATGGTGGGCCGCATAAAAAAGAATTGATCAAGCATCATTTCACCGTGGTTGATATTTCCTTCCGTCAGACCAAATTTACTCTCGAGATCGTTCGGCGTCAACATTTGCTCATGCTCAATGAGATCAGCAATCCCGAGGGCGTGTGTTTCCAGTACGGCAACGACACTGTTTCGCAGTTTCTGCCGTGCTGTGGCGTTGTCCATTCCTCGAAGGTGGTATGGCACATACTGGACCGTAGCAGATAAAACGTGCTTTCCCAATGGCGCAAAAGACGACTCCCTGAGCGAGGGGAGGCTGAATTCAATCCATGGCTCCTGAGACACCTGCCCATACTTGGCGGCGTCTGAGGAAGACTCAACATAGCTGAGACTCGGGCTGATGGAGACGATGGATTTTAGCGCTTTCTCATTGAGGGAGTCGAATTGCGGTAGCGATTTTAAGCCGAAGTGGACTCTGGCGGTGGCTCCTCGAAACTTGATATTCTTGACTCTTCGTCTGAAACGGGGGGTCAGATTCTGCGTCCCAACCAGATGAAAAGTCGATTGGGGGTCTAAAGCCGAAACAACAGCACCTGCAGTCAACTGTTCTCCATCCGCCAGTGTAATACCTGTGGCTTGTCGGTTCTGAAGCATGACGGAACTCACCTCAGCTTTTGTTCGAACCTCAACCCCTGCCGTCTCAGCAGCGGATTGAAGCGCATCGGTCAGTTGACCTGTCCCACCTGACACGAACCTGACGGGACAGATACTCTCACTTCCCACATGGTGATGAAGAAAATTGAAGACCGTCCCCACTGCCATTGGTCCCTGATTGAGATGCCTGATGCCGGAAGCGGCGACTGTTCCTCGAAGCGGTTCAGACTCAAACCATTCATCAAGTAATTCAAGCATGGTCATAGGAAGAATTCGAAGGAGCTCCACCAAATTCTGTCGGCCGTGCTTCCGCACCGGTTTAATCATCGGCTTCATGGACAGGAGGGAGGTGAGATCAAGCTCGGGGATCGGGGGAGGTGTGATTCCATAGAGAGGTTCGAGAAAATCAGTGAGCATGGAAATCTTTTCGCAAAAGCCTGGCCATTTTTCCGCGTCACGATCCGAGAATTGAGCGATGGAACGGGACGTCGCTTCCGTGTCGGGGGAAATAGAAAGCGTTTTTCCTTCAGTGCCCGGAGTAGAAAGAGCCGTATCGGCGTCATCAAAGCGAAAACCGTGGCTTTCCAGATCCAAGTCAGTTGAGAGGACGCTGTTAATCCAAGGGACAGAGTCAAACACGCTGTTACAGTGAAATCCGGGGGCGAACTGTTCCGTTGAGGCAAGACCTCCAACTGATTTCCCTTTTTCCAGAAGGACCACTTTGTTTCCAGCCTTTCCAAGAAAGGCAGCTGTGATTAAACCGTTCACGCCTCCGCCAATAACGATGGTATCAAACGACTTCATCGCCACTCCTTCAATATTTTTTTCGCCGCCATTTCTCCCGGCGCGCCGGTGATGCCTCCGCCGGGGTGAGTCCCGGAACCGCACTGGTACAGTTTTCTGACTGGGGTTCGGTAGTCAGCCCACTTCACCACTGGGCGGAGAAAGAAGAGTTGCTGAAGGGCCAGCTCGCCATGAAATATATTTCCTTCCGTAAGTCCGAAAGTATTTTCGATGTCCCATGGTGTAAGCACCTGCCTGTGAAGGATAATGTCCTTTATGTTTGGAGCGAATCGTGCCAGCGCGTTTACCACAGTATCGCCGAATGCCTCCCGCTTGCTGTCATCCCAGCCGCCAGTGATGTCGTAAGGAGCATACTGGACAAAACAGGACATGACATGCTTCCCTGGCGGCGACATATCAGGATCGAGAACCGACGGAAGCACAATGTCGATATAGGGCCGCTTCGAAAATGATCCGTGCTTGGCGTCATCGTAGGCTTTTTCTATGTAGTCAAAATCAGGGGAGATAGAGATTGCACCGCTGAGATGAGGGCCGTCTCCGGGAAGGCAGGTGAAATCGGGGAGACCGTCTAACGCAAGGTTCACTTTTCCGGAAGAGCCACGAATCCTGAAATTCTTTACCGATTGGATAAAGTCTTCAGGAAGATCGGAAGCATCGACGAGGTTCAGGAATGTTCGTTTCGGATCAAGTCCCGAGACCACAACCTGAGCCTCAAACTCATCGCCGTTTTCCAGGGCCACGCCGGTAGCGTGGCCATTTCTAGTGATGATCTTGCTGACATCTGCCTCAGTCATAATGGTCGCGCCAAAATGTTCAGCGGACCGGGCGATTGCCATACTGACTGCGCCGGTACCACCCCGTTGAAATCCCCACGCCCGGAAAACACCATCGATTTCACCCATGTAGTGGTGAAGCATCACGTAGGCCGAGCCGGGAGATTTCGGTCCCATAAAAGTGCCAATGATGCCGCTGGCGGACATGGTTGCTTTCAGCGGCTCAAACTCGAACCATTCATCGAGAAAATCGGCGGAACTCATTGTCATCAGTTTCGCCAACTGCTCAAACTTGTCGGAGCCGAGAGATCGAAAATGACGGCCCAGATCCATCAGAGTCCGGGCGCCGGAGAATCCCAATTTTGTGGGATCCGGGGCCATGGTATTTAGAATCGGTCGAACAGCCATACCGATCTGACTCATAGTCTGCCCGAATTTGTTGTAAGCTTCTGCGTCGTTAGGCGAGTGGCGGTATAGCTCCTGTCTTGTAAGGTCATTGTCGGCACACCGGATAAGGTAATCTCCCTCCAGCGGTGTGAAAGTACTTTCCAGCGGGACGAGCTCCAGTCCAAACCTGGAAAGTTGCAGATCGCGAATAATATTGGGTTTCAGCAGACTCACCACGTAAGAGCAGACCGAAAACTTAAATCCGGGGAATATCTCCTCCGTCACCGCAGCTCCGCCCAGTACATGCCGTCGCTCCAACAGCAGCACCTTTTTCCCGTCCCGGGCGAGATAGGCAGCGGTGGTGAGACCGTTGTGACCTCCCCCAATCACGATTGCATCATATTTTCTATCTACGGGCATGTCCGTTTCCTTTCCGGATTGTAGAAAGGCGTTTTCACCACCCTGGCCGATGTTGTCTTCCTGAAGTGTTCAACCTTCACCTCGAACTGGACGGGCGTTCCTTCCTTAGCATACTCTGTCTTCAGGTGAGCCAGAGCGATATACTTTTTCAAAAGAGGTGACCAGCATCCGCTGGTGGCATACCCCACCTGTTCATTCCCGCTGTAGAGCGGGGTAGAAGTCCGCCATGCCATGCCCGGAAGCTGGGGCGGAAGGCCAATCTTTCGGTAAAGTGTCTCCAGCGGTTCCCACTCAATTTCAATCCCTCTGAGCTGCCATTCGGTTCCACGGCGATGGTCGTTCTCCAGAGCTGTCCTTCCGATAAAGTCTTTCTTCTTCAGTTTTACGGTCCATCCGAGTCCCAGCTCAAAGGGGGAGGATTTTCTTAGATCGATGGCGGCATGCTGGGCTGAAATATAATCCACGTCAAGAAGAATCAATGACGCTTCAATTCGGGCCATGTCCAGTGCGTGAAGTCCAGTGGGAGTGATGCCAAAGGGCGCTCCCGCTTCCATAAGCCTGTCCCACAGCGTAAGAGCGTTCTCTTTCGGCGTCCACAGTTCGTACCCGAGATCACCGGTGTATCCGGTCCGGGAGATGGTCACCGGAATGTCGCCAATCCATCGTTCGGTGAGCCAGAAAAATTTTAGCTGGTCTATATTCTCATCCGCAACTTCATTCAGGATTGCCCTTGAGCTTGGTCCCTGTAGAGCAAGAGAGGCAGTCACTTCAGAGTCTTCGGAAATATCCACCTCAAGGCCCGCCGCATTGTGAGTCAACCACTCCATGTTCGGTTCGGCGCTGGTTAGGCGGAAACGGTTCTCGCTGAGATGTTGGACGGTCCCATCGTCTATCTGCTTTCCGTCCTCATCGCACCACGGTGTGTACATTACCTGACCAATCTTGCACACCTTGATGTTTCGTGTCACCAGCCTATCGAGGAAAATCCCGGCGTCAGACCCTTTAATGATGTACTTATGGAGTGGTGTAATGTCCAGCAGAGCTGCCTTTGTTCGTATGGAATAATATTCCACGTCATGCGTCAGGTCGTAGGTCGTAGCCGAGAGGTAGCCGGACCACCGCCGCCACTCCTGTGAGTGGTTTAATACCGATGTCCGCTTATGAAAGGGTGTCACCTTTAACGAAGTGGAACCGGTAAACTGGGTCTGGATAGACATAAATAATGGCCGAAAAAGCTCATGAAATCTAATCGCGTCATGAGCCCATGGCAAAGCATAACTGTACTAGCCTTGAACCTCACTTCTCCATTTCGTACATTCTCTCCAGTTCAAAGGAGATGAAGGTATGCGAGTAATCTACAGAGGGGATCTTGACGGCTGTGTCTGCGCCGCTATTCTTATGGATGTGGGGCTGTGTGATTCCCTCGAACAGGCCCATCCCAAAGATATGCAAGAGGGAAAGGTGGATGTCACCAGCGAGGATATTATCTGCAACTTGCCGTACCATCCAAACTGTCACATGTGGTTTGATCATCACTCCAGTGAGATGAACCGGTCTGACATGCCTAACGATTTCACGGGACTCGTGGATGTGGCACCCAGTGCGGCCAATCTCGTTTACAAGTATTTCGTCGATGAGCATTCTGCACTGAAGAAGTATGAGGATCTTGTCCATGACACGGATCTTGTGGACAGCGCGAATCTCACGCTTGAACAGGTGTCTAATCCTCACGGGACTATTCTGCTCGGTTTATTACTTGATCCAAGAACGGGCCTCGGCATGCAGAGGGACATGACTATCAGCAATTTCCAGTGGGTATCCGGCGTCCCGGAACTACTCACCAAGCATTCTGTGGAAGAGATTCTTGCTATGCCCGATTCGGCGGAAAGGGTTGACCGGTATAATGAAATGCAAGCGGCGGCTTCAGATTTTTACGGAGCCAATTCACATATGGATGGGAATGTGATTGTTACCGATGTCCGCGGAAAAGATGTTCCCCCGGCGAATCGGTTCCTTATCTACACACTGCCTGGATTGTCGAATGGGAATATTTCCGTTCGTATCGCAGATGGTAAGAAAGGGGAGTTTGACACCATTTCGGTGGCCCACTCCATCTTTAACAGAACTAGCTCTGTCGATTCAGGCGAGCTTTGTAAGGGCTACGGGGGCGGAGGCCATAGGGGCGCTGCCACCTGTCAGCCGGCTCTTTTTGACAGTGATACTGTTTTTCACGAGATTGTATCGGCGTGCAAAAAGTAGGCTGACGGCCCACTCAGAAGATATGAAAATGGAACAACACCGCATTTTCGGAGTTGTTCCATCTTTTTTTGCTTTTAGGCTAGATCAGCGACGGGGTCGGGCTTCGTTGACCACAAGCTGCCGTCCACCTATATCTTTGCCATTCAGGTTTTCCATGGCGGCACTGCCGGCTTCCTGAGAAGCCATTTCAACAAAACCAAAACCGCGGGAGCGTCCGGTGAATTTGTCCGTTATGATCTTTGCGGACTGCACTTCACCGTGTTCCGCAAAAGCATTACGAAGCTCATCTTCGGTCATGTCGTAATTGAGGTTTCCTACATAGAGGTTCATTTGAGTCTCCTATTCGTTAATGAAAATTTGGTTTATTTAAGATAATGTTGAAGAAATTGATCTGGAAGGGAGGATATCAGGGCAGAGAATGAAGTTAAAGTCTATACTATCTTTTTTCGAACACCCTAACTTAGTGAAAAAACTGTTCTTACAAGCATCTTTTTTGTGGAGCCGATGGGGATCGAACCCACGACCTCGTGAATGCCATTCACGCGCTCTCCCATCTGAGCTACGGCCCCATGTCAAAAAATCAATCTTCAATTTACATTAAGCAGTTATTTTACGAATCAGTTCCTGAAAAGTTCGGCAAATTGAATATAAAATTAACACGGACACGAATTGGGCGCCAAATGATAACCGTGCGCCGGTATTGACTTGCCATCAGGGTAACAGTAAATTCAAATCATGAAGAAGATACATTTCACACTTGTTGGTGCTTTGGTAATTGCTGTACTTGCGCTGAACGCCTGTACAAAGACGTCGGCTAAAACAGGCAGCGCCACGCTGATTGTGACGGGGAATGTTCACAGTCAGCTGGATCCCTGCGGGTGAAAGCGCAATCCTACGGGCGGTCTGCCCCGTAAAGCAACATTTGTTCATAACCTGAAAGAGGTAGGAACCAATCCGGTTATTCTGGATGCCGGTGACCTCTTCTTTGATAAAGAATATCCCACTGAGCTGAACCTAAATCAGTCGAAGCTTCGGGCTAAGACTGTCGTTTCCGGTTTCAATATAATCGGCTGTGATGCCTTCAATGTCGGTTCTAAGGATTTTGCCGCCGGCTTTGAATTCCTTCAAGAGATGGAAGCTTCAGCGGACTTTCCCTTTATTTCCGCCAATATTGTCGACCAGTTGGGAAATCCTGTCTTTAAGACTTCGGCAGTAATAGAAAGATCCGGTTTCCGTTTTGGGGTGACTGGTGCGGTAGCAACACTTCCCGAAGAAGTTGAGGCGGTATCTCTCTCTGACGTGGTGACCAGCGTCAACAAAGTGCTGGCAGATCTTGAGGGTAAGACGGATTTTCAAATTGTACTTTTTAACGGTACGTTTGAGGAAGCCAAAGTTTACCGACCTCAGTTCGCCGTTGCTGACTATATGTTTCTCAGCGGTGTGACCGATTCACCTGTTGGTAAGATGAAAAACCCTGATCAAGGTCCTCGAATGTATCGCCTCGGTAAACAGGGTAAATCGCTGGCCTTAGTCACAATGAATGTGGAGACACCGGGCACCGCTCTTGCGGATATTACAGAGTTGAAACTGAGGGAAGAATTCATGCTTCGGCAAATTGAACGGATGAAGCAGACCGACCCATCCAAGACCCTTGATGAGCTCTATGGCGACAATCCCGACCTGATGGAGCGTGCCAAAAAAATTCAGGATGCGCTTGCGGAAATGCAGCGAGAGCTCTCCAGTGCGGTTAACACTAGTCGGTTCGATTTTCCGCCAATGGACAAATCTCTAGATGATGAACCTCGGATGCTTGGAATGGTGACAGAGACGTTAGCGGCATGCGATCAGCTGGCACAAGCTTCGGGGAGCCCTAAATCCACCGGCTCCTGAATTGAATACTAACTCTTCTTCAGGCCAGATCACCATTCTGCTGGCAGTGTCAATTCTTTTCTCATTTGGTTTCAATGCCGTAAGGAGTGATGGCCTTCCGCTCATTGCTTCCAAGCAGATTGTTGAGGGAGGGAGGTCTGCAGCTGATTCACTCATATCAGAAACGACCATGCTATTCCAGCCGGTCATGATCGATCTCTCTATTGCCAAGGAGTTCTTTGACAGAGGCGTCCTGTTTGTTGACGCTCGGGATGAGAAGGAATTCCGCGATGGGCACATCGCCGGTGCGAAACTGGCTCCCGCCAACCCCGGTGAAATCCTCAAGTGGACCACAGAGGACGACCCTGTTGTCACCTACTGTGGTGGCGGAGAGTGCGATCTTAGCATGGCTTTGGCGGTGGAACTCATGGGTGAGGACTGGGCATTCAGCAAAGTATTTGTCTTTGACGGCGGTCTGCCGGAGTGGAAGGACGCGAGATATCCTGTAGATTAGTGGCGTCTATTCTGCAAAACCGCTGGGTGATATTTATCTTCAGAATTGCATTGGGTATCGTCTTTGTCTACGCAAGCTTTGAGAAAATTCGTGATCCAGGCGCCTTTGCGAGCAATATTCAGAATTATCAGTTTCTTCCTTACGGATTCACAAACTTCATGGCTATACTGCTTCCCTGGGTTGAACTATATGTCGGAGCCTGTTTGATACTCGGGGTATTTGTTGATGGTGCCGCTTTACTGTCGGCGGGGATGATGGTCATGTTTATTGTCGCAATCAGTCAGGCGGTTGGCCGTGGACTCGATATCGATTGTGGTTGTTTCAAGCAGAGTGGTTCTATAGTAGGGTTGGATTTGCTGGCGAGAGATGTCGTGTGGCTCGTCATGTCTATTCTGGTCTGCCGAAGAGATGAGAAGACCATGGAACTGTTTCCCAAATCACGAGTTGACGACGGGTCAGAAGAAAACTAAATTCTCCTATGGCTTCGTGTAAGAAATCGCGAGAGTAGCTCAGCTGGTAGAGCCCCACGTTGCCAACGTGGCTGTCGCGGGTTCGAGTCCCGTCTC
>DKAH01000007.1:158872-163035 GCA_002448795.1 Fidelibacterota bacterium UBA6931
CGGGTTCGAGTCCCGTCTCTCGCTCTATAAATAATCCTCTGATTCCCTTCAGAGGCACTTTTCTATTTATTTACTGTTGCTGGAGTCCTTCATTCAGTGACGGATCCATAGGGAGATGCAGTTGTATTTTGGGGAGGTATTTAACGAAGACATCAAAGACATTTGTAAATTCCTCATCTTCCACCTCCACCAAATGTGTCGCCTTGGTATCATCGGTGACTTCCGTCTCCTGGAATTGATCAATATCAACAATCTTCAGATATATCTTTGCCATATCTTCTCCTAAAAAGTTTTTCAAGATTACACCGGTTTTTTGGATAATACCAACCGGTTGCTGTCGTTGAATAGGTTATCGATTCCCTGTAAATTTGGCGCCCGTGGCGACGTACCCAAGCGGTCTAAGGGAGCGGTCTGCAAAACCGCGATTCATCGGTTCGAATCCGATCGTCGCCTCTGAGAGGTGAGTGGAGGGAATTCAATATTTTTTTTTTTGGCCGTACGGCACAAGGGAATCCCGAATTTTCAGGACAATTCCATAGAGCGAACTCTTTATTTCGGTGTATTCAGGCTGTCGTAAACAATCTTTACAAACTGTTCCTTGGATACTGAACTGTTACCTTCGTAGCCCCGCGTTGGATTAGAGGCGATTATTTGTTCTAAGGTTTTTCCAGCCTTAATCTGAACGTTTACCCTGTCCCGAATTGTGGTAAGTATCTCCCGGAAATCCAGAAGCTCTTTCTTGGTTGAGAGTGGTCCGTGACCGGGTATAATCTTTGTTTCTCCATCCGCTAGCTCAGTTGCTTTGTCCAATGTCCTGATCAAGCCAGTAATATTCCCGCCGTTGGGCTGGTCAATGAAGGGAAAGACATATCGGACAAAGACGTCCCCCATGTGCAAAATATTTGACTCCACAAAATGGACTATGGCATCACCATCGGTGTGAGCACGGTCTACGTGAAAAATGTTGATCGTCTCAGCGTTGTAGTGAAAACTTATGGATTTTTGAAATGTAATCTTGGGTAACGCTTCCTTTGGGTAAGCTTTCATCTGCCTGCCAAACAAAGCGATGAATTGATCGCCTGTCATACGGTCGCGGCTATTTTCATGCGAAACAATGAAAGCGCCGGCCTTTCCAAAGTTTTCATTCCCATCGGTATGATCATGATGCCAGTGTGTGTTGATGACAAACTGGACAGGTTTGGGAGTCAACTTTGCGATGGCTTCCATAATCTTTTTCGTCAAGGGTGCGAATTGATCATCGACAATGAATGTTCCGTCTTCGCCGATACAAACACCGATATTTCCACCACTGCCTTCAAGCATATAAATTGAATCAGATAGTTTGGTTGTCTTGATTTCAACCGCATCAAAATCCTGTGTTCCAGAGACAATTGAGAGGAATCCAATTAAGGCAAGAATATTTTTTCGCATGGTTCCTTAACTAATCATTAGCTGAAAAGCTTGACTGTCAGCTCACATATTTTATTATCAGAACGGTAATATCATCAGACTGGGGCGCGTTGCCAGCGAACACCTTAACGCTGTTGAGGCTCGCTTCCACCGTTTCCGATACCGATGCTTCTACACAATCATTTAAGAAGGTCTCAAGTCTTTCGTAGGAATACTCCTCGTCTTTTTCGTTCATTGCCTCATTCACCCCATCGGTATAGAGATAAATGGAATCACCTTTGGATAGTGTGATAGTGGAAGTTTCAAATGGCATCTCTTCCATGACGCCCAGTGCGATTCCGCCAGTGGTTTCAATCTGACTGGCGTCACTTTCCGTTCGCACCAAATAGGGGGGATTATGGCCAGCGTTAGCGTAGGTCACTTCGCCTGTTTCTGTATTGAGAATTCCGTAGAAAAGAGTACAGAACATTCCAGACTCATTTTCGTGGCAGAGATCATTATTTGCCCGGAACAGTACATCGCCGGGCGTTCGCCGCCTCGATGAGCTCGCCTTGATGTGAGTTTTGGTAAGCGCCATGAACAGTGCGGCGGGAATCCCTTTTCCGGAAACATCTCCGATCACAAAACAAAGGTGTTTTTTGTCAATCAGGAAGAAATCGTAGAAGTCACCACCCACCTCTTTGGCCGGAATGATATCGGCATAGAGATCGAAATCTTTTCTTTCGGGGAAAGCGGGGAAGGTGCTTGGTAGCATTCCCATCTGGATATCAGCCGCCAGTTTGAGAGATTCTTCAATTCGCTGTTTCTCGAGAAATGCCTCCGTGAGCCGTGCTCTTACAATCGCCACCCCCGCCTGTGTACATAGCGCCTCGAGAAGGACCTCATCCTGCTCAAGAAACACACCGCCATCGGTCTTGTTTAAAACCTGGATCACGCCGATTAGTTCACCTTTTCGTGTTTTCATCGGCATGCAAAGGACCGATTTGGTCCGGAAGTTTGTCTGTTTATCGAACTCAGGATTGAACCGGTCATCATCGTAGGCGTCGGGGATATTGGCGGTCTTGAGAGATTTAGCCACATCACCTGCAATTCCAATTCCAGAAGGAAAACGGATCTCTTTCTCATTGAGTCCTTCAGCCACTTTGCTCCACAGTTCATCAGTATCGGAATCGTATATGAAAAGGGAACTCCGCTCCGCATCCATAACTTCAGTTGTCTTCTGAATGATAACAGGCAGAAGGCTATCAAGTTGCATCTCGGCACCAAGAGCCCGAGACACTTCAAGAAGAGCATTAAGGTTGCGGACTTCGCGTGAGGGGGTACTGGGCACAATCAGCCGATTGCTTCCACCGCGGAGGCAGTGTCAGGAGTTAAGGTAAAGATCGGTGTGAATCCGGAAATATCGAACACTTCCTTAATGTGATCGTTCATTCCTGCCAGTACAAAACTACCGCCCAAACTTTTCAGTTTTTTCGCTGCCATCAGGAAGACGCGCAGTCCAGCACTGCTGACGTAATCGATGGCGGAAAGATCAACAACTATCTTGATCTCCTGTCGATCCAATACCTCTACAAGCTTCCCCTCAAAGTCTGCCGATGTATTAGTGTCAATTCGTCCTATAGGTTGGACGATGGTCGCAGCTCCTTCTTTTGATTCATTAATTTCCATCAGTGTCAGTCTCCTTGCGTCAGTTCCTTGATAAGTGTTACTCTGTTTTTCCCATCGGTTCGTTTATACTTCACATCAGTCATGAGGTGTTTGACAAGAAAGATGCCAAGCCCCCCGATAGGTTTCTCGTCAATTGATTTGGTTGTATCCGGATCTTCTTTTTCCAGAATATCGTATTCTGCAGCGTCGTCCACAATTTCGATAGTCAAACAGTCTTCACTGAGATTGAACCCAAACTCAATAGTATGCTCTACGCTGTCATTGTAACCGTAGTCAATGATGTTCGTAACAAGTTCATCGAGAGCCAATTGGACATCTCGCCTGATATTTTCCGAGATTTGGTTTTTTTGGGAGAATTCATCGAAAATGTTTCGAAGTTTCCGTATCTCCGGGCGATTATTAGGAATCGATAGTGAGAGTTGTGTCGGCATGACAGCCAATTTAGATAAAGTTGGGTGGAAAACGTACCGGAACAATCATTTTGCCCCTTTAATTGCATGTGATGTGCGTCACACTCATGATGTTGGATGACTCCAAATCCTTGCAAGCCTGATATTTTCAGTAATAGATTGCCCCGATTTTTAGATCAAACCAATATGGAGGTACCGACTAATGTCAGGTTCACTATCAGATAATAAAGGAAAACAAAAGAATACAGTCATCGGTTTTGTCGTCGCGGTTGCTGTAGTTCTTGGACTCATCTTTTATAACAGTAATTATCCAAAAGATGATCTTTCTGGAACCATTGCTAAAAGGAAAGTAGTTCGATCCACCGAAAGGGGGGATGTGACAATTAAGGATCAGGAAGCACGTTTCACAAGAATGATGCAAAATACTGACTTTGTTGATTTAATCCAAAGCGGCACTTTCCAGAACATGCTAGCAAATCAGGAATTCATGAATCTTCTTGCGAGCGCTGAGTTCCAAAATGTACTAGCTAATAAAGCATTTGCGAGCGTTCTAGCTAATAGGGAATTTGCCAGTATGCTAGCAAGTTCAGAGTTTGCCAGTATGTTGGCCAATAAAGAATTCGCAAGTATGTTGGCCAATAAAGAATTCGCAAGTATGTTGGCCAATCAGAATTT
>DKAH01000019.1:0-51489 GCA_002448795.1 Fidelibacterota bacterium UBA6931
GGCCTAACAGAAAGGGCCACCTGACAAGCCAGGTAAGCGCTTAAAACCGATCCCCGTTTAAGGGTTACAATCTAACTCAACGCTGGCAATATTTGAATCGCTTCAACCAGGTGTTCCGGCAGGGGTACTCGGTAGTCCCGTTCCAGGTGAACATACCTTGCGGTCATTTCATTAGACTGATGACCCATCGCCAGTGATACATCATTATCTGACAGCCCCATCTTATGAAAGGACTTTGTCAGGTTGGTGGCAAAGGTGTGCCTGATACATTTCAGGCAATATCCTGTATCATTTTTACATTTATGGCCACCTGTGAGGGCTTGCAGTTTAGTCCTTGACCACGCCCTTGCCTGAAGATCAGGCATTATATTAGTTAAGCTCATTCCTTGAAGTGATGGATGAAGTGGAACTACTTGCCATCTTTCTTTTTTTATTTGGCTATCTTGCTTGGCTCTCAGCTTGACGATCCGATCTGACAGGACGTTTTCTTTTGTTAGGGTCCCGGCGTCACCGGAGTCCAATCCAGTGTAGAACATCAGGCTCCAGTAGAGTTGATCTATTTCCCTGGTAGCGTTTTGAATTGCTTCCTGCATTATTTCAGTGGGGATTGCTTTGTGTTCGTAGCTTCTTTCCTGGGAATAGAACTCAGGCGAGATTCGTTTTATCAGGTCTACGGGATTGACCCGATCCTCGGGCCAGTGTCCTCGAAGGATAGCTTCATTCACCAGTCGTTTGATCATCATTCCTTCGTCGTGGCGTGTTTTCCGTGCATCGGCGCCCGTTTTGCTACGTTCTTCATCGTATAGAACGATAGTTGCTTTATTGATTTGGGGTACAGTGTTATCAGGATGGTACAGGTAATGATCGCCGAGTAGTTTTGTGATTCTCCGGCACAGTGATTTATGCCAATCTTGCGTTCCCGGCTTATAGCGCCCGGAGCGCTCAAGCCGTGCCAGGAATTGCGGAATCAATTGTTTTACCTTTATAGGGATAACTCTTTCTTCAGCGATTCCCAGTTTTGTGGCAATCCCGTCCACCACCGCTGATTCTTTCCACTCATCCACCACCCTTCCCGCCTTGCGTTTCGAGCGATCAAGTGAAGCTTGAGTAGTCTCGTCTATCTTGACGCCAGTAGAGCGTTGCTTGGTTGTGGAATCCTTATATTGCCAATAGTTGCTATTATTTCTTCTATAGATTCCCATTGGTTAGGTCCTTTCTGCTAGTTTTTCGGATGAAAATACACTTTAGAGCGGATTGGGTGTTCCCGGTCCGGGTCGTATGAAACTACGATTCGGAACTCCGATAGGATATAGTGTCCATCCTTATGCCTTACGCTGTGTTCCCGGCTGACAGTTTGGGAGACAACATTATTTTTTACGATGTTTTCAAGATTCGACTGTCGAAGTCTCATCGCTTCAGGGACATCTTCCTCTTTAAGTAAGGAGACTAAATCGACTTGATCTGCCGCAGTCCACCCATAGTGTTCCGTCATAACGGATGGATTCATAATATGAATCAATTGGTAATCTTCAGGGGTAGTTACGCTTAGTTCCTCCCACCCGTGAAATCCGGCCCAACTTCGCCACGGTTGATTGGTAATATCAAGCTTAGCGAGTGCAACCTTCTGTCCTCGACTGTTTGTCCCCCTTGTTGCCTGAATCCGAACTGGCACTTGAGAGCCGTTTTTCGCCGTCAGTTCAAGATGGTAAACGTCGAAGGGTTTATTGTCGGCAATATGTTGATTCATAATTGCGATGGCACCGTTTCTAACAAGAGGTGTCTCACTTGTCATTTTCCCTTGAAGTTCGTCGGCTGTATAGCCGAACACTTCAGTGAATTTCTTGTTAACGTCTTTTAGTTTCAGATCCACCGCCCACATCATCGCATAGTCCCGGGATGCAAACAAAGAGTCAACAACCAGGTCAGCCTCATTAAGCTCTAGGGCAAATTCGGACAAATCTAAAGCTAGAGCCTCATCGGTTTTGATACGTGTGGGTGAAGACTTTATTTGCTTTAGCTCCCTAAGCTCGAATTTCAAATCAACTATCTTGTCGGTTAGGCTATCTATCACTGACATTTCTTCCTTACCTCCTTCTGGAATTTCTGGCTTATTGCCTGTACGCAATTCTTCCACTGTTACACCGGTCACTTCAGCCCACCGCTCTATAACTTCAAACGGCGCCGAGCGCTCACCTTTTTCGTAGTGTATAATAGATCGTGTGCCACGACTCATTAATTCCCCTAATTGCGCTTGAGATAGAAGCGCTCTTTTCCTTGCAAGTATTAGGTTTTCTCCGATGTTAGTCATTGTTATTTCTCTTCCTATTGCTATGAATTTGTAGAATGCTCATCAATAAAAGTTTTTAGGTCATCGGGAGCGATCCGAATAGTGTTCCTGCCGAAACGAATAGACTTAAGGAAGCCTTCCTTGATCCAGTTATAGACTGTGGGTTTCGTTACGACTAATTGCTTCGCAACTTGTTCAACAGTAAGTAGGTTGCTATTCATATTATTTTGTAAAATTTTGTGATTTATACTGAAGTATAAGTGATAAAACTGATATAATTATATAATGCACATAAAGATAATATTTATATTGTAAGACATTCAAAGAGCAAGGAATAATTATCCTAAACCTAAATAAGCCCCTCGTTTAACCGCGTGGGGCTTATTTCTTTACATAATTCCTTGAATGTACAGTTATCGATCTGTTTTTTTGAAAATATGAAAAAGACTGAATGGGATTCTATTCCTTTTGTTCCCGCTGAAGAGTAGCTTTTTGAAATCAATTGGATCAAGTTTTTTCATGATGGTCACAGTTAATTATTACTTTTAAGCATTGAGATCAAATGACCTACAACGGTTCAGTAGCCGAACTGGTTAAAGTACGAATTCCCAAGCAGTATCGTTGTGCGGTAGCTCTGACCTACGATACTGATATGGCCAACGGATATTCTCCGTTGGACAATCCGGGTTGCCATGGGAGAACCGCCCCATTTGTCGCTGATTACATGCGTCAAATGATGGATCACGCCGAGAGATTTGGCACTCGACTGCATTTTTTCAAAATCGTCAATGGTTTGGAGAAAGGATGTGATTACTCGGTCTATCAGGAGGCACTTGCGCGAGACCATGACGTAGATTGTCATACGTATGGTCATCTTAATTTGGCCTACACGAATCCTGAGAAATTGGATGTCGATCTTAGACGGGCGAACCTACTGATGCAAGAGAAACTGGAAGTGAAACCGTTCGTGTTACGAGGTCCCGGCGGATATCCGCCGGGAGCGCTTGGGCCCGATAGTCGGTCGGTGATTCTTAAGAACGGATTCCGTTATGTATCAGGACAGGGGACCGGCGGCATGGAATACAAGAACAACCCTGGAGACTCAGCGAGAGACAGTGGTGCTCATCCTCCTTTTCGTTTTCTTGATGGTCTAATCGAAATTCCCTTCCATGGACTTACTGACCGAGCGTTCTTAGATAATATTGTGGCAGATGATGACGCCCTTACAGAATTTCGCAAGCTATACGCCCATAAATCGGTACCGGCTGGCTGGAAATGCACCTGGACGGTTCCCAATGCCTTAGATCGCTTAATCGAAATTCAGAAGAGTAGTGTGGATTACGCATATAAACACCGGTTGCTGTTAAACTTGGTCCAACATCCTTATAGTCACTACCTGCACGATCCGGGTCACCGACATCTATGTGAGCTACTGGATCATATCCAATCCAAGGAAGATCCTATTTGGGTCGGGACGCTAAGAGGTGTGATTCGTGAGATGATTGAGCCCTACAATGGGCATAAAAGCCAATAGTCTAATCCAGTTTACGGTTGTTGACTGAGAATCTCCGATGCCCTGAACAGACCATCAGCCGCCTGGAGGATCTTTAGCTTAAGGCGAGGCGAATAGTGCGGATGATCATCTAAGAAACCATTCACGACAGTTGCAGCTGACGATGAACTGTGGCCTGAGAGTGAGGCGGTGATGAACCTTGAAGGGAAGAAGATATCCCCCGTTCTCTGAATCTCTTCAAGCAGTTCAAGGCTGGGGCGAATGTATTTCTCCGCCAACTTTGCTCTCAAAGGGTGATGGAGATAAGTTACCGCCTGCTGAACCCAGGGTTCTCTCGCCCGATTTTCTTCTAATTTCAGACTCTCGAAAAATCTGTCTCTTACTGATTCATTTCTGGACAGGGAAGGGAGAATGAATTCGAAGCGCGCCTTCCGGTCAGGATTTCCGATTCTTTCCAACTGAGTCGCTAGAATTTCTTCCCAGTCGTCTTTTTCTCTGAGCGTTAACTCAGCCGCCATGGCGGTGTAGTCCCGTTCAGAGAACTTCAGTCCTGGGATGGAGCTTCCCATCCAGACGCTCTTTAGCCAGTCGTAACCGCTGTCTGTCAGCATGATTGAACTCAAGGTACGGAAGTGAGATGATTTCAGGGATACGGTCTCAGCTTGCTCCAAATATCTCATCAGGGTCGATTCCAGATCAGCCGAAATTGATTCCCTCTGATTGGCTGTGAGATAATTCCAGTAGATAGCTTGCATTCTTCTCAGTGTCCTCTGAATGTTGATAATGTCCGTCTCGGATTCCAATGACCGAATGGACAACTGAAGCAGCTTAGAAGGATCAATAAAACCGTAGAGCATAGCGTCCCAAAGATTGAGCCAAGCGATTCCTCTTAGCATGGGGGTGTCTAGTTCAGGGAGGTGCTGCACAAGGTAATCTCGACTTGCACTGTCCATCCTGAAATAGCCGTAGCCGACCCCATTCCCATTTGGCAAAATATAGTTTGGCTTTGGGAGGCCCTCGGCCTCAGTCACATTCATCTTCCGATTCTTCATAGTCACTGGAATCATCTTGTCTCCACCAGAATAGCCGAGCCTCAAATTGAGCCGCTGCGTCCAAATGCGACTTTTTTCCTTAGGGTCCTTTTGTTTCAGGCTCAATCGCCCGATGGTGCCATCCTCTTTGATCTTCAAGTCCATATCAACCGTTGGGCGGTCTGGTTCTTCCACCCACACTTTGCTCCAGGATGTGAGGTCTTCATCGGATAAATCATCAAGGATCGCAATGAGGTGAGGCCAGGTTGCATTTCTGTAGCTGAATTCTTTCAAGTAAATCCGCATCCCTTTGCGGAAAGTTTCTTCACCCACTAGCAGCTCAAGATGCTTCATCACCACCGGTGCTTTTGCGTAAATGATAGAGCCATAGAGTGTCCCCGCCATATTCAGGTTTTCCAATGGCTGGCGGATTTGGTTGGCGCCCTGACTTCTGTCCACCCCGTAGGCCGAGGAATAGTTGCTCAAAAACCGGAGGTCGTGATTGATCTCAGGAAAGGCGGGATTAACAATCTTTCCTCCTATGAAACCAGCGAATACTTCCTTGGTCCAGACGTCATCGAACCAGTTCATGGTGACAAGATCTCCAAACCACATATGAGCCGTTTCATGGGAAATCAATCCTGCCCGGCCTAAGATTTGACTATTCGTTGCCGATTCATCTAAAAGGAGACTGATGTCCTTATAGAAGATAGCCCCAGGATGCTCCATCCCTCCATACTGGAATGCCGGGATAAGGACAAAATCAAACTTCTGAAAAGGATAATCGATACCGCTATATTCTTCTATCCATTTAATGGCCCCAGCGTGGAGGTCAAAAATTGCATCTCTGTTCCGTGCCACTTTAGTGCTATCGGTTTCCCGATGGTACATTGTCATTTTCTGGCCGTTTCGCGTTTCCGTAATCTTTTCAAACTTCCCTGCCGCGAAGGCGAGGATATAAGTACTCAGAGGCTTTGTTTCTCCAAATTGAAAGGTTAGGCCGTTCTTTGTCACCGTTTCGCTCAGGAGTGGCCCGTTGGCAACGGCTGTCCAATCTGCCGGCGTATGGAGTGTAAGGATGTAGCGCCCTTTCAGGTTTGGTTGATCAAAACAGGGGATCGACGTGGATGCTCGATCTGGTACGAAGAGTGTATAGAGGAATTCGTCATTCCGGTTCAGGGACATATCGCCGGCCCTAAAGCCGATCTCCACGTTGTTTTCTCCTCCAAAAAAATGTTGACCGTCAATGATGATGTGCTGCCTCTCGGCGGTGTATTTAGCGCTTTTCCCATTCACCGCCACACTCTTGATATATTCTGGTGGTTGCCGAAAATCGAGTACGACATCACTGCTGGCTTCGGATAATTTGAATCGAATAGTTTCTAAACCGGTAATTGGACTGTCCATCTTTTCCGGGATGAATAGGGTAATGTTATATCGAAGATCCGAGATGGTGTTAGCACGATACTCCGCCAATGCCCATGATACACCGGGAGACGTGTCCACCTTCTTTGTTTCACAGCCCCAAAGCAGAATAAAGGATAGGAAGAAGATGCGGCGGATTGATGATTTCATAGGTTTAACTCAGATTAATAAGGTATGTTTATGTTCGGATTGAATACTTGAAGGATGTATAGGAAATAAATCTGGATACATATATACATATCTTAATGAGATAAGTATGTTTCTTTGCATAGATTAATAGAATTATAATAAAAAAGCCCCAGAAAGGAGCTTTTTTATTGAACGAGTGGATTCTTGAACTATGACTTTCTACTATTCAGATAAAATAAAGCAGAAAAAACAAAATTCATGGCCGTGCTAATGAAGTTTGGAGCGGAAGACGGTGATATTCCCATAAGAATGTCATACACTCCCATAACACCAAATAGTGCCCAAAAAAACGCAGTTACCATCCCAAAATTTGAGAGATTTTCTTCAGCCCACATTGGGAGGGTCCAATGAAGTGTGGCAAGCGCGGCCATTGCCATTCCCATATACCTCATTAAAACTCTCAAGTCAGGAGACGAATTCCAGCCAAATGTTTCTTCAACCATGGAAGGTAAGAACCACATTTGTAACACCCACAATGCCATGAAACCGGCAGCAAGCTTAAAGACCAATGATAGATTCATGTTCACTCCTTAATTGATTATTACTTGAATATAGCTTTATAATTTTGTTTATCACAGAATAGTAAGTCAAGATCCTGGTGTAGGCCAATCTGTGTTGATCAAGTATAGTCACCTTTTCGATGGGCTGAAATAATTGGCTACTTATAATCAAAGAATTACTACTAGAAGAAAAAAGTTTGTTGCAAGGCGATGCAAATTCCTTTGGCTGAATTGAGTATTCCACCAGACTCAGAAATACCAAAATCGAGATGAAACTTACTGAAGTTAAGGCCAAAGCCGGTACCCCAGCGGAAATCTTCTATGCCTCCTACTGAAATACCAAATCTTATAGGTAGCCAGGTATTGGCATTCATTTCACTGCCCAAAGAGAAACGAGGAATAGTACTAATATTCATATCATTGCTTAAACCTTGAATAAGAGTAGAATGGAATGAAACACTGGGACGGTACTGATAATGAAAACCAGCAACAAAATAGCCTGGATATGTACTGCTGACCTTTCCTGTGTTTTCATCTATGGAATTTGATTCCTCAAAAAGGGAATCCAGTTCTGAGAAATTTAATTTATCAACATTCAAATTCACTGAACCATTTACAATGTCCGAATCTGACCAATTGATTTTGCCGAAAAGGTTGTTAAGGGAGATGCTAAGATACAGTTTTTCACCAGACCGGGCGGAAAAACCAAGATCAAGGGCTAATCCTGTGCCTGATATAGCAGATGTTAAGGTTGTCGTTGTTTTAATATCGAAAGATTCTTTACTGGTCGATAGTTTAGAGTTGGAGAATTCAGTTGAGATTCTATTCAGGCCATTAAGATATTTAACAGCTCCACCAAAATAAACCCGATCAAAATATTTGTTTAATAGGCTACTATAGAATTCTTTTCCATATCCTAGTGCCACAGGGATAACAGCTTCAAATAGAACATTTCCATCAAGGGATATGGAATTATCGAATCTTAATCCATTAAATAACAATTCAAAGACATCGGTACGTGACGCAATGCGGCCATTAATATCTAATCCCGTGCTGACAGCAAAATTGTTGATTGAAAAGCCAAATGGAACCCGCAACGCTTGAAATAGAAGCCAATCATTATCCGGAAGGGAATTAATCATTTGATTTTTAAGCTCATCGGTTATATAGCCGACATCAAAGTAGTCAGAGATCCAATCGGGGGAGATAGTATTATTCCCAAGATCAAAAGCGAGAGAAAAAGGGAGTTTTACGCTTCTTTTCCCTTTTTCTCCCAAAGCTTCATCTTTGGCCCAGAAACCCAAATTGGCAGGGTTCCAGCCCAAAGCATCTACACCTCTGGCATAACTGGAAAATGCACCGCCCAGAGATACGGAACGGGCAGTAAAGTTGGATTGTCCGGTTAGAGGGAAAAAACTCACAGAAGAAAGGAGCGCTGTAAATAGGATATATCTACTTTTCATCGCTGAGAGGGTCCACAAGAAATTTAATCGAACCGTAAGATTTTACGTTTAGAGAATCGGTGGAAAGGAATTTTACCGTTTCATTACTTGACAGGTAAACCTTGGTCTTTACATAAATGATATCATCAAAAAGTTTTATTTGAGATTCATCAAAATGTAAGGAATCTATAGAGGAACTATTCCCTTTAATGGTGAAGCTACCAAGAACATTCGGAGTTGTTGGTGAACCTTTTTCAAAATGAGATAGATTGGTGGCGGACAAAAGTGAAATGTTTGTGTTAAAGTCAAACATGTTATCGTATTCCATAAAGACGGTAACTGATTCAATATTTTCAGGAAACTCCTGCTCAACTTTTTCCGCGTCCAGGTCGATCATTGCATCGTCGGTCAGTTCAAAAACAAACGGTATGGAGATGGAAAAAATACCTGAAAAAGATTCATTTCCCTGATATGTCACAACATCGTTGCTTCCGCCGATAACAGCAGTTCCAGAAGCAAGAATCGAATCTGGTTTAATGTTGATGAGGCCGGCAGCGTCGGGTATGACTATGGTCTGGCTATCAGGATGAGTCACATTCCATCCTCTAATCCGTCGGGTGGCGGAAGTATCGTTATTGAAAGCGACAATATCCATATCGAGCTTGACAGGAAATTCAATATTGGTATCAAAAACAAGGTTCATTTCAGCTTCCATTAATTCCATTCCATCAAATTCACCGGGCAGCGCAGCGACTTCCTGCCGAATGGTTTCTATAGATTCTTCAATGGGTGCGATGATTCCTTTTATTTCAGAGAAGGTGACTTGTTTTTCCTCACTAGAACCATAAAGATTGATCTTCACATCAAACAAATCAGTACTACTTACATTCCTAAATGGGTCGGCATCACTTTTTGAATCCTCAGTTACAACTTGGTAGGAATAATTAACACTTTGAGGGTCTGCGGAAATATCCAGTACCATCCATTTGTTATTAAGGTTGTAAATGGATAAAACATCATCTTTGCTCGTCATTTGAATCAGTTCTGTAAAGGGGTTACCATTATCATCCTGGATGGAGGAAATGTTTAATTTCAAATCAGCTTCAAGATCCAGGCCATTTTTTATTTCTATTGCGAGGGTTCCTTGATCGATTTTTGCCCGCTCAACCTTATTGTCCGAATCAATTTGTATTGTGCCGATTTCATCTATTTTCTGTTCCGGAACTTGCGCAACTGCTGAAATTACTTTTGGTTGAGAAGCGGATATTTCAACTGTAAAACTGGAAGAAAGGGCCGAATCATCTACAGTGATAGCAGTTCCACCGGAACCAGGGGAACTCCCCGTAACAACTATTTTTATTTCACCAACAAGAGATATGCCCGTCATATCGAGTATCTTGGATGAAGAGGTATTGCTGGTTATTGGTTCTTCCCATTTTGCTGCCGATGCTACCAGCGTGTTTCCGTTCATGTCCTTAATCTCCACATTCAAAGGTGAACCAATGGGAATCACCATATCATTTTGAATAGTCATTGACATTAAACCACCAGCGAAATCAGCCGATTTGAAATCCTCAAAAGTGAAATTCTTAGAGACAGGGGAGATAGTAAAAGCGGGAATTACATTGTTCCCTGATATGGATGAAACAGCAGGATAGATTTCACTTAAGAGGAAAGCTTCAGTCTTTTTTGGATCGATATTTTCAAGACCAATGGTGTCCAACTCAGAAGAGATTAATTGCTCTGTTGGATCAACACCGACAGTATCATTGAAAGTCTGTTCTCCGATTTCAACAGTATCCTGAAAGGCATAAAGAACAGGTTCATCATTTCCATTCAGAGGAATGGTTGTAAGCAGGGAATCATTCAGAATTTCTTTCAGGCCTATACTATCATCGGTTAGAGGAAAATCTAAACTGACAGTCCAGGAAGGATCTTCAGAAGGGACCTTTAAGCTGCACCCGGTCAGCAGAACCAAGCATACAGCGGTAAGCGTGGTGAGAATGGTTTCAGTTGCCGGTTGATTTAAATCTTCAAATTTGTTCATTAATTGGAACGGGAATTTGATTTAACAGCAGTAAAAAAATAAGCAATTAATTGTCTATATGTGACATGTGTCACGTCAAGGAAATTCGTGTTGCCATGGACTCGATTTGTCCCTTAGATTGTCTTCACATTGGGGGGACACTGTGTCTCTTCTCTACGTTTTGAATGCGGGTACCTGAATGAACAGCAGAAAATTCTTAGTGCATAAAGCGCTCTTTCTGGCGTTACCGCTGGCCATTATCGGTCAGGACTCACGAGAGACAGTGGCCATTCTCGATTTTGAAGGGAGGGGCATCTCACAGCTTGAAGCCCAGACGCTGACAGACCGATTCCGGACTGCGGTAGGCTCAGCTGGAGCCCTCCGGCTGGTTGAACGGCAGATGATGCAAGAGGTCCTTCAGGAGCAAGGTTTCCAACAGACTGGTTGCACAAGCGATGAATGTGCTGTTGAAGTGGGCCAGTTGCTCGGTGTTCAGAACATGATCGGCGGAGCTATAGGTAGAGTCGGCAGAACATTTACTATTGATATGAGAATGTTCTCAGTCCAGACCGGTGAAAACATTCGGACAAAGAACGTCTCTTACGCCGGCGCAGTGGACGGTTTAATTACAGAAATTGAAATTCTTGCTTACGAAATTTCCGGGTTGAAAGCACCGGCACCGCTTATCGCCAAACGGAAAGCTGGTGTTCCGGTACAGCCCATTGTTCAGGCACCAAGGAAAACCCGTTTGGGTGCCATGCTTAGATCCATGTTTATTCCCGGTATGGGACAGTTCTATTCCGAACGAAGATTCTGGGGCTACACATGGCTTCTTTCGGAACTGGCCCTCGCCGGTGGCATCTACACCTTCGGTACCCAGTGGCAGACATCCTACGACAGTTACAACAGCACTATTGAACTGTACAATAACGAGACAGATCCGGATATGATCAGAGGGTATAAGGAGAAGGCGCAGGGGCATCACGCTGATATGGATGCCGCCGCCACGCAGGCAGAGACTCTGGCCTATGCCGCTGCCGCCGTCTGGGCGGTGAATGTCATCCATGCACTCATTACGGGACCAAAGAAAGATGAGGATGGTGAAGAGACCAGCAGTCTTTCATTACCCGTTGGGCTGGCCTTTGATCCAAATACACGCACGACGATGATGCAGCTTTCAATTCCTCTGGGACGATAGATGATGTTATACGCTATACGTTATATTTTGCACGTTTTACGGCACACCATAGATTTAAATCGCAGGCGTATAACATCTAACGTTCAACGTATAACGCTTCCAGTTCTTATGATTCTTCTGGTCAGCTGCGAGGTTCCAACAGAAGTTTACGACAATCCTCTGGATGAGGAAGCGGCGGAGGAAGAGGGTATCGACACACCAGCACTTGTCTTCTTCCCGGACAAGTTTGAGGTGACCGCCGGGAGCAGCATCAGTGTTCAGCTTTACGCACTGGAAGTAACAGAAGTGGCCGGCGCCCACATTCAACTTGCCTATGACAAAAGCCTCGTTTCCGTCAACTTAATCAATGCCGGTGATTTCTTTTCTTCTTCTTCAGGTCCTGTTTTTGTTTATGTAGATGATCCTGAATCGGGGATTCTTGACATCTACACATCATTTCTCGGCTCGGATAGCGCCACTGTTTCGGGAACGGGTAACATCGCAACACTGGTTCTGGGTACAACGACGTCCGGAGAATCAACAATTTCATACACGGATCAATCTGAGTTGGTTGACCGCCACGACAACCCCTTGGAGCTGAAGGGACTCGGTCAGGGAGAGATCAATGCGCAGTAGAATTTCTCTCCCAGTTTTCCTGGTTTTCACGGGCTTTCTAGTTTCACCGGCAATGGCTGATCATGATTCTTACATGAAAAAAATGGTAGCATTAGATGGTACACTTTATGTAACAACATCATATTATGGCAGTAGTGGTTATGTCTCAACACTTTGGAGCTATGATGGTTCTACCATGACTGAATTAACGGACCTTGCCAATTCCTGGGTGAATCATATCCAAGCGGTTGGTTCAAAGTTGGCCATCTTCATGGGACGTTCCATATATACATATGATCCATCCGCTGCGGCCGATTCGAGGATTACTCAGATTGTTAGCGGCAGTAACTATTATGAAAATTTTGTTACTTACAACAGTAAGATATATTTCACTTATTCTTCAAGCAGTGCTTACTACTTAGCATCATTTGATGGCACAACCCTATCTACCGGCGTCAACATAGGAACAAACTGGCCTCAATCTTTTGTTACCTATAACAGTAAAATTTTCTGGCTTCAGAGTGTATCATCTAATTATTACCTATACAATTATGACGGTACAAGTGTCACTAACACAAATCAATATTTATCATCTTATCCACAAGGTCGGATGAATGTCTTAAACAATAAATTGATCATTGCTGCCGATAATAAGTTCTATGCATATGATGACACCGCTGAATCCCCCACAATTGCTTATAAAGCTGACATTGGTACTTACCCCAGCTCTCCAGCCGTAGTTGGGGACAGGCTTTATTTCAGCACTTACTCCAGCACCACCGGCAATAACTATCTCAAATACTTTGATGGAAGTTCAGTCAGTTCAGCAAGTTTTGTAGCCCTGAGTGGCTCTATCAACGGGATGATTGCCTACTCGGGGCGGCCTATATTTTACTTCTATAATTCAAATAGCGACAGTTACAAGCTCGGGGGTTACTACAACGGGAGTCTGTATAATCTAGCAAGTGATACGGAGAACGACCCCCCAAGCAAAGCGGCCGATCTTGTAGCTTCTAATACTGGTACGTGGTTGCATTCATTTTATGAATACAATGGCACTCTTTACTGGATGAAGGATCAGAATGCATTGTGGAAATACAAAATTGCCACGATTGAATTTTCCAGCGGTTATCCGTTTGCCTATAACGTTTCCTCAACGTCCCTTGATATCTCTGTAAAGACTGATAAAGATGGGAAGGTTTATTATGTTGTGCTCGCTGATGGAGCAACGGCGCCAACTTCTGCTCAGGTCAAGGCGGGTACCGATGCCAGTGGAACCAGCGTGACCTCTGGGAATCAGACAATTTCAGCTGATGAGGCTGGAAGACTTTCAATTTCTTCAGGTCTTTCCACAAGCACAGCATATGATATTTATGTTGTTGCGGAAGACAAGTCTGAAAATCTTCAATCCAGTCCCACAAAAGTAGAAGCCACGACCACGGCCACGGCATTAGCTGTTTTTGCAGCGGGTTATCCTGCTGTTACAATTGCCAGCACAGGTACTTCTGGCACACTCAAGGTGAAAACTGACAAGCTGAGCCATG
Source organism: Fidelibacterota bacterium UBA6931 (assembly GCA_002448795.1). Classification (GTDB taxonomy): domain Bacteria; phylum Fidelibacterota; class Marinisomatia; order Marinisomatales; family S15-B10; genus S15-B10. The sequence goes on from DKAH01000019.1 coordinate 13,750, forward strand.
TCTATTATGTGGTATTGGCTGATGGTACCACAGCACCTACTTCAGCTCAAATAAAAAATGAAGCAGATGGATCAACAAATGTGCTATCTGATTTAGCAAAAGGCTATAATGAAACGGTTGAAGCGAATACTGAAACTTCACTTACGATATCCGGCCTTACAGCCAGTACAGAATATGATCTCTGGGTTGTATTGGAATATGATCACACACTTCCTTCCAGCCCTACTCTGGTAGATATTTCAACAGATAGAACAGCACCTACTGTTGCCACTGGTTATCCATCTGCATCTAGCATCGGCCAGACCGATTTTACTTTGTCAATGAAGGCCAATGAGAATTCTACTGCCTATTTTGTTGTGCTTGCTGATGGAGACGGTCGTCCTGATACAACCAATATTAAAAATGGTAATAACAATGCTGGTTCCTCATCAGGCGTATATGGTTCGGGTAGTTTCAGTCTTAAGGCAGATACAGAAAATAGCCAGTCAATAACTGGTCTTACAGCCGGTAAAAAGTATGATGTTTGGGTGGCAGTAGAGGATGTTTCTCTTAACAGCAATATAGCTACAGCTGTCAAAAAAGATGTTGAAACCTTGGCTGCACCGGTGGTTATTACTGTTAAGAAAGATGGGTCCGGTGATCATCCCACTATTCAGGAAGCAATTAATTCAATTACATCCACAACAAAACAGGACACTGTTGAGGTTTATGATGGGACTTATGAGGAAAATATTGATTTTGGCGGAAGGAATATTGTTGTCAGAAGTAAGAACGGTCCAGAAAAAACTATAATTCAACCGTCTTCAGGTGGTACATGGAAAGCCATTGCCTGGTTTCAGGGTGGAGAACCTGCTACAGCAAAACTTGTCGGTTTTACTTTGCAAAACGGCGGTAGTGAATCTGATGGCAGCGCAATAAATATTGAAGGCAGTTCGGCAACTATTGAAAACTGCATAATAACCAAGAATCCAAAATGGGCCGTAAGAGTTCAGGATTCAGGCTCTAAAATAGTCAATACACTTGTCCATGGTAACACTGGCGATGGTACATTTCTCTTCGATACATATACAACAACAAATTATCCGTCTATAATCAACTGTACTATAGCGGACAATGAAGGTTACGGCCTTAAAAATATTAAATCCTATCAACCTACAGTGACTAACGCCATTATATATGGGAACAGCTCTGGCGGTGTTTTAGGGAACTTTGCATTGACGTATTCTATTGCCGAGGGAAGTTATTCTGGCACTGGTAATACTAGTAGAGATCCAGTTTTCAGCGGTATTTCTCGTACAAAGGCTGCGGACTATCACCTGACTGACTATTCACCAGCCATAGGTACCGGGACCGTTGTTAATAATGTGACTCCTTCAGTGGATATTGTGAGCGCTACCCGTGGTACTCCACCAGATATAGGGGCCTACGAGAACAGCCGCGTGACGCCGTTGAGCGATACAACCGTTCCGACGGTGAGCCATGTACGTGAAGGGACCACAGGCAACCTTGAATGGGTGGGTGTTAATAGCCAGTTATCGGCCCACTGGAACGGTAGCGATGGTGCCAGCGGAATTAAGAAATACGAGTACGCCCTCGATACATCAGCCACAAATATCAATGGTATAATTGTGCCATGGACGAGCACCGGAACCGATACATCCGTCACCATGACCGGCCTGACCCTTCAGGAAGGGAAGACCTATTACGTTTCCGTCCGGGCCACCGATATGCTGAATAATGTTTCCAGTGTCGTCACGAGTGACGGTGTTAAGCTCGATGTAACCGCTCCATCCACTGGTTCGATTGTAGCCGGCACTGATACACACCTGATGTGGACTAAGGATACCACTTCCGTAACGGCCACATGGACGGGTTTCACCGACGGGGGGAGCGGCATCAAGGAGTACGAGGTGATGCTTCGGGATGAAACGACTGAAGCTGATGAAACACAATGGTTTGTTGTTTCCGGTGCTTTGACTCATGCCTTTACGGGACTTGATCTCGATAACAATTCAAAATATTTCATCAAAGTCCGCGCCACGGATAAGGTGGGCAATATCTCATCTGAAGTGAGTTCAACAAACTTCCAGGTGGATAGTGAGAACCCAACAGTGACGACAGTTTTTGAGACAGTGGAAGGGGTGAATGAAGATATCAGCTGGTTCGGCCCCGATGATGAAATCATTCACCGGTGGAATGGAGCCGATAACGGCTCCATTCTGCAGTACCATTTCGCCATCGGCACTGCTGAACAGACCGATGATGTTTTTTCCACGACCAATGTTGGGCTGGATACGATGGAGACTACACTTGCTTCAGATTACGATGAGGGGGTCACCTATTATACCAATATTGAAGTGAAGGATAAGGCGGATAACCTGTCAGGCATAGTCGCCAGCAACGGCTTTCAGGTAGATATGTCGCCGCCCGATCCGGGGACGGTTAGCGATGGTGATGCAGACGACATGGATTTTTCTGATTCCAAAAGTACCATGACGGTAAACTGGGAGGACTTTGAAGACGATGGAAGCGGCCTGGATCGCTATCTCGTTTCGCTGGGGACTTCGCCCGGGGACGATGATGTTCGGGCCGATGTAGAGGTGATCGGTGATACAAAGACAACATTTACAGATCTTAGCCTGGACCATGGAGAAACCTACTTTTTTAATATTTTAGCCATCGACCTTGTTGGGAATGTATCGGAACCTGTCTCCAGTGACGGCTTCACCGTCGATGAATATCCCGGCCCGCCGGAGATATCTGATATTTCACCAGAGAGCGGACTCTATCTTTCCCTCATTTCTGACGGTGAGCTGATATTCCATTTTTCGGAACCTTTAGACTACGGTGAGGTTGAGGTGGTTTCCACGCTTGGAAGTGATATTTCGTCTGGATGGATACAAGGTGAAGATAGTGTGGTGGTTACGCTTTACTCTCCGCTTGTGAGTCTTGATACCATAGAGGTTGTGCTGTCTCAGCTCACCGATATGAGTGGGAGGGTGGCAGAAGATACACTTGTTGTTTTCTACACCGAGATGCTGGCCGATTACAATCACGATCTGGTCATCGATGCCGCCGATCTCTCCACGCTTGTAACGGCATGGACTAGCGGCGATGCCGCCTATGAACTGGGCCCTGTCACCGGTGAGGCGCCACACTTTGTCCCTCAGCCCGATGGCGAATACGATCTGCGGGATGTGATGGCTTATACACGTATGTGGCACTGGAACCACGGCACACCCCAGCTTCTGAACTTAGCCCGCGCCACGGCTGGAGAGGAAGTGGTCGTTTCCCTGGATGAGAACAGTCTCAATGTCACCGTTCCCGAATCGGCTGCTGCCGGACAGCTGGCGTTCCAGATTTCCGGTACAGAGACCTTTATCACCATGCCCGAGGAAAAATCGGGACAGATGATTCTTCTGAGCCACAGTGAACCGGCTCTGAAGCAGAGCCTTATGGACTTTGCCTACCTCACGGGAGAGGGAAATAGGCACTTCGTCCTTCCGCTGGAGTTCGGTCGTGAATCTTCCACTATCACACTCGCCTATGTCCTTTACGCTGCAGATGGTGAGATCGCCGGCGAAGGGGTAAAGACATTCGAAGTTACGCCGCTCCCGGCGGAGTTTGTGTTAGATCAGAACTATCCCAACCCATTCAATCCCACAACGCGGATTGAGTATGGCCTTCCCCTTAATTCCACGGTAAATTTGACGGTCTACGATCTCCTTGGTCAGGAGGTCCGTTCTCTCATGTCTCGGGACGAAAAGGCAGCAGGCTACCACAACATCATCTGGGACGCCCGCGATAACGGCGGCAGGGCCGTAAGCGCCGGCGTCTACATCTACCGCCTCCTCGTGAGGGGCGACGATGGGCAACGTTTTGCCACGACCAAGAAGATGGTCCTGTTGAAATAGTTTCACCCTTTTCTTTACTTTCATCTCAATCTTCAGTAAAGTCAGTCCGTTATGGATTACTTAAGCGATCTCACTATCGGGATTGAAGAGGAATACCAGATCGTGGATAGGGAGAGCCGCGAGCTGACCTCTTTCGTCTCTGAGTTCCTGGAGCAGGGGGCCGTTCTTTTCCGGGATCAGGTGAAGCCTGAGTTCCTTCAGTCCCAGATCGAGGTGGGGAGCAGTGTCTGTAAGAATGTTCAGGAGGCTCGTGAGGAGATTTGCAGGCTCAGGAGAATAGTCTCTGAGATTGCTGAGAAGAATAACAGCATGATTGTAGCGGCGGGAACGCACCCCTTTTCCAGTTGGGAGGATCAACTGGTGACGGACCAGGATCGCTACAAGGGTCTCATGGACAGCATGCAGCTGGTGGCCAAACGTCTACTTATCTTCGGAATGCATATCCACGTTGGCATTGAAGATAGAGATCTTCAGATAGATCTCATGAATCAGATGAGCTATTTCATGCCCCATATCTTGACACTGTCCACCTCATCTCCGTTTTGGCGAGGTGAAAAAACAGGTTTCAAGTCTTACCGGAGTATCGTGTTTGAAGATCTTCCCAGAACCGGTATTCCCGAAAGGTTTGACTCAGCCTTGGAGTATGATAACTATGTAAAGACCTTAGTGGATTGTGGCAGTATTGATGAGCCTTCCAAGATCTGGTGGGATATCCGTCCCCATCCAAAATTCCCCACACTGGAGTTCAGGATCTGTGATTGTACCACCAGGGTGGATGAGGTGATATCTATTGCCGCCTTGATCCAGGCTCTGGTTGCAAAACTGATTCAGTACCGAATAAACAACCAAACATGGCGAACCTACCGTCCTTCCATGATCGCAGAGAATAAGTGGAGGGCAATGAAGGACGGAATACACGGGAGTCTTATCGATTTTGGGAAAAAGACAGAAGGACTTGTGCCTTTTTTGATCGAAGAAATCATTGAACTGGTAGATGATGTCTTAGACCCTCTCGGCATCAGAAAAGAAGTAGAAAATGTTCGCACCATACTCAATAATGGTGCCAGCGCCGACCGCCAGCTGGCATGCTATGATCAGACAGGCAGCATGAAATCAGTGATGGATCAGCTGGGGGAAGAGACCCTGGAAGGGATCTAGTTCTGTCTCACCCACAATACACTCTTCCGCCAAAAGAATACGCCTACACGTTTACGCTTCAGCCGTTCAAGTATGATCTTTCACATTGAGACCGGGAGTTAACAGTTCAGGTTTCTTGTTTTATGACGTGTCTCTATCTGTTATTTTAATATTTATGCAATCCTCGATTTTCAAATGTCCAGATCACTGAATATCATATCCATTTCTTCATTCGTTATTGCGACGGGCACTGTCGCATTTGTCACCTATTTCATTGTCAGTCGAATGAAAAAATCAAAGAATGCAACCGAAGAATATTTTACAGGAGGCAGAGCGCTATCATGGCCCGTTGTGGCTGGATCACTGCTTCTGACAAACCTTTCCACTGAACAACTGGTAGGATTGAACGGTGACGTCTTTGGAGACAAAGCTTTGGTTGGTATTGCCTGGGAAGCTCTCGCGGCCTTTGCCATGATTGCAACAGCGTTACTGTTCTTGCCAACCTACCTGGGAAGCGGTTTCACAACAACGCCAGCCTTTCTGGAAAAAAGATTTGACAAAATGACGCGGTCCATGGTCTCGGGACTGTTCCTGTTTGGCTATATAACGGTGCTCTTACCGGTTGTTTTGTATACTGGATCTTTGGCGTTGATCGGGATGTTTGACCTTAATATTTCTTTCTGGCTCATGGCTGCTGTTATCGGGGTTCTGGGAAGTTCTTACGCCATTTTTGGTGGGCTTAAATCGGTGGCTGTCAGTGATACGCTTAACGGGATTGGTCTGTTGATTGGCGGACTCGCGGTACCCGTTCTGGCCCTGATTGCACTGGGTGGCGGCTCTCTCTTTGAAGGTCTTGCTACATTGGTAAGTGAGAATCCCGACTATTTGGCCGTTCTTAAACAGAGCAACAGCGATGGGAAAATTGTCACTGTTCCCTGGCCCACACTTTTTACGGGGATGATGTTTATTCAGATATTCTATTGGTCCACAAATCAGGTCATTGTGCAGCGGGCAATGGCGGCTAAAAGCCTGGAAGAAGGGCAGAAGGGGGTTCTGTTTGCATCAGCCATGAAGCTGGTAGGCCCGGTTATGCTCTGCTTGCCCGGAATTATAGCGCTTCATCTGCCTCAATTAGATATCGAAAAACAAGATCAGGTTTACGGAGCTGTTGTTCGGTACGTTCTGCCGGATTGGTCTCTCGGACTGTTCGCCGCCGTACTGATGGGTTCTATTCTCAGCTCATTCAACAGTGCCCTGAACAGTGCATCCACACTCTTTTCACTGCAATTTTATGAGGTCTACATCAACCCGGATGCACGGGGAGAACAAACTGTAAGGGTAGGGAGGATTTTCAGTATCATCCTGGCTGTGGCGGCAATAATTATTGCACCGATCTTGGCTCAGCTGGATTCTATTTTCCAGTACCTTCAACAGGTCAATGGACTTTACAGCGTTCCTATTATCGGCATATTTCTTCTTGGTATCCTTACCAAACGTGTTCCGGCTTTCGCGGCCAAGGTGGGAATGCTCGTTGGTATGGGGAGTTACGCATTTTTTACTTTTATCAACATTAAATCAGCCCCTTCATTTCTTGCTGATGCAGGTGGCGAACTGCACTTCTTGCACGGCTATTTCATCAGTTTTGTCATCTCTGTGGGCGTAATGCTTTTTATAGGTTGGATTCGACCCCGTTCTGAATTGGAAATAGCTTCTAGCGTCGTTCCCGTTAAGTCTCCTGTGGATATGACACCCTGGGCCCATGCCAAGACAGCGTCTTGGGCTATCATGGGAGCCACTGTCTTAATATACCTGTTGCTTACCGGGATTGCGGGATAGCCCCCCTTCAAATGGAGCTGGCCGATATTTCAAAATTGAGGGATTGGGAAGTACCAGAACAATATCTGAAGATATCAACAGTGGATGTACATACGGGTGGTGAACCTTTACGGATCATTGTGGATGGTTTTCCTTCAATAAAGGGTAGTACCGTTTTGGAAAAAAGATCCTATGTCAGGGAACACTACGACCATCTCCGTACCTCCCTTATGTGGGAGCCGAGGGGACATTCTGACATGTACGGTGCCATCATTGTTGAACCAAATTCCTCTGCAGCTGATTTTGGTGTCATCTTCCTTCATAACGAGGGGTATTCCACCGGGTGTGGTCATGCTGTCCTTGGGTTGACCAAAACTTTTGTGGAAACGGGCCTGATCAAATCAACGGGGGAGACGACAGATGTGGTGATGGATGTCCCTTCTGGAATGATTCATGCCGAAGCGATATCTGAAAACGGAAAAGTCATTGGCGCACGGTTCAGAAACGTTCTTTCCTTCGTTCAATGTTTGGATGGTGAGGTGGATGTCGTGGACTATGGAACAGTCAGGTATGATATCGCTTTTGGGGGAGCATTTTATGCGTTTGTCAATGTCAGTGAAATTGGTATGGATGCGTTGCCGGGACAGAGCTCTTCACTTATCTCTGCCGGTATGGCAATCAGAAAAGCCTTGGCGGAGGCAGTTGCAATGGATCATCCCAACGAACCTGAAATGAATCATCTTTACGGTACTATATTCGTTGCTGACAGCGATCAGCCTGAAGTTCACAGCCGTCATGTCTGTATCTTTGCTGATGGTCAAATCGATCGTTGTCCCACCGGTACCGGTGTCTCTGCAAGACTTGCAATCCTTCATGAACGGGGCATGGCCAAAATGAATCAGGCAATTACCATCGATTCGATTCTTGGGACGAGCTTCAGTGGATGTGTTGTTGAGATACAGACTCTAAATGGCCGGGAGGCGGTGATTCCTGAAGTGACCGGTACGTCCCACATCACTGGCCGACAGACTTTCGTCATCGATTCCGATGATCCATTGAAAGACGGCTTTCTTCTCAGGTAACCGTTGTCCCAGTTTTTCACAATGGCTTCCGCTGACCGATGGTACCTTATCGTCATCACGTTATTTGCAATCATCGCTTTTATGCCGTGGGCGAGAACTGTGGAAGTGGGAGGGATGTCCATGTTCGGCTGGCTCATGGCCCTGCTGATGGTCTTTTCACCTGCTATTGCCCTTGTTCAGCTCCTGATCAGAAAGAATAGAGGAGATCACAGTGACGCTTGAACGGACACTTGTAATCCTTTATCTCTTTGGATGTGTCATTATCGGTGCTCTCGCGTCCAAAAGAGTACTTGCCTCACGCGATGAGTACTGGGTGGCCGGAAGGAGAATCGGCACTTGGGTCAATGCCATGGCCATTATGGCGGCGCTGGCAAGCGGCGGTTCTATTATCGGTGTGATGGGACTGGCCTACGGTCGAGGGATTCCCTACACACTATCACTGTTCGCCGGAGCCGTCATCGGTTTTCCGCTGGCGTCCATTCTTGTGGCGAAACCACTCCGGAACTTTGGCAAGTTTACGATTACCGATTTTCTCGCATTCAGGTATCCCCATCCCGCGGTTAGGATTTTGGTGCCTTTCCTTATCGTCGTCAGTTTTACCGTCTATATTGTTGCACAGATGAAGGCAGCGGGAATTACCGCTGAAACACTTCTGGGCATTCCCTACCAGCAGGCGGTAACCCTTTCTGCGGTAGTATTCGTCCTTTATGTCTCTATTGGCGGTATGCTGGCTATCACCTGGACGGATGTTATTCAAGGGACGCTCATGCTGATTGTGATTCTCGGTACCGCTCTTGCCATGATGGCCCAGAATGGCGCCCCCACCAACATTATCGCCGAGGCGACGGCAAAGGCACCTGAACTGGGACAGGTGGCAAACGAGCCGTTGGGGAGTTATCTTGGCCTTTTTGTCATTTGGGCGGCAGCTATACCGGTAATTCCCCACATTGTGATGCGTGTATTTACGGCGAAAGATCCCCAGGGGGCGAGACTCTCACTCAATATCGCCATGGTGGTCTATAGTATTATGATCCTTGCCGCGGTCATGGTGATCGTGCCGGTGGGAAAAATAGCCTTTCCTAATCTTCAGGACGCTGACCAGGTTTTTCTTGAAGTGATGAAGTATCAGTTTCCGCCCCTGATCAGGGGACTTGCTGTAGCCGCCGTTATTGCTGCTGTCATGTCCACAACGGATGCGCTTCTTCTGGCATGTAGTTCTGCTATTTCCCATGACCTGCTAGGGAATTATCTCAAGAAGCATGTTTCCGAAAAAGTAGAGAACCGAATCAATGTGGCCATTGTCTGGGTAGTGGGGGGTGTCGCCATGCTTTTTGCCTATTCGCCGCCGAAACTGATCACCGAATTCTATTCCGCCGCTATCGGCATGCTTAGTGCGGGTCTTTTTGTTCCCGTTGTGGCGGGATTGTGGTGGAAGAAGGCCAACCTTACTGGGGGTATTGCATCCATCGTGATCGGTGCCGGTGTCTATCTGGTCGTCCAATTCAGCCCTAGTTTTCCTCCCCTCTCCGCAATTCTCTACGGACTGCCGGCCAGTGCCCTTTCCATGGTTATTTTTAGCTGGCTGGGTTCGCCCATGGCCGAAGATTTGAAGTCCACCATTGAAAGGCTTCACCGATAGTGTGAATTCCGTCGATCCGGCAATACTCATCGGGATCGGTCTCTACCTGGCTGGCACGCTTGGCGTTGGCTTTTATGCCAGTAGAAAGATCAAGGATGCAGGCGATTTCCTTGTGGCGGGGAGGCGGCTTTCACTCTGGCTGTGCACCGCCACGCTGACGGCCACATGGATGGGTGGAGGTGCCATTCTTGGCGGTGGCGGAGCGGCTTACAAAAAGGGGTTCCTCGGCGTTATCGCCGATCCCTTCGGGGCTTCGGTCTGCCTTTTCCTTGCGGGACTGTTTTACGTCAGAATGATGCGGCGGATGAAGTTGGTTACGGTCATCGATTTGTTTGAGATACGCTTCGGCAAAACGGCCGGTATATTTTCATCCGTCATCATGATCGCAGTGTTCATCGGCTGGACCGGTTCCCTCCTCGTTTCTATCGGCTTTGTGCTCCACGCCCTTACGGGACTGCCTGAAAATACAGGCATTATCATGGGCACACTGATCGTACTTGTCTATACCGTGGTGGGCGGAATGTGGGCTGTTTCCCTTACTGATTTCTTCCAGATGATTATACTCTCGGCGGGACTTGTTGTTGCTTTTCCCATCATTACGGGTGAGTTCGGCGGCGTCCAAGGGTTCATTGCCGCGGCGCCGGGAGGTAGTTTTCGAATGACGCCCCAAGACGCCTCACTGCCGGAATGGCTCAGCTACATCAGAATGTGGATGGTCGCAGCCTTCGGCTACCTTGCAGGGCAGGATCTGATTCAGCGGGCTCTCTCTTCACGGGACGAAAGTGTGGCGCAGAATTCGGCGTATCTCTCTTCTATTCTCTATCTCACCTTCGGCCTGCTTGCCGTTCTGATGGGTATTGCTGGCAGTGTCCTGATGCCGGGGCTGGAGAACCCGGAACTGATTATTCCGAAACTTGCAATCGAGTATCTTCCGTCATTTCTTATCGTCATCTTCATCAGCGCACTCCTGGCCGCCTCCATGTCTAGTGCCGACAGTTCCATCCTCGCCACCGCCTCTGTATTCGGGCAGAACCTCGTTCCTCATTTTCCAAACCGGCTTCGGGAAAAAGGAACGCTATGGTGGACGCGCCTATTGGTACCCGTCTCCGCTCTCATCGCCATGGTGGTGGCACTCTATGTAGGAGAGGTGTACGCACTTCTTCTCGATTCTTTTTCTATTCTACTGGTGGGACTGTTCATACCTCTGACTGCCGGTATCTGGTGGCCCCGATCCAATACGCCCGGAGCCCTCGCATCCATGTTCGGCGGTACAACTGCCTGGCTTCTATTTGTGAAGCTGACGCCCGAACTCCCCTCGGATGTCATCGGGTGGTGTGTCGGCCTCCTGCTCCTCATAGTCGTCACTGTCTTCACCTCCCGTAAGTCACCGGCCCTTCCTCTGATAGATGCGGAAGGGAAACCTCTTGAATATGCTGACAGGCTGGGAACTCTGTCACCCTTCCGACAAGGTGCTGACCTATGACTATGAGCCCATCAGTAATCATTGATGCCGTTCGATCGCCTATCGGCGTGAAGTGGGGAAATATGGCACATAACATCCGCCCCGACGATCTGACGGCGAAGATACTTAAAGCATTACTTGAGAGAAATCCTGATTTTGACGTTAATCATGTAGAAGACGTGGTTCTCGGTTGTGGTTATCCTGAAGGGAGTCAAGGAATGCTTCTGGCCAGATCGACATCGGTTCTGGCGGGAGTTCCGGTGGAAGCCGGTGCCAAGGTAGTGAACAGACTTTGCGGTTCCTCCATGGACGCGGTTCATCAATTGAGCCGGGCCATCGAGGTTGGCGATATTGATGCAGGGATCGCCGCCGGCGTGGAAGATATGTTTACCGTTCCTAGGGGTGGATTCAATCCGGATCGCCATCCTCAGCTGGAAAAACAGTCATATTACATCGAAATGGGAATGACCGCTGAGAACCTGGCGGAAGAGCTGGATATTTCCCGTGAGAAGCAGGAAGCATTTGCTGTCGCCTCTCATGAGAAGGCGTTATCATCGCAGGCTGAAGGCCGGTTCGAAAATGAACTTGTTCCTCTGGAACTTGAAGACGGGACACTTGTTGACCAAGACGAAGGTCCCCAAACACCGGATATGGAAAAGATTCGATCGTTGAGGCCAGCCTTCAGCTCACAGGGGACGGTGACGGCCGCCACCAGCTCACCTTTCTCCATCGGAGCCGGCGCCGCACTTGTCACCAGCCGCCGGTTCGCCGATGTCAATGGACTTTCTATCCGGGCTGAAATAGTTTCCCGCGCCGTTGCCGGCGTAGAGTGGGAAAGGATGGGAATGGGACCGCTTCCCTCAACTGAAAAAGCACTCCAGTTCGCAGGCCTCACCATGGCTGACATGGATCTCATTGAACTCAATGAGGCATTCGCCGCACAGGCGCTCTATGTTGTCCGGAAAGGAAAATGGCTCGAAGAGAAGATTAACCTTAACGGTGGTGCCATTGCTCTAGGGCATCCGTTGGGCTGCTCCGGTGTGAGAATTCTTACCACCCTTATCAATGTCATGGAACAGAAGAACGCAGAGCATGGCCTTGCCACAATGTGCATCGGGAAAGGGCAGGGGATCTCCACCATCCTGCGAAGAAGCTGAAAGTGAGTAAATTGAACTGTGTCAATCATCCAAATCACAACTGTTGAAGGAGACTGACCCATGAACCGATTCTTTTCACTAATTATCCTGACTCTATTGACCTTTCTCCCGGCTCAGTCTGAGCTTGAAAAAGGTATGGAGTGGTACAATCGTCGGGCTGAAGGGTCTGTTGGCTCAATGGCGAAGGCCGATCCAATCGGCAGGGCCATTGACCATTTGGAAAAGGCACTGAGTGGTACTGACGGTGACAAGGCTGCCCTTATGCTCATGAAGGCGCTCTATTTTAAGGGTGAATACACCACATCAGACGAAGATGAGAAGAAAGAGATATTTGACAGAGGGAAGCGGTTTGCCGAAAAATATGTATCCCACTACCCAGACTCGGCCCCGTTCCGGTACTGGTTCCTTGTTAATCTCGGGAGTTGGTCAAAGGCATACGGTATTATTACCGCGGCTCGCGAAGGGGTCGCCGACCTGATGAAAGAGCATTCAGAAAAAATCATCCAACTTGATCCTGACTATGAGCACGGAGGAGGATATTTTATGCTTGGGGCGGTCCATTATTCATCGCCTTACATTCCGTTTCTTCTGTCGTGGCCTGATAACGACGAAGCTATTGTCTGGCTTCAAAAAGCGGTGGCGACGGGTAAGCCGCGCCTAGTTCAAATGATCTATCTTGCACAGGCTCTCTATGAAGATGGTCAGGAAAAAGAAGCCATTTCAATCCTTGAAAAGGTAAAGGCCACCAGACCGGCTGCGGAGACCCTTGTGGAAAATCGCGACGACATCCGGGAAGCTAAAGAACTGTTGCGGAAGTACCGGTAGGGGACAAACCGGGTAGACCATAGGGATTAGAAAGAATTAAGAGTTCGTTTAGTTTTGTAGGGATTCTAATTTGTTCTGAATCGTGTTGATCTCTCGACGGAATCTTTATAAATTTCCCGTCGTGAGACAGACAATCACCATTCGATCCCTTTTCGTTCTCTCTTTCGTCTTCACACTGTTCCATTCCGGACATCTTCATGGTCAGGATGATGAGAACATTCTTGGGATGAGGCTTGCCCGGCCTACTACCGGCTTTTCTCTGGAAACAGCCGACTTTGGCAATGGTGCCTCCATATTCTTCTCTCATCCCTTAAATAGCAATATCCAGTGGTTCGGCCAATTCAAGGTGATGGATGTCACCGGTGAAGCAGAAATGCCGGTAATCGATTACTGGACCGGTTATGTCTATAAGGCAAATCCATTTAATCTCTGGCTCATGCCTGCTTTCGTTGGAATCAAGTACCACCCGTTCATTGGTCGAATCGCCAATAACTTTTCCCCTTTTGCCATGTTTGCGGCGGGACCGGTCATAATCATGGACGTCCCTGAGACGGGGAAATTGTCTTACAAAATGCAAAATATCGAGACCACCTATAACGGCGGTTTTGTAATGGGCGCTGGTATTGACTTTATGATGCAACCCGGCCGCGTTGTTTCCCTGTTCATGGGGTACGATCATATCCGTGTCGGAGACGTGGTAGAGGGACGGAAACATTACGGTGGCACCGTCTTCAAGTTCATGTTTGGCCGGAAGTTCAGGTAGCCGTGGCAGAGCGGCGCCACTTTATCATTCATTCTGACAGCCTTTTCGGTAACCGGTTCATTTTGAACGGGGATGAAGGGCACCACGCATCCCGTGTGACTCGAATCAGAATCGGCGATGAAATTACCCTTCTTGACACTGCAGGTCCGGCTTATGCCGGCGTAGTGGAACAGGTGAAGGGAGATACTATTAAGGGTCGAGTTAGTGAAAAGATTGAAGATTATAATGAATCAGCGACCGCGGTGCATCTTAGTGTCGGCTTGCTAAAGGGGTCGAAAATGGATGCGTTGGTCGAAAAGTGTACTGAACTAGGGGTGAGCTCTATTTCTGTTCTGAGACTCCGCAACAGCGTCAAACGGAATGTCAATCTTGAACGGCTTAATCGAATAGCTCTCTCCGCAATGAAGCAGTGCGGTCGAGGTCTCATGCCAGAGATTTTGGCTTCTGATTTTCCCCATTGGATTGACCGATCCGTTAAAGGAGAAAAGTTTGTTCTCGATGAAAGTGCTGAATCGGAAACGCTGGTGTCACATCTCGCATCCATGGAAAAGGTGACTCAAGTTCAGTTGGTTGTGGGGCCGGAAGGGGGTTTCACATCAGAGGAACTGGCGTCGCTCATTACGGCTGGATTCAAGCGGGCGTCTATCGGCCCTCGCCGACTTCGGGCCGAGACAGCGGCCATCACTTCCGTGGCGATCGCTGAGCAGATGGCCGAATGGAGTGGACGTGAGTGACTGTCTTTTCTGCAAGATTTCAGATGGTGAGATTTCCGGTGATATCGTCCATCAAAATGATTCTGTTCTCGCTTTCAATGACATCAATCCCCAGGCACCCCATCACGTTTTGATCATTCCCCGCAAGCATATACCCACCACCAATGATATTTCTGATGATGATCGGGACGTGCTGGGGGAAATGTACCTCGCGGCAAAGCAGATCGCCGCTGAGCGGGGAATCGCCGATGGAGGTTACAGGACTGTTTTCAACTGTAACAGTGACGCCGGGCAGAAGGTATATCATATTCATCTTCATCTGCTGGGAGGACGAAAAATGGGGTGGCCTCCAGGGTAGTCCAAACCTAAGGAAGAGTTTCAGGATGATACCTCGGAATATCATTACAATTCAGCACGGAAGGCGGCAATAGCCGTGTATATTTCTGAACTGGCTCTTCACGGCTTCAAATCCTTTGCCAACAAGGAGAGGCTTGCTTTTGGGGAAGGGGTAACAGCGGTAGTCGGTCCAAACGGCTGCGGCAAAACGAATATTGTGGATGCCGTCCGGTGGGTTCTCGGGGAGCAGAAGACAAGAATGCTCCGCTCCACCCGCCTCGATGATATCATTTTCAACGGCTCGGATGCCAAGAAGCCACTCAGTGTCTGTGAAGTTTCCCTTACCGTTCACAATAACCGCGGCATGCTTCCGGTGGAGTACAACGATGTTGAGATCACCCGCCGCGTTTTCCGTAACGGAGAAAGCGAATACATGATTAACCGGACCACCTGCCGTCTGAAGGATATACATAACCTTTTTGTGGATACCGGCATGGGCGCCGATGCCTATTCTGTCATTGAACTGAAGATGATTGAAGATATCCTGAGTGAGAATGCAGATGATCGCCGCCGAATGTTCGAAGAGGCCGCCGGTATCAACAAGTATCGCCATCAGCGGAGGGCGACACTCCTAAAGCTGGAATCGACAAAGGGGGACCTTGACCGCGTAAGCGACATCATCAGCGAAGTTGAGAAGAAAGTCCACGGATTGCAGCTTCAGATGAAACGGTACAAACGCCACGCCTTACTGGTGGAGAAACTGAAAGACAAAGAGATTGATCTAACGGCCATAAAGCGTGACTCTATTGTCAATGAGCTTCGTCCTTTACGGAAGGAGGTCGGTGCATTCACAAGTCAGAGAAGTTCGAAACTGGACCAGGAAAAGGGACGTGAAAAGGTACTCCAGAAACTTCGTTCTACCTATCAAGAGCAAAGAGGTGAGTTGGAAAAGATCCAGAGCGAGATTGGCGCATTTTCTGAAGAGCGTCAAATGAGCAGTAACCGTATCCTTGTACTGTCGGAACAGGCACGCGGTGCGGAGCAGACCATTGAGCGTCTTTCCGCTGAAAGGTCTGAAGGGGAACGAAAAAAAGAAGCGCATCATCAGAGAATTGAAGAGCTCAAAGCAGAAGCGGCAGGACTTGTGCCACGAATCGATTCGGTTACCAAGGAATACGAAACATTGAAGGCGTCTTTTGATAAGAGTGAGGCTTCCTACAAAGAGGCTAGAGAGCGCCTTGACTCACTCGCGTCCGAGGAACTGGAACATCTGAAAAAACTGAACGACACTCATTCCCTTAGGGAACGGACGTCGGAAACTGTGGATGAGAAATCGGAGCATTTGGCGGAACTGGAAAAAAGGTCAGAAACTTACGAGGCACATAACAGTGAGTTTAAAGAAAAGCAGAAAGCTCTGATCAAGAAGAGAAAAGAAACCGAATCTGACGTGGCCGAGAAGAAGCGCCATCTCGATGAGGTTGAAGAAGAAATCAGCAAGCTTCGTACCGAAAAACATGAAACCACACTGGAGTACCACCGCATCTTCAATCGTGTGGAGACGGTTGAATCCCAGCTCCAGTTTTACCGTGAAGTTGTTGAAAAAGGAGAAGGGTATGCCGGAGGAACCCGTTATGTACTAAACCATCGGGATCAGTTTGACACTGTCTTGGGGACTGTGGCTGAACTGCTGGAGGTTGAACCGAACTATCGTCTCGCCGTCGAAGCGGCTCTCGGACCTGTATCTCAAAGTCTTGTCTGCGAAACAAAAGATCAGGCGTTGGAACTCGTCAGCCGACTTTCTGATCACAATCTGGGAAGAGTCTGGATTATCCCTCTGGATGCCATTCCGTTGCCATTTTCCTCTGATGATGGTGTACCGATGGGTATTGAGGCTGCCTCTGTGGTGTCATGTGAAAGCCGCTACCAATCGATTGTGGATTTCTTCCTGAAAGCAACCCCCATTGTCAAGAACAACGAAGAGCTTAATAAGTGTGTTTCCCATGATGGCTCACTCTTGGACGTTGTCGATCTTGCAGGGAATCTCTATGCCGGTTCCGGGCTGATCATGTCCCATGAGAGCAGCGATGAAACGGGAGTTCTTGGTAGAAAAGAAAAGATAGAATCGCTGGATGAGGAGATTGGTAAACTTGTTAAAAAGAGCGAACAAGTGAAGGTAACTATTGATGCCGCTGGGAAAAAACTTGATCAGGTTGAGGAGAACCATGACAGACTCTCATCAGCCTTGAGAATCGCCATGGACCAACTTATCAAGACTGAGAATGAAATAAACAGGATCGAGTATTCCATCTCGCAAAACTTTGAGCAGCAACAGGCGACCACCCACGAAATCGTTTCCCTGAGGTCCGATCTGCTCAATTATCAAAAGAGTCTTGATAATCTCATCCCTGCTTTGAATAAGCAAGAAGAGAAACTGACCACTTTCCGTTCCAAGACCAGTGAGGCAAAGGCGTTGCTTGAGAAGGCTGCTGGCGAACGGGAATCCAGGAATCAGGATCTACAGGACCACCGTATTCAGCTTGTTTCACTGGAGAGTAAACAGGAAAATCTTCAGTTCAGAGTGAAAGCATCGAAGGATGCAATCTCAGAGATCGATAAACGGGAAATGGCCATCGAGGATGAGACCGCTACAATTAGGACAAATATTGATGAGATGAAGTCTGAAAAATCGGAAGCTGAAAAGACAAATGAAGCATTATCAGCAAAGCTGAAAAAATCTCTTTCCATGAAGAATCTGAAAGATGATGCGTTCAGGGAGACCTACCGCCAGATCGAAGAAGCTGAGCGTCAGATCAGAGAAGATCAGCGGAAGCGCGAAGATCAAGCAGAAGAGATGAAGCGGCTTGAATTGAGAATCGCAGACTATGAAGGTGACCTGAGGCGCCTCGAAGAGCGCATATCAGAGAAGTACGGCTCGAAGATACCCCAGACTGCGGAAACGAAAATATCAGAGAGTGACCTCGAGCTTGAGATTGACAGGATTGAGCGAAGCATCGAGCGAATTGGTCCGATCAACATGGCTGTAAAAAATGAGTTTCAAGAAGAGAACAGCCGACTAGGTTTTCTCCAGCGCCAGCAGACAGACCTTCTAGAGTCTGAACAGCGCCTTCTTGAAACGATGACGAAAATTGATACTGCGGCTCGAACACAGTTCTTCGAAACATTTGAGAATATTAGGGAAAACTTCAAAAAAACATTCACAATGTTTTTTGAAGGAGGCGATTGTGAACTTGAGCTGAAAGGTGACGATGATCCGCTGGAAGCGGACATCACAATTCTTGCGAAACCACCGGGGAAACATACAAGGAATCTTCGGATGCTATCTTCCGGTGAGAAAGCTCTCACAGCTATTTCGCTTCTTTTCGCCATCTATCTGGTGAAGCCAAGCCCATTCTGCATACTCGATGAAGTTGATGCACCGCTGGATGATAACAATATCGGGAAGTTCACCCGGGTGCTTGAAAAGTTTTCGGAGCAAACACAGTTTATAATCGTGACCCACAACAAGTTGACTATGGAAGCGGCGAAGTATCTCTACGGCGTCACCATGGCGCAGTCAGGTGTTTCAAAGATCGTCTCCGTCCAACTGGACTGAGATCGTTCCTTCAAACTCTGTTTGTATCTTTTTCGTTTCCTGTGTAATTATGGCCGATGACCGGATCTGAAGCCTCCACCTCGCACCAGTGGAATTATCATGACTTGATGCTTCATCGAGTTCATGAAATATTGCTCGTAGCCTCCCCATATGATGCATACATCCTTGAGGAAGATGGCCGCCTTAGTGAGCAGATACTGACCGAGTATCTCGGCATGAATCTCAGTTATGCGCCGAGAGTGTGGCGCGCTTCAACTGCTGGTGAAGCGATGAAGATGCTGAAGGAAAGAAACTTTGACCTCATCATCACCATGCTGAGAATTTCCGACACGGATCCCATGACCTTTGGAAAAAGGGTGAAAAAGGACCGCCCCGAACTTCCAGTTGTGTTGTTGGTTTTTGATGCGACTGAGTTGAAGCGAATGAGGAATCTGCTCAGGGAAAGTGCCATCGACAAGGTATTCGTCTGGAGCGGAGACGCCAATGTACTTACGGTTATCATCAAGTATGTAGAGGATAGGAAAAATGTAGAAAGGGATATGGAAACTGGGGACATCCGAGCCATTGTTGTGGTTGAAGATAGCCCACGCTTCTACTCTATCATCCTTCCACGAATCTACCGTCAGGTAGTTCATCACACCACCCGCCTGATGGATGATAGCCTTAACGACACGCACCGGATTTTAGGGCTCAGGACTCGGCCAAAGATTCTTCTCGCATCTACCTATGAGGAAGCGGTTGAAATGATCGAGATGTGCGGCCATAACCTACTTGGGGTGATTTCAGATATCAGATTTCCGAAAAGTGGTGCACTGGATGTTTCGGCCGGTTTCAAGCTCGGGCGGTGGATCAGGAATCGGGAAAACGCTATGCCACTCCTTCTTCAGAGTACCAAGCCGGCGGGAGAGAAGAAAGCGAAGCGGCTGGATGCACATTTTCTCTACAAGGAATCACCAACATTTTTACAGGATATGTCTGATTTTATTGAGGAGAACTTTGGTTTCGGTGATTTCGTTTTTCGTCTGCCTAATGGAAAAGTTGTGGCCATTGCTCCTACGCTCAAGGAGCTGGAAAATGTGCTGCCTGATGTTCCCGCCAAGTCTATCGCTTACCATGCTGGTAGTAATCACTTTTCAAACTGGCTTGCTGCGAGAGGTGAATTCTGGATTGCTTCTAGAGTGAGAATGGTGAGTCTGTTGGACTTTGACAGCGTGGATGATCTACGACATTACCTGATCGAAGCCGTCGGCACCACGCGGGAAGCAAGGGTCCACGGGAGAGTGATCCAGTATCGCGACGGTGGTTTTAACAGAAATGCTGATTTTATTCGGTTCGGCCGTGGTTCGCTCGGTGGTAAGGCGCGGGGACTCGCTTTTGCTCAATCCCTTATTAAGACTGATGGATTAAGAAAGAAGTTTCCTGGTATCAATATAGCTATCCCCAAGATCGCTGTCATAGGGACCGATCAGTTTGAGATATTCATGGAAGAGAATCAACTCTGGGGACCTGCATTAAAATCCAAAAGTTCAAAAAGGCTGGCGAAGAAGTTTCTCTTGGCACCTCTTACAGACGCACTTATGAAGTTTCTGCGGGAGTACCTGAAGGAAATGAAAAGTCCTGTGGCTATTCGATCTTCAGGACTATACGAAGATATGCAGTACCAGTCACTGGCGGGACTGTATGCAACGTATATGCTGCCGAATAGCGACCGTTCTGTAAAAACACGTGTTGCTCAGGTTGCCGATGCGATCAGGCTCGTTTATGCTTCCATGTTTACGTTGGAAGTAAAGTTGGCAACGGCATCGAGCGGACATCGGCTGGAGGATGAGAGGATGGCCGTCATCATTCAGGAGATAGTAGGGAAGAGGTATGGATCAAGGTTTTACCCCACTTTCAGCGGTGTCGCCCAAAGTATCAACTACTATCCTGTATCCTATATGGAGCGGGAAGAGGGTGCAACCTATCTTGCTCTCGGTCTCGGTAGAACAATTGCGGAAGGGGGGAGATCTCTCCGCATTTCACCTAAGTATCCCCGTCTTGCTCCGCAATTCTATTCACCCGAGGCAATGCTGGAAAACAGTCAGAGAAATTTCTATGCTCTTTCACTCTCCAGTAATCACGACCTGTTGAATTTTGGAGAGGAAGGAAACTTGGTACAGGAACCGCTCTCTGTGGCTGAGGAAGATGGTATTCTCAGGCACATTGCCAGTGTGGTGGCGGCCCCGGACGGCATAGTACGGGATTCACTCAACTATGATGGGCCAAGGGTGGTTACCTTTTCACGGCTTCTGAAGTCAAA
Organism: Fidelibacterota bacterium UBA6931; assembly: GCA_002448795.1. Classification (GTDB taxonomy): domain Bacteria; phylum Fidelibacterota; class Marinisomatia; order Marinisomatales; family S15-B10; genus S15-B10. Next base: position 34,505 of record DKAH01000019.1, read on the forward strand.
ACAGTTTCCTCTTGCTAAGTTGATTGAGGAGGTGATGCGGCTCAGTCAAGAAGCGATGGGGTGTGCTGTGGAAGCAGAGTTTGCCTGCAATTTTTCCGATGATCCTGATGATCCGTCCAAATTCAGTTTGCTTCAGATTCGTCCCATGCCCAGCGATACTTTTGACCGTTCTATCAATGTGAAAGCGTGTCTAGAAGGTGACGTCGTTTGTTCCAGCCAGTTTGCTCTTGGAAACGGTTACATGAGCGATATAAAGGATGTCATTATGGTCGATCCGGTTGGATTCGATTTCTCTGCTTCAGCGAAAGTTGCTCAAGAGATTGGACGAATGAACCGGCAAATGGGAAATGTCAAATCAATACTGATCGGACCTGGACGATGGGGCAGTGCAGATCCGTGGCTGGGGATTCCGGTAAAATGGAATCAGATATCAAAAGCGAGAGTGATTGTGGAAGTTGGACTTAAAGGGAAACCTATCGATCCTTCCTTCGGCAGTCACTTTTTCCAGAATGTCACAAGTTTCAGGATCGGTTACTTCACTGTAAATGGTAGGGAAGACATACTCGATTGGGATTGGCTTAAATCTCAGCGAACACAAAAAAAGAGCGGTCAGGTCAGTTGGATTCGTTTCTCTGAACCGTTGGCTGTCTATATTGAGGGGCAGTCTGGAAACGGGCTGATCCTTAGAAGGCTGCTAAAATTTCGCGAAAAAGAGGACTCGGCAAAGTCCTAGACGACTCCTTGATCTAGCATGGCATCAGCGACTTTGATAAATCCAGCAATATTCGCTCCTCGTACATAGTCAACATTTCCATCATCGCTGCCGTGGCGCAGACATTGATTGTGAATGCTGGCCATGATCCCTTGAAGTTTTTCATCCAATTCTTCCCGTGACCATTGAATTCTCATGGCGTTTTGGCTCATTTCAAGGCCGGAAACGGCGACTCCGCCTGCGTTTGCAGCTTTCCCCGGACCGAACAAAGTATTGCTCTCCTGAAGAAGTGTAACTGCATCGGGCTCGGTGGGCATATTGGCCCCTTCTGCCACGCAACCACATCCGTTTGAAATAAGAGTCTTCGCCTCCTCACTGTTGATCTCATTTTGTGTAGCTGAAGGAAGAGCCACATCACATTTCACCAGCCATGGACGTTTCCTCTCGTGATGATCGCAACCAAACTTTTTGGCGTATTCCTCAATACGTCCTCTGCGGACGTTCTTCAGTTCCATGACGAACGCCAGTTTTTCCTGGTTGATGCCATCGGGGTCGTGGATAAATCCACCAGAATCAGATAAGGTGACGGGTTTTCCACCAAGGTCGATCACCTTTTCCGCTGCAAACTGGGCAACGTTTCCCGATCCCGAAATGGCCACTGTTTTTCCATCGAATGATTCACCTTTAGTCTTCAACATCTCCTCGGTAAAATAGACGCATCCGTAGCCTGTGGCCTCCGGGCGGATTAGGCTTCCGCCCCAGTTTAGCGCTTTGCCAGTAAGAACGCCGGTAAACTCATTCCTTATCCGCTTATACTGCCCAAAGAGAAATCCTATTTCCCGCGCACCAACGCCAATGTCGCCGGCGGGGACATCTGTCACCGGTCCGATATGCCTTTGGAGTTCAGTCATGAATGATTGGCAGAAGGACATAACTTCATTGTCGGATTTACCCTTTGGGTCGAAGTCGGAGCCCCCTTTTCCTCCACCCATGGGAAGGCTTGTGAGGCTGTTCTTGAACACCTGCTCAAACCCGAGGAACTTCAAGATGGAAAGATTAACAGAAGGGTGAAACCGGAGTCCCCCTTTATAGGGACCGATGGCCGAGTTGAACTCTACTCGATAACCACGGTTTATTTCTACTTCGCCAAGATCATTCAGCCAAGGGACTCGAAATATCACCATCCGCTCCGGTTCAACAAGACGGTCTAGAATTCGAGCCTCCAAATAATGGGGATTCTTCTTAAGGTATTCCCAGAGTGATTCCGTAACTTCCTGAACCGCTTGATGGAATTCAGGCTCCCCGGTATTTCGAGTGGCGACTGAATTCATGAAATCGCTTATTGATCTATACATGAGGTTCCTCCGAGATATTGAACTCTGTTCAAATATAAAGTTACGACGACCCGGGAGAAGCTCAAGAAAGCTTTTTCTTGAACTATTTGCACACTATCTTCACCGCCGGATTTCAGAGAGTCAATGACCGCAGCAATCAAATCCCTGAACCTTCATAAAGAGCGGGCTCTGATTCGTTTGGATCTGAACGTTCCCATTAAGGACGGGCAGGTGGCTGACGATTTCAGGATTCGTTCAGCGCTTCCCACGGTGGAGTACTGTCTGGAAGCCGGCGCATCAGTAATTATCATGTCTCATCTTGGCAGACCAGCGGGAAAAATTGATGAATCCATGAGCCTGATGACTGTGGGTGAATCACTTTGTGACTACCTTGAAACATCCATCAAGTTTTCTCACGATTGTGTCTCAGATGACGCTGTAGATGTTACTCTTTCCTTACAGCCGGGAGAAATCCACCTATTGGAGAATCTCCGTTTTCACGAGGGTGAAACAGAGAACGACGCCCACTTCTCACGCAGACTGGCAAAACATGGTACCTGTTTCATTAATGATGCATTCGGAACCGTTCACCGCTCACACGCCTCAAACGTTGGAGTAACTCAACACATAAAGAACAGTGTCCCCGGTTTTCTTATGGAGAATGAGTTTGCCTTTTTTCATGACGCTCTCAAGAAGCCGAAACGGCCATTGACAGTTGTACTCGGTGGAGCAAAAGTCGATACAAAGCTACCATTAATTAAGCGGTTCATCCGGGAGGCTGATCACGTGATTGTCGGCGGCGGAATGGTCTTCACCCTTTTGAAGGCTTCAGGAATCTCAATCGGTAAATCACTTTTTGATAAAGATTTAATGGATGATTCTAAGAAAATACTTGAACTACCTGTTTCATATTCAGCTGATCTTCTGCTTCCAAAAGATTTCAGGGTAACCAATGAAATTTCATCCGCCATCGTTACCGCTGTTCGTAGTGAAGGGGAGATTGGCGACAACGAAATCGGTATCGATATAGGACCGGCCAGTGAAACGGAGTTCAGTTCGGTCATAGCCAAAAGCGAGACAATCATCTGGAACGGACCGATGGGTATATTCGAAATCGATTCTTTTGGAGATGGGACAAAAAGAGTAGCTCAAGCCATTGCCGAAGTGTCACATAGAGGCGGCACATCCATCATTGGCGGAGGTGATTCTGCTGCGGCAGTGACAAAGTTGAACTTACAAAAGGAGATGACGCATATTTCAACAGGAGGAGGTGCCTCTCTTGAATTGCTGGCAGGGAAAAAACTACCAGCACTGAAAGCGTTAAAAATGATGTGATGATTAAACCTGTTGTAGTGGCAAACTGGAAGATGTTTAAAACTCCTTCCGAATCGGTGGAGTTCGTCGACAGACTGAAGAATAAGATATTGGATTGGGAGAGAGTGAAGATTATATTATGCGCTCCCTATACTTCGCTATTTGAAATGGGAAATTCCCTTATGGGAGACGGTCGTATTGATCTTGGCGCGCAGAATATTCATTGGGAATCGGAAGGCGCCTTTACAGGCGAAATCTCTGCCGCGATGCTTCAGGCCTGCGGTGTGGAATGGGTGATTGTTGGTCATTCCGAGAGGAGGGTCCTCTTTGGCGAATCTGATGAAGATGTCTGCCGGAAGGTTATGACAGCAATTGAAGAAGGGCTGTCTGTTATCTTTTGTGTCGGTGAGACCATTCAGGAAAGAAAGGCGGGAAAAACCTCATTGGTGCTTGGAGAGCAGCTTGGTACCCTCCTTGCCAAACTGACTGAAGATCAGCTTCGCAAATTGTTGATCGCTTATGAACCAATCTGGGCGATCGGTACCGGTCTAAACGCCACTTCTGAACAGATCGCCGAGACGCACCACATCTTGAGACGAATTATTGAAAAGACTTTTCCCAGCGCGGCAAGTCAAGTGGCTATACAATATGGTGGGAGTGTTAACCAGGGGAACTGTAAAGAATTGAGTGAAGTTAGTGAAGTGAACGGCTTTCTGATAGGAGGCGCAAGCCTGGATGTTGATCAGTTTGGCGAGATTGTTAAAACAATCACTGAGGTGAAAAATAGATAGATGTATGGCATTCTGGTATTTCTGCACGTTATAACCTGTCTATTGCTGGTGACGGTTATTCTCATGCAGGCGAGTAAAGGTGGTGGTTTGGCCGGCACCTTCGGAGGTGCGTCCACCGCCATGTTTGGTGGTCGTGGCGCAGGTAGTTTTTTGAGTAAGGTGACGGTGGGTCTTGCTGCAACATTTATGGTTCTGGCAATACTGATTAGTCTCGTGAATGTCCCCACCGGCAGCGGTGATTCAATTGTCAGAAAAATGGCTGAAGAAGAAGTTGTCTCTCCGGCCGCGGATCTGCCTGTACCTCTCTCTCTTCCACAGAATGAAGTGAAGGAAAAATGAAACCTTCCTTCCACTTTGCCGAAGTGGTGGAATCTGGTAGACACGCTATCTTGAGGGGGTAGTGTCCGACTGGACGTGCGGGTTCAAATCCCGCCTTCGGCACAAGACTAAATAGGATAAGTAATGAAAAAAAGAGTAACGGTTATCATCACGATGCTGTCCATGCTGACGGCTCAGGCCAGTGAAGACCTTATGAAGGAAGGAAAGAAACTGCTCAATGACGGATTTGTTTCCGATGCTGAGGTCAAGCTGCTGGAAGCAGTCAAAGCAGATTCCAGTGTCGCGGAAACGCACTTTTTACTCAGCAAGATATATCTTCGAAAGTACGATTTGGATAAGACAAGGGAGTCCCTGCGGCAAGCTATTGAATACGATAAGACCAATCAAGATTACAGGGACGAGTTCGATCATCTCACCGCACTTGCTTCCTCTATGGCGAATGCCATGCGGTCACTTAATGGAGGGGACGCCGATGGCGCCATCTCGAAGTTTGAGAAGGTGATCGAAGACTACCCTGAATTTGCAGCGGCAGGTCTCTACTATACCGGAATCGCATACATGCGGTCGGAGGATTCCCGGGAAGCAGCGAAGTTTTTCGGGGAATCAATGGGGTTCGATCCAAACTACGATCGGCCGAGGATCGCCCTGAAAGGGCTTACTGACAAAGCCTACAACGAAGGGAATAAACTGCTTCGAAGAGGGGATTATGAAGGCGCTGAAGATTATTTTAACAATGTGCTCTCTCTCAGCCCTTCATACTATCAAGCTCATTTTCAACTGGGGTATTTGAATACAAAACTCGGGGATTACAATCTCGCACTGGAGCATTATCAGAGGACTGTGGAGAAAAATCCCTCTTATGCGAAGGGGTGGTTTGCCCTTGGACTCACTCACCAACGGAACGGCGATTACGATAGTGCTATCAAATCCCTTGACAGCGCCGTTGAAGCTGATCCGACTTACGCCAAAGCTCTTGTCCAAAAAGGGAAGATTCTCATGAAGCAAGGCGATTATCCATCAGCAGAAGCCTCCCTTAATCGTGCGATCCAGGTGGACCCTTCTTACAGCAACGCCTATGCTGATCTTGGCCAGATCCATGTGAGTCAGAAGAGGTGGGATGATGCAATCAGTTCTCTTGGTACCGCCACTGCGCTGGACGCACGTCTTCACAAAGCGTGGTTCTTGCTGTCTCAATCACAGAATGCAAAGTCATCCTGCGAGGAGGCAAAAGAGTCAGCACGCTCTGCCCTTGATGTCAAGTCGGACTACGCGCCCGCCCAGTTCGAGCTTGGCATGGCTGAGTCGTGTCTTGGCAATAAGACGGCGGCCCTAGCGGCTTTTGAAAAAGCCCGGAAGGATAGATCGTGGCGAAAAAATGCCGAGTACGAGATCGACAAGATCAAGAATCCTGAAAAGTACAGGAATCCCTGAATGAATTCAGAGGGCCCTTCGGCGCCCCTTTTCTTATCTCTCCTTTCAGTTCAGTAAGACCGTTCTTATTTTTGCCCGGCGATGATTAAAGCATTAATCTTCGATCTTGATAATACACTGCTTGACTTCATGAACATGAAGCAACAGGCAATCACTGCCGCTGTTGACGGCATGATGGAAGCTGGACTTAACATTGACGGGCGTGAAGCGTACGATGAGATTATGTCACTCTATGAATCGGGTGGGTGGGAAAATCAGGAAATATTCAATGATTTCCTCAGAAATAAGACCGGCGATGTTGACTATAAACTGTTGGCTGCTGGAATTGTCGCATACAGACGGGCAAGAGATGCTGCACTTACACTCTATCCCGGCGTCCAAAAAGCACTCATTACGCTCTCAAAAATGGGATTGAAGCTTGCCATAGTTTCGGATGCGCCGAGACGCGAAGCGTGGCTAAGAATCTGTTATCTCAACCTTCACCATTTCTTTGACCTTGTACTAACCTTTGATGATGTGGGTGAAAGAAAGCCGTCACCAAAAGGTTTCGAAATGGCTCTGTCCGAACTTGGCTTTACCTCCGAACAGGTTCTGATGGTGGGTGATTGGCCAGAGCGAGATATGGTAGGTGCTCATCAGATCGGCATTCGCACAATCTTTGCTAAATATGGTGATACATTTGGGACGGTTGAGTCTGGGGCTGACTGGGAGGTTGACGATATATTCGAGATCGTCTCGATCGTGAAGTCTCTTAATGGCGCTTGAAATCAGAGTTGGCACTGACATTGTAGAAGTGGCCCGCATCGGCGCAAAGTCCGATGAACACGGCGACAAGTTTTTTAGACACGTATTTACCGATTCGGAAGTGGCCTGGTGTCAGGAGAGGGCTGCCCCCCACATGCATCTTGCGGGACGTTTCGCTGCAAAAGAAGCGGTGAAGAAAGCGCTTCTGGCATTTGGGGAAGAGACAATTCCTCTGAACAGTATCGAGGTTCTTCGTGAAGAGAATGGTCATCCAAGAGTTGAGCTTCGTTTAAAGCTCAGTCGAACCTATGATTGTCAAATATCGATCTCCCACACTGACTCCCTTGCCACAGCCGTGGCCATTGTCACGCACCAATGAGAATCCTCTCCGCAGAAGGGGCGAGAAAGGTTGATCGAATCGCCATGGAGGAACTTGATGTGGCTGGCACTGCACTTATGGAACTGGCCGGTTCAGCGGTTGCTGATAAGGCGGTAGCCATGTCTAATGGTGGCCGTATCGGTGTCATATGCGGAAAAGGGAATAACGGCGGCGATGGCTACGCCTGCGCCGCCGCACTGAAAACCATGGGGATAGAGACTGAAGTGATCTCCCCTGAACCGGCTGACTCCCTCACCGGGGATTCAAAACATTTCTATGCTTTCTGCCAGGAATTGCATTTGGACATCAGCCACGGTGTTGCAGTTCACGAAGTTGACTTGAATGTCTTTGATCTCCTTGTGGACGGTCTTCTAGGGATAGGAATAACAGGTGAGGTGAGACCCCAGTCGGCGGCATGGATAAAGACGATTAATGATGCTAAAGCGAAACGGCTTTCCATCGATATTCCCTCAGGCGTCAATGCCACAAGCGGATCAGTCCATGGTGCGGCTGTTCAGGCTGATTCTACGGTCACCATGGGCTTTATGAAACAGGGGCTTATTCTCCAGCCGGGTAGATCCATGTCTGGTGATGTCACAGTCGCCGATCTCGGCTACCCAGAGAAAGCTTTTGCCGGTCAAACTTTCAATAAGCGACTCATTGGGCAACAGTTTGTTAAAGATTCTCTCACGGCACCGGAGTCCCATACCTACAAGCATCGTCAGGGGAAACTGCTGATCATTGCTGGTTCCCGCGGATTTACTGGCGCTGCCATCCTTTGCGCCAACGCTGCCATGAGAAGCGGTTCGGGGTTGGTTTTGTGTGCCGTTCCTGAATCACTCAACATTGTGTTTGAAAAACAACTCCAAGAGCCGATGACTCTCCCACTTCCAGATAGCGGACGTGGTTTTCTCGATGATGCTGCATTTCCTTTGATCGCGGAGAAGATGGAATGGTGCGATGCAATCCTCATAGGACCTGGATTGGGGACCGACGTTGCTGTAGCGCCGTTGCTGAAACGTGTACTTCAGGAGAGCAGAAAACCGACACTCATTGATGCCGATGCCATCACACACATCATAGAGGAGCATAGTATTTTTGAATCGATGAACTGTCCTTTCGTCTTGACACCGCACCATGGTGAGGCGTCAAGACTTTTTGATGTGCCACAGGATGAGATTACCAGCGACCCCTTCAGCTTCGCCGGGGAAGCGGCCGAAAACACAGGCGGTGTTATTGTTCTGAAAGGTGCTCCTACATTGACGGCATTCCAGCATGAGGTGGTAGCAAACAGTACTGGTCATCAAGGACTTGCCAGCGGTGGTACAGGTGATGTTTTGGCTGGAATCATTGGAAGCTTTTTGTCGCAGGGGATGTCTTTGGAAACAGCCGCCCAAGTGGGTGTTTACCTGCATGGAAAGTGTGCGGATCGTCTGCTTTATAATAAAGGGTACCGTGGCTTGATCGCCTCTGATTTGATAGAGACGATTCCGTCAATTATTTCTGAATATGAGACTAGCTGAGAAGAGTTGATGGATAAGCTTGTAATTCATGGAGGACGGTCGCTGAACGGTGTTGTCCAAATTAGTGGTGCCAAGAATGCCGTACTCCCCATTATGGCATCTACCATTATTGTTCCGGGAACTTACAGGATCAGACGTGTTCCCGACCTCCGCGATACAAGGACCATGATACGCCTTCTTGAAATTATCGGTTGTACCGTTCAGTTTGAGAAAGAAGGCCTGGTTATCGATTCAACAGCTTGTAATAATCCAGAGGCTCCCTATGAGCTTGTGAAAACGATGCGAGCATCATTCTATGTCTTAGGACCTCTTCTTTCACGTTTCGGGTATGCGAAAGTCTCCATGCCCGGAGGATGTGCCTGGGGACCGAGGCCCATCAATTTTCATGTGGATGCCATGGAAAAGATCGGAGCTGAAACAGAATTGGTAGACGGCTATATCGTGGCCAAAGGTGAGAGACTAAGCGGCGGACGTCTTGAATTCGAAGTTTCATCTGTCGGTGCCACAGGAAATGCTATTATGGCGGCAGTGGGAGCGGTGGGTGATACAATCATATGCAACGCTGCAATGGAGCCGGAAATAACCTGTCTCTGCGATTTTCTGAATTCTATGGGAGCGAGAATTTCAGGCATTGGTACAAGTGAACTTCGAATCGGGTGTGGATCAACCATGAATGCGGCTGACGTGGATGTGATTCCTGATCGTATTGAGGCCGCCACTTTCCTCATCGCTGGTGCGATGTCGGGTGGAAGTGTCTCCGTTGATTCGATTATTCCGGAACATCTTTCATCGGTTCTCGCTATGCTTGAATTGACAGGGAATAAAATCGACATCGGGGACACCCGTGTAACGATCACGAAACGTGGAAGGCCGAAGCCAGTCTCCATTGAAACCGGAATTTATCCCGGTTTCCCTACAGATGTACAGGCACAGTGGATGGCTCTTATGTCCATCGCGGATGGCGAATCAACCATCACTGATACAATTTACCACGACAGGTTTACCCATATTGCTGAACTGAACCGGTTGGGATCGGATATCAAGCTTCGGCAGAATGGGGCTACGGTCAAGGGGAAAGATCATTTAAGGGGTGCACCGGTTATGTCCACGGACATCCGTGCCAGCGCTTCACTGATTCTCGCTGGCTTAGCGGCGGAAGGACGAACAGATATTTCCCGTGTCTACCATATTGACCGCGGCTATCAGGAGGTTGAAAAGAAATTTGAGTCCCTCGGTGCTGATATCAAACGGGTGAGGGAGTGACTTCTACAACTGATTCAGTATCTTGATGATCTCTTCCACTGTCACTTTAGGCGAGAGATTATCGGTGGCGACACGGACATTCGCTTTTTCGTAATACTTTTTGCGGTCGTCCAGCATTTCCTGAAGGATGTCACCGGGCTCTCCACCGGCCTCTATAATTGTCTCTTTGGTCTCCATCCTTTTCACCAGATCCACCACTGGTGCGTCGAGCCAGATGGTGGCGCCCGTGGTGTCCATAGTCTTTAGTTTGCTCTCCTCCAGAACGGTATCACTGTTGCAGGCAAAGACTTGATGCTCTCCCTGCGATAGTTCGGTGAGCATGGTTGCTTCCATGTTGCGGAGAGATTCTTCGCCGAACGTATCTGCAATCTCGGCAAGGGAACGGTTGTAAATTGCTTTAAGCATTTCATTAAGATCAACAAAGGCCCACTGGAGATGGTTGGCGAGAATTCGCCCCACCGTTGATTTTCCAACGCCGACCATCCCGATAAGATAGATGTTTCGAAGTGAGTTGTTCATCCTTTGGTTGCCGATAATACCATAGTTTCAGATTGGAATCAACTCAGTCTCAAGATAAATTGAATAGAGGAATTTGTGCTCCAAATAACATTTTTCATCATGGTTCTTGAAATGGAGAGGTGGCCGAGTTGGCTGAAGGCGCTCGCCTGCTAAGTGAGTAATCGGGGAAAACCCGGTTCGAGGGTTCGAATCCCTCCCTCTCCGCGCTACTTTTCTCTTTCAGGAGTAGATTCGTGGCATGGGTACACACCAGCATTTTGACACTTTCTTATGCAGGTTGATCCTTGAATGGATAAATAGGTATTCGTAATGACCGTCAATGTGGCGCACCCTGAAAATTCGATCGGTCTCTAGGATCGTCGGTTCCATCTTCTGGAATAGCTCTGCAACTTCACGGGACCTCGTCACCACCTGAGCCCTCTCTACAGGATGAAGGAATTCCAGATAATCTCTCCCAATCAGTTCTTCTTTTCCATATCCTACAGTTTCTTTCCACGTATATGCGGTACCATCGTGGGCTTTTGTGATGAGATACTTTAGCGCCCTATTCTCATAGTCCAGATCAAAATGCATCTGAAGCCATCCTGCAAAACCTACGTGCCAGTCAATGCGGGATGGATATTCGTGGCTGGACTCTTCAATGTTCTCGATTTTTCTATGGAGCTTATAGAGCTGCTGAAGCAAATTTTTGGAATTCTCAATTGTGACAGCTGATTCACGGTTGAATTCAGAATCTACAAATTTGCATTCCGTCCTGGAGTGATTGAGCCAGAGGACCTCTTTTCCCAGTACCGAAGCTACTGCCTCAACGTTGCTGGGACGAATATTTGTAACACGATGGTTCATCCACCGATTGACAGCCGTTGGAGTCAGGCCCGCCCGGCGGGCTAGCTCGCTCTGGTTGATGCCGCTCTCCTTGACCAGGTTAGCAATGGCTTTTTGACTATTCATAACTAAAACAACTAATTTGCTCCAACAACAAGATGAAAAGATAAAAACTATATAGATAATGTTGCATATAATGTTGCATTAGGCCAAACAGAGCATCAGAGTTAAATCTTTGCCGTAATAGTATCAACGGCGTAAGCTGCGGTTTGCCAGGAGGCGTGGCAGAGTCTGGTTTAATGCACTGGTCTTGAAAACCAGCGAGGGTTTTGCCCTCCAGAGGTTCGAATCCTCTCGCCTCCGCTTGTATTCTGTCTATGTGTTTAAAGAAGTAGTGTCAAAGAGAACTGACACTACTTCGGGAGCAGTAGTGATCCGGCTGTTTGGGGCAAGGTAATTCTGACACGGTAGCCATCAGAGCCTTGCTCTATTTCTCAATTCACGGCTAAGTTTGAGCATGCCTATCACGCCGCGTGTCAGATTTGCACCGAGTCCTACCGGTGAACTTCATCTTGGGGGCGCTAGAACAGCTCTATTCAATTTTTTATTTGCTCGACAGAAGGGCGGCCAGTTTTTCCTCAGAATCGAGGATACGGATTCCCAGAGGTCAAAGAGTGAGTTCGTGGACCAGATCCTCTATTCCCTGGAATGGCTTGGACTGACCTGGAATAAACCGGTTGTGTATCAGTCTCGCAGGCGGGATGTCCACCATGATGCTGTCCGCAAACTTTTGCGGGAAGAAGGCGCCTACCGCTGTTTCTGTACAGTTGAACAGCTAGCCAAGGAGCGGGATGGAGCGTCCAAAGCCAAAAAGCTCTACCGTTATTCAGGCAGATGCAGAAACATTTCTGACAGTGAGCTTAAACAGCGTTTAAACAAAGCGGATCCATTTTGTGTGAGACTGCTCATCCCGAAGGGGAAGACGAAGTTTGCCGACAGTGTTTACGGCCCAATCGAGGTTGATCATAAGGAAATTGACGACTTCATCATTCAGAGAACAGACGGGACGCCCACATATAATTTCACGGTTGTTGTAGATGATCTGGAGATGGAGATCAACTGGGTGATTCGGGGTGAAGATCATTTGGCCAACACACCCAAACAGATTATCGTTTACAAGGCACTGGGTTCAAATCCGCCGAAGTTCGGCCATCTCCCCATGATTCTGGGTCCTAACGGGCAGCGATTGAGCAAGCGGCACGGTGCCACTGGCATTCAGGAATACCGCGATATGGGCGTTCTTCCGGAAGGCCTCCTTAACTATCTGGCTCTCTTGGGGTGGTCGCCAGGGGATGACAGGGAGGTGCTCAGTTTTAATCAGTTGATGAAAGAGTTCTCTCTCAAAAAAGTTGTGAAGAAAGGTGCTGTCTTTGATGAGAAAAAACTGAACTGGATTTGCGGTCAGCATCTTTCGGACAAAAAGTCTGAAGAATTGCTGCAAGGCGTACATGCCTTGGATCAGGAATGGCATAAAGATGAACAGTTGGATTATGTTCTGAATGTCATTGAGATGGTGAAAACGAGAGCCAAATCGCTGAGCGAACTGGTGGAATTTTCAGATTACTTTTTTGACGATCCCAAATCATTTGATGAAAAGTCCATAAGGAAACGGTGGCACGACAATTCTGTGACTGAACTGATGAACCGGTATTGGGTGAGTCTCCACGATTTGATCAAATGGGAAGCCGATTCCCTTGAAGAACATCTGAGAGCGTTTTCCGAATTGGAAGGGGTGTCGGCGGGAAAACTGATCCACCCCACACGAATCGCAATTTCCGGGCATGGGGTGGGGCCGTCGCTGTTCGAACTGATGTCCTTGCTTGGCCGGGAGCGTGTTCTCCGGCGCTTGAATTATGCGATTGATAATTTGCCTCCATCCTGATAGATTGCCATGATATGAAGCGCATGACTCTGACAGCTGTGGCGGTTTTGTTTCTGTGCGGATCCCTCACAGCATCGCCCCGATGGCTCAACCTGTACATTCCGGAATTTGATAATCTTCGGAACGACCCTTCAGTGGCGTGGCTCAGCTCAGGGTTTGTTGATATTCTGTCCAAAAAGTTTACCGACCTTGATGGCGTCCGCGTCTACGGCCGGCCTGCTTTGGAGAAGATTCTTCAGGATAAGTCATCTTTACTGACACAACGCGCCGGTACAGAAAATATTCTTGTTATGGGGACGTTCATCCGAGAATTAGATCAGGTGACAGTGAATGCCCAGATTATTAATGTGGCCAACTGGGACGAGCTGGGCACGGCCAGGACTGTCGGTTCGATGAACAATTTGACCATTCTAGGTAACGACCTCTTTGGTAAACTCACTTACGGCGTGAAAGATCGAATTCCCTCGTCCCCGAAGGCGGGGGAGCTTCAGTCTCTCACTGGTGTAACTCAGGCGCCGGAGTTGAACCGCCAGACCAAGGAGATAGGTTCTTCCATTGAGAATGCGCTGACGGGACTTGAGAAAGCGATGGATGTTTACATCGGCGCCCAGGGGACGGCATCAAAAACGGAAGCGGGCCGGGGGAAATTTTCCCGCCGTCTTGACTTCGGTACCAAAGAGACCCCTGCCGAACCGATTTCTAGAGATGCCATGATTCTTGAGGAAATCCTTGAAACCATTGCCGCTAATCCCTATGCTGTCAATATCGGGGAGCCCCGGGTGGAAGTTGATCCTGAAAGCAAGGGGAAAACGGTCATGCTCACATTGCCGGTGAAGTATTCCCTGAAGGAAAACTTGATCGGAGACATGCTGAGGTCTCTTCCGTACACCGGCGTCAGGCACGACGGAACGCTCACCTCCATTGAATTCGCACGAAATAATTTCCCCCTTTCGGGCAACTTGATGAACCGGATCAACAGGGGTGAGTTCAGGATTGTTCCTGTTGTCCAACTGCTGGATCAATCAGGTGCTGTTCACACCAGCATTGTGGATAGCGGCGACCCTTACTGGCAGAGCCAGTCTGGAAAAAGCGACAGAACCAGGACCGAACACATTTTTTCTCCACTAGTGGCCTTTACTGTTAGCGGGTGGTCTCTTCAGGTGACCATGGAAGCTGTGGACATTCAGGCCGAATATGTTGTGGAAATGGGCAGGAGTGATGTTGGGCGATTATCTGAAGTTGTGGTGGAGTTCGTTCCCGAATCTGGACTTCGAAAATTCCTCGCCGCTACCCTCTAATCAAAAAGGAGCAAATCGATGAGACAGAATGCAGTACGGTGGACTGTTGCAACCTTTATAATCACTTTTTCTCTGGTGGGCGCTCAGCCCGGGACGATGACAAAGGTGAAGAAAACAGCATCGGAATGGGTGGACAAGAACATTAAGACAATACAGAAAGCATCTAAGACCGTTTGGGATTATGCCGAAATTGCCCTCAAGGAGCATCAATCTGCCAAGTTGCTTTCGGGAATGCTTGAAGACGCCGGATTCAAGGTCGAGCGGGGAGTGTCAGATATGCCGACTGCTTTTGTGGCAGAGTACGGTTCAGGAAAACCTGTGGTCGCTTTTCTTGCCGAGTATGATGCCCTTCCGGGGCTGTCGCAAAAAGTAAAAACGTCTATTGACCCAGTGATGACAGGAGCCGGCGGACACGGATGCGGTCATTCCCTCTTCGGGGCCGGAACTGTTGGCGGTGCGCTGGCGCTAAAGAGTGCGATGGATAGGCACAACCTGAAAGGGACTATCCGCGTTTACGGCACACCGGCTGAGGAGCAAGTTGTCGCCAAAGTGTTCATGGTCCGAGATGGTCTGTTCGATGACGTGGATGTCTGCTTTGATTGGCACCCTTCAAGCAAGAACCGTGTCAGTGTTCTTCCAAGTAAGGCGCTTCGATCATTCGAGGTGACCTTTTACGGCCGCTCGGCCCACGCTTCCGGAGCACCATGGGAGGGAGTATCGGCCCTGGATGCCGTTGAGGCGTTTGAGACAGGTGTGAACCTTCTCCGTGAACATATGCCCACGACTGGAAGGATTCACTATGTGGTGACGGATGGCGGCGGCGCCCCCAACGTTATTCCCGCCAAAGCATCCATCTGGATGTATAACCGCGCCAAGGACTGGCCCGAAGTAATGAAAATATACCGACACGTTGAAACAATCGTGAAGGCTGCAGACATGATGGCGTGGGGGGAAGAATACGGGAATCCAAAATCCGGATTTAAACCAGCAGATATTAACATGCTAACAGGGGTCTATGAGTACAATCACAACCACGAAGTTGCTAAAATAGTCCACGCCAACCTTTCCCTTATGGGACCGACGAAATACACAAAGGCGGAAGAGAAGTTCGCTCGGGATCTTCAGGAAGCTTTTGGTGTGGACGTTGAAGGGTATCATACAGAAGTTGAAGAATTGAACCTTGATCCCCCAAGAGAATCAGGTGGTTCTACTGATGTGGCTAATATATCGTGGGTGACCCCCACAGCGGGTTTCGGCGTCAGCAACTGGCCACAAAATATTCCGGCTCATTCGTGGGCCTCCACAGCTGCTTCTGGAAGCGAACCGGGACTTAAGGCGATGCTCAAGGCGTGTAAGGTCCTCGCCTTTAACGCCATTGATGTGATGACTGATCCAAGTCTGCTCGAGCCGGTAAGGAAGGAATTTATTGAGAGTGTGAAAGCCTTCGATTACGAACCGCCGGTGGGACCGGGAGTGAAGCCGGGCCTGCCGTCCCATATGAGGGAATAACTGCTTCCGCCGATAAAACTTTTCTCATTATCTTGAATCGTTAGCGGTTCAGCTTGTAAGTTTCCCGTATGATGAGGACATTCAGTCTGATTTGCCTATCCGGTTTCCTGACTGCACAGACCTATTCGATTGGGGACACCGTGAAGGATTTTTCAAAAGAGATTTGCTCAAACGGTGAAGGAGACCTTTCGCTTTACAGCTACAACGGCGGTGAGAACGGCGGAGAACACCATATTATCTGGATTAATCTTTTTGCTACGTGGTGAGGCTCCTGCCGGGTGGAGGCTCCATCTACTGAAACGATTTATCAGGAATTCAAGGATGCCGGCCTGATCGTTCTAGGCGCTGGTTCGGACTGGGGCCAGCCCTACAGTTGTCGTCAATGGGCGACCAAGTTCGAACTCACCTACCCACTCATTGATGATTCAAACTATAATCTCTTCTACGAATTTGCATGGGACGGGAGTTCTCAGCCCGGCGTGCAGTATTACGTCCCCATGAATATCATTTTGGATCACAACATGGTGATTCAATACCGGGCGTACGGTTTCAGCGAAACAGCCATAAAGAAAAAGATCAAGGAGCTAATCGAAGTAATACCGACCGCATCGATAGAACATGATATTCCCCCACGCCTTCAACCATCGGCCATAACAATATTTGATGCTTATCCCAACCCCTTCAACGGTGTAACCAAGTTTTCCTTTTTTATCTCAGAAGGTATTTTGGCAGATGTAATTGTTTATAACACCATGGGAGAGGAAGTTGCAGGGCTGGCGTATTCCAAACATTTTGACACGGGAACCCATTCCTTTTCGTGGAAGGCGGAGGGAATACCTTCAGGATTATATATCATTCGTGTTAAGACATCCCAATCTTTCGCCTCGACGAAAGTCATTTTTCTTAAATAACGACTGCCTGAAGGTGAGTTGTAGCCCGTAGGGGAATCGAACCCCTGCTACCGCCTTGAGAGGGCGGCGTCCTGACCGCTAGACGAACGGGCCGTGTACACCCGGGAGGACTCGAACCCCCAACCTTCTGGTCCGTAGCCAGACGCTCTAT
>DKAH01000019.1:51785-55604 GCA_002448795.1 Fidelibacterota bacterium UBA6931
TCCGTAGCCAGACGCTCTATCCAATTGAGCTACGGGTGCATGAATCTGCTGGGGAGCAGGGATTCGAACCCCAATTACCAGGGCCAGAACCTGGCGTCCTGCCGTTAGACGACTCCCCAATTGTGTCGGTAACGAACCCGCAAATTTACCGGAAGGCTTTCCCACAGCAAAAAGAAATCACCTCTTTTTTGTCTCAAAACAATATGCCCCAGATTCTTTGGTTTCTCTCTAAAGTGATTTTATATTCTCAATTGACAGCGTCTGTCGACGAGAAGAGGTAAGGTACGTTCAGACGGAAAGACAAATTGGAACAACACGACATATCATCGGATTGGTATAGTATCGCTTCGTTGAAGCGACGGCTATTTTTTCTTCTTCTGACCTTGGTAGTCGGTTTTGTGCCGATCCATGCCCAGGAGGAAGAGGAAGGTGAGGCCATCATCTGGAGTGAAGAAGAGGAGGGCTTTGACGAAGACTTCTTTGATGAGGATGAGGAGTTTTTCGACGAGGGTGAAGAGCTATTTGATGATGAATTTCCCGAAGACGATTTCGGGGATGAACTTGATGATTTCCTTGTTGACGAAGAACCGATGGAAGAAGAGTTCCTTGAAGAAATTGTTGAAGAAGAGGCCATCAATTTTGGTTATACCGCCCGTCTGTCCGCTGCCTCGCCCGCCTTTGTAAACAATACACTGATGACCTGGAATTCCATGATTGACGTCCGGTTTGGCGCAGACCTTCCATTCACCTTCCGTCTCGGGCCCCTTCGAATGCGGTTTGGGGCTGAAGTGGTCACTTACAAATTCATCAACTACCTGCCAGAGGGAGGCGAGTTTAGTGGTGTCGGTGTTTACGGAATGGTCACTTTTCCCGCTGGACCGTCGGATATGCACGGCGGTGTCGGCTTGTTGGGCAGCTCGCCGGCGGTTGTTGTAGGGCAAAGTTTCGGCATTCCCTATGCCGACAATATCATCTTCAAGATAGGGACGAGAGCCACCATTACATTGACAGCGCCGGAACAGCTGCAGGAAGCAGGGCCCCGCGCCACATGGTTTGAAGGATTCTTTACCGTCGTCTACAATCTCGAACTGTGAACAATTTGGTAAATAGAAGATTCATCACTATCACCGCTCTGTGGGTCGCCTTTGCTTTCGTCCCCTCTTTTGCTCAGGAAGAAGAACCCGATCCCTTTGAAGAGGAATTTGGCGATGAGTTTCTGGACGAGGAGGGCTTTCTCGAAGAAGAGGATTTTCCACTTGAGGGGGACGAGTTTGGTGATGAGGAGTTCTTGGATGTAGAAGGCTTTGATGAGGAAGGTCTGGCTGGATTTGATGATTTCGAAGCGTCCCCGCTTGATGATGACTTTGAAGGAGACACACGGCGGGGATACACAATCACTGTATCGGGTGGAATGCCCACGTTTCGCAACAGCATGCTTCTGCCCTGGCTCGGGGTTCCCAATGGAAGGGTCGGCGTTGACCTTCCCTTTTATCTCTCTCTTGGCCCCATCGGTTTCCGTGTTGGTGCGGAAGTGGGAACCTACGATTTCACTTATGATGAGACAGGATTGATAATCGAAAGCAAAGATGTGCTACCGTTGAATGGGAAGTTCGGCGGTATCGGTTTCTTTGGCGTTGTTACCATTCCATCTGGACCGGCGAACCTTCGCCTCGGTATGGGAATGTTGGGAACTTCTCCTGCCTATATGGCCGTACAAAGCATCGGTGTGGCCCTGGGAGATATGATGGACTTGAGACTTGGCGTACGTGCCACCGCCGCCTACAACGTGCCTGACGGACTCACCACCACCGGCACCCACATGTCATGGGTGGACGCTTTTATGGCTTTGGGGCTTACTTTCTAGCATGAGTAAAGATAAGCATAACACGAAATGGACTGAGAGTTTAGTTAAACTGTATATGAAATGATGATAAGACCAGGCTATCAGTTCAAATATGTTAGTTACGTTTTCAGGCTAGTTTCTATAATGTTCCTCCTGAATAATGATGCTTATGCTAACAGAATTTATTCAACGCATTTTGGAAACGACGCGGGTGATACAACTTATAATCTCATTGCCGCTACAACGAATAATGGAGGCTTTACATATACTGTTGAACAAACAACGGGTGGTAGCTCAACACAGGGAAAAATAAATCAGTATTATCTTGTTCAGGCCTCCCATGACAATACTAATTGGAGTACCGTCAATTTTACAGGAGCAAACAACACACCAGGGCAGATTCAAATGGGAGGGACCAATGCTGCGACCTATCAGGGTAGTTTTACCCATGCGCAACTTGCTAGCTTCACAGGTGATGAAACATGGGAGGCGACAGATAATAATAAACTCTATTTCAAATTAAAGTGTAATGGTTGTGGTGCGTCAGATATTCCACTGAAAACTCCGAATAATACTGACTATTTCTTTCACGATATAAATCCGCCAACATTATCTAACGTTACTATTTCTAGTAATAATAGCTTGGGAGGAGATTACAGGCAGTATGCAAGAGAAAACGATGTTATAACTCTTACATATACTTCCAGTGAGGATATTGCGACCGGATGGGCCGGTAATGGCAACAGTTCACCCAACCCAGCCGTAACGATAGCCGGACAAGCTGCAAGTGCAACCAACGCTTCGGGCAATAATTGGACTTCCACATATACCGTCGCGACAGCGGCAAATGAAGGGAACGCGGCAATATCTATCGTTTATTATGATGACAGTGGAAACCAGGGCAGTACCAAGACTTCAGCTGATGCCTGCACTAATTGCACCACGACAGTAACGGTAGATCACACAGCACCAGCGGTTCAGTCGGCAACCATGGCGGATACCCATGCAGACAACGAGGACGACCAGGATGACGGATATGTCACCACTGCTGATGCAGTTTCTCTTGCAGTTGTTTTTTCGGAGAACCTTTCTTCAAAACCGACAATAACAATTGGAGGTCAGGCGATGTCTAGCACCGGTACCGCCCCTGCATCCAATTGGAGCTATACTCGCGATCTCGATGGAAACGAGAACAACAATGCATTGATGGCATTATCAATTACAGCCAATACAGGTGCTATTGGTACGTCAGTTGTCGATTTAGCTGGGAACTACATGGCAGCCAATTATACTACTGCCCCTACAAATCAGCTTTATTATGATAAAACGGCGCCCACAATTAATACTGTCAGTATTGCGTCCAATAATACAAATACAGCTCTTGCAAAGCCCGGTGATAATGTGACTGTAACCATTGCCTCAAATGAAGATTTACATACATCACCAACAATGACTATTTCCGGCTCCGCCGCAACAGTGACGCAAGGTGCCAATAGGCAAGCATGGAGTGGCGTTGTGGCTATGGCAGCGGACACCCATACAGAAGCTGCCGATGTAGCTCTGACAGTTGACTGTTTTGATAGGTCAGGAAATGCTTGTACTCAGGCAACAGATGCTACTGATGGTAGTGCGGTGAATTATAATGAGACAGCACCGGTCATGGAAAATGTCACTATATCGTCAAATAATGAAAACAACGATTATGCAACTACGGGTGATATAATATCCCTAGTTTTCGACGATACCAATGAGTCCACCACGCTTGACGGTTCGGTGGCTGTGACTATTGCTGGTGCGACTGTGGCTGGCGGCAATATCACTGAAAATACTAATAATGCCAAATATACAGCCGCTTACACCATGGCGGGAACGGAGACTGAGGGGGTTATTCCGTTTACCATCAATCTTACTGATCTTCATGGTAATGTAATGACTGAGGTGACTGCCGAAGCTGGGACAGGGGCTGCAGCGGCGCC
>DKAH01000019.1:55920-59194 GCA_002448795.1 Fidelibacterota bacterium UBA6931
AGCGCCTGCCACTGTTACCTATGATAAGACGGCGCCTGGGATTAATGCACTCAGTATTAAGTGCAACACAGATGATGATGAGTGCACTGATGAGGGTTATGCCAAAGTTGGCTCTGAGATAGTTGTAACATTGACCGCCAATGAAAATTTAGATGGTGATACTGATGCCACCGGTAGCATAATGAGTATTAATGCTGCTGGTGGGAATACACCAACCGGTGCGGCTCCTACAGTAGTAACCATGACTGCAACCATGACGGGAGGAACCAAGTCAACATTAACGTTTGATATTGATGCTGTTGAGGACTTTGCTGGCAATACGACAAACAATATTACTCAGGCTAGTATTACGGATGGTACAAGTGTTAAATATGACCCAACTGTTCCGGTAATTAGTGGTACAGCGCTTTCCCTTCCCACAAATGATGGCTATTTCAATGAGGGTGATGATCTTGATTTTGTTTATCAGGTGACGAATGGAAATGGAGGTGATAATGAAGGAATCAGGCTCACCGGAACCCCTCAAATAGCCCTCACCCTAACTAGCGGAAATGTGACCGCTGATTACCATATCGGAAGCAGTAATTTGGCTACTGGAAGACTGGCTTTCAGGTATACAGTTGGAGCCGGTGATACTGATGCGGACGGTCTCACCTTCTCACGAACAATTACAGAGAATGGCGGCACAATAAATGATTCTTCATATAACGCGATTGTTTACGCTAATGCTCTGCCAGCAAATACAAATACCTATATCATCGACACCACAGCACCTACAGTAGTTAAAGTAGACACTAGGAATAGCTTTGACAATAAGACCTACAAGGCAGGTGATGTGATCAGGATCGGTGTGGTCATTTCCGAGCAGGTAACTGTCAACACAGTCGGCGGAACTCCCACTCTTGAGCTGGCCACCCAAACAGGGAATAACTCCCTTGCCCCATACGCCGCAATCTCATCCAACACTTCGGGGAACGATACTTTATTTTTCGACTACACGGTAGCCGCAGGTGATGCCAGCGCCGATCTGAACTACGCGGCGACTACTTCCATCAAATTAAATGGAGGTACGATTTCAGATCTTGCTGGAAACACTTCCCTTCTCCCCATGCCCAATCCAACTGATGGTACCGCCGAAAACCTCGCCAAGAATAGTGCCATCGTGATCGACGGTATTGCGCCTACCGTAGCGCTCGTCACCAGCAACCGTGACGCTGATACTCACTGGATGGCCGATTCCGTTATTGTCGTCTATGTTGACTTCAGTGAAGATGTAGCCGTCACCACCGCCGGCGGGACACCTCAATTAACACTCATGACAAAAACTGACGGTTCCACTACGGTTCTTCCTTACAACACTACTGTTGGTGGCGATTCAATGTCCTTCAACTACACCGTGGCGGCGGGGGACGGCATTAATACCCTCGATTATGCCGCCACGAATTCGCTGGCACTAAACGGTGGAACAATAAAGGATGCCGCCGGCAATGATGCTACCCTTACTCTGGCCACAGTCGGCGCCGCCAACTCTCTGGGTGCAAGAAGCCTCACAGTCGATACCGCAGGCCCAACGGTTGTTTCTGTAACAAAAGATGCTGCTGATGGTTCTACAACCGGCAGTGCTCAAGGGTACTATAGTGACGGTTCTTCCGTTTTTTTTCACATCAATTTCACCGATGATTTTTCCACGGGGGCCGACATCGTTACCGTGACCACCGGTAGTGGAGCGCCCACATTAACTGTGGATACTCGTGAAGACGGTGCTACCGATCCAACTGCTGCATATTATGACGACCGGGGAAGTTCCCTCCGCTTTCGTTACGTACCTGATAACCCCGAGGCAAGTCAGGCCCTTGACTATGTGGAGACCACGTCGCTTGCGCTAAACGGCGGCACCATTCGAGACAAAGCGGGGAACGACGCCACACTTACTCTCCCTGCTGTTGCCGGCGGGAATTCCCTTGCCAATGATGTGACATATATCATTGACACCGTCCGTCCGGGGGTTGAACGGATCACATCCGCGGCCGCGAACGGGACATACAAAAAGGGAGATGTCATTTCCATTATTGTTGACGTGGATGAAGATGTGTATTTCGGCGGATTCGGAAATCCTAACAACTATACAGCGGACGATATGGCGCTCCTTCAACTTGAGACGGGAGACGTTGAGGATGGTACAGCCGTCTATGTCAGCGGAAGCGGGACCGATTCACTGGTCTTCAACTACACCGTGGGCGACAACCACGAATCGCTGGACCTCGATTATTTGGATACTTGGCCTTGGTTTTCGACTGGCAAGAGGTGGTGGATTATTGAGGATAGGGCCGGCAATGATTGGTACCCTGACGCGATAGCTCCAGGCGGCACCAATTCTCTATCCAATCTCAAAGACCTGGTAATTGATGGTGTTGTTCCCACGGTGGACTCCGTTACCGTCACCACGCCCAACGGCTATTACAAAGCGGGAGACAGCCTCGATGTGGTGGTTTATGGAACGGAGAATCTCTATGTCACCGGCACGCCCAAACTGACCTTGGAAACGGGTGATGCAGACGCAAAAGTTTCTTACCTTTCAGGATCAGCTTCCAAAGCGCTGACATTCAGGTACTTCATTGCTGACGGACAGAATAACGCAGATCTGGACTATGTGGATACGAAATCACTCACGCTTGATGGCGGAGGTATTAAAGACCTTGCCGGAAACACTATGGATACTACTCTGGTGATTCCAGGGCAGGCTAATTCTATCTCAGCTGCCAATGCTGTGGCCGTGGATACAAAGGCACCTGCCTGTTCATTGGTCTATGTTAATGTGTCACAGACGCAGTTGACTAAGCTTGGCAAAGGGGAGGACCAATTGAACATCAAGGCACAGTTCAACGAAAAGATCAAGGCAACGCCGTCCTTCAATGTTTATTGGCCGGATGCCACAGACTCCACTCTAAGGAACACGAGCTTTACCGCTTCGGAAAGTGCTGACTCCATTTGGACCTATACCATCAATTCGCTCCCATCTGAAACAGGATACACCGGTAATGTTACCTTCAGACTCAACGCTACCGACCTTGCGGGAAATCCTGTTGCCACTGTGGCTGACACCAGCGCCTTCTATCTCGATACGACCCCTCCCGCTGCTTTTACCACCGGTGCTGTTACTCCTCTCGGTTCGTTCCCCAAGGTGCGCTGGTTCAATAAGGGGACAGACAGTCTCTCCATTTCATTCCCCATTTTGAACAGCGACCTCACCCTGACGAAGGGAAAGGCTCAGCCT
>DKAH01000004.1:0-184 GCA_002448795.1 Fidelibacterota bacterium UBA6931
CCGTTATGAACTCTTCTTCAGAAGCCTTTCAAGAGTGGAAAATGGTACCGGCGCCTAAAAGAGGTGAAATGGTACGGCTTATGGCCGAGGAACTGAGAAATAAAAAAGATTCCCTCGGCAGTCTCGTTGCCATAGAAATGGGAAAAATCAAGCAGGAGGGCGATGGAGAAGTTCAGGAAATGAT
>DKAH01000004.1:486-141132 GCA_002448795.1 Fidelibacterota bacterium UBA6931
GAAGTTCAGGAAATGATTGATATTGCTGACTTTGCTGTTGGACTTTCACGTCAGCTTTATGGTCTTACGATGCATTCTGAGCGGCCCCTTCACAGAATGTATGAACAGTGGCATCCACTGGGCCCGTTGGGCGTAATCTCGGCCTTCAATTTCCCTGTTGCCGTCTGGTCTTGGAACGCCTTTATAGCTGCGGTATGCGGGAATACGGTGGTGTGGAAACCGTCATCTTCCGTTCCACTGTGTGCCATTGCTGTTCAGCATATGTGTAACAAAGTACTTAAAGAGGGAGGGTATCCCCCTGTGTTCAGCCTTGTTATCGGTTCAGGAAGGACTGTTGGAAATCACCTCGTTGCTGACAGTCGTGTACCGCTCATTTCCTTCACTGGGTCCACTGCCATGGGAAAACGAATTAGCGGTATAGTGGGCGAAAGGCTGGGAAAAACCATCCTCGAGCTCGGGGGTAACAATGCCATTGTTGTGGATGAAACTGCAGATCTGAAACTGGCTATTCCGTCCATTCTTTTCGGTGCAGTGGGAACGGCCGGGCAGCGTTGTACTTCGACGAGAAGGGTCTTCATTCGTGAGGATCGTTTTGATGCAATCAGTTCTCAGCTTATTGAAAGCTACAGTCAGGTGGAGATTGGGGATCCATTGTCAGAATCGACACTCATGGGACCATTGATCAATCAGAACGCGGTGGATCAATATTTTGAAGCCCTACATGCGGTAAAGGATGAAGGTGGAGAAGTTTTGTACGGTGGAGAGTCGATCGGAGGGGAAGGGTTCTATGTCCGCCCCACGATTGTAAAAGCCCGCAACAGTTACGCCACCGTCCAAGAAGAGACATTTGCACCAATTCTTTATCTGATTCCCTACGCAGACTTAAAGGAGGCACTTGATGATCACAATGATGTTCCTCAGGGTCTAAGTAGCGCAATTTTTACGACCGATCTGAAAAATGCAGAAAAGTTTCTTTCACATCGCGGTAGCGACTGTGGAATTGCGAATGTAAACATTGGTACTTCCGGCGCAGAGATCGGTGGTGCATTCGGGGGTGAAAAGGAGACGGGCGGTGGAAGAGAATCTGGTTCAGATGCCTGGAGAGCTTACATGAGGCGTCAGACCAATACCATCAACTGGAGCGATGAACTGCCCCTTGCTCAAGGCATCAGGTTTGGCGATTTTTAAAGAGAAATGAATTGAAATGATTACAATATCACCGGGAGACGTTCGAGAATATCTTGGAAAACATATTCTTACCGATGGTTACGCTCCCATAGTGGATCTTGAAAAGAGCCACGGTTCATGGCTGGTGGATGGACGGGACGGCCGGGAATACCTTGACCTCTTCACCATGTTTGCTTCGATTCCTGTTGGATACAATCATCCAAAGCTCCTGGAAGAGAAGGATAGATTGGCAACTGCGGCTCTGAATAAACCAACCAATTCTGACATCTACACCACTCAGTTCGCCGAATGCCTGGAAACATTTTTTTCAACGGCGATCCCCGATGACTTCAAGTATTGTTTCTTTGTTGAGGGGGGAGCCCTAGGAATCGAGAATGCACTGAAAGCAAGCTTTGACTGGAAAGTCCGCAAGAATGCTGAATCCTCATCTAGCGGTGGATCCAAGGTTGTCCACTTCAAGGACTGTTTCCATGGGAGAGCAGGGTACACCATTTCTCTTACCAATACCTCCGATCCAAGGAAGACTGATCACTTCCCGATTTTCGACTGGCCAAGGATCAGTAATCCCGCCGTCAGGTTTCCTCTAAATCAGGAAAATCTTGAACTCACTGAGTCACTGGAGTCCGCGGCAATTCAGGAAATTGAGGATACCATTACTAAGCATGGTAGAGATATTGCTGCGCTGATTATTGAACCGATTCAGGGAGAAGGTGGGGATCATCATTTTCGTACGGAGTTCTTACGCTCCCTACGACAAATCTGTGATGAAAGCGAGATTATGCTCATTTTTGATGAAGTACAGACCGGTATGGGACTTACGGGAAAGTGGTGGGCATGGGAAAACCACGGCGTTGCACCGGACATGATGTGTTTCGGTAAGAAAACCCAGGTTTGTGGATTTGTCGCCTCTCCTCGTCTCGATGAGGTTGAAAAGCACGTCTTCCGGGAATCAAGCAGAATCAATTCTACCTGGGGCGGTAATCTCACCGATATGGTTCGGTTAACAATTTATCTAAATGTCATTGCTGAGGAAAATCTGGTGAACCGAGCGGCGGAATCCGGTGAATATTTGATGGACGGCCTGATCGCAATTCAGAATGAGTACAAGGACCTCGTGTCAAACGCCAGAGGTGCCGGTTTGATGTGTGCTTTTGATCTGCCCACCCAATCATTAAGAGACAAGGTTCTAGACCGTATCATCGATAACGGTGCCATTATTATGGGTAGTGGGGTGCACACCGTCCGATTTCGTCCTCCTCTGAATATTTCCACAGATGAGATTGACCGTGGGCTGTCAATTGTCAAAAAGAGCCTCGACGAAGCGAGGGGCTAAAGAGAGACGACGATCGGTACACTTTATCTCGTTAGCACCCCCATTGGAAATCTTGGAGATATAACTTATCGTGGCGTTGAAATTCTGCGAAACATCGATCTCATATTGGCGGAGGACACTCGCAGGAGCAGTAAACTCCTCAAGAAATATGAGATATCTGCTCCCATGCTGAGCTATAATGATTACCATCGTACAAGGCGCATCCCCTCGACCATTGAAACTTTGATAAGTGGAATGGACGTCGCTCTGATCAGTGACGCCGGCACCCCATCGGTCAGCGATCCAGGTTACCGTCTTGTCCGTGAGTGCATTGCTCACGGAATTAATGTTGTGTCCATTCCCGGTGCGTCTGCTTCGCTTTCCGCCCTTGTGACCTCGGGACTTCCAACGGATCGATTCATATTTGAAGGTTTCTTACCAAAAAAGAAGGGGCGATCAAAGCGTCTGAAGACGCTATTCGATGAGGAAAGGAGCATAATCATATTTGAGTCCCCGGAGCGACTTCTGAGGTCTTTGAAAGATTGCTATGAACATTTGGGTGATCGCCCAGTGGTTATCTGCAGAGAGTTGACAAAAGTACACGAAGAGGTGTGGAGGGGAAAACTTTCTGAATCTGTCAAGGAATTTTCGTCCAGGAAAGCGAGAGGCGAAGTGACAATCATTGTAGGTAAGGATTCGGAAAAAATTCATTTTGACTCCGGGAGTTGAAGGGTGGGTAGAGGATTTTTATTTACGTTTGAAGGCATTGACGGATGTGGTAAGTCAACTCAGATTAACCTCCTCTCCCAAGCCCTTACTGATGACGGAATTTCAATTTCCGTCTTCCGAGAACCGGGTGGCACTCGCATCGCTGAAGCAATCCGACAAGTTTTGCTCAACCCGAGGAATATGGATATGTCGTATGAAAGCGAGGCACTTCTGATGGCCGCAAGTAGAGCACAACTTCTGAGAGAAACTGTAATCCCAAACCTGGAGTCGGGTAAAGTTGTCCTTTGTGATCGCTATGTGGACTCTTCTTTGGCGTATCAGGGGTCTGGGCGCGGTCTGCCGTTGGAGTGGCTGAGAGCGATCAACCGTTTGGCCTTTGAATCAGCCGTACCGGATATAACCTTCTTGCTTGATATTGCTGTAGAATCGGCAATGAATCGGCTTGGGACGGGTTTAAGAGACAGGATGGAATCGTCTGGAACAGATTTTTTAGAAAGAGTTAGGAATGGTTTCTCAGCACTTGCGGAAGAAAACCCCGACAGGTATATTGTTCTTAATGGAGAGATGGCACAAGAACTTTTGGTCGAAAAAATATTGTCTCATGTAAGAAAGCTAATACTATGACAAAGAATATTAAACGGACGCTTTTGATTGGGGCGGCACTACTTATGATAGTGTCCGTTGCACGATCGGATTTATATAAAGAAATCTCATCAAACTGGCGTCTCGTCTATGAAGTTTATAAACGCGTCATGACAGATTATGCCGAGAAGATTGACCCGAAGAAGCTCGCTTCAGCTGGAATTAACGGAATGCTGGCTGAACTGGATCCCTATTCTGTCTTTCTTGTAAATGATGATCGGCACCAGCTGAATGTTCTCACAAAGGGGAATTACGGCGGCGTTGGTATTCAACTGAGTGTCAGAAATGATTCGCTTACGGTGATCGCGCCCATGGACGATTCTCCCGCTCAGCGAGCCGGAATCATGACGGGCGATAGGATCATCGCGGTAGATGACTATCTGACCAGCGAAATGAATATGGATGAGGCAGCGGAAAAGATCAGGGGTGCCAAAGGGACAAAAGTGAATCTGACCATCCGCAGATGGGGAGAAGATGATTTAATCTATAGTTTAACCCGAAGCATGATTACGGTTAAGGACGTCAGTTATTCGGGAATGATCAATAACAATACCGGTTATGTCAGGTTGGGACGTTTTTCCCGAAACTCGTCTGGTGAGATGCGTAAGGCACTGAGAAGTCTTGCCAACCAGGAAGCGGAAAATATCATCTTGGATCTTCGAGGAAATCCCGGCGGTTTAATGGATGCTGCGGTCAAAATTGTTGATATGTTCGTTGAAAAGGATGTAGATATCGTCTCAATGTCCGGGCGGACCGACGCGTCTGAAAGGAGCTTCAAATCGGAAACACCTCCCCTGATCGATCCTTCAGTGCGTCTAGCTGTACTCATAGATGGGGGGAGCGCCTCGGCAAGCGAAATCGTGGCTGGTGCCGTTCAGGACCTTGATCGAGGAATCGTTGTGGGAAACAACTCATTTGGTAAAGGACTTGTCCAGACCGCCTTTCAGTTGGACAACACTCGAACATTGAAAATGACGACGGCCAAATATTACATCCCATCGGGAAGATTGATTCAGAAACCGGACTATCTAAGGGGAGATGTCGCATCAGATGCAGCGGGTGATGATTCAGTGTTCACGACGAACAATGGTAGAACAGTTATTTCTAGTGGCGGAATTAAGCCTGATTTCATTGTGGAGCAGGACCGGATACCTTCTCTGACTCGGGAAGCGTGGCGGAGGGGACTCTTTTTCCAGTTCAGCAGCCGGTATCAAAAAGAAAACAATCTGACTTTTCCAGTCACAATTACCGATGGTATGTTACTGGACTTCAACGATTTTCTTGATGCAAAAAATATCAACTTAAATTCCGAAGGGCAGAAGGAACTGGACAAGCTTGAGGAAATACTTAGTGATGCCGCCGACTCCGATAAACGGATTGAACATTCACTCTCCGTATTGAGGAACTATTACACCAGCGACAGGAGTCAGCTTTTCCAAGAAGAAATCGACGAGATCCGTTTAATGCTTGAGAGGGATATGTCGTGGGTTATTGGAGGGCTGTCTGCCAGAATTGAATCCTCTTTCGATGATGATCCTGTGATCCTGAAAGCATTACATGTTCTGTCCGATCAAGTTGCTTATGTTTCCACTCTTGATCCGTCCATGAATTGACAGTTTGGAATCCTGTTAAGATTTTGTTTCCGACGAGTGTAATTCTAAATTCGCCACCGCCGAGGGCGATTAGCTCAGCTGGTTAGAGCGCTGTCTTGACATGGCAGAGGTCACTGGTTCAAGTCCAGTATCGCCCACCGATGATGGATTTAATAATGATAAATTTGTATGAAAGAGATCACCGTAAAGGTCGCAGGCCACGAGCCGAGAACTTATTCGTCTAATACATCTGTATCTTCCATTCTCCACGACATAGATCCTTCCCTGACTGACAACGCCGTTGCCGCTAAGGTAAACGGGCAGATGTGGGACTGGAACAGGAGTGTGGAGTCTGATGCGGAACTTGCGCCAGTGTCAGCCGACAGCCGCGAAGGGCATGCCCTTCTTTTGCACAGTGCAGCACACCTCATGGCGCAGGCCGTAAAGGAATATTTCCCTGAGGCGCAGATGACCATCGGGCCGGCTATCGAAAACAGATTCTATTACGACTTTGATGTGGAAACGACATTCAGTGAAGACGACCTTTCCAAAATCGAAAATCGAATGCGTGAACTTTCATCAGAGGATTTTGTTGTGAAGCGGGAGGTGGTGGATTGTGAGTCGGCACGCAAGTTTTTTAAGAAGCAGAATGAATCGTATAAGGTAGAAATGATAGACGATTTTGAAGATGAGGAAGTAATTACCACCTACACGCAGGGTGATTTCGTCGATCTCTGTCGTGGTCCTCATCTTCCTACCACGGGAATGATCAAGTATTTTCAACTTCTCAATACTGCCGGTGCCTACTGGCGTGGTGACGAAAACAACAAAATGCTTCAGCGGATTTATGGGACCGCCTTTTACAATGAAGATGATCTCAACGCCTATCTGGAGCAGATAAAAGCGGCTAAAGAGCGGAACCATCGAAAACTCGGGAAGGAACTTGACCTCTTTTTTTTCGACCAATTGTCACCGGGTAGCCCATTTTTCCTTCCTAAAGGGGCCATTGTATACAATGAACTCCAAAATTTTATTCGTGAGCTTTACCGGAAGTACGACTACCGGGAGGTGGTCACCCCCCAAGTGTATGACGTTGAGCTGTGGAAACAGTCCGGCCATTGGGAACTGTTCCGGGAGTATCTCTACCACATGAAAATAGGAGAGAGGGAGTTTGGACTTAAGCCGATGAACTGTCCGGGCCATGCAATCCTGTTTGGTTCTGATCTTCATTCCTACCGTGATCTCCCCGTTCGAATTGCTGATTTTGGCCGTCTTCACCGTTATGAGAAGGCAGGCGTTATTTCAGGACTGACAAGGGTTCGGAGTTTCAGCCAGGATGATGCCCATATTTTCTGTACAATGGAGCAAGTGACCGGCGAAATCACGTCTCTCATTGGTATGGTAAATGTGGTGTTTGAAACATTCGGATTCGAAAGTGTCAAGGTGGAGCTCAGCAAGAGGCCTAATAAAGCTCTCGGTGATGCAAATTTATGGCAGGAAACTGAGACAATCCTCTCTAAGTCTCTCAAAGAGAACGGCGTTGATTATGTGGAAATGGAGGGTGAAGGGGCATTCTACGGACCAAAGATAGATTTCCATGCCAAGGATGCTTTAGGCCGCTATCATCAGCTGAGCACCATTCAGTTGGACTTTACTCTGCCCGAACGGTTTAAACTGGAGTATGTGGCTGAGGACGGATCACACCAGCAGCCTGTCATGATCCACAGGGCCATTCTGGGTTCGATCGAGCGTTTCCTCGGCGTCTATCTTGAACATTGCGGCGGTGATTTTCCCCTCTGGCTCGCACCGACGCAGGTGGCAATTCTACCTGTATCGGAAAAATTTTCACCCTATGGGTTTGAGGTGCTGGAAAAACTTCAATCGGCAGGACTTCGAGTGGAGATCGATGAAAGGGCCGACAAAGTAGGAGCCAAAATCAGAAACGCCGAAACTCAAAAAACAAATGTCATGCTGATTGTTGGAGGGCGAGAAATGGAATCAAAAGAGGTTTCTGTTCGCCGAAGATTTGTGGGAGATCAGGGACAGATGAAACTTGAAGCATTAATCAGTGAGTTAAGAAGTGAAATAAATGAACGTAGGAGGCACAAGTCATCGCAAAAATAGATAAGATTAGAGTAAACGGGCGAATTAGGGCACCGAAGGTCAGATTAATAGGTGAATCAGGAGAACAGATGGGTATCGTCGCCATTCAGGAGGCGATGGAATCAGCAAGTTCAGCCGGACTTGATCTTGTTGAAGTTGCCTCAAGTTCTGACCCGCCGGTATGCAAGATCATGGACTACGGAAAACTGAAGTATGACCAGAAGAAAAAGGACCAGGAAAGCAAGAAAAAACAGCATGTTATTCGTCTCAAAGAAGTTAGATTTCGTCCCCGAATTAGTAATCATGATCTTGAAATCAAGGTCAAACGGGTCAAAAAGTTCATCGCTGACGGAAGCAAAGTAAAGATAACAATTATGTATCGAGGACGAGAAATGGCAAGGCAGGACCTTGGCGAAGATTTGATTGATCGGATTGTTGAAGCTCTTAAGGATGTCGCCCGTGTTGAAAAGCGGGGCGATCTCGAAGGGCGCCGAATCTCTGTTGTTATGTGTTCCATTTAGGAGATCCATTATGCCAAAAATGAAATCTAGAAGGGGTGCCGCTAAAAGGTTCTTCCTAACGGGTAGTGGCAAGGTAAAAAAGAATAAGGCAAACAAGAGTCATCTTCTTTCAAGGAAAAGTATGGATCGGAAGCGCGTGCTTCGAAAGAGTGGAGCAGTGAGCGACGCTGATAAAAACCGAGTGAAAAAAATGCTTGGAATCAAATAGCAATGCCGAGAGTAACAAATTCAGTCGCCAGGAAGAAGAAGCACAAGAAAGTCCTTAAGCAAGCAAAAGGGTATTACGGTGCCCGAAGCCGTCTTTACAGAACAGCGAAACAGGCCCTTGAGAAGGGCATGCTCTACAATTATCGTGACCGACGGCGCAAAAAAGGGGACTTCAGAAAGCTGTGGATCACCCGAATCAATGCCGCTGCAAGACTAAACGGCACCACTTATTCCAAACTTATTTCTGGTCTTAGCAGCAATGGCGTACAGATTGACAGAAAAATGTTGTCCGACCTTGCAGTGAGAGAACCGAAAGCTTTTGCGGAAGTGGTCAAAGTGGCCGTGTCGTCCTGACATGAAAGTCGCCAATTCACAGTTTCGATTTAGCGTCTGATTTCGATAAGACATACCGTCTTGTCTAATAAAATCCGCTTTGATGAATGGCGGATTTTATTTTATCCTCCAAAAGATGACAATTAACTTCAATCATTGAGAACTTAACCATGTCCCTCAAATCCAGTATTGATTCTCTTAGAAAAGATTTCGAGAAGGAAATTTCCGCCACGGACGGTACGAATTTTCAGGAACTTGATAGACTGAAACACGAATACCTTGGAAGAAAGGGGAAGGTCACCTCTCTCTTCAATGAACTGGGATCGGTTTCGACGAGTGAACGGCCGGAAATGGGAAAGATGCTTAATCAACTCAAGGGAGAACTTCACGAAAGTCTTAATTCACTGATTGAGTGGTCAGCATCTCATGAAAGCGCTGAAAACAGTTTTGACCTTACCCTACCGGGGGATGAGTTCCCTTCTGGCTCGCTCCATCCCATTACCCAGACCATGCGGGAGGTGAAACGGATTTTCCAGTCCATAGGATTCTCATCCGCATATGGTCCTGAAATCGATGATGATTACCACAATTTTGAAGCGCTCAACTTCCCCAAACATCATCCTGCCCGAGATATGCAGGACACATTTTACATCACCGAAAATGATGTATTAAGAACTCACACGTCCAACACGCAGATTCATGTAATGGAAAATCAGCAACCGCCTGTCCGCGTTATCTGCCCCGGGCGGGTCTACCGAAATGAGGCTGTGAGTGTTCGAAGTTACTGCCTGTTCCACCAGATTGAAGGCCTCTATGTGAACCGGGATGTATCTCTAGCGGAAATGAAAGGGACACTTGAATACTTTTGTCGCCAGTTTTTTGGAGAGAAAGTCCAGTCTCGTTTTCGGCCAAGTTTTTTCCCCTTTACAGAACCAAGCGCCGAGGTGGATATCTCCTGCATGATGTGCAAGGGGAAAGGATGCTCTATGTGTAAGAAAACGGGGTGGCTTGAGATTCTTGGCTGTGGCATGGTCGATCCAGCCGTTTTGGAAAAAGTAGGGTATGACAGCCAAGTGTGGTCGGGCTACGCCTGGGGGATGGGGATCGAGCGTCTTGCCATCCTGAAATATGGGATTGATGACATTCGCCTTTTCTTCAATGGGGACGTGAGATTTCTGAGGCAGTTTGTATGATAGTTTCCATCGATTGGCTTAAGGATTTTGTATCGTTTATGGAGACTCCTGAACAGCTCGCCGACAAGCTTACCGGTGCGGGACTTGAAACAACGGTATTTGATGGGGGTGAAACATTCAATATCGATCTGACCCCTAACCGACCCGACTGTATGTCACACCTTGGGGTGGCGAGGGAAATTGCACTTCTTACCAATAAACAAATTACAAATCCTAAGGCAGTCCTTTCAGAAGGATCAGATGCAGCCTCTGATGCGGTGGAAATAAAGATCGAGAATGAAGAGGGGTGTCCCCGGTATGGGGCGCGGGTTGTGAAAGGAATCTCCGTTGTTAGTTCACCACGCTGGATGGTTAAAAGGCTTGAGCAGTGCGGTATACGGTCCATTAACAGTGTGGTCGATATTTCAAATTATGTACTTCTGGAGCTTGGTCACCCGCTTCACATATTTGATCTCGCTCTTGTTGAAGACAGCACAATCACGGTTCGATCGGCACAAAAAGGGGAGAAGTTCATTACACTTGATGGTGAAGAGAGGACTCTTTCTAAAGATCATCTCCTCATCTGCGATGATAAAAAACCGGTTGGACTTGCCGGTATCATGGGTGGGCAGAATACCGAAGTTTCTGAAACCACAACTGATCTTCTTATTGAGTGTGCCTACTTTAATCCTGTTACAATTAGGCGCGGATCAAAACTGCTTGGTATGTCGACGGAAGCCTCAAAGCGGTTTGAGCGGGGTGTGGACTATGACGATCTCCATGCTTCCCTTGACCGAACAGCCCAGTTAATCATCGAAATATGCGGGGGAGAGTGTCTTGCAGGCGTTGTTGACTGTTATCCCAAAAACATTACGCCGGCTAGGGTTTCTTTCTCCCCATCAAAAGCGAGCATCACCATTGGAGTCGAGTTTGATGATGAATTTATTTCATCAACTTTCGATGGCCTCGGTATTGAACATTCGAAAAAGGGTGACGATTATAACTGCCGGATACCATCCTTTCGTCCAGATCTTGAACGACCTATTGATCTGATCGAAGAACTTGGACGCATATACGGTTTTGACAGGATACCGCCAAAAGTGAGCTATTCAGGAGATCTTACATCTTTTGTTGATGACGAGGAAAAGACGGCAGATGCTCTTCGAGATTATTTCAGCGGGATCGGCTTCGCCGAAGTGGTGACGAACAGTTTAATGAGCGCGGATGAGGCTGGAACTGTAACTTCAGACAGTCTAGCTGTGACAAATCCCCTCAGCAGGGACATGTCCGTTCTTCGTCCATCCCTTTTGCCAGGCTTGCTTGCAGCCGTTAGGTATAATCAAAGGCGTGGTGAGCACAATCTGGCAATGTTTGAATTCGGCAAGGCTTTTCAGAAAAAAGATAAAAAGTGGCGCGAGTTCCCTCTTTTTTCGGGAGTAGCTTGCGGGTTATGGAAGCGGAAGGAGTGGCGAGGGTCACCGCTTCATTTTGACCTGCTGCTAATGAAAGGACTTGTGGAGAACCTTGCCGGTCAATTCAGTCTGGACGGTTTATTTGCTCCTGTTGATCAAAAAAGCAACCTTCTGGCGGACGCCTTAGTTTACCAGGTGAGCGGTACTCCTGTAGTCACTTTTGGGTTGGTGGAGAGGAAAATTCTGTCACATTATGAGGTTGACAGTTCTGTCGTTTGTTTTGATCTTAATCTTGATATATTTGATTCAGGAGGAGAAACCATTCCGTTCGTGAAACTGCCCCAGTTTCCGGGGATCCACCGCGATCTCTCTCTCACCATTCCCGCCGGCGTTACAGCCGGCGATATAGAAAAGATCATTGAGCAAATGGGGGGGCAGTTTCTTCGCACCGTGCGGCTGTATGATCTCTACGAGGGTGACCAAATAGAAGCGGGAATGAAGAGCATAACTTTCTCGCTCACCTTTCGTTCAGATGAGCGGACACTTGAAGACGAAGATGTTGATGGTTACGTTGAACAAATTATTTCAGAGACATCCTCCATCCTGGGAGCTAAATTAAGGTAACATGGAACCAATATTCCCCTCATTTGTAGAACTGGAAAATAAAGTTAAAGAAGCCGCTCATGAAATTAAGCGTCTTCGGGCATCCGGCAGTAGCGAAATGACTGATGAGATGAAAGCAAAAGTGAAGAAAAAAATCGAGAAAATTATCAAACTTATCGAGAAAGTCGATTAAGCTAACTGTCAGGAGGTACCATGGTGGAAGATCAAGATAATCTGGCTCGAGTATCAATTTTTGGACATGAATACACCGTAAAAGCTCAGGCGGAAGCGGATTATATTGCTGATGTTGCCCAGTTTGTGGATCAGAAAATGAGAGAGGTTGAGAAGGAACTTCCATCCTCTCAATCGACCGCACGCATTGCCATCCTTGCCGCCATGAGCATCACGGATGACTATTTTGCAGAAAAACGTCAGAGGAATAATGTGATTAATGAAGTTGAAGAAAAGGCTTCATCTCTCATCGATCTTCTTGACGAGAACCTCGCTCCAGTCTAATAGCCCATTAAACTATCCCAGTCTCTTGACGAAGGCGGGGTGAATGCCGACTCACGACACTGTAATAACCAAAAAACTTTCCGGTAAAAAAGTTGCTCAGTTTGTCTATTCTGATCTGGAAAAGCGAATTTCATCCCTTGCTCAAAATGGTGTAATCCCGACGCTTGCCGCTGTGATTGTAGGGAGTGACCCCGCATCCCAGGTTTATGTGAGAAGTAAAATGAGAAAATTCAGAAAGCTCGGGTTGAATTCTAAAACATTCTTTCTATCTGGCAAAAGTACCAGTGAAGAAATTGTTTCTGAAATTAAGGGACTCAACAATGATGACCGTTTCCACGGAATCCTCGTACAGCTCCCTTTACCTGACGGTATAGACAGCAACGCGGTACTGCGTTCGGTGAGTGTAAAAAAGGATGTAGACGGTTTCCATCCTGAAAATGTGGGGCTGCTCAGCTACGGGAATCCCCGATTTATTCCGTGTACGCCAAAAGGGATTTTCAGAATCCTACAATATTATGGTATCGAAACGATGGGAAAACATGCCGTAGTAGTGGGCAGAAGCAACATTGTGGGCCGTCCCATTTCGGC
Source organism: Fidelibacterota bacterium UBA6931 (assembly GCA_002448795.1). Lineage (GTDB taxonomy): Bacteria > Fidelibacterota > Marinisomatia > Marinisomatales > S15-B10 > S15-B10. The sequence goes on from DKAH01000004.1 coordinate 13,405, forward strand.
CATCCTTTCCGCCAAGAGCAGAGATGCTAACGCTACCGTAACAATCTGCCACTCCAAAACCGATGATCTTTCATCTTATACTCAACAAGCTGACATACTTATCGCCTCAGCCGGAATTCCAGGTCTGATTAACGGTGAAATGATCTCAAATGGAGCAGTTGTTATTGATGTAGGCATTACCCGAGTGGACGACAGATCTGATAAAGGTTATTCACTAGTTGGTGATGTTGACGCTCATTCGGTGGATGGCATTGCCGGAGCATTGACTCCTGTCCCCGGGGGTGTTGGCCCTATGACTATTGCCATGCTTGTGGAAAATACTGTTGAGGCAGCGGAACGTTCCATATTAACTTGAGAGTATCTTGATATTAAATTCCCACATTGCGCCCGTAGCTCAGCTGGATAGAGCGCTTGCCTCCGGAGCAAGAGGTCACAGGTTCGAATCCTGTCGGGCGTACTAAGTACGCTCACCTTAATCAGGCTCCTTTAGCGAGGAGTTTTTAATTTAACTTTTAAATTACATCTCGTACTTTTAAAATAAACAGTGGGGTATACTTTTTGTCTAGAGAATAGGATATGACTGATCATAAAAACATGCGTAAAAAGACATTAAAATTAAGAAGTTCTACTTGGTTCAGCGGAAAGGATAAGATGGGATTTGTGCATCGAAGTTGGCTAAGAAACCAAGGCCATCCTGATCATATGTTCGATGGTCGTCCAGTTATCGGTATTTGTAATACGTGGTCTGAACTTACCCCATGCAACGGTCATTTAAGGGATTTTGCAGACATCGTAAAAAAGGGTGTCTATGAGGCTGGTGGTTTTCCATTAGAATTCCCAGTAATGTCTCTTGGTGAAACTATTATGAAACCTACTACCATGCTTTGGAGGAATTTAGTAAGTATGGATGTTGAAGAGACAATTAGGGGGAATCCACTTGATGGGGTAGTGTTATTGACTGGTTGCGATAAGACAACTCCCTCAACCTTAATGGGAGCAGCTAGTGTTGATTTGCCCACTATTGTAGTTCCTGGGGGGCCTATGCTAAATGGGAAATGGAAGGGTAATAATGTGGGATCTGGAACTTTAGTATGGCAACTATCCGAAGAGATTAAAAAAAAATCAATCTCAGTTGAAGATTTAAATCAGGCGGAAATATGTTCATCCCGAAGTGCTGGTCATTGCATGACAATGGGAACTGCTTCTTCTATGGCAACAATGGTTGAAGCATTAGGATTAACATTGCCAGGAGCATCCGCAATCCCAGCCGTTGATTCCAGAAAAAAGGTTTTAGCACATTTGTCAGGCAACCGAATTGTAGAAATGGTTAAAGAAGATATAAAAATGTCAAAGATCCTAACGCGTGAAGCCTTCGAGAACTCAATTATGATAAATGCTGCAGTTGGGGGATCCACTAACCATGTAATTCATTTGTTAGCAGTAGCTCGTAGAGTAGGCGTCGAACTTGATCTAATGGATTTTGATGATTTAGGAAGCAAGATGCCTTTATTACTTAATCTGATGCCATCTGGTGATTACTTAATGGAAGATTACTTTTATGCTGGAGGCCTTCCAGTGATAATAAAGGAAATGGATGATCAACTTCATAGCAATGCTCTAACTGTAAATGGGAAATCTATTGGAGACAATTGTGAATCGGCGATTTGTTATAATAATAAGGTCATATCCAAGTATGAAAAACCATTTCAAGAGACCGCTGGAATTGTTGTTCTCCAAGGAAATTTATGTTCTGATGGCGCCGTTATCAAACCCTCAGCAGCATCTGAAAAGTTGATGCAACACAAAGGAAAAGCAGTGGTATTTGAATCAATAGAAGAATACCATAGACTTATTGATGACCCCATGTTAGAGATAGATGAAAATTCAGTAATGGTGTTAAAAAATGTCGGTCCCGTTGCTTATCCAGGGATGGCTGAAGTAGGAAATATGGATCTGCCAAAAAAGCTAATTAAAAAAGGTATCACTGACATGTTGAGAATCTCAGATGGTCGAATGAGCGGGACTGCTTATGGAACTGTAGTTTTGCATATTTCACCAGAGGCTGCAATAGGTGGTACCCTGGGATTAGTTGAAAATGGGGATATAATCGAACTAGATGTACCAAAAAAGAGATTACATCTTCATGTCTCTGACCAAGATCTTAATTCACGAAGAAAAACCTATGTTAGCCAAGCTACCAAAAAAACACGAGGGTACGTGAGAATGTATGTTGAACATGTCGAACAAGCTCATTTAGGTTGTGATTTCGATTATCTTAAAGGTAGTTCTGGTCAAGAAGTCTCTAGAGACTCTCATTAATTTCAAATCGGTTTAACTGTACTTCCTTAGTATGGATTCACTTGTATCATCACCATATTGGCCATTTGTCGTTCTCATATCGAGCATTATCGTAGTAGTCTCCCTAATCTCTCATTATAAGTTTCATCCATTCATCGCCCTGATGTTAGCAGCCATTTTCGTAGGATTAATATCAGATGAATTACCTTCTCTTGAAAACTTTTCTAGAATAGTGAGGGCTGTGGAAGTACCTATGATCGAATTTGGAATTGTTGCGGGTAAAATTTCATGGGTAATCGCTCTAGCGGCCATAATTGGGGCAGCCATGATGGAGTCCGGAGCTGCTGAACGTATCGTCAATAGTCTATTATCTTTCCTTGGTGAAAAAAGAGCTCCATTGGCATTGTTGATAAGTGGATTTATACTTTCCATACCAGTTTTCTTTGACACAGTATTTTTCCTTCTCATTCCTTTGGCTATCACTATGGCTTTAAAAACAGGGAAAAACTACATTCTTTATGTAATTGCAATTGCAGGTGGAGCCGTGATTACGCATACCCTAGTCCCACCAACACCAGGACCGCTAATAATGTCAGAAACCTTTCAAATAGAACTCGGCGTAACTATTTTGACGGGAATTCTTATGGGCATCATTCCAGCCACTGTTATACTATATCTTGCCAAGAGGATGAATGAAAAATTTAATATACCCGTGCGTATTAGAACATCTCATGCCTTAGAATCTAAACCTAGCCCAGGTCTCCTAATGTGTGTTCTCCCTATTGTATCACCAATCATACTCATAAGTTCTGCTTCCATTGTTCAAGCGTTGTATGGTACCTTGCCCGCTTGGTTGGCCTTTTGGGGGAATAAAAATATTGCTATGGGACTTGGTACAGCCATAGCTTTATTGCTTTGGGCAAAAACATTGAATTTGAGCTCATCTGAGCTTTGGAAAAGAATCGTCAAACCTCTGGAAATAGCAGGAATTATCATCTTGATCACAAGTGGAGGTGGAGCATATGGAGCGATGATTAAACACAGTGGGATCGGCGAGGCCATCAAAATTACAACTGCTAATTTCCAAGTCCATTACCTCTTCTTAGCCTGGATTATTGCCGCTGTTATGAAAACTGCGCAGGGATCTGGTACTGTAGCCATGATCACTACATCCAGTATCATGGTAGCATTGATCGGAACCTCTATCGATCTACCTTATCACCCTATATACGTACTAATGGCGATTGGATTTGGATCATGTTTCATCTCATGGATGAATGATAGCGGGTTTTGGGTTGTGGCCAAAATGTCTGGTCTAACGGAGAAAGAAACTCTACAAACTTGGACTTTAATACTAGCTTCCTTTGCTGTGGTGGGGCTTATTCTCGTGCTTATAGTTTCAACCATTCTTCCTTTCAGATAAAACTTCGTGCAAATGCAAGTTCTTGTTCTAGGGGGTACGGGTTTTATCGGAAAAAGATTAACCTCCAGATTATTACAAGAAGGGGAATTGTCTCTTAACGGTCAAGCTCCTAGGGAGATAAAGCGGTTGGTCGTTTTCGATAAGCATGGTACGGATCAGCTTCCTAATGATCCAAGATTAGAGATCATAGATGGCGATATCAATGACGACAGGTTAATTGATAATCTTTTAAAATCATCTTACGATGCCATTTTTCATCTGGCTGCGATTGTAAGTGGGGAAGCTGAACGAGATTTTGATATGGGAATGCGCGTTAACTTAAAAGCTTCTATGAATATCTTGGAAATATGCAGGCATCAGAATCGCAAACCATTAATGGTTTTTGCTAGCAGTTGCGCAGTCTTTGGGGGAAATGCGACAAAGAGCATTATCCGGGATGATACCCATACTACTCCTCAAAGTTCCTACGGGACACAAAAGGCAATCACCGAATTATTGATAAACGATTATTCACGAAGAGGATTTATCGATGGCAGGGTACTGCGTCTGCCAACTATCATGGTTAGATCCGGAAAAGCCAATGCGGCTAATTCATCGTTTGCCAGTTCGATGATACGCGAACCACTTCATGGCCATACTACAACATGTCCTGTCCCTGACGAAACTATGATATGGATACTATCACCAGAGGCGGCGATTTTGAATTTTATGTTTGGTGCCAGCCTTAACTCAGATTTGCTTGGTGATAATCGTATCGTAACCCTCCCTGGTCTGAAAACATCCGTGAGCGAAATAAAGGAAAGAATGAAAGAACTTAAGGGTAAAGAAATTCTTGATTTGATAGAAACAAGTATTGATGAAGATGTCTACAATATGGTGCAGACTTGGCCCATCGATTTTGATACGTCTCGAGCTTTGGACCTGGGATTTGTGAAAGATAACTCCATTAGTGATGTTATTAAATTATTCATGAAAGAAGAATTTGACAGTTGACTGACCAGGAACAAATTGTGGCAATAGTAACAGGCGCCGGCTCCGGAATAGGAAGAAACTTCAGTCTGGCCTTGCTAAATGAAGGGTATTCAGTGGTTCTTGCTGGACGTGAAAAATCAAAGCTGGAAAAAACCACTCTCCTCTCACAAAAAAAATCCCGGAAAAGTCTTATTCTTCCGACAGACATAACCGATGAGTCTGCTGTGAAGAATCTGTTCAAAAAAACTAATGATCATTTCGGACGAATTGATTTGGTATTCAACAATGCTGGCATTGCGGGTCCTCCAGATGTTCTCGAAGATATAGTCTACAAGGATTGGAAAGCTGTGGTAGATACTAACCTCACTGGTGCCTTTTTGTGTACACGTGAGGCCTTTATTTATATGAAAACGCAGGATCCCATAGGTGGGCGTATTATCAATAATGGGTCTATCTCAGCACATGTACCACGTCCGAATTCAGCACCATATACCTCAGCAAAACATGCGATTTCCGGATTGACAAAATCAACCGCCCTTGAGGGTAGAAAGTACAACATTGCCTGCGGACAAATTGATATTGGCAATGCATCTACTTCAATGACAGATAAAATGCTTACCGGGGTTCCTCAAGCGGATGGTTCAATTAAACAGGAAGATACCATGGGTGTGGATAACGTGACAAAAGCTCTTATGTATATGGCAAAACTTCCTCTGGATGCAAATGTGCTATCCATGACCGTCATAGCCACAAAGATGCCATATGTAGGTAGGGGATGAGTAACATTACCACATGGTGTAGAAAAATTTTGTTAATATACATCTTTTGTTTTTCTGGAAATTCAAATCTGGTTTGGGGACAGCCTGAGACAAAACTCAATGTAATCTTTATTATTATAGATGATTTAAATGACTTGCCTTATCAACCAGATGGGAAACCATTGGTGCCGACCCCTAATATTGATCGCTTGAAGGCACAAGGTGTTACTTTTACAAATGCACATACAAATAATCCTCTCTGCGCCCCTTCACGTGCAAGCATGATGTTCGGAATTTATCCCCAGACTTCGAGTCTTTATTGGTTCGAAGATTGGCGCGATAACGGTGTATACAGAGAATCAATTTCTCTAAATCAAAATTTGAGAAATGGAGGATATAAAGTTTTCGGTACTGGAAAAATCTACCATGGCAATCAAGATGGATTATTTGATGAATTTGGCCATAAAGGGAATATCGGTCCGTTCCCTTGGGATGGAAAATCACTCAACGGAATGCTTCCTCATCCTCAGCAGCTATTTTTATATCATGGAGAAGATGCTGATATGGATTATAAGTGGGAACATGTTTTTGGCCCACTTTCAAATATCCCCATTTGGCCAGCGGATAAAACAAAAGAAATCCCAGGTTACAGTGGTTGGCGTTTGGCCGGTAAACCTTGGCGATATATTAATGATGAAGACCGGGATTTAATGCCAGATGAATTAAGTGCTGATTGGACTAGTGAAATAATTGCTAGAAAGCATGATGAAAAGCCTTTTGCTCTTTTTACAGGTTTGGTCAGGACACATACACCTCTCTACGCACCAAAAAAATACTTTGATCGATTTCCAATTGATTCCATTGAAATACCTAAGATTGATGTAAATGATTTAAATGATGTTTCGACAGCACTAGGAAATGAATCATTATATGGATTTCGAAGATATAAAATGTTATTTCGACATGAAGGAAAGGATTTGTTTCGCAAATGGTTGCAGGCATATATGGCTTGTGTTGCATTTATAGATGATCAAATTGGGAACATATTGGATTCAATAGAATCAAGTCCATTTAGTCAAAACACAATAGTTTTCTTAACTAGTGACCACGGATTTCATATGGGAGAAAAAAATTTCTTATATAAAGGAAGCCTTTGGGAACCATCAACACGTATCCCGTTAATTATTGCGGGGGTCCCCGGTAGCCCCAAGGGTAAAACTTCTAATCAACCTGTCTCACTGATTGACATTTACCCAACCTTCAACGAACTATTTAGTCTTGATAGTAATCCTAACGCTGAAACCAATAAGTATAAACTTGAAGGACATAGCTTGGTACCAATAATAATGGATCCAGAAAATGGAAATTGGGAAGGTCCTGATGTTGCAATTACATCAATACCTGGGAAAAATCACTCTCAACACAAAATTTATGATGGATCATTATTCCCACATTTTTCAGTTCGAGATAAACGTTGGCGCTATTCACTCACTTCAGACGGTGGAGAGGAACTCTACGATCACAAAAATGATCCATTCGAATGGGTTAATCTGTCAAATGATCCTGATTACTTTTTCATAAAGAACATTATGAAGGAACAATTAATTGGATTGCGAGACGGTGATCGTTGGCAATCACTTGAGTTTTACGACTCTTCAAATTTTAATTTTGGGAGTAATGAAATAGAAAATAAAAACGGGGGAGTTTATCTTGCTGATGAAACTAAGACACAGCTATCTAGTATAGAATCATTTAAAAACTTTGAGTTTGAGTCATATATAAAAGTTGATTCATTAATTCAATTAAGTGTTAACTATGGAAATCTATCAGAAGAATCAATAATCTCACCAAAAATTAATTCAAATGAAGCAAGATTATCTGGTTTTCATTTTGGTGAATGGAATCATTATAGAATCAGAGTCCATAATTCACGTCATCAGCTATGGATAAACAAAAAATATATATCTGATTTAGTTAAGGAACATTCTGTTAGTCTTGGTCCAATTATTATTAAAAAGTCAACAAAAGATGCTTCTTTAAAAGTTCTGCAACCTCGAGTAAGAGAATTATGAAAACAATAGTCTTTATTGGCACTTAACTGAAGATATTTATTCTATTATCTATAATAGACATTATGATTATAAATACAATTGAATAATGTATTTTTCTACTTTAATCTTAATGTATCCGATGAAGAGGAAGTCAATTGCGACAAAATATCTAGAACTTACACTTACATCAAGAAAGGAGAAGCTATTAAATAATGGAACATCGAAAAACATTAGTTTATCTGTTATTAATAATTTCCAGTCTTATGGGACAGAAAAATCAAATAGAAAAAGATTGGATTCGTTTATTCAATGGGAAAAATCTTGATGGATGGAAAATTAAAATAGCCGGTTATAAGTTAGATGACAATTTTAATGAAACCTTTAAAGTAGAAAATAATGTCCTCAAAGTTTCATATGATAACTATAAGAATTTCAATCGTCAATTCGGACACATTTTTTATGAAGCTCCTTTCTCTGACTACATTCTTAGATTGGAATACCGATTCTTAGGTGAACAAGTTAAAGGAGGTCCAAACTGGGCCTATCGAAATAGTGGAATTATGGTACATTCTCAATCTCCAGAAAGTATGGATATAGGACAAGAATTTCCAGTGTCAATAGAAATACAACTTCTAGGAGGTAATGGAATTGATAACCGATCAACCGCAAATGTCTGTACCCCCGGAACCAATGTTGTCATGAATGAGGAACTTATAACAAAACATTGCACTGATTCTAATTCAGAAACTTATCACGGTGACCAATGGGTAAATGTAGAAATAGAAGTGCACGGAAATTCTTTAATTAAACATAAAGTCAATGAGAAATTAGTTTTGGATTATTCAAAACCTCAATATGATGAAAATGATGAAGAAGCAAAGAAACTATTTGATACTAATAAGATGCTTAATGGGGGATATATTTCTTTGCAAGCTGAAAGCCATCCTGTCGAATTTCGAAACATTGAAATATACCCTCTAACTAAATAAAATCTATATGTTGAAATCTTTTTCAAGATATAGTTTTTTTCTACTTCTTAATTCTATCGTAATAGGTGATCAAGATCGACCCAATATTATATGGATTACCAGTGAGGATAATTCACGAGATCTTTATCATATATATAATGAAACAGGAGCTTATACTCCAAATTTAGAGAGGTTAGTTGAACACGGGTTGGTATTTGAAAATGCATACTCACAAGGCCCAGTATGTTCTGTTGCTCGAAGTACATTAATAACGGGTGCTTACGCTCCAAGAATTGGGGCTCACTATCACCGAAAAACTAAATTGGTTCCTATGCCTTCTAATCTCAAGATGTTTCCAAGTTATCTAAGAAATGCTGGATATTATACATCAAATAATTACAAGGAAGACTATAATATAGTTAAAAGCGATAATGTCTGGGATGAATCCTCGTCTGAGGCAACCTATAAGGACAGAAACAAGAATCAACCTTTTTTCCATGTTCAAAACTTTGCTATTACTCATGAGGGAAAACTTCATTTTACTTCCAAAGAAATGTTGGAGCATTTCACTAAGAGATCTTTAGATAGTATTGAAGTACCTCCATATTTACAAGATACAAAAATTGTTAGATATACTATTGCAAAACATTATGACCTTATAACAGAATTAGATATTCAAATTGGGAATTTTTTAGATGATCTTCAAACTCAAGGACTTATGGATAATACATTTGTATTTTATTTTGGCGATCACGGGGGAGTACTCCCAAGAAGCAAAGGCTATATTTATGAAAGTGGTTTAAAGGTACCGTTAATTGTTTACGTTCCTGAAAATTGGAAGCATCTTGTGCCAGTTCAAAAAGGAAATAGAATTAATGGGATTGTTACATTTATTGATATGGCTCCAACAGTATTGAATCTAGCTGGAATAGATATACCTCCTGGTATCGATGGAAAACCATTCCTTGGAAAAGGTGTATCAAAGACAGAATTAAATAATCGAAATCATGTTTTTGGCTATGCTGATAGATTTGATGAAAAATATGATTTTGTTCGGTCACTTCGTAAAGGAAAATATAAGTATATACGTAATTATCAGACTTTAAATATAGATGGTCTCTTTAATTTTTACCGCTACAGGATGTTAGCATATCAAGAATTGCTAATAATGAATAATGCAGATTTACTCAATCAGTTTCAAAAATTATTTTTCTCCAAAAAACCAAATGAATCATTATATAACTTGGACACAGATCCTTATGAAGTGAATAATTTGTCCAATGATAATAGCTATAATGAAATATTAATCGAACTGCGTAATGAACTAACAAATCATCTTAAAGACATGCCTGATCTAGGCTTTTTCCCAGAAAGTTACTTCTTAGATTATGGTGCAGATAATCCGGTTCAATTTGGTCAAAGGAATAAAGATAGAATTTCTAAGATTATTAATATTGCTGACCTATCATTAAAACCATTTTCTGATGTAAAGGATAATATTAAAGTAGCATTATTATCAAAAGATCCTTGGGAAAGATATTGGGCTTTAATTGTTTGCTCAAACTTTGGTGAAGAAGCTGCATATTTTTTAAACTATGCAGAAACAATATTCTTTGAAGATGAAGAGACTTTAGTTTCTTTGAGAGCCTCTGAATTTCTAGCACATTCGAATTATATGAGTAAAGAAAAAATGTTTATATATCTAATGGAAAAATCTAAGAATCCAACCGAAGCAAATATTATTCTTAATTCTATAGCGGTTTTAGATCAAACAAAAACTGACTATGATATCGATATATCAGAAAAAATATTTCCAGATCAATGGTTAACTGGAAAAGATAACTTACTTAAAGTCAGGATGAATTTCATTAATGACTCTTTCGATGGTTATGAGATATTCACAAAACATTTAAATCTTGAAAATGGTAATAAATAAATTATGTTTCAAACTCGATACTTTAGAGTTCAATTATGTTTTCTCCCTTTTCTTTTCATTACGTGTAATGAAACTGAAACTAATTCGAATAGACCTAATATCCTTATTGCAATGGCTGATGATATCTCATTTCCTCATATGGGCGCTTATGGAGCTAAATGGATAGTTTCTCCGGCCTTTGATGAGATTGCTAGTAAAGGACTTCTATTTGAAAATGCTTTTACTCCAAATGCTAAATGTGCTCCATCTAGAGCGATACTTTTGACTGGAAGAAATAGTTGGCAGCTTGAAGAAGCAGCAAATCATTGGCCATATTTTCCAGAGAAATTCAAATCAATATTTGAGTCATTAGAGGATAATGGTTATCATACTGGATATACCGGAAAAGGTTTTGCTCCAGGAATTACTGGAACAAAAGGTGGAATAAATAGAGAACTTGTTGGAAAAAATTATAGTTTTCGAAAAACGGTGCCACTTACAGCGGGAATTTCTGATATTGATTACGCTAGTAATTTTTCTGAATTCTTAAAAAATAAGAAGAAAAATCAACCTTTTTCTTTTTGGTACGGTTCTTTGGAGCCACATCGTTCATTCGAATATGGATCAGGTAAAAAACACTTGAACACAAAATTCGATGAAATAAATCAATTTCCAAGTTATTTCCCAGATTCAGATTCGGTCAAAAATGATCTTCTTGATTATGCGCTGGAAATAAACTACTTCGATCTTCATTTGGGAAAAATGATTAAAACTTTACATGAAAACGGAGAATTAGATAATACAATAATTATTGTTACAGCTGATAACGGTATGGCATTCCCGAGAGCCAAAGGGCAGGCCTACGATGCTTCAAACCATATCCCACTTACAATAATGTGGAATAATGGTATAAAAAATGTTGGAAGAGTCATTAAAGATTTCATCAGCTTTGCTGATTTCGTACCTACAATACTTGAGGCAACAGGAATCAGCTGGAGCAAATCTGGTATGGCAGAGCTAGAAGGTCAAAGTATAATTGATATTTTTAGAGATTCAAAAAATATTAATCACAGAAACCACATCTTAGTTGGAAAAGAAAGACATGATGTGGGTAGACCAAATGACTTGGGATACCCAATCCGTGGAATAAGAACACATAATTTTCTCTATTTAGTAAACTTTGAATCTGATAGATGGCCAGCTGGAAACCCCGAGACTGGTTATTTAAATTGTGACGGAAGTCCAACAAAGACACTAATATTAAATCGCAAGAGGTATGGGTTGAATCCAACTTTTTGGGATTTATCATTTTCAAAAAGACCCAAAAAAGAACTCTATTATATAATTGATGATCCACATTGTTTAATAAACTTAGCTGGGTCAGAGGAATACAAAAAGATTGAACAAAGGATGCATAAAGAATTGATAGCAAGGTTGGTAGAACAAAAAGACCCACGAATTATTGCTAATGGAGATATTTTTGATAAATACTTATACGCAGACGTCAAACACCAAAACTTCTATGAGCGTTATGTGAATGGTTTAATTTCAAGTAAAAGTGCTAGATGGGTAAACGAAACTGATTTTGAAGAATGACCAATATGTAATTCTTATTTAGTGTTTTCCTATTTACCATCTAACTGAATGGATTAATTACTATAAAGGGAGGACGAATGAAGAAATTGTGTCGAAAACAAACCACCATCATACTATCTTTCGGCCTTTTTTTATCCTGCAGTAATGGTCCAGGTGGTCCCGGCAACTTCGCCTTTCAGGGCCTTGAATTTCGTGTCGAAATTCTCTGTGACAACGTATCGTATACCGTTCCATTGAATGCCTGGAAACGGGAATCCAGTGGTCACGACTATCCAGGCTTACGGGGTAAGCTGACAAAATTCATTGGAAAGAGTGTGGTCGAAGTTAATTCCGGTGAGACCGTTAAAGGATATGTTGAGGTATGGTTCGGGGATCCCCGGTACGGCAATTTCCTCGAGTCCTGGGCTGGAAAATTAGAAGATTGGAACGCTCCGCCAATAGAAATTGACAAGTTCGCGGATCCGCCTCGTGAAGGTCGGATGATGTTTGATATCCGTGCGCAGGTTCCGGATATGATCCGTTCGATCAGAGTGACAGTCGATGGTTTGCCGCAGGGGAAGATGATGACTTACAGCGGGGAAACCGATCTGACAGTCCCCGGAAATCGCGGAGGGGCGCTGACTAATGGAGCACAGGTGTTCGCGCTCCAGGCTGGAGACCGCTGGATGTCACTCGGATCCAGGGAATTCCCGATCCCCTACTGGACAGCATTGCTGGAAGCACGGGAGAATGATGTGCGCGCAACATTCACGTCACAGCTCTGGAAGGCTTATGAGAGTACCTGGTTCAATACACATCTATGGGTCATGGAATGGTTCCCTTCTCTTGATGATTTGGTTGAAAAGCACCGCTACGAAGCCATTGAAACAAAACAGGCGTTGCGTACGTTCGATCACCGTCCGGACGCACAGAAGTGGGTCAAGGATATGCGGCTTTGGGTTATCCTGAGCGGGAGAGGATGGCTACACGAAGTTCCTTATGATGAAGATTTCTACATGAAACATACCTACGAAGAGATGACCAAGCGGCTCCATGATATCGCAAAGTATTACGATCCTCGAAAGACGGTATTGTATATCCCCGGATGGGAGGGTCATTATGACACCATTACACCGCGATACGCGCCTGATCCAGAAATGGGAGGTGAAGACGGTTGGAAAACGTTTATCGACACCGCACATGAAATGGGCTATCACGTTGTGCTACATTTCGATCCTTGGTGTGTATCCTTTAATCAGCCGGAGTACTGGACAGTTCAGGAGGGTTCCTGGCATACACAGTTCCCAACAATGGGTCAGGGAAGCTTCGGCAGAATGAGCACTACGAACTTTACGTCGCTCGATTATAAACCGTGGCAAGATATTTTCGTGGAGCGTGTCGAACGCGCAATAACCAAATATGGCGCTGACGGCATTCATATCGACCAGGCGAATAACTACCGAAACAGAAATCAGGCGGATATGCGGAAGTACGACAGTCAGCGCGGATTTTTTCAGGCCATGCATAGGATTCGCTCCAAACATCCGAAGGTCCTTCTGCAATTTGAGAATATCGTGGAAAATAACATTGGAATGTCCCCGATATTTGAATGGGGGCCAGGAGATGACCGTGAACTGACGCCGCTCCTAAAGAAGCTGTTCTATCCCTATGTCCGGGTAGTTGGCCATCTGCGTACTTCAGGGCCTCACGGAGAAGGAGGCGCCTGTTTTATGTGGGATATTCCACAGGAGCTAGCCGACTCTCGTGTCAAGTGGATGAAAATGAATAACTATATTCCAACGATGAAAATTGCAAATGCTGAAATTGACCTGTCAACACCGCAATCGCAGCAATACTTTGAATGGGCACGGGAATTTGATGCAAAGCTGAAAAAGGGTGAATCATTGTATTAATTCGTTATGGCGCGAATCAACATGAGGTTTGATCGCAGCGGAGACAAGTTCATTAAGCGAAGAAAGTTTCTCAAGCACAGTGCCGTTACCGGATACCTAAATACAGTTTTCTTTAAGTCCTCTTTTTATACAAAAATGAGTAATGTTATTTGTACAGATGGTATCTTAAATATTTGATAAATAAATAACAAGAATCGAAAATTTCATATGGTGAAAGGGAGTTAAGCCAATAAGTTTAACTTGAGTTTATTCTTTAAGAATTCAAGACATTAACAATCATGCCACAATTATTGAACAATGATAAGAGAAAGAACATTATTAATATTTTTGATCATAAGTCTTCATGCAATTAGTTGCGAAGAAAATCTTCCACCAAAAGTATCCGTTTATTTCATCAACCTGACTGGAGATAGTATTACTATATTGGATAATTCGGGTAACGGAATGTTTGAAAAGGTAGAAATAAATCCATATGAGTCTAAGAATGTCAGATACGAATGTTACGGAGGAGGTAGCTGTAATATTCGGTTTCATCATGAGTTCAGCGGTAACTATGAAGTATGTCTCTGTTTTGACGGTTACCAACGTAATGAAAAGTATACATTCGGATATAATCCCATAAATGATATGGTTAGCGAAGCAGAAAAGTGTAATGCCTGTAGAAATTAAGATATTTATCTAATTTTTATCCCAAACCATTGCTAGTTGAAGGGATTATTGGAAATTAGGGTGAGTAACAATAGGATCCGTAAATTCTATCAAGGATAGTAAATATTAAAAGGAATTATAAATGAACCAGCACCTTTCTCTTCGATCTGGTAATCCCGCTCTTTCCGCATCTACCTTTACAGGCTTCGAAAGAATGGAACAGACTAAATCAATGACCATTCAAGGGACTGTTAACAAAACGGCCATTTCATTGCTAATTGTTATGGTTTCGGCTTCATATACATGGGGCATGCCTGTAGTAGATGGTCGATTTGGTGGACTGATAGCTCTGGGAGCTATCGGAGGACTAATAACGGCGCTTGTAACTGTCTTCAAGAAACAGTGGGCTATGTATACTGTTCCTTGCTACGCAGTCCTTCAGGGTTTGATGCTTGGCGGGGTTTCTCGCTTATTTGAGGCGTCTTATCCCGGGATTGTGAACCAGGCAGTGTTTCTCACTTTTGGGACGCTGGGAGCCCTACTTTTAGCATATAAATCGGGTCTTATTAAAGCGACGGAGAACTTTAAATTGGGCATCTTCGCTGCTACCGGTGGAATCGCCATGCTGTATCTTATCAGTTTCGTTATGAGTTTTTTCGGTTCCGGCATTGGTTTCATTCATAACAATTCAACCTTTGGTATACTATTCAGCTTTGGTGTCGTCATCATCGCTGCGTTAAATCTTGTTCTCGACTTCGATTTTATAGAAGAAGGATCAGAAAGAGGCGCTCCAAAATATATGGAGTGGTACGCCACTTTTGGCCTTTTGGTAACTCTTATCTGGCTATATCTCGAAATTCTCAGACTGCTTGCCAAGCTTCAATCCCGAAGATAATGTTCCATCTTTGGCGATAAACCCGAAACTCCTTCGGGAGAAGTACGGTATTTCAATTTTTGACTTTTCTTTGTCACAAGTCAACAGACAGAAAATACTTTTGGAGATTTCTTCTGATCATTTGCACAGCACTAGGTCACATTGGATTTATGGTCGGTGGGAGAACGTTTACATTAATTCTTACTTAACGCCATCTGTAGAAAGACTGTTGAATCGTGCCGTTTCATTTGCTGGTGATGAATATGGACAAAGCTTTTTAATTCCAAGCCAATTCTTAGGATATCCCACTAACGAATACTGGTTTAACATTGCTCAGCCAGGAGAATCTACTGGTCGTCACAATCACAAGGATGAGGCGGCTATTTCCGGCCTGTTCTACATTAAAGTTCCAGAGGATAGCGGTGAACTAATTTTCTTTATTCCAGGAAAGAATAAAATTACTATACCTGTTAAAGAAGGAAGGATGCTTCTTTTTCCTGCCGATCTTGATCATGCTGTCGATCTCAATAGAAGCGAGGATGCTAGAATCTCTCTCGCGTTTAACTGCTATTCTTCCGAACTTCCTCCTCAGCTTTATCATCAAGATGAAACGTATGGTGTTCACAAATATTTTTCGTGAATTGAGCTATCGGAAAACTTTTTGATTATGGTCAAAAACTGGGAAAGATATACATCAAAACTCGCTGACGAAAAGTTCGATGCCATCATTATTGGCTCGGGGATAAGTGGTCTTACTACAGCAACGTTCCTGTCAAAAGCAGGGAAGCGGGTTCTTGTGCTTGAAGGTCACTTTAAAGTGGGAGGGTGGACACACACGTTCCATCGTGGGCAGTATGAATGGGACGTGGGAATACATTACATTGGTGGTGTTGGGAAGAAAAACGCTTTATTGAGAAGGCTTTTCGATGAAATCACGGAAGAACAACTCCAATGGGAACCCATGCCTGATAACTACGACAGAATGGTATTCCCCGATAAGTCATACAACTTTATGTCAGGGCGGGAGAAGTTTGTAGATCAGTTGACTGAGTACTTTCCTGAAGAGAGAAAGGCCATCGAGTTATATGTCGATATGATAAAGCAGTGCACGAAGGCATCCAGAAAATTTTTCATGAACAAGGGACTTCCAAAAACAGTCTCAGGGCTAACATATGGACCAATGTCCCGTGCGTTTCTCCAATGGTCCGATAAAACGACATGGGACGTTCTAAGAGGACTGACGGATAACCAGGATCTGATCGGAGTTTTAACCGGTCAGTATGGAGATTATGGTTTGCCACCAAAGCAGAGCTCATTCGCAATTCACGCTTCGGTGGTAAACCATTATCTTTACGGCGCTTATTATCCCGTAGGCGGGTCGGGAATGATAGCTGAAACTATCGCCCCTGTGATAAAAAAGAATGGTGGAAAGATTGTCGTAAACGCCAAAGTAAGCGAAATCCTTATTCACAAGAATAGAGCTATCGGTGTGAAGCTTGAAAACGGAGATCAGATTCAAGCGCCATTGGTGATTAGCAGCGCCGGCGTTGCCTCCACGTTCGGTAAACTGGCTCCTGAAGCCTCAGGATATTCTGAAAAACTTAATCATGTGCATCCTTCTTGTGCACATATATGTCTCTATATTGGTATGGACAAGTCTGCAGAAAATATGGCGCTTGAAGCGACGAACCTCTGGATTTATCCCGGTTATGACCACGATACAAATCTCCAGCGTTATCTTAAAAATACTCAATCTTCGTTCCCCGTTGTCTATATCTCATTCCCGTCGGCAAAAGATCCAACTTGGACTGAGAAACATGGTCAGACCGCCACCATGGAAGCTATTACATTAGCGCCGTACGAAATGTTTTCGGCATGGGACCATACTTCATGGAAAAAGCGTGGCGAAGATTACGATACGCGAAAAAGTGAGTTAACAAATAGGCTAATGCAGTACGTTTACGCAAACGTTCCTAAAATCGAAGGGCACGTGGATCATCTTGAACTCTCCACACCTTTGACCACCCGGGACTTCCTGGGATATGATAAAGGGGAGATTTATGGCATTGAGCATTCTCCCGAAAGATTCCGTCAAAAATGGCTTCGTCCCCAGACTTCCGTTAAAGATCTTTATCTCACTGGGCAGGACATTGTCACAGATGGCGTGGCAGGTGCTCTTATGTCAGGCGTTATTACCTCCTCGGCCATTCTCAGGAAAAATGTGGTGAAGGATCTCTTGAAGCATTAAGAATAGTCCATGTCAAAAAAGAATCTCATCGGTACCCTACTTAATAGAGATCCTTTACCCTCACTTGAGCCGAGCGCAGTTTGGAATCCAAATTTCTCAGATAAAATTGATGCTATCGATGAAGGGAGTTTGGTGAAGGCTGGACTTCACCTCTTGAATGACGATATAGACCGATGTCACAAAATCGCTCAGGACACACCTACGGCTGAAGGGAATTACTGGCATGCTATTCTCCATCGCCGTGAACCGGATTATTTTAACTCCAAGTACTGGTATAGAAGGGTAGGAGAGCATCCCGTATTTTCACAACTTCGCCAAGAATTTCATGAGTGGAATCCTTGTGTATTTGTGGACTGGTGTGAGAGCTCCTCTACGGGAAAAGGAGTGAAATCAGTTTCATGGCTTGAAGATGTTCAAGCGAAAGAGATGAAACATCTGCTGAATTATCTGAGAACAGACGTAGGATGATCGAAGTCAGAGAAACAGGAATAGGTGATCCTATGACATTTACCGTAAAAATAAAGGAAGGTGGGAGCCACACAACTCATAATGTGACCATGTCAATGGCATCATACAAGGATTTGACCGGCGGCAAAATTACACCACGACGATGTATTGAAGCGGCCTTTGAGTATTTACTTGATAGAGAATCAAAAGAGTCTATACTGAGTTCTTTTGACATTACTGTGATTTCCAGATATTTTCCCAGATTTCGTTCGGAATTCGGAAAGTACATTCCTTCTTAGGAAATTCATTTGCAATGAAGCTCACCATCCTCGGCTCCGGTGTTCTCATTCCCGTTGCCAAACGAGGAAACAGTGGCTATTTTCTTCAAGCAAGTAGTCAAAACATTCTTCTGGACGGTGGTTCCGGTACGATAAGACGTATGGCTGACTTTGGCCTTGATTATCGAACTATCGATACAATCTGCTATTCGCACATGCATCCAGACCACTGTTTTGATCTTGTGCCGCTCCTTTTCGCATGGAAACATGATTCTCTCGTTGAAACTCCACGTTCACTGAAAATTATCTGTCCAAAGGGTTTTACAGACTATTTTAACGCATTAATGGATATATACGGTGACTGGGTATTGGGAGACCACGTCTCCATCGACATTATGGAAATGGAGAGGGAAAAGTTTGCTCTTGGGAATTTATCAATAACTTCAGCAAAAACTGAACATACAGCCCACAGTCTTACATATCGATTTGAAGAAGAACAAAACTCACTGTTCTATTCGGGAGACACAGATAAATGTGATGAGCTTGTAGAGAGTGGGAAAGAAGCCCACACGGTGATACTTGAATGTTCGTTTCCCGATGGTCAAAAGAGAGATGGGCACCTGACTCCGACGGAGTGCGGTGAGATAGCTAAAGCGATGGCATGCCAGAGGCTTTTATTGACACATTTTTATCCTGAGATATTAGATACAGACATCAAATCCTCTGTTTCCAATGAATTTAACGGTGAAATCTTACTGGCCTTCGATGGGATGGAATTGGAAATTTGATGGGAATTCCAAGCCTTTTACAGATAGCCATTCTTGTTTTTACAACAGTAATCATTGGTGCGTTACGTAGCTGGCGGTCACAAAATGGCGCTCTCCATTGAGGAGATCAAGGTTTCAACACTAAACGGACTTTCTGGAAATTCAATCGAAGAATGCGGTTTGAGAAAAAATCATGGAGTTGTTGTAGCTGGACTGCTAAGCTTTTCTGAAGGAAAGTTTAAAGAAATTGAATGCCTCTTTTTAGTAGTTTAGAGAAACAATTAATTATTACAAATACGCATAATATATATTATGTCTACTCATAGATAACAGAACAATACGGAGACTTTTCTCCCCTTCTATCCCTATTTCATTAGGAGCATTTTACGAGTCTGTACAAATGATCCGGCTTTTATCTGGTACAGATACATTCCCGTTCCTACCGGATAACCGTAATTGTTGGTTCCATCCCACATAATTGCCTTAAAACCGGCATTCTGGGACTCGTTTACCAAATGTCTGATCTCCCTACCGGTGATATCGTATATCATAAGCGATACGGAAGCATCTTCAGGAAGATCGTACATTATGGACGTAGTTGGATTGAATGGATTGGGAAAATTGGCATGCAGTTGAAACTGATCTGGAAGGAAGTCACCGTTTTCAACGGATAAGCCAGTTGCATCAATAGTCAACTCAAAAGGACCATTGGCTGAATATTGCACTCTTTTCCATGAAGCTCCATGGATGGTTCCATCATTGCATGAACAAATTTCACTATTAACTGTGGAGCCTCTACCTTCATCAAGTTGCCAATATCCAAGAATAGAGTCAGCTTGAGCCGTTGTGGCGGATTTTCCTAAGCCAGAATTATAAAGCTCAGAGACTTCAGTTTCTGTAATTCTTCCATTATAAATGGCAATTTCTTTTAATGAACCAAGAAAATAATTTTTGCTCTCACTATAATTAGGTTTTCCAATATAAATCTTATTTTCTTTAATATCATTACCATTCGCATTATAGCTTGAAGATGCGGTAGTCTCAACACCATCAATGTACATTTTTCCAGTACCCGTGGTGCCTGAACCAGAATAATACCATACAACAACTACGTGATGCCATTTGCCATCATTTATACTTTTATTTCCCTGGATATAATCTCTACCATAACCAGCCCAATTAGGAAAGCCAGCACTATCCAAATACAGATGAAACTCACTTTCACTCCAAGTGTTGTCACCATTACTTTTTAGCAGGATTCCTTGTGAGGCCTCACTTGTTGTTCTAACCCAGGCTTGAACTGCAAAATTGTCTGTCGTGAAATTGGTATTTACTCCATTCGCCAAATCTAAATAGTCATCGGCACCATCGAAGAATAGACCACTTGATTTTCCTTCGGATCTGATATCCCATTTTCCAGTGGCTTTTGAAAGGCCGGCTTGATCCATATAGGATTTGATGTGATGATAAGGAATCTTCCAAATATTATCAGTTGTGTTAGGGGTCATCAAAAAGAAATTGTCCAGATCACCAGATAATTCAGTCACATATGTAACATCACCGTCACCAAAAACATGATCGGCACTTTCCCATGCAAACACGAGAGAATCCGCCCATGCGTTGCCAGAGGTAATTTCTATTACTGATCCGTCACCAGGCATAATTTGATTAAATACTAAATCTGTCCTGGCTCCTGTCTTTCCATCATAATCGTGGTTAGCTGTGAATGAAATAATGAAGGATTCAACGTCGTTCAGACCAAAAAGCCCAAAAAACCTAAGGGAATCTCCGCAGGCGTAAGGAGAAAGAGGATCCTCAAATTCGTCATCACAGAAATCAAATTCGTGTGAGATGGTTAGTTCGTTATGCTTGTCAACTTTATATACAACATCTACGGTCTCAGTGATGACAATGTATTCTTCTTTATCCTCATCCCAGTCCTCGTGCTTTTGAGTGATGGCGAGGGTGTCATCCCAGGTCGCCCAGACAAAAGCGGAGCTATCATTGTAAGTCTCATCATACTCAAGATCTTCCCAGTAGTTTATGAATCGCCCCGTATTGTCCGATAAGAACTCAACATAAAATTTTTCTATGTACCAATCATCATCTTCTTCATCGCCATCCCATAAGGATCCGAAGGGATCTTCAACAGGATATTGAACACCAGCCATGAGTGGGATTGTACCATGTTTGATCTCACCTGTTACCGTGAGAGTCGAACTGTTTCCCATGAGATCAATAAGTTCCACGGAGATGGTATCTTTAATCGTAATGCCGTGTACAATCCTTACCATTGGAAGATCGTATTCAGGTTTTTCATCGTATAAAATATCACCAGCGTATATGGTCACGTTATCCATTAGTTCTCCGCCGGCTGTTCCAAAGCTATAACTGACTGAGTCATGCAAAACAGCTAAAGAGATCGAATCAGGGTGGGATACATAGTCGTCCATATTTTCCATATATAACCAGGACAATTGTACTATAGGGAAATCCGGATCTTCATCCAGACTTTCTAAGCTCACGGTTGTCAGTAAAGGTGCGAAACCGGTTGGAAGATAGGTGGCTTCAACGGAACCTGAATTATCCTCAAAAGTTATTGCTCCCTTAGATTCCTCGATACCGAAGACATGAAGAGGATTGGGAATTTCTTGATCAGAACCCACCGTCAAAGTGAATTGCTCCGAAGACGATGTTTCCTCCCATCGTCCAATAAGGTCACTATCGCTGCTCGCTCTATTGAGCTGGCGTTTCGATTCTTCTACCCTTCCTGATATTCTAGCTTTCTCTCGATTTAACTGTCTCGACGACTCTCTAAGAAATGCGGGTAATTCGCCTGTACGTGCTGCTTTTCTCATCTGCATCCAATGGTCATGATTTGAGGGCGTAAATTTCTGGACTCTGCCAAGTTTATGATTATCAGCCCCTATCGTTAGAGAGATAGAAAGCGTCAATATTATGCCTATAACCTTTTTCATAGTGGTTTATTCCCTAGTGTATTTGTGTAAAAAAGTAACAATTCATTAAGTTTATGGATTAATCAATGGCTATTCGAATAGAATATTTTTTTCGCAATTAATAGAACAGAGTGCGATTTTAAAAGGTATAAACACTTTAATGTAACGGACTGATGAGCGATAAATAATTCCATGCCTGATAGATATGAATCTTATATCAAGATTGCACGTATTGAACAATATATTTACTTCATCAACAACATTTTCCGGCTGTCAACAAAGGAACCTGACCAAATTTGATAGATGTAGACGCCCGTACTGACCGACTGTCCAGCATCGTTCCTCCCATCCCAAACGGTGAAGTGAAATCCAGCACGCTGATTCCGGTTAACCAGTTCGCGTATCTTTCTACCGGTCAGATCATAGATTGACATAATAACCGCTCCATCCTGAGGCAGATCGTACCTGATACGTGTGGTCGGGTTGAAAGGATTGGGAAAGTTGGGATGGAGGGTAAACTGATCCGGAATGAGACTTTCCTTCTTCAGGGACAATCCTGTAGCATCTATGGAGAGATGGAACGGACCGTTTGCTGACCATATATTGGAGACGCCATCGGTGGCCCAGATATTCCACGTGCCGTTGGCAACAGCAATGCCGGACTGATCCATATAGTACTTCACATGATGAAGGGGTATGGTCCACTTGTTGTCCGTCATATTGCTGGAAATAAGGAAAAAATCGGCGAGATCGCCTGATACTTCGTGGTGGTACGTGATGCTACTTCCTTCCAAATCGGCAGCAGCTTCCCAGGCGAAAATGATAGAGTCTTCCCAGGCGTTCTCAGGCTCAATCTCTATGCTCATCCCGTCGGGCGGGAAAATGAGGCTAAACGGCTGAGGAGCAAAATCTGTAGTATAGACAGAAAGGCTACCCTCCATCTCAGGGATAGCGCTTCCATCCGTATCCATTTTGTGCCCTTGCTGCGGTATATACGCATATCCCCCGCTCACTTCAATGGATCTTGTGGGATGTTCGAAACCGCCCACAGTCAAGGTACTATCGGCCTCGTTGTAATCGTGCTTGTATTTGTCCACGGGGATTGTCGCCACAAGTACTGGATCGGTATGGTGCGTAACATCAATAATATCTACACCAATCTCCTCACGGCCGAACCAGCCCCCGCTGGCCATATAAATGTAGTTTCCAACTTTCTCTATTTCGCCTGCCCACACGAAATACGGCTTATCGTTAAGTTTAGCCTTCTCTGTGATGTTTGTCGGATCTGAGACATCATAGATGATGAATTCACCGCAATTGACTGTATAGAGAAACGAGCCGTGAACTGAAAAGTTGATCGCATCTTCCCCAAGATAGATTTGCCCGACCTCCGTATAGGGGGATGTGGCACTGACTATGCGCAGGACATTATAGTCGGTGCAGTAATCAGTTTCTGCTCCAGCGTAATAGTCCATGAAATAGACATAAGAATCGGTCGCTTCCATGTCGGTGATAAACACCTCGCCCCACGTATCCGTACTCATGGCGCCAACGTCAACGTCCGCCACGAGAGATGGCTGAGTTGGGACTGTAACATCAATGATACGAAAACCGCTGGAGTCGGGGACGTAAAGATTGTTGCCGTGGAGGGCCATATCCAAGCCCTGAACTTTACCCTTCACTGCGGCTGTATATGTATTACTATGCTGCCACAGAGCGTCACCATAAATAGTACCATGATATCCATTTCCTGACAGATCATTAACTGTAGTACCAGCTCCTTCACTGAAATCCCAATAGCCTATCAAACTTGATCTAGTCGTTACATCATAAACACTGTTTACATTATTCTGAAGGTTTTGGATCGATTGTGCCGACAGTGCCACATCCCAGATAGCTACCTCGGCCATTGTGCCATCAAACCACTGAGGATCGCCAGAATTGTGTCTTCCAAAACGAACTGTGGAACCGTCTGGAGTTTTTTGAGTGAATTCTTTGCTACCCACATACTCTCCGTTAACATACAACTTAACGACTCCAGTTTCGAATGTAGCGACAACATCGTACCAGGTATCTGTCCGATAACCAAATGGGGAATCATCCCAGCCATTATGATATTGTACATCGACTGTACTGTCACCATCAAAATAACCTAGAATGATCGAATTTCCGTATCGGCCACCAATATCAGTATCAACAAGAGAGCGTTCTCCCTGATTTACATCTGCCTTGAATCGGCAGGCAATAGTATAAGGAACGGTGTTCAGACTAAGATCCGTCTGCACATAATCATCCGTACCATCGAAAGTCAAGTACGATCGAGAGAGTGTTGAAATCATATCTCCAGAGACACTGTAGAAATTTGGCCCTTCCTCCTCATTGGTGATAAGGACATCTCCCTTCATCTTCAGGTCCATCCAGTACAAATCGTTCGCTTCTTTCCACTTCTTGAAATGGAGTTCTTGAGGGTTCCGTGGATCTGATATGTCCATGATTCTGGCGTACGGGGTATAGTAGTCATAACCGGTGTCGGGCCAGGCATACCCCGCCCCATAAAGGCGATTGCCCTCCACTTCAATATCGTGCATGAAAAGAGGCATTGAACTGGCCAATGGAAGTGTAGAAGCCCGTGTCGGCGGTACAATCTCCCCTTTATAGTCAAATGATTCTTCACTCACAACATAGTAATTTTCGATGTATTCTTCTCCAAGGAAAACAAAGGTGATAGCCAGAACAGGATAATCCTCGGTGATGCACTGCTCCCAGCTTTCGTAATAATCTTCTGCCCAGTAATCACACGGCTCAAACTCTCCTCCTAGAGTGAGTTCACTGTTGCCAACGCTGTAAGGGAGTAGCATTTTTTCATAGTCTGTGTACTCTTCTTCAGTCTCATTATCCCATTCCTCCCTCTCAATCACGACCGTCAGTGTATCATCACTAGCTGACCAGACAAAGTTGGTGGTATCGTTCCATTCATGGGTGTATCCCTCATCATCAGTATATGTATACTCTTCTATTTCTCGCCCGAGATGATTTGCCTGAAACTCAAGGAGAAGGGCCTTGTCGCCCTCATCATCTTCCTCCGAATCGCCCAGAGTGGGTAACGGCAACGGCACCCCCGACGGAAGGATCGTTTTCCCGTACGACATATTGCCATCGAAAGAGTAATGGACCTCATTACCGTATTGATCGTAACCTTCTAAACTAAGGTCGTTTACGGTGATCGACATGGGCGGCGGATAGCGGTATTCGACCCAGACGAGTTCACCATCCTCATCATAGATTTCGTCGATCAGTGTAGCATTTACCACAGAATCGGTAACACCGAGGAAATCGATGGTCACATGATCCTCAACATAGATTGGATCATCGTCGCCGTCGGAACGAGCTTCAACGTAGCTGGCGGCAAAGTTTCCTGTGAGGGAAGCATCTGTCATCCCTGAGGACCTCTTCACTCCAATTCCAGCATTTCCTTCATACTCTGCCTTGGCAGCGAAAAAAATAACATCATCTCCCGGACCCACAAAACCGATCTCATCTCCATCGACAGCCAAAACACCAGTGGCAGATACATCATAAGTACCGGTTTGGGACTCACCCTCATCAGATGTAGATGTGTAGCTCCCTTCCCCGTCAAATTCGACCACACCTGTGGAAAAGCCAAAATTTACGGAGACATCGAGCCCTTCAATTTCCGCGCCGTAGAAGAAGAACCCAAGTGAGAAAACACCTTGCAAACTGGCGGCGCTCTTCTCTTCACCCACCTTCATCATAATGGCGACCTCATTTCTTGAATCCTCATTTGGAACCGCCTCTCCTATGACTCCATAGGATGAGTCAGCGGACAGAAAGCCCGCAAGCATGGCTTCACTTATCTTGAGCAATCCTTCATCGTTGAAGCCGTACGTATCCTCGAACGAGTCTTCCTCTTCATCGACAAGTGACTTGCCTGTTACATTGCCAGCGCCATCAAATGTGAGTGTGAATATGTCGACGGCAGGGTGTTCATATTCCTCACCGAGAATTTCCTGCGAGCCCCGGTAAATCGCCACACCGTAATAAGTTCCTTGAAGACTCGCCTCATTTGGAGCGTCGGCCGTGGTGAAGCCAATCCCGATCATCCCCTCCTCAGACTCTTCTCGGTGATCCATAAACGCCACAACAGAACCATCAGGGTTTACCACTCCTGAAGGACCATCACCATCCCCAGTGGTAACTGTTCCGTCGTCGGAGACAAAGTAGGAATCTGTATCTACATTTTCAGGATCAAAGGAGTCTGTAATCGTCATTGTGCCAGCGCCGTCAAACACCAGTGAGATCAGTCCGCCACCGATCTCAGGCATCTCCTCTTCTCCTTCGCCATCGGAGCGCAAACCGCCGAAACCGATGGTCGTCCCTTCCTCATCGGATCCCCACTCATACACCTCTAGAAACCCCGCCGTGGG
The DNA here is from genome assembly GCA_002448795.1 of Fidelibacterota bacterium UBA6931. Classification (GTDB taxonomy): domain Bacteria; phylum Fidelibacterota; class Marinisomatia; order Marinisomatales; family S15-B10; genus S15-B10. Next base: position 39,942 of record DKAH01000004.1, read on the forward strand.
GTGCCTTAGATTTACCTGATCCATATAGTGCCGGAAAGTTTCCGGCGAATCGATGCTTGGATCACGATAGAGAAATACGAGATCATAAACGAGTGCACCGTCATCAATATTCTCGAACCAAGGTTCGTTTGAAAGAATAAGAACGCCTCCGCCGAGGTACCTGAGAGCGAACATGTACACCAACTCCCCGTCACCGTCCGAACCGTAGAATTCCACATCGCCTTTTGCAGCCTCCATCCCCAGAATCTGCTCAATCTTGGGGACGCTTACGGAAGTGTTGAGTGTAATGAACACCCCCTCTTCTGAACCTATCTCTTCCCACCGCCCGATGAGATCGGGGTCTCTTCTAGAGATGGACGGATTCTGAACCGAGTCCGGGGCCTCTCTATTGAGTCTCTTACGAAAGGGTGTGTCTGTAAGCATCCGTCGGGCCTGCTCATCTCTGAAAGAACGCTGCAATTGCCTGAACTCCTTTTCAGTGATTTTTTTTGAAGCTGTCAACTTCTCCATTCTTTTGAGACCCTCTTTCCCCTGAAATCGCTTGAACCTTTCGGAAACGTTCTTTCTATGTTGATCAGAGAGGTCGGATAAGAGAGTGAAGGAAGGTGTTTTCGTGGAAGCAGTTAGCAGCGATGCTGATAGAATGGAGAGGAAAATACGCTTCATAATAGTGCCCTAATTAAAATTTGTTACTAGTAACTCAGTGAAGCTACCACATCAATAAGAGCCAAGTCAAGGCAAATTCGGTCAAGGGAAGCTATCTGTGATAGAGGTCACAACTTAACCTCTCCCCCTCGGTTGTTTACTCCAAGCTTCTGAATGGTTTCGAGAATTAATTTTCGCTAAACACCAAAAACAATCATTGGGAAAAATTATCCTGTACAAATATGTTTGTCTTTAACTCAAAGGTTTATTAACAGGTAACTCTGGCAATTGAAACGTTGGGCAATTATTTCCCTCAGACAAAAAATTCAATAGAGACAGTATAAAAGGTATTGGCGGTGAAGTACTAGTGAAAGGGGACGGTCTTTTTTCACACTACTGGAGAAGAGAAAAAGAGACCGCTGAAGTCTTCCATGACGGTTGGTTCATGACAGGAGATCTCGCTGTCGAAGAAGACGGATACTACAGGTTACTGGGTCGAATAAGCGAGGATATAATCAAGAGTGGAGGGCACAAAATTTCTGTTCTGGAAATTGAGGAAACCCTTAGAACTCACGAAAAGGTAAGGGACGTATGCGTCGTCGCAGTTGATGACAGTGTTTGGGGAGAGACCTTCACATAAGAGACCGCGGAAGGTTAAGGTAATTGAGGCTTTTCCAAGGAATCGGCTTGGTAAAATCATTAAAAATGAAGTGCGCGCCCTGTTTGAAAAGGAAAGGGAGAACTTAGACAACAATACTTAGAAGCCTATCTTTCACTAGAACAGTTTTTCGGATCTCATTTCCCTCAACATACCGTTTTACATTAACGTTCTCTAGTGCAAGAGCCAGAGCAGTCTGCTCATCTACCCCAGGTCTTACCTGAAACTCCCCCCTACGTTTTCCGTTTATCTGAACTGCGATTGTGATAAGCTCTTCTCTTGCCAGTGATTCACTGTATTCGGGCCAAGGATGAAAGCTTATGGACGTGTCGTTACCAAGTCTTTCCCATAATTCCTCAGACATATGTGGCGTAAAAGGACTGAGAATTAAAACAAGAGATTCTATAATATGGCGTGGATATATATCTCTTTCTCTCAAGGCGTTTACCATAATCATGATTTGAGAAATGGCTGTATTAAACCTCAGTCCCTCAATATCTTCAGTCACCTTCCGTATCGTCTGGTGGAAGAGTTGAATCATCAGCTCATCACCTTCGTTGTCATGAATTTTTGAGGATAGATTTCCATCTTCATCTATGAGAAGATTCCATACTTTTCTAATAAACCGGTGACTCCCCTGAATCCCCGATGTGCTCCAGGGCTTTGCTTTTTCAAGTGGGCCCATGAACATATAGAAAAGGCGCAGCGAATCAGCACCGTATTTATGGATAATCTCATCGGGATTGATCACGTTACCCCTAGATTTGCTCATTTTGGAGCCATCTTCACCCAAAATCATTCCCTGATTAACTAGCTTTTTGAACGGCTCTCTTGAGGAGACGTATCCAAGATCATGGAGAACGTGATGCCAGAAGCGAGCATACAGAAGATGAAGAACAGCATGTTCCTGCCCGCCAATATATAAATCCACAGGCATCCAGTATTTTTCATTTTGAGCACTCCAAGGTTCATCACTGTTCTGGGCATCAACAAAGCGGAGAAAGTACCAGCACGAGCCTGCCCATTGAGGCATGGTGTTTGTTTCACGAAGCCCAGCCTTACCGTTGACAATGACTTCAAGCCAACTGCCAGAGTTGGCGAGGGGAGGATCTCCTGATTTCGATGGTTTGTAGTCTTCTACATTTGGAAGTACAATGGGAAGATCTTTATAGGGAATCGCTTCGACTTCATCATCAGAGTGGAATACAGGTATTGGCTCGCCCCAGTAGCGTTGTCGAGAAAAGAGCCAATCACGTAGCTTGTATTGAATAGTGGGCTTTCCCTTTTCATTTTTCACAAGCCATTCAATCATTGTTTTCTTTGCCTCGTTTACATGCATACCATTAAGAAACTGACTGTTGATTGCTGACCCATCGCCCAAGTATGCCTTTCCGTCGAAATCACCTGGAGGTTCTACAGTCCTGATAATCGGAAGATTAAATTCTTCGGCAAAATCCCAATCCCGCTGATCCTGTCCTGGAACCGCCATAATGGCCCCGGTGCCATAAGACATTAAAACATAGTCAGAAATCCAGATAGGGATCTTTTCATCATTTCCAGGATTAATTGCATATGTTCCAAGGAAGACACCTGTTTTATCCTTTTCTAGTTCAGTTCGGGCAAGATCTGATTTGCGAGCGGCCTTTTCTACATATCGCTTCACTTCCTTTTTTTTATTTGAAATTGTCAGACGTTTGACCAGAGGATGTTCCGGTGCAATCACCATGTAAGTGGCACCAAAAAGTGTGTCTGGACGCGTTGTGAAAACGACGAGGGATTCGTTTATAGATGGAAGGTCAAAGATCACCTCCGCCCCTTCAGAACGACCAATCCAATTCCGCTGTAACTCTTTGATCCCTTCTGGCCAGTCAAGATTGTCCAGTCCCTCCAGAAGACTTTCAGAATAATTAGTAATTCTCAACATCCACTGCCTCATAGGAACTCGGAATACAGGATGATGGCCCCTTTCGGACTTGCCGTCAATTACCTCTTCGTTAGCGAGGACAGTTCCAAGGTCTGGACACCAATTAACTGGCACTTCAGCCTGATAAGCTAGGCCCTTATGGAATAGTTGCAAGAATATCCACTGTGTCCATCTGTAATAATCGGGATCGGTAGTATTGATTTCACGATCCCAATCGTAAGAAAGGCCTATCGATTTTATCTGCCTCTGGAAATTTTTTATATTCATAGCTGTGGTTTCAGCAGGATGAGTCCCGGTCTCCAGAGCGTACTGCTCAGCCGGAAGTCCAAATGCATCCCATCCCATTGGATGGAGAACGTTAAACCCACGCATACGTTTGAATCGCGCTACCACATCGGTTGCCGTATATCCTAATGGATGTCCTACGTGGAGTCCCTGTCCAGATGGATAAGGAAACATGTCGAGAACATAATATTTGGGTTTGGAGGAATCTTCAACAACTCGAAAGGATTTGTTATCGAGCCAGAAGTTTTGCCACTTCTTTTCTATAGCGCGATGATCGTAACTCTTTGGCATGGTAGTGGAAGTTTAGCGGAAGTGGATTATCTGATCAACTATTCTCTGCAGATAGAACGGTCACCTTGAATCGATCTTGCTACCAATATAACCTGCCACTAGTCCTACAATAAATGCTGGAGCCATGACGTCAATTTTATCAAAATAGATGCCGTATGTGTCGAGATTGGCCAAGACAAATTTGGTCAATGGTACTGTAACGAAACCTCCAATCATTGCGGCAATGGCCCCTTTTTCAGTGAATCCTTTCCAGAAAAGAGACAGTATTATGGTAGGACAAAAAGTAGAGGCGATACCGCTCCAGCCGAAAATAGCAAACCAGAAAATCGTTCTGTCTGGAGAGAGCAATGCAACAGTCATTGAAAGCCCGAGAGCAAGTAGCGCCATAAAGACAGTGGTCAGACGAGAAACAGAAGTCAGCTTCACGTCATTTCCTCCTTTGCCTAATACCTTCTGATAAAGATCACGAGTTACGGCACTTGATGCAACTACGAGTAAAGAGTCGATAGTAGACATTACCGCGGCAAGAATAACACCAATGTATAATCCCACAAGTGCCATGGGCATAATTGTTTCCACAAGCACAGGGAGTACTTTTTCAGCACCAACACCGAAAATAGTCTCGGGTATATCTCCTATTCCAGTAAAAAGTACTCTGCCAAGAATTCCAATAAAAACTGCTGCAGAGTCAGTAAGAAGCGTAAAAATTACGGCTACCCATTTTCCTTTTTGAATCTCCTGCTCATTGCGGATTGCTATGAACCTGACATAGACTTGGGGAGAACCCATAAATCCGAGCCCTATTGTAGCCAATCCAATGATAGTTGCAACGTTGACTGCTGTAAGTCCAGCCGGTCCCCAAAGTGATAACAAACCAGGATCGATCATTTCGAGTTTCGAAAAAATGCCATCGGGAAAATCGATCATCAATACTGTAACTAATGGAAGAAGCACAAGACCTCCAAACATCATAGATCCCTGAAAGAAATCCGACCATGCAACGGCAATAAAACCACCTGTGAATATGTACGTTAAAACTATGGTAAAACCGACTATTGCACCGGTGTAATAGTTGATTCCCAGAAAGGTTTCAAAAGTTTTACCGGTAATGTCAATCTGTGCACTGACGTAAATGATTACAAATACTGAGAGTACAATAGCCGCTACAGTCCGTAAATTGTTTGTGGTAGACCCAAATCTCCCGACAAGATAATCTGGTATTGTGATCGCTTCGTATTCATCCGTTAATCGTTTGAACTTTTTTGCCATGAACTGCCATGAGATATATACACCTAATACTTCCCCAAGAACCACCCAGAATGCGCTTACTCCCATCATCGCTCCCATTCCGGTTACACCAAGAATAAGCCACCCTGATTCTCCTGTTGCTCTTGCTGAAAAAGCAGCAATCCAGTAACCAAGTTTTTTCCCTCCAACATAATAGTCCTGCAATGATTGAATTCGCCTTGATGCTAAAACTCCAATGCCGAACAGGATAACGAAATAAATTGTTAAAGCTGCATATTTAGTTAACACTGAATTCTCTCCAAAATATCAACCGGGAAAAAACAATAAACTCTTGAGCTCGATAGAAAACTCTGTAATTATAATAACGGCTGGTAGCGATTTTGTTTTCGTACTAGTTGGAAAAATATATGATGGACAAAAGAATGATTGATAATTGACTGGAAATCGCTAGATGACTAATTGGGAAGTTCAAAACAATTCAAACTTCGCAAAACGGTTCTCTGATAACCATAATTCATTTCATACCTCCATGGCCTTGAATGCATCATCCATGATACTCACCGCTTCTTCCACCTCATCCTTAGTGCTGACAAGAGGCGGTGATATTCTAATGGCGTTGGCGTAGATGCCTCCTCGACCGAGCAGGAGTCCCCGCTTTTTGGTTTCTTCCATCAACTGATCGGCGGCCGCAGTGTTAGGAGTCCTGTCCCCAGCTGTCTCATCTACCACAAGTTCAATTCCCTGCATGAGTCCTTTCCCACGCACTTCACCAATTACTTTGGGATACTTTTCCTGTAGTGCCTCAAGTCCTGTTCGAAGAACTGTCCCCATGACGGCTGAATTATCTTTCAGATGGTCCCGCTCAATAATATTGATGGTAGCATTGGCGGCTGCGCAACTGACGGGATTGCCACCAAATGTTGAGATGGTGTTTTTTGTCAACGTGGCAGCAATGTCTTTCGTGGTAACCACGGCAGCAAGGGGCATGCCGTTAGCAATCCCCTTCCCAACAGTGATCATGTCAGGTTCCACATCGTACTGTTCTATACCCCACATGGTGCCGGTCCGACCGAAGCCTGTTTGTACCTCATCGGAAATAAAGAGACCACCGTATTCTCGAACAATTTCTGCCACAATCTTGAAATATTCATCTGGTGGAGTGATAAAACCGCCCACACCCATAATAGGCTCTGCCAGAATTCCCGCAACTTTTCCCGTGGTGGTGGTGCGGATCAATTCATCCACGTCTTCAGCGCAAGCGACGCCGCACTCCGGATAGGTCAATTTCAGTGGACATCGATAACAGTAAGGCGCTACAGTATGCTTTACGGCTGACACCTGCGTCGGCAAGGCCCGCCATGAGGCCTGCGCTGTTAAAGATTGCGCCAGCAAAGATCGACCTGAATAGCCGTGACGTAGCGCAACGAGTTCGGAGTTCCCGGTATAGAGTTGGGCCATCATTACGGCGGTTTCGTCGGCTTCAGTACCGGACGCGTTTAGAAAAACTTTTTCAAGATTCCCCGGCGCGATCCCGACCAAACGCTCGGCTAACTCGACTACCGGCACGGTAGGATAGAGCGAGGAAATGTGCGTCAGGTTATTCACCTGAGCGGTGACAGCAGCGTTAACCTCTTCATTTGCATGACCGACGGAAACAGTGAGAATACCGCCGAAGAAGTCTAAAAATGAATTGCCATCCATGTCCGATACACGGGTCCCCTTCGCTTCGGTTACCACCACCGGTTCCTTGTAGTAATTCTTTACCGCTTCAAAAAGATGTGCTTTGTGTTTATTGCGTATTTCCTGGCTATTCACTACATCACCTCACTCTATTGTAAAATATATTTTTCAGCGCCTCCAGCGATCGGAATGACCACTCTTTCTCCCTTTATTAAGTCCAATAAATTATATCACGATGTGGGTGCTTCTTTTATCCTGACCGTCCCCCCCCCCTTATTTACAAGGTTGAGATTGGAAAAGTGGTTGAGAAAGCTGATGTGAAAACATAATGGGGAAACTACCTCTCTGGAGGGAAGAAAAAAAGAGAGATGGCAGGAAAGTCAATCAAATTTCTCTAGAAACAAAAAAGGCCCTGACAGAAATCAAGGGCTTTATTAAAATAATGAAATGTTGTTGTCGGGGTGGGGAGATTTGAACTCCCGACCTCGTCGTCCCGAACGACGCGCGCTAACCGGGCTGCGCTACACCCCGAATCTCTGGTATCCATATGGAGCAGCGGATTGATGACATGATGTCATTCCTCGAATTCCAAGACGCCTTTTCTCAATCATTGAACTACAACTTAATTGTGATCAACGGAACAAAATTTATAAACTCGCTAGGATGGATGACAGTTAAAACAGTTGACTAATCAGAAAGAATCCACCGATGAGTAGTATGGTGAATAACACGCTAAGAATATTGAAATAACGTTCGATGAAAGATTTAATGGATTCACCAAAGAAATAAATCAGTGCTCCCACTGCAAAAAACCGTGCCGTTCGGCCAATGGCTGAAGCGACAAAGAATTCCATAAAGTCTGCGGAGACAGCACCTGCAGTAATTGTGAATACTTTATATGGGATTGGAGTGAAGGCGGCGGTCAGGACGGCAATAAAGTTGTAGTCTCGAAACGCTTCGCTAAGTGTAGTGAACAGCTCCTCGTATCCATAGAGATTAATGATTTGGGACCCCACTGTCCCCATGAACTGATTCCCGATAATATATCCAGCCGCTCCACCAAGGACAGAAAAGAGACTGACATAAGAGGCGTATTCGAAGGAACGTTTTGGTATCGAGACCGCCATAGCAATGAGCAGAACATCCACCGGGATGGGAAAGAACGATGATTCAGCAAATGCAAGCGCCATCAACGCGGGAATGGCATAGGGTGTCTCAGCCCAATGAAGAACCCAGTCGTAAAGATTTTTGAGCCAGCGAAACATTCTACCAGACAAAACTGTGACAGTACATCGTACTGAATTTAACCGTGTCCTTGAAGTTTCTTATGGCTGATTTTTCAGTTCCGTAGATGGTCGGTATTTCAACGTGGTCAACACGGTATCCTGATAATGCAGCCTTTATGAGCATTTCACTTTCAAACTGAAATCCATTCTGAAAGAATTTGATTTGAGTGAATAGTTTGAGTGGAATCAATCGGAATCCGCATTGAGAATCACTAAGCAACGTGTTGGAACGAATGGAAAGTAAAAGAGATGTGAATTTGTTTGAAAATCTTCTGTTAAATGGCATGGATGCAAGGTTCCTCCTGCTCCCCACAACAACCGTATTATCACCTCTTGCATTGAGGAACAACGGAATAGAAGTAAGAGGATGCTGGAGATCAGCGTCTAAGGTGAGAATCCATTCGTATTCTCGTCTTATTGCCCAAGAAGCAGCAGTTTTGATGGCAGCGCCCTTGCCGAGGTTTCGAGTATGGGATACGTAATTTATTGAGTTATTTGTAAGGATTTGGGCGGTATCATCTTCACTTCCATCATTGACAAAAAAAATATTACTGATTCCTGCTTGGGAAAGTTCATCCATCAAACGAGGCAGAGTAGATGCCCCGTTGAAAACTGGAATCACAATCAAGGTGCTGGAATTAGGCATGTACAATTCCGTGAAAAGTACGGACTGTATCGTCAGTCTATCGCGCGTATTCCTTTATGGAATTCGCCAGCGAGTTTGCCAATTTGGTTGCAGCCTGACTAACCATTATTTGTGCATTGGGGACCGGTTGCTCCCCTTTGGCAGCCAATCTCTTATCAAGCCAGGAGAGGGCTCGAGCATCACCAGTGAATGTTCCCCATTCAACTCTAGACGATGAACTCTCTTTAAAAGTGTTGCTTCTCAAAATTTTTGAAGTTTCTACATCAATAATATTGTAAGAACCATGGATGGTAGCTGAAGTCCTTTTTGAGAATGTGGTAAATGAGGCAGATACCTCGCTTCTCACTTTCCTAGTCTTTTTGTTACCGTCTTTATCAGTGTATTCTTCTTCACCTGTAACAACTTTACGAGTCACTTTCCTTGTATTGTCAGTGAGCTGCGGAATAGTATAAATGATCTGGGTTATTCTGCCTGTGAGAATCTGGTTTATACCCAAAATCTTTCCAGCTTCGATGGCCGATAATTCATTAATCATACCTGTTTGAGAGAGTGCCTGCTCTTGGATTACACGGTTGAGTTGATCTCTTGTCATAAGTTCAAGAAATTCAGTGGCTGATTGGTCATTAAGAATCGAACTCACAACATCATCCATAACAGTTAAGCTAACTGGTCCGTAACCGCCATAGGTTTGGCTTCGATCCTCAAAAAACACAGCCATTCTAAGAATGGCATCTTTTCTCATCTCTTCGTACAGCTCAGCGCTGTCACGGTATCCGGGGATGAAATCACCGGCTAGCTTGAACTCTTTTGCTGACTGCTTTTTCAAAGCTATATCATCACTCTTCCCCAACTTAATTCCCTCGTTATAGTGTCCTTCAGCAGCTTTTTTGGTAGCCTCTGCAAGATTTTTTGTAAAATCTTCGGTCTCCAGATTAATGACTTCTCCAGATGCCATCGTAATGGAAGGCAACTTGCTGACAGCGCTGTGCGTCATTATCAGCGCCTTATACACAGTCACCACATCATCCCATTTAAATTTTGCTTCGCTAACATCTAGTTGGTCAAGTTTTGTTCTGTGCTGTTCATTCGATGATCTAAAGGCTTTTTCGATGAGTGTTTTCGCTGGCTCGTATTCGGGTTTGATCATTAGAGACTCGGCCGCTTTTACGACCGCATGATCATAATTACCGTTATTGAATGCACTCCGGCCCTCCAGCATGGCACTACCGTGAGCAGTTAATGCGGCACATCCAGCAATAAGTATGGACATCAAGGAAAGTGTGACAGATATTCTCAAATTAATCTGCAAAGTGTCTCCTATTTAGTAAGTGGATATATGTCAGGCCGTCGATCTCTGAAGAATAACTTTCGGGCATGAGAATTTTGAACCTCATTAAGATCTAGATCAGATATAAGAATATGGTCATCTCCTTCCGGAGACTGGGCAATCACTTCACCTGCTGGATTCGTGATGAAGGATTCGCCAGAGAAAGTCATATTGTCCTCGATTCCTACTCTATTGGCCAATGCACAAAAATACCCGTTTTGAAATGAAGCTACTCTCAATTCAGCCTCGTAAAGGCCCTCAGGCCATTCGCCAACGGTCCCGGCCTGAGGGATTACGACAAGTTCAGCGCCGTCAACGGCCAGCGCCCGCATATATTCAGGAAAGTGGCGATCATAACATATGGCAACACCGACTTTACCTACAGCAGTGTCATAAACTGGTGCTCCCCTGTTTCCGGGAGCATAGTAATCTTTTTCGAAAAAACAGTCATAATCAGCTATGTGAACCATTCGTGTTATACCGAGCAGTGTCCCGTCAGCATCGATTACCGGAGAAGAATCGTAAGTTTTTCCTTCATATTGTTCAAAAAGGTTGATGATAGTCACCATTTCTGTTTCCCGTGCTTTGTCAATGAACAATTCGGTCGTCGGTCCGGGAATAGATTCTGCGAGAGAAGAAACGGAATCGTCAGCACGAAATTGAGGATAGAAACGGGTGAATGCCAGTTCAGGAAAAACAGCAAGTTGAGCACCTTCAGCGGACGCATTCTCCATAGCTGACAATGCTCTTGAAACGTTGTTTTGAGTATCAGATTTGGCGTGTTGCTGTATAACCGCTATTCTCATTCTTGATCATCTTTAGGATTGGAGTAAAATACGGAAAATCAAAGCTTAAACAAATTACTTGAATTTCAACCTCATGGTCTGTTCCTTACGGTAGTGCAGACATTGGAGAGAAGCATTGAAAAGAACAAACTTTGATCTGAGTGATAAGGTTGCAATTGTCACCGGTGGATCACGGGGAATAGGCAAAGCTATCGCATCGGCTTTGTCGGAATCTGGTGCAAAGGTTGTCATCTCAAGTCGAAAACAGGACGATCTTGATGCGGCTGCCGATGATATCAGATCTAATGGCGGAGAAGTAACTGCAATCTCCGCTCACACAGGAGATGATGATGCTGTTAATCAGTTAATTAGAAAAACTGTGGAAAAATATGATTTTATCGACATCGTTTTTAACAATGCTGCCACCAATCCACATTTTGGCTCCATTCTTCAATCTGAAGAAAGCCAGTGGGATAAGATATGGGACGTAAATGTGAAAGGTTATTTTCGGGTTTCAAGAGCATGTGTTGCGCACATGCTGAAACGTGGCAGCGGAAAGATTATCAATGTCTCATCAATCGCTTCAAAGCTCCCCTTGGCCGGCATGGGTATCTACTCAGTCAGTAAAGCTGCTGTAGTGATGTTGACAAAAGTGCTTGCGCAGGAGTTGGCGGGGGAAAATATCCAGGTCAATGGTATCGCGCCTGGTTTTGTTAAGACCAAATTCAGCAGTGCACTCTGGAAAAATGAGAAACTTCATAATCATGTCGTTAAAGGAATCCCTCAGGGTCGCATTGCTGAACCGGATGAGATTGCTGGGATTGCCCTTTATCTCTCATCAGAGGTCTCCAGTTACACCACAGGAGAGACTATCGTTGTAGATGGAGGGCAAACCCTCGGTCCCACCATGGATCTTGCCTCCTACTTTTGAGCAATAAATTGAACCTTGATAAAGCATATAGTCTCGACTACCAATTCTACCCTGAAATAGTAGAGAGCTACTAAAAAAACTCTTTAATGCCCTTACTGATAATGTACACAAAGAAAAGATGATGAATAAAATAAAGGAATTCCTTGATTCAGAGGTAATTCCGTTGGAACCGCTCCTTCTCAATTCCAGATTCGCTCCTCTCCTCGAATCACTTGAAAAACTACGAGCCAAGGTTAAGAATGCTGGATGGTGGGCCCCTTTTCTCCCCTCCTCAGAAGGAGGTATGGGATTGTCATTACTTCAGTTTGCGGAATTGAGTGAAATACTTGGCAGATCTCCCCTCGGGCATTATGCCTTTAATTGTCAAGCACCCGATGTGGGTAACATGGAACTTTTACGTCAGTACGGTTCGAACGAACAGAAGGAGAAATATCTTAAGACTTTAACTGATGGCAGTATAAGAAGCTGTTTCGCAATGACAGAGCCGGATCGCCCCGGTTCAAATCCTACCTGGATGGACGCCTCCGCTACTGAGGACGGTGATTACTATATCATCAAAGGTAGGAAGTGGTTTACATCTGCGGCTGACGGCGCTTCCTTCTGTATCGTTATGGCTGTAACCGATCCTGACAATGAGAACAAATATTCCCGGGCAAGTATGTTCATTGTTGAGACAGAAAACCCCGGATTCCAGATTGTAAGGAATATTTCCGTCATGGGTGATCCAGGGGAGGGATATTTTAGCCACTCAGAGGTGGAGTTTAATAATTGCCGTATTCATAACAAATTGGGATTGATTGGAGAGACGGGGAGCGGATTTAAGCTTGCACAAGAAAGGTTAAGCCCCGGAAGGATTCACCACTGCATGCGATGGATTGGTATCTGTGAGCGATCCTTCGATCTTATGTGTCAACGAGCTTCAGACAGATCAATTTCTCCTGGACGGAAACTGTTAGATGAGGGCATAATTCAGAACTGGATTGCGGAATCCCGTGCTGAAATTGATGCGGCGAGATTACTTGTCCTGAAATGTGTCAATGCCATAGAAACCGACGGATCGTTCTCAGCGAGGATGGAGGTATCCATCATTAAATTTTACGTTGCTGATGTGTTACGAAAAGTGCTGGACCGTGCTATACAAATTCACGGTGCATTAGGCATGACGGATGATACTCCCCTTGCTTTCTGGTATCGTCACGAACGGGGCGCCAGAATTTATGATGGTCCCGATGAAGTACATAAACGGGCTGTGGCACGAGAAATTCTAAAACGCTATAGTGACAGTTCATGATACCATCGCCGTCCGCCAGGATGAGCGATTTAACAAGGATAAGCTTCAGGAATACCTGAGTGGACGTCTGCCCCAATCTGATCGCCTCCTAACCGTGAGACAATTCGCCGGCGGCGCGGCAAATCTTACTTATCAGCTCAGTTTCGGATCGCATGAATATGTCCTACGGCGGCCGCCGTTGGGACCGCTGGCTCCCTCCTCTCATGATATGTTTCGTGAGTATTCAGTCCTAAGCATGCTCCATAAAAAGTTTCCCCTAGCACCTGAAGCCTACGTCTATTGCGATGATCTCAATATTATCGGTGCCCCATTTTTCATTATGGAACGACGGCATGGAACTGTAGTTCGAAAGAACTTCCCGAAAAAGTTCTCAAAAATTTCTCACGCCCCAAAATTGATGAGCGAAGCACTCATTGATGCACTTGTGGATTTACACTCAGTTGATTTCGATAAAATAGGACTCTCTACGATTGGCAAACCTCAGGGCTTTTTAAAAAGACAGGTTGATGGGTGGCACAAAAGATGGCATGCGGCTAAGCATGAAGAGATTCAGGATGTGGACGACCTATATACTTGGCTGACTGACAATCTTCCATCCAATAGCGGTACCTCATTGGTACATAGCGATTACAAACTTGATAATACGATGGTGGCCGATGACAATCCCGGAGAGATGGTTGCCGTCTTTGATTGGGATATGTCTACTCTGGGGGATCCCCTCAGTGACTTGGGGACTCTCCTCAGCTACTGGAGTGAACCAGCTGATCCACCTTTTTTTCAACAGGCATCCATGATGCCGACTAGCAAGCATTTCTTAACAAGAGAGAACCTCGTTCACCGTTACGCCGATAAAAGTGGCAGGGATGTCTCAAACATCAGATTTTACCACGTCCTGGGTCTTTTCAGACTGGTTGGTATTGCTGCACAGATTTATATTAGATTTATTCAGGGTCAAACTCGAGACAAGCGATTCAGTGTTTTTGGTGAAATGATCCCTCTTTTAGCCCGTTATGCGATGGGACTCACTCAGGCGCCTTGATTATCGCAAAACCAGAATAGGTTAGACTACCAAGATAGAGCATCCCATTGTGCTCCTCGACACTGGTGATTGGTGAAAAAGAATCAGGAGATGGATCCTGAAGATTATGAACAATGTTCCCATCGCCATCGATTCCTAGAACAAATCCGTACCGTTCCGGTGCGGGTTGAATTGCCTCAGGTAGCCTAAGAATCAGTTTCCTCAAAACAGGGTTGTCAGCAAGATTGTCAATAATGGGTTGTCTTCTTGAGGGAAAGGCGATCCAGTAAATGCCTTTGCCGTTAGATGATATTCCATCTGGAAATCCGGGCAGACCATCCATCAAAATTTCACTCTTACCGCGGAATGGGCCGTCTATCCAAACCTTTCGAATACGATATTCGCTTGTTTCGTTGATCAGAACAAAGTTCCCATCGGTGCTCACCGCCACTCCATTGGCGAAATAAATGTCGTCCTCAACAATAGATGTCATCTCATGAACTGGGTCGTAGACGTAGAGCGCACCGTGGGGTCGGTGCTCCACAATGTCATAGCGGTAGTCGTTAATTCCTGTCTTGGCAGAGGCATCAGAGAAGTAGATTTTACCATCAGGAGCGATATCTAAGTCATCGGCAAAGCCGAACGGTATGCCGGTCATACCCGTTGTCAAAGTTGTGATTTCTCCATCAGGGGAAATCGACAGGAGACCTTTCAACGCATCGGCGACTACTAGATTGCCATCTTGGTCAAACTCTAGACCGAGAGGACGCCCCCCCGTATCGGCAAAGCGACCACCGTCTCTCCCTTCAGGACCGTAGCGCATGATGACACCTTCTTCATAACCCGCATATATATTACCATCACCATCTAGATCAACATCTTCCGGTCCTATACCGTCTCCCATGCCAAAAATCTTTGATTGTGCCAGGTAAGCGTTTGGAGCATATTGATCATCAAAATCCGGTGAAGCAGGGGGCACCCAAATGGCAGGATCAATTGAGACAGGCCAGAAGAAGAGATAAAGAAATAAAAGAACAAAACATAGTGTCACAAGTTCATTTTTCTTCAAAGTGCTACTTAGTTAAATCATTTCAATTCCGGTGAAGCCGGGTAGTTGATCGAGTATCGATACCCCCATCAGTTTAGATGGTGTCTTGAAGCCGCCAACCATTGAATTGGACATGAGCGTCTCAACAGCTGCTACTGCCCCCATGGCTGTTACGTCATAACCGTCTCCGGTCGCGAAACGGGCTGCGACTTTTTTCCCTACATGATTACAAACCTCACCCCAGAGAATCATTTTCGCCTCTCTCCGCTCTGACTCCCCTTGTCCCTTTACATTCTTATCAATACGTCTTTTCAAAAAACGCTGAACCATCGGTAAAGCCAGTAGTTTTATATATTTTCTTCGTTTTCTCAACCTTTTGATACTCTTTTGAGACATGGGCAAATAGACCTCAATATCGGGAATTCCGGTTGTGTAGTAGGCCGTTGAAACGTCACCCCAAGAAATGGTGGCTGCCAGTTTAGAACCTCGTCCAAAATCAATTTCCCGAGTTTTGTAAGCAAAGGGTACGGAAACGAGTTCGCCTCCCTTGCGGACACGGCCACCCTTTGCCGCCCCTTCCACTGCTGTTTTGGCTGTACCGGGACTCACCTTGCTTCCAACGGGCTGAAATGCCAGAGCTAGCGACTCTGCATCAGGAAGGGCCTCTTTAAGATATGCCGCTAGACAATCTGTGGGAATTACGTCAAAGCCAACTCCCGGACAAAGTATGACTGATGCCTCTCTTGCCCCTTCATCCAATGAGTGGGCGTGCTCGAAAACATCTATCTCTCCTGTAATATCAAGATAATGGGTAGATGTTTTTAAACATGCATCCATAAGTGTCTCAGCGGTCTTCGAAAATGGTCCCGCGCAATTGAGTATTATGTCTATGCCCTTGAGCGCTTGAATAACAGATTCAGAATCGCCCAATTCAAATATGCTGCACTCCAATCCATGCTCCTCAGCCAGCTCTTCTATCATATTACGGTTTCTACCGGCGAGGATCGGTTCCATTCCCTGTTTCTTGGCTACTTTGATGATGATCTGGGCCGTGTATCCATTGGCGCCGTAGATCATCCACGAATCATTAGACATAGCTAGGAGCCTTTCATTTTTTCAACAACATAATCGTGTACAATTTGATCGAGGATCTCAAGTGGGACTGCGCCATTTTCAAGGACCGTGGTATGGAACTCTCTGATATCGAATTGATCTCCTAATTTCGTCAGAGCTGAAGATCGAACATCTAATATTTTTTCCATACCAATTTTGTATGCGCACGCTTGTCCCGGCCAGACGATATATCGTTCAATCTCAGATATTACATCAGATCGGGGAATCCCAGTATTGTCATACATATAATTAATGGCCTCTTCCCTTGTCCAACGCTTATGGTGTATACCTGTGTCCACAACCAAGCGAACGGCACGGAACAGTTCACCCTGAAGACGACCGAGGTTACTGTATGGATCAGTATGAAAGCCATATTCGGCCGCCACCCTTTCGGCATAGAGTGCCCACCCTTCAACATAAGCCATAAAGGGGGGAAAACGTCTAAAAAGAGGGACACCCTCCATCTCTAGTTGTAAGGCCAGTTGATAGTGGTGCCCTGGAATCGCTTCATGATATGCCAGTGTTCGCATACCAAACGAGGGGATTTCCTTAACATCCCTCAGGTTTGCGTAGAAAACTCCTGGTCTGCTTCCATCCATGGCCGGCTGATTGTAGTACGCACCAGCCGAGGTCTGTTCTTTGAACTCAGGAATTCGCTTCACTTCTACCTTTGCTCGAGGTCTAAGATCAAATGCGGTTCCAAGTGCTTCGTCAATTTCTCTGATAATTTCTTCGTAGGTACTAATGATAGCCGCTCTTCCTGAATCGGAATCAGGGAAAAGGAATCTCGATTCTTCAGACAGCGATTGCATCCATTCTCCCACAGTTCCGCCAGTGTGCCCAAGTGAATCGAGTATACTGCGCATTTCTTTCTGAATTCGATAAACCTCTGACAGGCCAAGCTCGTGAATTTCATCTGGTGTCATATTGGTGGTTGTGGCCATGCTTAACATGAAACGGTAGAATGCATCTCCGTTTGGGAGTTTCCAGGCTCCATCGTCTGTGGTGGCAACAGACTCAAGATGCCGCAGATAATCAATCATCTTACTGTAGGCAGGATATACCGTCTTCTCTATTTCGTCAAGAACTTTAGTTTCTAGTTTGTGTTTAATTGGAGGGTTTAATGACTCGACGTCCGCCAGCTTCTTGGTAAAGGAAGTAAAAAGAATATTTCCTTCTGGGGAAACCGCGATAAAGTCTGACATCTGCGCAATGACGTTTACCAGTACGAATCTGGGCGGAACTATGTTGCGGTCTTCACGTACCTTTAGCATTTCGACAGTCTGATCAAACACACGTCCAAATTGAGAGAGTCTGATAGCGTAGCGTCGGGCACTCTTCTCATCAATTATCTGATGCGTTGCATCCATGAATGAGGGAAGTTCATTCTGAATTCCGGAAATCTGATTGACGGGATAAGAATGATAGATGAATTGTTTCCCTTCCAGAGACTTTGTCAACATCCATTCTGCAATTTTGTAGGACAACTTCTGACTACGGTTCAAACCTTCATAATAATAAGATCGAAGTGTCTCAAGTTCCTTCTCAGCCTGCGCAATGAATTCTAATGTTCTTTCATCAGAAGCATCGCTCAGTTCGTCGCTGTGGAAATCGAGAATGGTATTATCTATAAGCCCGAGCGACGAGAGCATCTGAGGCTCATCCATCAAAATCTTGATCAGTGTACGATCGAAATAGTGATTTATACTGAATGGTCTGCCCCAGATTAGTGCGTAGATAAAGATTCCGCAAGAAAACATGACAAAAAAGAGGACAGTCTTAAATACTTTTTTCACTTTTCATTCCCTTTATAACACCGGCCTGATGCCACATCCGCTTCCGCAGCAATGTACCCAAAAGCTGGCCAGTAATTTGATGATATGATAGAGTCTAGAAGGCGACCCGCCCCATCAATATCTCCTTCTATACATCGCCAGCTAGCAACGCCATAGGCGATTGTAGTATTTTGAAGGGCATTTCCATCATCGGATAAAATGTCTGATTCGTCAATAATTCCCTTAAACAGCAGTAGCAGATCACGATAAGCATAGTTCTCAATGACGTCAAAATCATCTCCGATCTTAGTCAGGAGAAAATCAGCTGACTCTCGCTCACCCATTCGTCTCAAAGTTAGATATATCCAGTACATGGTGGCAGCGAGCATATCATTGTTCTTTGACACCTGAAGACATTTTTGATATGAACGATGGGCCGCATCAAGATTACCTAGAACATAATGTGTCAGACCGAGATGATACCAGATATTTGATTGGAGAGTACTGGTCGGAATATTCAATTTGTTGGGGAGCCCGTCAGGTTCGATAATGTCTTTTTTACCATTGGTAAGTCGGGCGGCATACTCTAGGTCGGCAATTGCCTTATCTAGTTGTCGAGTTGTGATATAGCGATGGCCACGATGCCGATACATTCGGGCATCCTCCGGATGTTTCCTGATCCCCTCGGAGAAGATTGCAATCGATTCTCTATATCCTCCTAAATAAGCAATTCTTCTTCCGTACCATATTATGGCATCGGAATCATCAGGTTTTGCTTCGTAAGATGACAGTGCCGTTGCAAGACTATCTAGATAAATGTCCTGGGTAGCTTTGTTAAGAGGTAAAGGAAATAGAGGCTTTCCCATGAGAGAAAACGCTTCAGCGCCAGTTTTTTCGATGGCGCTCTGAGAAGACACACCACACGAAACAATCACGATCGAGCTCAACCCAACAACAATTATTAGTCTGAAATTGTCCAGGGTCATGCTGGACTCAGACGACAAATGAAGTAACATTTAGTCGAAGGAAAGATCCGTGGAATATATAATCAGATAAGAAGAGATGAGAGCGGTCTAAGAAAAGGCAAATCAGATGGTGTGCGTCTCGTGATTGAATACCCAATCTTCCTGAGTATGTTTCCAGTACTTCTCTTCGCCACCCCTGACAGCCCAGTCTGAATCGATGGATAGCCGGGAAGAGATGCCGCCCCTTGGATAGAACTCCATAACCACTCTGAGCCGCTCAGGATCATATACGTCAATGAGTTGATCGTATACAATGTTGATTAGCCGTTCATAAGAAATGACAATATCTCTAAAGCTATGAAAGTATTCCTTTAATGATTTGAGTTCGAGAACTTTCTTTTTAGGATAGATAGTAAGATAGATTCTTGCGAAATCTGGTTGCTCATATTTCCCGAGGAAAGTGAACTCAGGCGCAGCAATTTTGATCTCGTAGGCGCCAGAGCCCGGATTGGGGAGCGATTTCAGAGCTGACTTGTCAACATCCTTATAAGTTTTATTTTTAGTCTTCTTTGTCATTTGGAATCGTTTTCTTGTTTAGAAACTGTCTCATTCTTCCGTAGCTCAAAATCGAGTGAGATAGAATTAACACAATATCTCAATCCAGTAGGCCTTGGACCGTCATTAAAAACATGGCCTAAATGTCCTCCACAGCGGCTGCAAAGAATCTCGGTCCTTTGCATGAATAAACTGTTGTCTTTTTCAGTAGCCACTTTTTCCTTGGAGATCGGTTGCCAAAAACTGGGCCATCCTGAGCCGGAATCGTACTTCGTATCAGATGAAAATAGTTCCTGCCCGCAGCCAGCGCACGTATAGACACCTTCCTCACTGTGCTTATAATACTTTCCCGTGAAGGCCATCTCAGTACCCTTTTCTCGAAGAATACTGTATTCCTCTGAAGTAAGGCATCCTTGCCATTCTTCTTCTGATTTTACGACTGATTCATTCATAATATTTTTCTGAAGGTTACCATCCTGGGCAAAGATCATACTACTTGCCGCAAGGAAAATCATGATTGCTGTATTCACAACCATGAATTTAACCACAGCCGTCCCCACTAATCCAACAATCATTGTAGCAGTCGATCAATTAGAAACATCATTAATAACACCGTATTTTTTAAGTATTATCACTGTTTCATTGATCGGTAAAGCTTCAGATCGTCCAAATCTGCTCTCAATCGATGTTGCCATCATAATGGAATTGATGATCGCTTCTTCCGTTGATTCTATAACGGCCTGAAATAGAGGGCTCATTTCATTGTTCTTAACCTCTCGAAGTGTGAATTCCTTTCCGGCTGAGATCATAGCATTCCGACGAACCTCCGGCGCTGTTGAAAAAGCAATGGCATAGTCGCCACTTCCATTGGATGAGTAGGCACCCACTCTTCCAAAAGCATGAGATGTTCTCTTCGCTATTCTTTTTAGATTCCTGGGAGAAAGGGGTGCATTAGTAGCGATGACAATCATACAAGAACCTTCATCCTCTATTGAAAGATCCTTTCGAAAGGGAACCTTCCCCATTTCCTTGCCCACCGGAACACCATCGATTGTTAGAAGACCACCGAAATTTGATTGAACTAACACACCGACTTTGTATCCACCTTGCAATTTTGGCAGAATTCTCGATGCTGTTCCAATCCCCCCTTTGAAACCGAGAGCCTGTGTTCCAGTTCCTGCCCCCACACTCCCTTCTTCAATAGGACCGCTGTGGGAATTCTTTATGGCTTCGAAAAGATGTTCTTTTTGAATGTGTCGGCCCTGAATGTCATTCAGCCCGGAATCATTTGTCTCCCCCACAATAGGATTAACTGACCGTAGTGGTCCGGAAGATTTGATCATATAATCAATCAATGCGTTTGCAACAAGAAAAGTATTAAGCGTGTTGGTGAGGGCAATAGGAGTTTCAATAGTACCCAATTCCTCAATTTGCGTGGTCCCCACTAATTTCCCAAAACCGTTGGTTACGTAGACCGCGGCGGGCACTTTCTCAAGAAAAAGGTTACCGCCATGAGGATGAATCACAGTTACACCAGTTCTGACGGAATCTCCCCTAATTAGAGTTGAGTGACCTACTTTGACTCCTTCCACGTCTGTGATGGAATTAAATGGCCCCGGTCTGAACATTCCAATCTCGACACCAAGATCACGAGCACGAACCCTTTCCTGCCCGTTGACGGTGCAAATCACATTCACCATGAATAAAAGGACGGTTGAGATTATTCGAAAAAATGTGAGAATGCTCTCTTTCCTTTGCATAGTTGTTTTATTAATATGGAAAAACTGACAAAGTGGAAAAACCAGGAGCTCTCAAGATATAGCATAGATTAATTTGGATTCAGCCTTTCCTTTTATAGACTATTTCTGAAAATCTTTTGCCCACAGATACCAGTGGTTAGGGTCAATAACCGGTTTTTCTGATGCCCGGATTCTGATAGGATCATCAGTAAGCTTCATTCTGCGAACCTCAGCATCAATTTTTACTTCAACAGGGAGACGACTTAATCCTTGCACACTGAGTTCAAAATAATTTCCCGTAACCTCCTTAACAATCTTCTGAGGAAGCTTGGTAGAATAGAGCATCTTGGTGATGAATGAATTGAGCTCTAATCCGGAAACTAAGCTAAAATGTTTTACGAAGTCTTTATCTGAGACCAGATTCTTGTACGTGAAATCTTCACTAGTGGCGAACTGTTTCAACGCACGGAAGAACTTTTCGTCGCCCATAATGAACCTGAGAGAATGCAACAGATAGGCTCCTTTTCCGTAAATGTCTCCCTGATATACTTCGTCTGTGCTGGCGTTCCTTTTGGGGATAAGTGGTTTTTCGTTTTTAATTCCTTTCCGGGCAGATGCCATTTTCTTGTGATAACCTTTTTCACCCTCAACGTTCCTGTGATAGAGAGCATCGGCGTAGGTGCAGATTCCTTCATGAATCCAATAGTCAGCCCAATCGGAGACGTTTACACTATTTCCCCACCATTCATGACCCAACTCGTGCAAAAGAAGCCAGTCAAACGGTTCACCCCCCAATTCAGTGTAGCGGAACTGGTTTCCGTAAGCGTTAATGGTCTGGTGTTCCATTCCAAGATAGGGGGTTTCCACAAGACCGAATTTTTCATCAATAAACGGGTATTTTCCGAAATAGGTCTCATGAGAACTGATCATTTTCATGGCCATGTCTAGATGAGTGCTTGCTCTATCTCGATTCTCTTCAAGAATGTAGAAAACGACTGGCATTTCTTGTCCAGAAATGGAGGTAAATGTCTTTTGCTCACGGTAAAATTTTCCGATGGTGAAATTGATGTTGTAGTTCGCGATAGGATAACGTGTTTTCCAATGAAAAGTAGACTTTGTTTTTCCATGGGTTATATTGATTAATTTACCATTAGATGCAGCCATTAGTCCTTTAGGCACCGTAATGGAAATTGCGGCACTGTCAGGACGATCAGATGGGTGATCTTTGCATGGAAAAAACACTTTACCTCCCTCATTCGCTGAAGACATCCCAACCCACGGATTTCCGCTGCTATCACTTGCCCATGTGAATCCACCATCCCAAGGGGGATTGATTGCAACTGGAGGATGCCCCGAATAGTGCACTTCAACCTCTAACATTTTATCAGACACATCCACTGATGTACTTATTTTTAAAACATGTTCTTTATGAGAAAACTGAGATTCAATACCATCGACAAATGTTTTCTTTACTTTGAACGCGTCGACAAGATCGAATCTTATAATGTCAAGTGGAGATTGAATGGAAATTTTTGCTTTTGATATGGCTGTGAAGAATTGCCGATTAGGGCTTACATCAAAGAAAAGTTCGTAATAGTCTACATCGTATGCAGATTGGGAAGGGTGAAGAACTCCCCCAGAAGTAAACCCTTCCGCATCAATCGTTGATGAAAAGACATAAACAGCCGTCGCAATCTGGATGAGACGGCGAACCATCAGAAAATCAGTGAAGTACGCGGTCTCCCATTTCACGCTTCTGTTTCCGAACCATCATTCGTACGTCAGAGCGAAGGTCCTCAGCATCGAAAATTATCCCATCCTTGATTGTGTATTTGACACCACCAACCCGTTCAGGTGTACCAGTTTCATCGTTTAGACGAACAGCCCCTGTACCATAAAGTACCTTCAAATTCTGTATTGGATTTTCATCCACGATTAATATGTCCGCCAGCATGCCCTCTCGGACAATGCCAAACTCAATCGGCTTACCCATTGGTTTGTGAAGAGTCTCCGCTCCGTGCATTGTGGCAGCACGAATCACCTCGAGGGGATGGAATCCCGCCTCTTGAAGGAGTTCCATTTCATCAATGGTACCGAAGCCGTAGAGTTTGTATATGAATCCAGAATCAGAACCGGTGGTGACACGTCCTCCCATGTTTTTGTAATCATTGAGGAACATCATCCAAACACGATAGAAGTTTCGCCAGGCCACCTCATCCCAAGTGGTCCAATCAAAAAAGTATGAACCGTGACTGAGGCGACTGGGAGTGTAGAACTCCCACATAGACGGGAGGGTGTATTCCTCGTGAAAGTCGGCATTTCGGGCTCTCATCACATCACGACCTGCAGAATATATTGTCATGGTGGGATCCAATGTAGCATCAAGTTCTTTGAATTCTTTTAGAAGAGCCTCCCATTTTTTCCCCCGTGGTTTAACAAATTTCCATTGCCTGGCGACCTGTCCAAACCGATATTGTTCGTCATTGTAATTCATACCGACAGGCCACGGTTGAACATCATGTTTTTCATACATTGATTCAAAAAGACCATAAAAGTGTGTCACTGTACCGAGTCCTAATCGTGCAGCATCGATGGCATTCATTTGAGCAACACCAGTCTGTGCAAGATGAGCAGTTGAGCCGAGATTGTGTTTCGTTGCTTCATCAAGGAGTGCGGACATGATATCAGGAGGATAGGCACCCAGTTTCATTCCGTCAGCGCCCTTTCTTGCTATATATCGAACCCATTTCTTAGCTGTTTCTGGATCGTTGACCGATCCTTCCTTCCAATCATCTGAGCCGGAGCCGGGCCTGTGATACGAAAACATTCTTGGAGCTGTAATAGCATTGTCAGCGCTTCGCCCCTTTTCGCTCAATGACAGATCAAAACCGGTAAATGGTACTCCTCTTACTGTGGTAATACCGTGACCGAGCCATAATTTATAGGCATACTCTGCATCCGGTGCCTTTGGTGCACCACCTGTGTGGACATGGAGATCAATCAAGCCCGGGAGAACATACATCCCATCAGCGTCAATCTCTTTGGTAGCATCTTTCGGCCGACCTTCTTCATTAATTTCAATGAATGGAGTTCCAACACTTGCAACGTTTGTGATACGGTTTTTCTCAATAACAATATCTACAGGACCTCTAGGAGGCGCTCCGGTGCCATCAATGAGAATCGCACCCCGTATGATAAGGCGATCAAAGGGGCCCTCCCCCTCTGATCTGTCTGGTGCGGGATTCAGCGATAATCGACTGCTCTGACCTAAAGCCAAAGAGACAAATGTCACCAGTACTAAGAAAAATCTAATCAGTCTCATCTTTTCTCCTCACAATATGTTCTTTGCTAAACGACCCCACAGTTAATGCGAAACTAAGCAATCGGTGGTTAGCTGACAACTTTGATGTGACTTTAAAGCGCTAGATGTGAGGCCTGTTATACATCACACGCCAGCCACCAGTAAGATAAGGTCGGTCGTTAGCGGCAAACTTCGCTTCCGGATCACACTTTCCTTCCACTAAGTCCGCCACATAATTACCCAAAATGGGGCCGTGTTTAAAGCCGTGTCCCGATCCGGCGCCTACAACCCACTGATTCTTTAATCCTGGTAGCGGTGCGATGATCCAGTTACTATCGCCCGTGGATGTATACTGGCATAGACGCCTATCTACAATTATTGAATCTTCCAGTGCTGGAAAACGTTTTCCAATGTAATCGGTGCAGATTTGTAATTGATCAACGCTCAACTTTCGATCATCTTTATCAGGGTCAAAAACGGGACCTCTGAGATCTGAGCCAACTTTGAAGGGAAATCCCTCTAGACCGCCGCATCCGTAAAAAGCGTCTTCGTCCTCAACGTCAGAATATGCTGGTACATTAGGCGAATTCCATTCAGGCGTAGAGTCGAAGAAAGTCACTTCTTGCATGGTTACTTTAATATCTGTGCTCAGTTCAAATAGGTTAGGTATCCAAGGGCCACAAGCCCAGACTAAAGCGTCCCCATTAAAGACTTCACCATTTACTGTTAGATAACTTCCATTTGGTTCAGCCCTTCCTTGAATATATCGACCACCGCAATTTGTAAATTCCTTTCTGATCGTGGAGACTGACTTCTGTGCTCTTAGAACCCCGGCATCTGGTTCAAACAAAATAAAGGCAAGATCCGCATAGCCGAAACTGGGATAAAGTTTTTTCCCTTCTGAAGGGTCCAATCGCTCTACAGGAATACCTTCCGCTTCCAGTGTTTTTTGACTAGAACTGGCCCAACCATCTTCATCATGCGAGAACCAGGCAACTCCGCATTTATCCATTAATTGTGTAGAAAATCGTGTTTCTAGTTGTCTCCAGAGCGATTTTGCTTTTCTTGCGGATCTAGTGTACCAGACATCATCACCGTGGGAGAAACGTATATTGCGTGTTATTCCGTTACTGGTGGTTCTTGAATCACCATCTTTGAATTGCTCAATTAAGGTTACAGAATGGCCTCTATCGAGTAGTTCCAATGCAGTACAAACACCAAATATACCCGCTCCAACCACTGTTACGGTTGAATTCATATCAGAAAAAATTTACATTCGACTCCGCCGAGGTCGAGGTACGTCGTTGACTCTATAGTACTCGTTGTAATATTCATCTAGGGGAATTGGATATATTCTTCCGCCCCATACGTAGCGAAGAGAATCATTAGAATGAACATCAATTATTTGATCCATTGGCGTCCCCACATGAAAAAAGACCAACTTTCCAATTCGGAGCATCTGCTCATCAGGAGGTGTTCTTCCCATCACCTGCGTCATCAATTCAGTGTGATTAGACTTCATATATTTCATGAGCATCGATTCCAGTCGCTTCTGGAGGCCCGGGACGTAGCTGGCCTTGTTCGCCATGCCAATTATTTTACTTACCCGTGGGTTATTTTTGTTTTCCATAGCAACTCTAGCTGAAACAAGGTTTTCAAAATCAACGTCAGCCGATAAAATTTTTGGTCTACTTAAGGTAACTCCCATATCCGAGGAATATTCAAAAGATTGTTTTATTTCAGCCCAGAACTGCTCAGCAAACATATCTCCATTTATGAACTGAATTACAAGAGCAGAGTTTACTGAGACAGAGAGAACTGTACCTGATCTGCCAAGAGGGATTTCACAGTTAACTACAAGAACAGATGGAATAACAGGGGGATTATGTTCATTGTGTGTTTTGGAAAGTTCCCTTTCCATTGCTTTTCCAACGCAGGAAAATCCTAACATCAGTACTTCTTCATAATTGTTTCGTCTGCTTTTGAGATTGACTTCAAAAACAATATTGTTACTGACTTCTTTAGTAAAAGAAGTCCTATGCTGATCGTGGTCAACCCGAAAATATGCCAACCCTGTATGAACATTGCGGATAAAACTTCGCTGCTGATTGATCGACGTTTGTCCCAGTAGAAGACTAAGATGAATAAGAACAAACCAAGTAATCTTTATTAAGCACATTTAGACAGTAATCTATATGGGGGGATCCCTATGCACAACAGAATTCCTTTTACTAGCATTTCGATTGTTCTTTATCAAAATTTTTAATTTCGCCGAGGAGTAGATATGAAGAGTGGCTATGCTGATCGTTAAACCAAGAAGTAATCCGCCCAATACATCTCCTGGATAATGTACACCTACATAAACTCTGCTAAATGCTATAAGCCCGGAAAGGAAATAGAGTGGGTATTTCATCTTCGAGTAAAAAAATGAAGTCATGATCGCATAGGTCATGCTGTTTGCTGCATGGTTGGATGGGAAAGAAAATCTTCCTCCCTTTCCAACCAAAAGACTAACAGTTTCAGAGAATTCATGAGAGGGACGTATTCTCCCAAAAAAGGGTTTTAAAATTTGTGAAGCAATGGCATCGGTCAAGACCAAACCAACCAGAGTTATCGCCAGCCCAGTAGATGCCCGCTTCCAGTCTATACTAAATAAATAAAGGTAGAATAGAATCAACGGCACAACCCAGTTTGTCTCTTCGGTGATTAGTGGAAAAAAGAGATCAAATAATGGATTCGAGAGTTCTTGATTAATGTATCTAAAAACCGCTCTGTCAATGCTGTAAATCAATGATCGTAGCGTTTAGCGTTTTTGTTTGCTGGCAATTAAGGTTTAGCTTGGTATGCAATCTCACCGTTTACAATGGTATAAAGAATTTTTGTTCCAAGGATTTGGTTCTCGGGAACTGTCATGATATCCCGGGAAAGGACAGTAAAGTCTGCTAATTTACCAGCTTCGATTGATCCTTTAATATTTTCTTCAAAAGCTCCATAAGCTGCCGCAAGAGTATAACTCTTCAAAGCCTCCCCTCTTGTCATTTTCTCCCATGCTTCATAACCACCTACCGGCTCTCCCTTAAGGGTTTTTCTGGAGACCGATGCATAAAATGATGCTATAGGACTTACCGGTTCCACTGGTGCATCCGTCCCATTGATGACGACTGCCCCTGATTTGAGCAAGCTTTTCCATACATATGCTCCTTCTTGGATTCTCTTTTCTCCAAGACGGTCAATAGCCCAAGGTCTGTCTGAACTCATATGTATTCCCTGCACTGAAGCAATAACACCCAATTTTTTGAAACGCGGTATATCATCGGGATCAATATGCTGGGCATGTTCAATTCTGAACCTATGATCGATAATTGTGGCTGGATACTCATTAAACACTTTTTCATATTGATCAAGAACTTCTCTATTTGCCCTATCACCAATCGCGTGCGTGTTGACTTGAAATCCGGTTAGAAAACCTTTCTGCGTTACTTCATATACATAATCCATCGATTGCGTGGCCATGCCAAAGTGTCCGGGTCTGTCGTTGTATTCTGACAATAACCAGGCTCCTCTAGAACCAAGAGCACCATCGGCGTTTAATTTGATTGCTCGGATAGTTAAAAAATTATTCCCTAGTCCAATTTCGGGACCACGTTCGTACCACTCGTATAATAGTTCTGGATCTCTGCTGCTAAGCATTACATAGAGACGGATTTTCATTTTGCCTGAATCAAGAAATCGTCTGTAAGTATCTATGCTAGCTCTACCGGAACCAGCATCCTGAAATGAGGTGACGCCGTTTATGAGACATTCCTTCATAGCCAACTCAAGAGACCGATCTTGATAAACATCATCTTCTGATGGGATGTGTTTCGAAATAACTCTCTGCGCAACCTCATTGAAGATGCCTGTTGGCTCACCATTTTCATCACGAATAATTTCACCGTCATCCCGTTCGATGAAAATCTCATCTCCGAGATCAATATTAAAATCTCCTCCGGACAAAACTCCGGCAATCTCCATCGCCTTGGCATTGGCAAATCCTGCATGACCACTCGCATGAGTCAAATAGACAGGATTCTCTGGTGAGACTGCACTTAGTTTATGGTGAGTTTGAAATCCTTTAACCATTATCTCTGGTTGGGGAGTCCATTTACTCTGATGCCATCCTCGACCAAGAATCCACTCACCTGGTTCGGTTTCTCCCACTGCTTTTGAAACCATATCAACAATTTCGTCATAGTTTTCCACCCCGTTTAAATCAAGTTTCAGTTTGGATGAACCAAGACCCATGATGTGACCGTGGGATTCTATAAAACCCGGAACCATTGTTCGTCCTTCAAGATCAAGAATTTTGGTGTCACGACTAATGTGTGATTCCATATCAGTATCAAAACCTACATCTATGATTTTTCCCTCTTTCACGGCAACAGCTGATGCTTTTGGGTTGTCTTCATTAACCGTATAAATAGTGCCGTTCTTAACAATAAAATCTGCTGAGACAGTTTCACTACATCCAAAAAAAGTGAGAAATTTTAACAATAGAAAAGAGGCGATGATCTTATTTGCTTTAGACATATGATTCCTTACTTACTAATGAAAGGTTACACAACTGAATCAGTCTTCACCATTCGTTGTTGCTACCATTATTTAGACTAGATTCCTTTCTAAAGCGGAACGTTTCCCGGAGATTACCCAGTTATTACTTCCGATAAAGTCTTTCTCTATTGATGATTTTTCTGAATACCAAACGCCTTTTTGATTTAGCTGGAGAGAAGTGGATTCATTGTTTCTGAATTTGGGTATCACATGTTTTGGGGCAAACACAACGCTCCGCCTGAAAGCTTCATAAAGTTGAAGGATATCGTTTGACAGAAGATCCCCGTTTATTTTGGAATCAAGTTCAATATTTGGTTTTCCCCAAGGATGAAACCAGTTCAATTCATTTACGATCTCATGCCCATACTTTGCGACTTGACGACCATAAATCAATTCACTTTGAATATTCCCCAAAAGTCCCTGATGACGGGATATGACCACTTCCGGTGTCCACGGTTTAGGGCGAATGCCGAGAATCTCAAATTCTATCGGTAGAAGATTTACGTTGATGGAGGTCTGCCGTATGTACTCATTAACGCCATTAACGTAAGATGTAATGATGGAATCCCCTCTGGGATGATAATGGCGCATTTCTTCATTGATATCCTGCCTAAACTTGAACAGACGTGTTCCGTGATCACGTTGGATATCCCGCTCTCCGGTTAATTCCGAAACTGTTCCTATCGCTTGCATTCGCCACACCTCGAACTGAAAAAGCCTGTCGCGGGCAGCGTTAAATCCTTGAGCAAAAAATAAGTCTCGTTCATTCTCAGCTTAGATATGGCTTACGCCCCATCGATCAACAAGAATCTCAACTTCTGCAGTTAATCCTCGGACATTGAATTTTAGATCTTCAAAATCCTGTGCTGTTAGATACCATGGCAGAAAGAAAACGTATAGAATTGTTCGTTTCACGATAAGATTTTTAATGTTACCACGCGATGCCGTAATCCTCGCCGTGGTGGCTTGCACCACCCCAAAATGATCCGTGTTTCCAATCGAAATAGATGGCATTGATAGGTCCTGAAGTAATCGCCCTCTTTTGAACCTTGTAACCCATCTCTTTCAGTTTTTTCACAACCCATGGTGGCGTCGCCTCCTGCACCGTTAAGCGTCCAGATTCTTTCTTGTGATCCCCGAATGAACTATACATTTGGTAGCTTGCAATATTTGCAGCTTCAGACGCTTCCTGGACATTCATTTCAAACTCCACCATATTTAGGAAAAACTGAAGAAGATTCTGATCTTGAGTATCTCCTCCTTGAACTGCGAAGGAGAGATAAGGCTTACCGTCTTTCAGCGCCATTCCGGGAGTTAATGTGGCTCTCGGCCGCTTTCCCGGGGAAATAACATTGTAGGGATTTTCTTCAGCGTAAAGAACAAAACTTTGAGCCCTCTGACTGAGACCGATTCCTGTTTTTCCCGCAATCACAGTTGGAATCCATGCACCGCTTGGGGTGATGGATACTACCCATCCTTCAGTATCGGCTGTCTGCATGGAGGTGGTGCCTGTGAAAAATTCTTCCTCCAACTTATGGAAACCGTAAAGAGCATCTGACTCCTCTCTTTCTTCATCTTCCGTTTCGCCCCAATCATCAAGATACTGGAGATAAGGGTTCCTTCCTGCCTGAAATCGAAAAGGATTGCCGGGCTTTACCTTCGGATCATTTTCTTTAAGATTCATCTGTTTTACCCTCTCCTTAGCATATTGCTTAGAGAGTAATCCTTTAATCGGTTCCTCAGGTGGAAAGTAGGGGTCACCGTAGTAGAAATCACGGTCGGCAAAGGCATGGTTCATAACCTGATAGACTGTATGCATATATCGAGCAGAATTATATCCCATTGCCTTAAGATCAAACAATTCGAGCATATTAAGGGCCTGAAGCATGACTGGTCCCTGCACCCAAGTGGTCAGCTTATAAACATCGATCCCCTTGTAGTTCGTGGTGACCGGTTCCTCGATGTATACCTCCCAGTTGGCAAGATCATCCATTGTAATTAATCCGCCCTGCTCCTGAGTACTATTTACAAGCTCTCTGGCAATGTCACCTTTGTAAAATCTATCGTAGGCAGCGTAGATCGCTTCTTTTCGCGTCTTCCCTCTCTCAAGAGCTTTCGACTCGGCATCAACTATTTTTTGTAACGTAGCGAGAAGATCGGGCTGACGAAAGATCTCACCAGCATACGGCGCTTCCCTCTCCTCGCCCTGATGAACAAGGAAAACATTTTTTGAGTAAGGCCACTCGGCAATCCGCTTTTTATGGCGCTCGATGGTGTTTGCCGATTGAGCTTCAATAGGATACCCTTCAGCCATCTCCATAGCTGGCTTAAGTACTTCGGCGAGAGACATGCTGCCAAATTCCGCCATCATTACCATGAGACCGCCAGGTGTTCCCGGTGTCACGGCTGAAAGAGGTCCGTACTCAGGCGGATATCTCATCTCTTTATTGATATATAGTTCTGGGGTTGCACCGGTAGGCGCTACACCTAAAGCGTTAATTCCAATGACCTTTTTGGTATTTGGATTATAAATAAGAGCCTGCGTTTCACCGCCCCAACTAAGAACGTCATACATGGTAGATGTTGCTGCAAGCATGGCACAGGCAGCATCGACTGCATTTCCCCCCTGAGCAAAGATTGTTGCCCCAGCAGTGGCGCCAAGCGGTTTTCCCGTTATCGCAATCCAATGACGACCGTGAAGTACCGGCTTCACTGTTTTCTGGCCATATACCAAAGAAAAGATGCTTATCGCAATAAGCGTTATTACACACTTTTTCATGATTTTTCTCACCTCAAAAGGTTAGATGAATGTATGAATGTAAAGGCAGAAAGAAAAAAGGGCAACTATGTTGCCCTTTTCAATTAAAATAAATTAGAACTATTGTATGGTTGGCGTTGGCCCCAGAACGTCGTCTATAGTCCAGAGCGTCACTTTTCCCAGGCCTAGTGTTTTTATACCGTCCTCCACCTTTTCCCGATCACCTACAATAACAATGGAAAGATTCTCTGGATCAATATATTTTTTTGCACTTGACACAGCCTCATCGACAGAGACCGAAAGAATGCCGCTTGTATATTCGTTGAATGTAGAGAATGGGAGCTCTAGATTTATAAGTGAAGCAAGCTGATTTGCGTAATCTCCAATCGTTTCGAAACGACTGGGATAGCCAAGTGCCACATAGTTTCGTGCTCGAACAATCTCCTCTTCACTGATTCCGTCGCGGATTGCATTCAGTTCATTCATAAACTCTCGAATTGCTTTATCTGTTGCATCGGTTTGGACTGAGGCCGAGGCGCTAAAGGGGCCCTTATACTTGCCCATACTGAATCTTGATCCAGCACCATATGCGTAACCGTTTGTTTCTCGAAGATTCCAATTCAAACGGGAAGTGAATGAACCACCGAGGATAGTATTCATCACTGTAATAGGATAAAAATCTTCTGAATAGCGTGACACCGCCATTCGGGTGACGATGATCACAGATTGAACTGCACCAGGCTTGTCCACTAGATATAGATTTCGTCCCTGAACCTGCTGAACATCTGAGACTTTCATTTCCAATACCTTTCCTGAAGTCCAGTCATTAAAATGAGATTCTAGATGCTTCTTTGCCGTTGACATTTCAATATCACCAACCACAATAAATTTGGCATTGCTTGCAACAAAATGTTTTGCATGGAACGTCTGTAGGTCAGCTACTGAAGTCGATTTGATACTCGATTCATCAGTTCGTCTCCCAAAAGGGTGATCCCCGTAAATTACTTTGCTGTAGGCCGCTCTTGCGATGGCGTTGGGACTGTCCCTTTCCTGAAGAAGTGATGTCAGACTTCGGGCCTTCAGTCTATTGAGTTCTTTCTCAGGGAATAAAGGCCGAAGTGCAACATCAGCAATAAGCGGCATTGCTTCTTCCAACTTTCTGGTAGGAACATTTAATGATACGGTTGTGGTGTAGCGCCCTGAGCCGGTGACGAGATTTGCACCAAGGAAATCCACAGCATCGGCAAGTTCAAGTGCGTTCATTTCCCCTGCCCCTTCATCCAGCATGGATGCGGTGAATGACGCCAGCCCCACCCGATTATCAGGGTCATTGAGATTGCCAGAATTAACCTGAAGGATAACCTGGACAATGGGGACATTGTGCTTTTCCATCAAATAGACAGGGATTCCGTTGGAAAGGGATGAAGTTTGGATTAAAGGGAGGTCAAGCTTCTTTGGTTCCCCAAGTTTGGGGGGATTGGTCCTGTCGGGAGAAGCAACTGTCGCCGTTATTGATGGAGACTCAGCCGGTGGGGGCTGACAGCCAAACAGGACAATTAATGATAAAATAAGTACTTTTTGAAGCATCTTATTGCTGCCCATGATCATCATTTTGGATGAATTTCTGTTGAATTCATTGCCGCACTCTCCGGAGAACCTTCAGGAACAATACTTACGACCACACGCCGGCCCCATGGCAGATATCGATTGGCAACGTCACTGAGTTCAGTATTAGACACTGATCGATATCGGTCAAGATCTTCATTGAAATAGTCAGCCTTTCCGGTAAAATAGTAGTAGGAGTTGAGTTGATTTGCTTTTCCGCTGAAACCACCCAACAACTCGAGGCTCCGGAAAAAGGACGCTTCATACTTGTTCATAGCTCGCTCCAGTTCTCGTTTTGTAACGCCTTCCTGTTTTACTTTGTCAATTTCATCAAAAATCACTTCATCAAGATCATCCAATGTATATCCCGGTTTCGCAAGCGCAAAAATATTGAACGTGGAAGAAAACTTTTTAGAAGATTGATACGCTTCCACCATTTGAGCAGCCTCCATTTCGTAAACGAGGCGACGGTACAGGCGGGAGTTCTTCCCATCGGAAAGAACAGAAGCCAACATGTCCAACTCTGCGTCACCATCAGCAAATAATGCTGGGGTATGCCAAGCCATATGTATCATCGGAAGCTGAACACGATCCTGAAAAAATACCCGCTTTTCTATTTTTAAAGAAGGTGTCTGAATTATGTCGCGTGGTGGTTCTCTTCCACGAGGAACATCGCTGAACCACTGTTCAATGAGTTTTTTTGCCTCGTCTGTCTCAATATCTCCTGCAACCACAAGACTGGCGTTGTTTGGTCCATAGAAATCGCGGAAAAACTCCTTCACATCTTCCTCAGTAGCCGCTGAGAGATCATCCATAGAACCAATAACAGACCAACTATATGGGTGATCAGATGGATAAAGCAACTCAGGAAGCGCAATGCTGATCCGACCGTAGGGTTGATTCTCAACACGCTGACGCCGTTCATTCTTCACAACATCACGTTGCCCATCTACGTGCTCAGGAGTTACCACATCAAGAAGGTATCCCATTCTATCAGACTCGAGAAAAAGAGCGAGCTCTAACGCATTTGATGGAAGGTCTTCGTAATAATTTGTTCTATCTTCAGTTGTTGAACCGTTATTATTCGCTCCAGCCTCTTCCAGCCATCGATCAAACATTCCCTCGGGAACATGTTTTGACCCTTCAAAAAGGATGTGTTCAAAAAGATGGGCAAAACCGGTTCGTCCCGGTTTTTCGCTTCCGGATCCGACATGATACCATACATTGACACTCACCGTTGGTAGTGTATGATCTTCATGAAGAATAACATTGAGACCGTTATTCAACTTGAATTGAGTTATGGCGATGTCGATACGCTGACTAAATAGGAGTGGCACTACAGCGAAAGGAAGGAGAAATATTTTAACCTTCTGAATCAGACTAAATAACCGAACATTTGGCATTTTACTCTATATTATTATTTTCGATTTGTTTACTGTCGGAGCGGCGAGATTTGAACTCGCGACCCCTGCAACCCCATTGCAGTGCGCTACCGGACTGCGCCACGCTCCGAATCATTGTTAAAACTTAATCATTCCTTGATTATCTACACTACTCCCGATTCCATCATCAACCGTATTTATTTCATTCACCGGGTTCTAGATAACTTTAGATAATTAAATATGCTTGGGGAGCAGTATGGATTAGTTATCCATACTCTTAAGCAAAGAGATCAATTCAGCTTTGACATTCGTGAGAACCTGTCGGTACTTTTCTGATTCAACATTCCCCTGACCAACTTGCGTCTTTCCTGATTTTAGCCTTTCTCTTGCCCCGTCTATGGTATACTTCTGGGTGTACAACAGATCCTTGATGTTAAGTATAGTATCAATGTCGGACTGTCGATACGTTCTGTTGCCTGCGCGATTTTTCTTTGGACGAAGAGACGGAAACTCCGTTTCCCAGTATCGAAGAACATACTGTTTGAGGCCGGTGATCTCACTCACCTCGCTTATGGGAAAATACAATTTTTCGATTTTTTGATCAGCCATAAGGATAGCTTAAAGCTTTACTTGATCTTAATGACAAAAAGCCTTAAAAAAAACATCTTCTTCAATTTAGTTAAGAAATCGGTTGAGCCTATCAAAAGCTTCTTCAAGTAACGATATTTGGGGTAGAAATACCAGTCGAAAATGTCCCGCGCCCAGTTTTTGACTGAAACCAGAACCGTGTACCAGCAGTACATGCTCCTGATGAAGGAAATCAAGAACAAACTGTTTGTCATTGGAAGCCAGACGCTTGTCCAAAATTTTTGGAAACATATAGAATGATCCTTCTGGTGTTTGAGTTTCCAGGCTATCAATCTTCATAATTCTATCAACGCAATAATTACGGCGATCAAGAAGCTTTGCTTTGTAAGAGGTCATCCAATCTTTATTTTCAATAAGACCTGAAAGATAACCGTATTGGGCCGGAGTTGATGCGCAAAGTCTACTTCGAAGAAGTCTTTCTATCCCGTCCCGAACATTGTCTAATCTTCTTTCAGGATCATGCAGCGCAAGATATCCGACTCTCCAACCCGGCGCATAGAACACTTTAGAGACACCATTCAATGTGACAATCGGAACCGATTCAGAAAGAGATGCCGTAGCAGTGTGCGATCCGTTGAAATTGTACCGTTCATAAATCTCATCGGATATAATCGTACAATTAGAATAGTTGCTGACCAATTCAATCACTTGTTTCAAATCGTCTTGAGTAACGATACCTCCCGTTGGATTGTTTGGGTTAATTAAGACTATCAATTTTACGCTGTCATCAAGTTTGGCTTCGAGATCGCTCAGATCTATTCTCCAGCCTCTGTCTGATTGAAGTCGGTATTCAGTCACTATTCCATCAAATAATGGCGGATAGGCCATGTATGGAGGATAATAAGGGCCCGGAATGAGAACACGGTCACCGGGTTCAAGGAAACTGGCAAATAAGACTTGAAGAGCTTCAGTTACTCCCGTAGTCACGTATACGTCATCGGCAGAACAACTCCATCCACTTTTGTCCTTTTCCTGTTCATCCAGGGCAATAGCTTCTCTAAGTTCGGGAAGGCCATAAGACGGTGAATATCCGTTCTTTTGTTCCTGAAGAGCTTTCTGATAGGCTTGAACCATGTGAGCCGGTGTTGGAAACCCTTCATAAGCAAGAGGATCTCCTATGTTCAGCTTTATTATCCGGTTTCCCTGTTTTTCCAGATCGGTGGCGGTGATAACCACGTCGCGTATAGCATATTCGATACCCGCAGCACGACGGCTGACGGGTATCTTGTTTTTCATCAGAGGTCTAACTTTTAGCTGTCCCGCCTGAGAAAATCCTACCTACCGGCGATGACGACCACCGGAACGCCGTCCGCCGGGACCGCTTCCTCGTCTCTGAGGTTTACGCTCTCGTTTAGGCGGCTCAACCCAACCTTCTGGGGGATCCTTAAGCGCACGAAGGCTGACATCGATTCGATTCATATCATCAACTTTGATAATCTTAACTTTCACCACGTCTCCGATGTTGACCACATCTTCAACCTTTTCAGTCCTTTCGTAGTTAAGTTCACTGATATGACAGAGCCCTTCTCTTCCAGGAGAGAATTCGATAAAGGCTCCAAAATTCATAATCCGCTTCACTTCACCTTCAAACACCATACCAACTTCAGGCTCTCGGACTATGGCTTCTATCTTCTCTCTTGCTTTCCGATTGTTTTCGGCGTTGAGGGATGAAATAACAACGATTCCGTCATCATCAACTTCTACTTCACATTCGCAGTCAGCCTGTATAGCACGAATCATCTTCCCTCCGGGACCAATGATGCCGCCGATCTTTTCAGGATCAATCTGTATATGATCAATCTTTGGAGCGAACTCCGAAAGCGCACTATTCGGCTGACCCAATTCAGCTTCCATCTTATCCAAAATAAATTGACGTCCCTTGTAAGCTCGTTCGAAGACCTTCTTGACCAGTTCCATCGATAGTCCTGCAATCTTCAAATCTACCTGCATGGATGTGATCCCATCTCGAGTACCAGCAACTTTGAAGTCCATATCTCCGAAATGATCCTCTTCACCAAGGATGTCTGTCATCAGAACTTCTTTATCGTTCCCGGTAACAAGACCAACGCTAATGCCCGCTACGTGTGATTTGATCGGTACACCCGCATTCATCAGTGCCAAGGAACCAGAACAAACCGTTGCCATAGAAGAGGACCCGTTTGATTCCAAAATATCCGATACAAGACGAACCGTGTAGGGAAAGTCTTCAAATTCCGGCATTACGAATTGAAGGGCCCGTTCAGCAAGGTTACCATGCCCCACTTCACGGCGACTCACTCCCAGATAGCGTCGTACTTCACCCACACTGAAAGGAGGGAAATTGTAGTGAAGCATATACCGCTTTTTGAATTCTCCATCTAAGTCGTCTACGAACTGTTCATCCGATTTTGTACCAAGTGTTACAGTTGCAAGACTCTGAGTTTCTCCTCTAGTAAAAAGAGAACTTCCGTGTGCTCTAGGGAGAACTCCTTGGATCATGGAGATGGGTCGAATCTCATCCATGCTCCGACCATCGGAACGTTTACCATCAACCAAAATACGGCGTCGAATTTCTTTCTTCACCGCATCATCAGTCATTGCTTTGACAAGCCCTCCGCATTCAGGATACTGTTCCTCTAGAGATTCAGTTATATTTTTCTTGAAATCGGCCACTGCTTTTCGGCGATCGTCCTTCGCATCTCCACCGACTAGTGAAGTTATTTCTGCATTAACCTTAGCTGTAATCGCATCAACAAGGGCAGGATCATGCTCAGGCGAATTAAGTTCCCTTTTGGGCTTAGCAATCCCTTTCACAAAATCATGTTGGAATTTTACAATATCCTTGATCACTTCGTGTCCATACTGGACCGCCGTCAGAATCTCATCTTCGGCAATCTCCTTGGCTTCAGCCTCCATCATTATTATGGCCTCTTCAGTTCCAGTCATTACGAGATCCAGCTTGCTTTCTTCGATCTGCTGAAATGTTGGGTTAATAAGTGGTTTACCATCAATGTATCCAATCCTGACTGCTCCAACCGGACCGTTCCACGGGATGTCTGAAAGAAGCAGTGCCACAGAGGATCCGATAGTACCAAGAATATCAGCAGGTGTTTCCTGATCTGTTGACAAAAGGTTGATCATCACCTGCGTTTCACAACGAAACTCCTTCGGGAAAAGTGGACGAATTGGCCGATCCGTCAATCTCGCTGAAAGAATCTCTTTTTCTGCCGGGCGTCCCTCTCTTTTGAAATATCCTCCAGGAATTTTGCCGGCGGCGTAAAAGCGCTCACGATATTCAACCGACAACGGGAAAAAGTCAATACCCTCTCTCGAATCATTTGCCGCATTGACCGCACAGAGAATAATGGTGTCTCCGTACTGAACTGTAACTGATCCGGCTGACTGTTTTGCCATCACGCCCGTCTCCAATGTTAGAGTCTTTCCCGCCAAATCTATTGTCTGTTTTCTTGCTTGCATTTTATTTTCTCTTTTCTAGTTTGTTATTATCTTCTTATTCCAAGTTCTTTAATCAATTTCTGATACTCTTCATAATCCCTGCGGATAAGGTATTTCAGAAGCTTCCGACGTTTACTCACAATCTTGATGAGCCCCCTCCTAGAGTGATTATCTTTTTTATGCTTATTGAAGTGGTCCTCCAGAAGCCTAATTCGTTCCGTCAGAATTGCCACCTGAACTTCCACGGCCCCGGCATCATTTTCATCCTTACCAAACTTTTTTGCCAGTTCCTTAGTCTTTTCCGCTGTAAGTGTCATTATTTCTCCTCTTTGTACACATCTACTCTTTCAAGGCAATAGACCTTGTCAAGGTTTAGTTGATTCACCAAATTTTCTGCTGAGTTGAACTTCTTCTCATCACGAATTCTTTCTAGAAACTGGATTTCAAACTTTTCGTCGTAAAGATCTTCAACTTCATTATCGAAGAAATGAATTTCCATGACGAAATCCTTTTCGTCAAAGGTCGGTCGAGTTCCGAGATTTGCCATACCATACAGCCACTTTCCATCTACCATCCCGCGAGCCAAGTAGACCCCTTGATAAGGCAGCATCTGGGTATCTAAAGTAGGGATGAAGTTAGCCGTAGGAAACCTGAGCTCGTGCCCGCGT
Source organism: Fidelibacterota bacterium UBA6931 (assembly GCA_002448795.1). Taxonomy (GTDB): domain Bacteria; phylum Fidelibacterota; class Marinisomatia; order Marinisomatales; family S15-B10; genus S15-B10. Next base: position 79,539 of record DKAH01000004.1, read on the forward strand.
CCGGAACCGTGAACGACTTTGACATCAAAACCGTAGGCGCGGCCAAGATCATAAGAGGCGCGGCGGACGTTGCCGGAAGCAATCAGGTTGCGAATACGGCTGCTGCTGTAAATCTCTCCCTCATCACCGATCTCTGAAATGATCTCGACTGTATAACCGTATTGGGAACTTTCCGTTTTTAAAAATTTACCATCTCCCTCCCGGTTGTGCCCAAAATGATGATCGTATCCAACCATGATGCGAGAAGGGTTAAACTTATTTATAATCACTTCATTCAGGAATGCTGAGGCGGAATTAGTGGAGAAATCCTTATCAAAAGGGATAACCAGCGTCGTGTTGACCCCCATGATCTCTAGAAGAGTGAGCTTATGGTCAATGTCCATCAGCAAATCAAACTTGGCGTCATCTCTAAGAATTTCTTTGGGGTGGGGATCAAAAGTGATTAGTACCGATGGCGCTTCCAATATACGTGCTGTAGTGACCACTCTCCGAATTACCTCCTGATGGCCACGGTGAAGTCCATCAAAAGATCCAATGGTTAACACTGCATCATTCATTTCAGGAATATCATCTAAATGATAGAAGACATCCATTGCTCTTCAATCTCTTCGAAATTAATGCAGTCATCAAGTGTAAATCTTCCAGCATCCACCCGCTTCAATCTTGTCAGGTGACCAACTGTTCCAAGCGCTGTTGCAATATCGGAGCCAAGCTGGCGAACATAAGTTCCTTTGGAGCATGTAACAGAGAATTCGATTGAAGAAATTCCGAGATCAATTAGTTCAATATTCTCAATGGTGATGGCTACCGGTTCTCTATCAACCGTGATCTGATTTCTTGCAAGTTTATAAAGTCGCCTTCCGTCAACTTTTTTGGCTGAAAACATGGGAGGTACTTGCATTTGTGGTCCAAGGAAACCAGCCAAAACTCCCGCCACTTCAATTTCAACAAGTTGGGGAATTGACATCTCCCGTATGATCTTTCCGGTATTATCAAGAGTATCTGTCATCTCTCCGAGGCGGAGTGAAGCGCGGTAAGATTTGATACTGTTGCTGATCTCACCCAGTTGCCGGGTTGATTGGCGACCGATTCCGATAACAAGAACACCCTCAGCAAACGGATCCAAAGTCCCAGCGTGTCCCACTTTACTTTCACCGGTAATTTGACGGACTTTCTTTACTACGTCGAATGATGTCCATCCCATCGGTTTGTCAATAGCTACTATCACACTTATGCTTTCTCACCACGAATTTTGACGAACAGCCTTTCAATCTTTTCCGCCTCTTCTTCAGAATTGTCGTAATAAAACCTCAGCTCCGGAACGGATTTTGAGGTCAGTTGGTTACCTAACAATCCCCTTAGGTATTTTGAGTGAATCGAAAAGAATTCTACTACTGTCTCAGCTGACTTTGTGCTCTTAATAGTACTTACATAGATCTTTGCTATTTTTAAATCATTGGTCATTTTAACATCTCTTATGGTAACAAAACCGACAGATGACGTATCCAGTTCCCTTGAGATCATGTCACCCAGCAGTTTCTGGAGCTCGTGACCGTAACGATTGGCCCTTGAGTATGGCCTGGTATTCAAATGATTTCCACCTTTTCCCTGGCAAGCATAACAGGAAATCGTCTCTCGAGTGATTTACTGAGTCGGGAACGAGCAGTCTGCAGATAAGCACGATCGTTCGAAGCCATCGCTATCTCCAGACTTGCAAGCTGATGAATTTCCTGATTCTCTACTTCAGCGAGGGACAGATGGTGTTCCGTCCGCAAGTAATTTTTGAGAGGCTTTATAATGGATCTTTTCTCTTTCAGCAAGCGGGGACTCAACAGTCGGACTTCGAGGTGAAGGATGCCGACTGCCATCGATTCAATACTCTGATGCTCAACTAGATTATCTCTAAGTGTTAAAGAGATTCCGTCAAGCTTCGAGAGTTCTCTTGACCTCTTCAGTGGTATACGTCTCAATGAGGTCGCCTTCCTCGAAGTTTTTCATTCCTTCTATTCCAATGCCGCACTCTTTCCCGGCATCAATCTCTTTTACGTCATCTTGAAAATGTTTGAGGGACGTAATCTTGCCTTCATAGATTACCTCCCCGTCACGTCGAATTCGTGCAGTGTCTTTTCGTGAGATTGCACCTTCTATCATCTTACAACCGGCAATAGTTCCCAGCCGTGATATTTTGAATGCTTGCAGTACTTCAGCCTGACCGAGCGGCTTCTCCACAATATCCGGTTCAAGGAGACCCTCTAGGGCCAGCTTGATCTCATTAATGGCATCGTAGATAACGCTATAAACGCGAATATCAATACCGTTATTTTTTGCCACAAGAGAAGCATTGGGATTTACCGACACATTAAACCCGATGACAACTCCACCTGAAGCAGCAGCCAGCAGGACATCCGATTCAGATATAATACCAACACCTCTGTGAACTACATCAACTTTAACCTCTTTACTAGGAATATCCGAAAGGGCGTCAACAAGCGCTTCAATAGATCCATCCACATCTGCTTTCACTACAAGCGGAAGCAACTTGGATGCGCCTTCCCGAATATCGGTGGACAGTTTGTCCAACGAAATGGTATGAATTTTTTGTCTGTCAATCTCTCTCTGTATTCGGTCGCGCTCACCTGATATTTTTTTTGCCTTTTTCTCATCTTCTACCACAGTGAATATATCGCCTGCCTGCGGTACTGTCTGAAACCCAAGAATCTGCACCGGCTGAGATGGGCCCGCTGATTCGATCCTCGTTCCACGCTCGTTCATCAAAGCACGAACTTTTCCGTGATGGTTTCCACAGATAAACACTTCACCCTGATGAAGCGTGCCTCTTTGTACAAGAACCGTGGCAATAGCACCGTGGCCTTTGTCAAGTTTCGATTCGATAACTGTTCCCAGTGCTAACGTATCGCGATTGGCTTTGAGATCAAGGACTTCTGTTTCAAGGGCAAGAAGCTCCAAAAGCTCAGGGATGCCATCTCCGGTCTTTGCCGAAACTGAAACACACTGGACCTTTCCGCCCCAATCTTCAACAAGAATTCCGTTTTCAGAAAGTTCCTTTTTGATGATGTCTGGATTGCTATTGGGTTTATCAATTTTATTCACCGCAACAACGATCGGTACTCCAGCAGCTTTTGCGTGATCGATAGCCTCAATGGTTTGCGGTTTAACGCCATCATCCGCAGCCACGATCAAAATAACAACATCAGTAACTTGAGCACCTCTCGCCCTCATGGCTGTGAAAGCCTCGTGGCCCGGCGTGTCCAGAAATGTTACACTTCGCCCACCTTCTTCAAGAAAAACCTCGTATGCTCCGATGTGCTGGGTAATTCCACCTGCTTCTCCTGCTACAACATTTTCTCGCCGAATATAATCGATTAGAGATGTCTTACCGTGGTCTACATGACCCATAATAGTTACCACTGGAGCTCGCGGTTTTAGCGACTTACCGTCATCCTGATCTTCTTCATGGCTAATAAAATCCTTAACCTCTTCTTCAATAAGCTCCGCTTTATAACCGTATTCGTCAGCGAGGAGAGAAAGCGTATCAAATTCAAGCCTTTGATTCATCGTAGCGATTATGCCAAGCTGGAGACAATTGCCGATAATATCTGTGGGGCTCACATCAAGAACTTCTGCCAATTCTTGAACGTTCATGAAATCACGAACTTGAATGGTTTGGACCACCTCTTCTAGTTCAAGTTCTTCATCATCATCCCGATCCTTCCGGTATCGTTTCTTCTTAGCTTTGTGCTCCATAGCGGCAAGCGTTCGTTTGATAGTGGAGCTGACGGAAAGATCATCTTTTTTCTTCTCTTCCTCTTCTTGAGCTTTTTCGGGCCTACGCCGAGGTGTTTCAATTTGTGACTGTATTTTGGAGAGATCGACTTTTCTAAATTTTGGTTTCCGCTTTGAAAGTTCAGGGTCTTCTTCCTGAGGCTCTGTTGTGTCAGGTTCATCAGTGGCTTGTTCCTCCGAAAACTCTTCTTCAACAGATTCAGTAATCTCCTCGTCATCCAGCTCTATTGAGCCATCAATCTCAACTGGCGCGGCTTCCAGTTCCTCTTTGATCGCTTCCTGATCATTAAATTTCGCCGCCTCATCAGGCATGAGGATTTCAAGCGAAGACCCCTCATTCATCTTCTCTTCGATCATTCTCGAGTGTATCTCTTTGCGAGTCTTTTCCTTACGGTACCTCTCTACTGTCTGGAGATCTTTTTCAAATTCTTCAATGACAAGTTGATACTCTCCTTCACCAAGGGGGCTCATATGACTCTTTACTTCCAAGCCACGGCTATTGAGAAATTCAATAATGTCACGGTGAGATATATTCAGGTCTTTGGCCACCTGAACTATTCGCCGAGTAGTTGCGAGTACGTCGCTCAACTGTCTAACTCCTGTAATTCTTCAGATCCTGTTTGCCCAGACTCTACAGGCGATTCTGATGAAGTCAGATTAGCCTCTGAACCAGTAGTGACTTCTTCAGAAGTAACCTCATCGTGCAAATTGGAACTATTTTGCGTTTCCTCAGTCGAATTTTTCAAGTGATTTGATTCACTTGAAGTTTGACTATAACCAGATAATTCATTAATCTGATCCGGTTCAGCCACAATATTTACTTCATCACTCTCATCTTCGATTTCAGCCGCGTTAGACATCCCGCTTTCTTTGTTTGGAATTTCCGGTGTTGATGGAGATTCATCAGTTTCATGTCTCTTGTCAAGAGAAGTCAAATATATTCCAATCCTTTCCTCGATGGTCTCTAACATTTTTTCACCAAGGCCCTTCACAGCCAAAAGATCGTCCCGTGATGCCTCTTTGAAATCGGCAACCGTGTTGACTCCACCTTCACTTAGAAGCGTCGTCATTCTCTCTGTAATAGTGCGAATCTGCTCAATAAAAATTTCTTCTGAAGACGATTTTGAAACACCTTCATACTCGGATTGGCTGACCGCTTCAATCTTATATCCAGTAACCTGAGCCGCAAGATTTATATTCTGATAGTTTCTTCCAATGCCCGAGTCCATCTCCTCATTATCGAACACGGCGACACAAAATTTGGCGTCATCATCAATATAGAGATTAAGCGGTTTAGCTGGTGATAGGGCTCGTGAGATGAGTACTTCAGGTTGTTCACTCTTGTTGATCACATCTATCTTTTCCCCGTTCAACTCACGAACAACAGCCTGTATTCTACTGCCCCGCATACCGACGCAGGCACCCACTGCATCAATTCGCCTATCGTGCGACCGAACAATAATCTTTGCACGCAGACCCGGTGCTCGGGCAATAGCCAAAATTTCAATAATGCCGTCTTCAATCTCAGGTACTTCCATTTCAAAAAGTTTCGCAAGGAATCGATTGTCAGATCGAGAAACCAAAATGTCAGGGCCACGAGAAGTCATTTCAACAGACTTTACAAGAGCACGAAGCGTCTCTCCCCGTCTGTAACGTTCATTGGCAATCGCTTCAGTTCTCGGCATTGTTAGCTCACTCTGATCAATATGAATGTGAATGCTGTCTCGATTTACTTGTCGAACGTCACCGATGACGACTTCTCCTACTCGAGTAAAATAGTTTTCAAATGTGTGCTGCTTTTCAATATCGCGGATTTGCTGGCTGAGAAACTGCTTGGCGGCAACCACCAGTCTCCGGCCGAAAGAAGTTGGATCGATCACATCTACAAAATCGTCGCCTACAGCCATCTCAGGCTCAATCTTCTGTGCGTCTTTAAGTGATATTTCAGTTCCGGGATTGTCAACGTCTTCAACCACCACCTTGTTTTGATAAATCTCGAGCTCCCCGCGATCAATATTGACAATCACATCACAGTTATCCGCCTGACCGTACTGTCGCTCAATAAGTGACTTGAACAACTCTTCGAGAATCGTCCCGATTTCTGTTCTGTCAATATTCTTTTCTTTCGCTATGTCAGAGAAACTCTGAATCAGTTGATGTTTATCCAACACTTCCTCCTCAGAAGTCTAACGGATGACGAGTTGGCATTTTTCGATCTGTACGAGATCAAATGAATATCTACTCTTCTTATTCTCAATAGTCACAGTGGTATTTTCCACGGCAGAAATTTGGCCTTCAAATGGACTGGGGCAATTATCTAACTCATGCAGCACCCTTACCGCACGACCAATGTTTCTCTTATATTGAAACAGTTTGGTCATAGGGTAATCAATTCCAGGAGATGTCACCTCGAGGCGAATCCCCTCAGGAAAAAGTTCATTGATCTCACCAGCATCCTTCACGGTTCGAGTCAGCCGCGTGATTTCATCAAGGGTAATTCCATCTTCGGTGTCCACCACTAATTTGGCATAACCGGGTGAAACGGTACTGTCTAAAAGGATAAATCCCTCTTCCCGGATTATGGACTCAAGAATTGTGACTAATTCCATTCGTCTTCCGACTTTTCAAAAAGCCCAATACAAAAATGTGGGTTCCGGACCCACATACAGCGAAGTAATTTAATTGTCTTTATTGTCGGTAACAAGGCAATTGAGTCAAATTATCGATTGGGCGAAATTCACCCTGTCCCTGAAGATTGATGTCTGTTATGGCTGGGAAAGAATCTGAAGCCTACCTCTTATTCTCTCTAAGTCGGCTTGAAGGGGATCAATAGTTTTACCGTTCTGTTCGATTTCATTCAGAAGTTTTTTCGCATTATCATATGCGCCGATCTGGATGTAGCAGTCTACGGCGCTGAGGCGATTTCGACGACCTGTAACTGGGGTAAGAGCTAGATTGGCGGCATGGAGATAGTGATTAGCGGCTGTCTCATAAGCCCCCTCCTTTACTAAAAGTTCGGCAAGAATCAGATGAGATCCACCTCGATGGGAAGATGACTTCCCCTTTGCAATGTATCTTTCAGCGTGCATTCCCGCCTCCTCTATATTGCCAGCAGTAAACTGTACTTGCGCCAAATAGAATAAGGCCGTTTCTCCACTCTCAGTTGAACCATAATCATCTATAAGATAATTGAGATCTTCAATTGCTGAAGTATGATTTCCTGCGGTATAGTGGCTCATAGCTGAAGCCAGTATGCTATCCGCCTTTATGGCTGCCGTTGCGCGGTCCCCTCGAATTAAAAGAATAATCACAATGATCGCAATTAGACCTGCCCCCGCCCGTAAAATGAGTTGCCTGTTGTCTTCGAAGAGCTGCTGAACCTTGTAGACAATCTCCAGTAGTGGATCCTGTTTAATTTCCTTTATAGTTCTTTTTCGTTTCGGTTTAAGCATTTGATCCTATCCTAGATTATATTTGACGCTTCTTGTTGATGTTGCTTTCATTTTCTCTATTTTCCAGTCGGTCCTGTAGCCGATTCGACAAACCGTTTACCCTTCGCTTAGGAGGTCTCTCCCTTAACAAATTAACCCATCATCGAGAGGTATGACATTACACAATATTAAGAACGATTAAAGACGGTTAGTAGTAACCCGTATGTAACCCAAAGGCGTTTCATTTAATTATTATTTTTTACTATAGATAAAGAACAGTGCAGCAAGAACAGCATTAATAGTAAGGTTTCCATAAACGGGAGGACCTGATGCTTGTCCTGTAGCTGCATGATATCCGATAAGTAATACCCACAAAACACCTATGACTCCAAATAGTTGACCATATGAAGACATGGCTTCACCCGAAATATCAGGTGTTCTCCAAGATAACAAACCAATAGCAATAAGAGATGTTCCCATAGCTTGCCCTAAAGTCATTAATTGAGGAGTCATGGTAAATCCAGCCATTCCTAGAAAAGTTTTGGTTAAGAAAAGAAAACTCACTCCATTTAATAATGCAACAGCTCCATTAACCCGAAAAATAATTTGTAAATTCATAATAACTCCTTATTTATCAATGATTATATCAGAATCTACTAAAATTCCGTTTCGAAAAAGGTGATAATTTTCATAAGGAAAAAGTGGGAAAATTGTTGAAAAGTTGTAGCACATATGTAACCCAGGGCATTTTATACAGCGCTGACGCTACTATTTAAAATATACCCCCTAAGCCAGGCAAAATAGGGACTTAAATGGTACCCCCGACAGGATTCGAACCTGTGGCCCTTCGCTTAGGAGGCGAATGCTCTATCCAACTGAGCTACGGGGGTAATATGTTTAGATATACCAACAAATGATCATCAAACAGATAGCAAAGATATCTGGTTTAGATAAAGGAAATTACAACGAGATTAACCAGTAGAGAAACAGATCAAAAATGGAACTACTGTTCACTGCCAAGATCCCGGCTCATAAGTCGGCTCACCGCCGCTTTTGGGTCCAATCTTTCATTCAGGACGGAATAGACAGCATCGCATATTGGCATCTCCACACTGTGTTTTTCAGCCAGTGCCTGTACCGATGAGGCGGTCTTAACTCCTTCAGCAACCATGGTCATTTCTGTGAGGATCGAATCCAACGCACGCCCCTGCCCTATTTGCTCACCGACATAACGGTTCCGACTGTGCTTGCTTAGGCATGTTGCTATCAGATCTCCCATGCCGCTGAGACCAGTAAATGTCTCTGACTTTCCACCTAGTGCATTGCCAAGCCGGGAGATTTCCACAATGCCCCGTGTGATGAGGGCTGCTTTCGTATTATCACCGAAACCGATACCATCACATACGCCCGCCGCTAACGCAATCACATTCTTTATCGACCCTCCAAGTTCAACACCGATAATATCCTCGTTAACATAAACCCTTAGTGCTTCTCGGGAAAAGAGGCGTTGAACAGTCTTGCATGTGTCAGGATTAATGCCGGCCGCTACAAGAGTTGTTGGAAGTCCCCGAACAACCTCTTCAGCATGACTTGGTCCTGAAATTGTAACAATGCGGGAGGGATCAATCTGCCCGCATTGGGAGATCACTTCGCTCATTCGCAAAAGAGATTCATTTTCAATCCCCTTTGCTAGATTTACAAAAATGGCACCTTTAAAACTCTCAGGAATAGAAGCGGACAATTCTCTGACGCCGTGGGATGGCACACCGATAACTACAATATCCGGTTGTTCGAAGTAATCAAGTTCTTTAAGGAAATTCACGGAAGAAGAAAATTGAAGATTTTCCAGGAATGGATGGGACCTTTTCTCCATCATTTCGCTCAGCTCATCCCTGTTCCGGTGCCACACTGATACATCAAGTCCTTTTTTGGCGAGATGTTCCGCTACTGTCCCACCCCAAGATCCAGCGCCTAGAAGTGCGATCACTTTGTCGCTTCTCTCATTATCCGTCAACAGATTGCTTCACTTCGCCGCTGACTCTCAGACCGGAAGCGATTGCTCCTTCCATGGATGCGCCGGATGTATGTTCACCGGCAAAATGGATAATCCCCTCCTGTCGCGCAGCCAAGGCACGAAAGGTTTTAGCCTGGCCAACGCCGAGACTAGAATAGCTCCCCTGTGTAAATGGATCTTCATTCCAGTATTTTGAAACTCCTCCTTCCCAATGGGAATCGGATTCGCTCCAAATCTGGTTGATTTTCTGCCGAGCCCGATCCATCCTTTGGGATTCTTTCATCTGACCAAGTTTTCGGGCATCATCACCTGAAGTGAAAGAGAGAAGTATCCCTCTTGGACCGGGTTGATCAATCGAAAAATGGTAGACTCGACGGAGCAGGGTATCGGTAAATATCCTTTGTCCAAGCGAGCCGGGCTCGTCCCAAAATCGTTTCTTGAATTGCATTGCTAACTTCAACACGTGACCGTACTGAAGTTCCCGAATACATTTAACTTTGTCCGCCGGGATTTTACCTTGAAGTTGTGTCTTTCTTAAAACTGAAAAAGGCATGGCAATGACCAATCTAGGCGAAGTAATTAAGGTTAGCCGTCCCGCCTCTTCATACCATACTTCCGCTTCGTTGCTGTGTACCGAAATTCGTTTTACAGTCCTCCCATAATAGAGCTGATCTGTCAATTCCTTAGCAAATCGCTTGGGGAGTTGATCATTCCCTCCAAGGATGCGTCCTTCATTGGTATCTTCACTGAACCCGGCTGCACGGTAGTGGCCCAGCACAAAACCGAGGGCATTTACCTCATCCGGTCTAATTGTACTTTCGGTAGCGTTGGTATAGTTATAGAGATCAACAATATCCTTAGGTGCCTTTGCCTTTCGCATCAGTTGCGCCATGGAAAGATTATCAAGAGCAAGTACTTCGCGAGGAAGATTATTGATATCTTCAATCATGTCAAGCCATGGCTGGATGTACTCTCGTTCATTGTTAAACAGCTTGCCTGGCATCACTCCTTCATATGGAAGTTTCAGTCCGTTTGTTTTAAAATTACTCATGGCCCACCGTCGGTTCCTCAAATAGATACCATCGTACTGCTTCGCGGTTAGAACCGTGAGATTAAACTGCCTACAGTATTTACGTACGTTACGATCGGAAGCATCTACATATTCAGCACCCATTTCAGCGTAAAGTCCATCTGCGAAAGGATCGCGATAAGTTCTCACCCTGCCACCGGGTCTAACCCTTGCTTCTATGAGCATTACATCGAATCCAGACCGTTTCAATTCATATGCGCAGGTGAGCCCGGCCAGTCCCGCACCAATAATGAGAACCTTTTTTTCAGATTGGGGAGCAGCAGAAAATGCTCGCGCCGTTGCTCCTGAAACAGCGGCGGCAACTGCCAGGCCATTTCCAGCCTGTGTCAGAAATTGTCGTCTGGATATTTTCTTCATTTTTCTGTCCCTGGGAGCAGGATCAGCTCCTTGTTAATTGATTTAGTAGTCCAAGCTATCCGATGGTGATGACGCTGAAATATATTGCAAATTCTAAGAGCATTCTATACTTTTTCGGCTGAAAATAAGACGATTCACAGTCCGACTCGCTCAACTCAGCCCAATCTACAATCACTTGCTAAAATTAAACCCAGGCCGGGATGGCGGAACAGGTAGACGCGCCTGACTCAAACTCAGGTGGTGGCAACATCGTGTGGGTTCAAGTCCCTCTCCCGGCACACAATTAATTAATGACTTTTTACGTTAATTTTTCAAAGAGTTTTCTGGGAGGCTAACATTTCAAGTGTCAGTTTAACTAATCTTAATTTCCTACTGTCCTACTTATCCACATATTTTCCACAAATCCTATTTATAATTTTATTAGGATGCCCCCTTTTCAAGTAATTTATCAAACTCAAGGGGCTGGCATTTTATTATAATGCATCACTTTAAATAGTTCTAATTTATTTGTTTCCCGACGATGAATAGGTTCTTCATCCATCACTCAAACTAATAGAGATAACTAACGAAAAAAGCTTGACACGGATGAGAATGTAACCTTACTTTCGTATCTGAGGCCCTGAAAAGCCTCTCCCGCGAGGTAGGGGTAGATCTTCCAAATGCTCCGAGGTCATGAAGAAGACTACCCCTATTATTTTTAATTAATCACCCTCAACCTAAATTTTTGATTAACAAAAAAGGGATGCTTACGCATCCCTTTTTTGTTAATCACTATACTCCTGTGAAAAATTATGCGCTTAACGTCCTCGTCGTCGACTTGAGCCCTGCTCCTCCTCTTCCTCAGCTTTTGGAGGAACACGCTCATTAAGATCTTTCACATCAGTTTCAATTGTGGTCACACGCTGTTCAAGGTCGCCAACGAAACGGCGTTGCTGGCGCTTGAATGAACTGAGGTCTTTTTCGATCTCATCTCTTGCTTCAGCTGTTGAAACAAAATTCTGCTCAGTATCACGCTGGAAATTTTCAAGATCAAGAGCCACAGTTTCGATTTTCCTTCCAAGGGAATCTGTCAAGTGATGAATAAGTTGTGTATTAACCACAATATCTTTCTGTGCTTGTCGAAGATGTTTTCCGCGACCAATGAACTGAAGGTTTAAGGTTTTCAGATCTTCTCGAAATTCCTGATTAACTTCATCTACATGCTTAATCTGGAGTTGCTCCATCGCGTCAAGCCGGGTGAACATCTGATCTGTGGTCGCCTTAAAATAGACCGCCGCGGAGATCCATGCAATCACAATCAAGATTAATAGTTTATCCCTGGTTTCCATTGTCTCTCCCTCTATTTCTTCTCTAAGGCTTCAAGCCTCTTTTCCCATGCGCTCATTTCTTTTTCTTGCGCCACAGGCGTTTCAACAGGTTGATCGGTAGTACCGGACTTGATCTTCTCCATAAGTTCGTTACGCCGTTCACCGTTCTCCTTTAGGCTCAACATGAGAGTCCCCACTTCATTATTGAATTCGCTTACTGTTCTCTCCAACCTTGAAATGAGTTCATCCATGAGAACGGTTCCATAAGAATCACTTATTCCGTCCATCAGGTCGTCAAGCTTTGCCGAAAGATATGTTTTCCTAGCTTCAGAGTTTTGAAGGTCTACGGTCATAATTTTTTATGTGCGATTTATCCAAGCATTGAAAGAACGGAAATTAACGTAATTGTATTCACTATCCAATAATACAAAGAAGTTCAATATCCGGTCCAATCAACGATTCGGAGGTTAGCAAAAACGTTTCGTAACATCAACTAGTTTTTAATGATAACTGACGAAACTTCTTTTTGCTGATTAAGAAAAAGAGTTCCCTCAAAAACGTCCGTGAATGGTATCGGATATTCATCAAATTGTGCCGTGATCACAGGAAATCCGAAATCCATCTTCAAATTGTTGTAATTACCATTAAATGAAAATCTCTGCTTCATTTTCAAGAATGAGTTGCCTGACTTGAAAGAGATGGACTTTAAGATCGAAGCAAGCCGATCACGGAGGTGAGTTTCCGGTGTATTGATGGAACTGTCGATAACGATGCGTAAATCTACAACTAGTCCGTCCTTCCCAATGATCCACAACAGCATGCCTGTACCGTTTACATCACGTTGTGTGGTCACAACCTCCCTGAACACCGCTTCGAACTTCTCTCTTTCTCTTTCGAGTGTCCGAGACAATTCTACAATTGAACGTTTCGGACGACTGGTACTCCAAAATTTCAGATGCTGTTCCACTTCCCTCCCGGCCCTCAGTCTCCGGTTATCTTGAAACTCGTGGAACTCTTTCAACGACGATTCCCTCTCAATGCGTTCGAGTTGTCTCATTTTTTCTTCAATTTCAAGCATAGCAGAGATTCGTAATTCTTCAGCTTGTCTAATAATTTCATCATCTCTTTCGCTGTCAGCCACTCTGTCCCACCTGGCGAAACCGTTCTCTTCAATCGATTCTGTAATAGGATTAAAGATGACGTACTGAAACCTGTCAGAAAGATTGTTGGAAGCATCCTGCATCACCTGCTCAGTTTCGGCCGAAAATGCTAGACGGGATGAGCGCATAAAAGTTCTCACTTCCGAATAGATCGCCACCGTAAGCCTGTCATGGGCCGCAACAAATGCCACATAGTATATAGGTCGAAAAAGTCGGTTGACTACCCTCATTTCGGTGGTGAAGTAGTTGTCAACTTCATCATAGGATGAAATCTTGTAACCAAGTTTTTCAAAAACGATCTGCGCCTTCCTGAGCGCAGACTCCTTTTCAGAAGTATATTCATAAGTGCGAACCATAGGAGGATTATCTTCGCAGGATGAAACTCTCAGCGTACTCAGGAAAAGAAGCGAGAAAAGGGTGGTTTTAGCTGAGGTTTGTTTACTAGTTGATGGACTAATAAACGTCACTCAAAGGTTTGACTTCTGACGCTTTAGTAGTATCACCGGAAGCAGTACTGAAATAATTGCTGTTATAATAATAAAGACGGATAGACCGTGAAGCCTCTTTGAAAACAGGCGGATCATGTTCAGACTGGGGCACCACCGCTTCCAGCATCAGTTCAATGCTGGAAGAATCAGCTGACCAGGACGATCGGAAGTAGGCTCTACTAAGTTTTGGGAAATTTGAGAATAGATATTCCCTGTCTGTTCCCATTTCGTTTTGACTCGTTCGCATGGGAGGGCCGTACTTTTCCGTCAGTGCCTTCTCAATTCGGTGAAAGTTGGAGATAAACCCATCAATACCGTCTTTACTTTCTATGCCCAGGTAGTCAATAACTACTTTCCAGAAACCAACATCAGAGAAATGGTAGGTATAAGTGACAGAGTCCTGCCCGAGAGTTCCTATCACAGTTCGATGAGTTAATGACGACTCCTCTGATGAAGTGTCGGTAGAGACTACTTCTAGCTGGTCCATCGCAGCGCCCCAGGCAAGCCCTTTGTAACCATATGCCGCCCCTTCAGCGGAAACTTCACCCCCTTCCATTTCAGTAGTGTCAGCTTCTTCTTTTTCAATTATCAGGTCTTCATCCTCTATAAAGGTTGTATCGGCCTCTTCCTGAGCTAGGAGCCAGGTTCCTGACAGCAAAAAGCAAATAATCAGATGTTTCATCTCATCCTCCTGGAGATCACGCCTCCGATTTCCGATCATATCCCAACAGGGATGGAAAATAGTTCAGTATGTAATACGCGAGGAAAGTGAGAAATGCACCCTGAAGAAGCATCCCAGCACCGGCGCACATTCCTGTGACTGTAACAATCCAAAGTGGAGTAATGGATTGAAGAGTATCAAACAGTTCACCCTGTTTCCGAAACTGATTGTATGATATCAACCCGATGACAGCAAATACTGCGCCAACAAGCAGACCCGAGCCCAGTTCCTGCGAAACAGCAGTAACAGCAGCCATTGCAACGGAAAGAAGAGCGTAAAAGCCTACCCTCTCTCTTGGCATTGACTCACCGCGGCCAAGGGAAAGTGCTACCACAAATGCGGCAGCGACTATCATCTTAATTGCGAATGCAATTGCGCTCAGCATACGTTTCTACCCTCAATATTCAACAAGCCTCGGTTAAAGAAAGTCTACACAGAGAAACAGACATTCTCAAAGAAAAACTCTTCACGATATAATTGTCCCAATTCGACTGAACCGCGGACCACCGCCAAACTTCCATGACATATATACTACCACAGCTTCACCGAGGACGAGTTCCTCGGGAACGAATCCCCAGTAGCGGGAATCGGCGCTGTCATCCCGGTTATCTCCCATCATCCAGTAGTAGTTCTGCTGGACGGAATAGCTTTCAAATTCTCTAATGCTCTTCCCATTGATCCAAAGGTAATTGACCGCTTCCTCCGTAAACTTGAAATTCCAGACGTTTAGCAGCTCGCCATCCAGGTTAGATTGGCTGTAATATTTTTTATATAGTTTCTCTAATTTCTTAGGCCTATAGGGGGCCGATGAAAAAATCCTGTGAACCAAGCTCCCAAGACCTGATATGTAGCGACGTGCGATATCGTTTGGATCTTTCATGGTGAATCTGTATTCGCCGTTAATTCCATCACCCTTAAGAAGAATTTCATGACCATCCATCAGCATCAGTGGAAGAAGGTAGTCCCAGTCTGTTTTTGGTCCGATGACGATTTGGTCTCCAGCCTTAGGTACACGGATTGGTCCGAAGTTATCCCTGTTCCACCCTTCCCTTAGAAACATCCCGGGCTGTCGAATCCCCTCCTTAACCACTGTGCGGTCGATGAATTTACCATTCTCAGGGAGAGGATACGGATCTCCATTCACTAACAGTTCTTTACCCCGTACTTCCACCGTCTCCCCCGGCTCAGCAACACACCGCTTCACATATTTTTGGAAATGATCTCTTGGATACTTAAAAATGACCACGTCACCGCTGTGTGGTTCTCGAAAACGGGGAAAGCGCGACCAGGGAAAATCAAAACCGAGCTCAGTATAGGGTATCCCAATCCAATCAGGTGTTCGCATTCCGTAGACAAATTTGTTGCCTATAAGAAAATCTCCTGTCATAATAGTGTTTTCCATAGATCCTGTTGGGACGATGTACGCCTCGACAACAGTCGCTCGCAAAGATAGAGCGATTACAAGAATAATAAATAAGGATTTGATTTCCCGAAGAATGGCAGCAATTCTTTGACCTTTCATGAAGTGCAATTTAGTACCCCGAAAGGCTTCGCTCAAACATAGAGCCTGCTAACTGAGACAATTAATGCAATGTTCCACGACCGGCGGGCCTACGCCAAAGCGGACTGTAAGCAAGTCGAAGCGACTGTCTGATTCTATCTCGTTCTCAGACAGATATATTTTCATGGATTTTAGCAGTTTCTCAACCTTGCTTTTGTCAATTTGATGTTCAGAACCACCAACCCACTTATGTGAAGTCGACTTTACTTCAGCAAAAACCACCGTTTTTCCATCCATGGCCACAATATTAATCTCCCCATAAGGAAGTGCTCTGATTTTCATCCCAAGAATGGAGTAACCTTTTCGTATCAATTGCCGCGCCGCCAGCCGTTCTCCCCAATTTACCAGCTTTCGCTCTTCTTTAATTTGGGATAATGATGGTAGATAATTACTCACAGGACGAAACGATTTACGGTGAATGGGACAGGCGAGATAGGTTTTGAGATTGCTCAGGTGTTCTGGAGTCCCGTACCCCTTATGCCTTGCAAAACCGTATTCTGGAAAAATTTTGTGATAATCTCGCATTATACTATCCCTCGTAACTTTCGCAACAATCGATGCAGCACTGATAACGGGTACTTTCTGATCTCCTTTAATAACACCCCTATTCTTCACTACCTGATCCGGCAGAGCGTGTCCATCTATGAGAGCCTCCACTGGTTGTGGTGATAGTTGCCCCAGAGCGAGACGCATCGCCTTATGGGTGGCACCGAGGATGTTGATCGATTCAATGTCATCCTCGTGAACAATGCCCACGGAAAACGCAACGGCTTTGGATTCTATTTCTTGAAGGAGGGTTTGTCGTTTTTTTTCAGTCAGCTTTTTTGAATCGTTGAGATCGTTGATCTCACACTCGTTGGGGAGGATCACTGCAGCCGCAACGACCGGACCGGCAAGGGGTCCGCGCCCAGCTTCATCAACGCCAGCGATGAGATCGACTGTCACACATTTGAAACCTAACAGTTTCTACCAGTTAGGTTTTGATTAAACTTTAACTGAAGGGTTGGAAAAATCAGCCAGATAACTGAGAAGTTTATTTTGATGTCCTATATCTTGCTGGCAAAAATACCCTTTTAGATGATCACAATACAATCCGCCAGATTCAAATTCACTCACAGCAACAGTCATCAACAATAGAGATCGTTCCTTCACTAATGTCTGTACCGGAAGTGACTTTGTAGCGCATACACGCATCAACTTCTATACCGCTGATACCTGAAAATTGGGCAAAATCGTTCTGCGTTACCTTCTTGAAAAGATACCCTTCAGTCAGCTTACCGCAATCGGGACAATCGGCATCTTCACCACATGCAACAAATATCCAACTTAGAGAAATCACTGTGAGAATAATGGCAGATTTAATAATGTTCATAGCAGGCGTCCTTTCAAATTCACGAATTCATTTTACCGACAGAAAAGCAAAAAATAAAGACTAAAGAGAGCTCAAATAAGGAAAGAGTTGGATGCTTTATGAATAAGGATATGAAGAATTTTTCCATGGGGCATATTCTGAAGGAACAACCATGCAATGAAGAAAGATCGGTTATTTCAAGTGGAGCATCTTTACGGACTGGACGATAGATGACGAAGAAAGACGAGCAAAGTAGATGCCACTTGGCATTCCACCAGATTGCCAGCGGAAGCTGTAATCACCGGCTGGTAGTGAACCGTTAAAAACTGTAGCAACCCTAATGCCAAGAGCATTAAAAACTTCCAGAGAGACTTCACGTTCTGATGATATAGAAACCGAAATAGAAGTCTCCCCATTGAAAGGGTTAGGGAAATTATTTCCTAGTGAAATCCTTTCCGGAAACGTTTCACTACTCATGTGGATAGATAATGACTCTTCTCGAAACCGAAGAATATCAAGATGCCCTTCAGCATTACTGACATAAACATATCCATTCGGTGAAAAAGGATAAATGCCCCATGCTCCGAGATAAGTACTCTCATCGCTGGCTGTGTAAGTATCAAAGTTGGCTACCTCTACAGGGTTAGCGGGGTCGGAAATATCAACCACAATCGCGCCAGAGCTATAGTGAGAGACAAAGGCAAGATTGTGCTTGATGTGAATGTTGTGTGCCAAGTTACTGGAACCGAGATACTCTCCCACCATTTCTATGTCATCGAAATTTGTGATATCCCAGATCTTCATTGTCCTTCTTGACGTCTCCTCTGCCGTCATAAGATAGTTACCATCTGCAGTTGTCCATACCGTGTGAACGTAACCTCCAGAGGGAATTCCTACTCGCGCTAGAAGTGAAGGGGAACTTTTCATTTCCTTTGCGTCCCAAATCGAGAATGAACCATTCCAGCCTTCCGCGACGAAAACTGTGTCGTTGCGTGAGAAGACATCATGCGCATCAGGCGTCTCAATGATACCAACATCCTGAGGTTTTTCCGGATCCTTTAGAGAGAGTAAGCGAACACCGTTCGCATATTTTCTTACAGTGTATAACATCCCCGTTGACTCATCGACAAAAAGATTGTGAGAGGTGTTCGCCGACTGTCCGCCGGCATCGCTTCTGTTAATTGTGTCCACATAACGAATTGAATCAGGAAGTGTGCTCAAGTCGATAATTTGGATTCCCTCATTCGTTCCGGTCATCTCGTGACAAATGTATAGATAATCACCATAAGTCATCATGTCACGGTGGAAATAGGGGTCCCTTTCCATTGGACCAGGAACAGTGGCTATAACCTTGAGATCATTTACTCGAACAATGGCAGTTCCATCAAGAATACCCATTATGGCATAATCATTGCCCTTCCTATCTACGTAGCCCCAGCAGTCGGAGCCTCCAGCGGTGTCACCCACAGAGTATACAACACTTGAAAATGTCAGTCGTGCGACAGGATCAAGATGGTATGAGAAATCTTGGGCAAAGAGAAAAGAAGATATACCAGATAAAATAATAGCGAAATGTGTTTGAATCATGGTGAGAATATTATGATGGAAAACTCAACAGTTACAAGATGGTATCGAATAAAACGCAGTTGATTGATGAGATATTGGAAAAGAATATCTCAGGGGAATAGCAGTGCAGCGATAATAAGGTAAACCTTCTGAACGAAGGTCGAGGGCCTTTCTACCGCCCCTTCAAAACTCTCTTTTGCTCACGTAAAAGAAGTGTGTTGGCTCGCTTCTCCTCACCTCCATGGTGCAGCATGAGTATGTGAATGGCTGTCTCCAACACTATATGATGATTGTCTGGGCTTTCGTATAGTGCATCTACCATTCCGGCGATTTCAGAGTACTCCGGCATGGGATCAGTAAAAAACTCCGACATCCGCTTGGCGGAATTCTCATGAGAAAAAGGTGGTGACCAAAACTTATCTTGACGTCGCATTCGAGTAGCTTCTTGCTTTAATATTTTCATTCCGCGTGCAAGTCCAGTGTAGTATCCCTGAACGAATGACACCTTTTTGTCGTCTTCAAGGCTTGACCAGAAAGCATAATCGGGACCTCCGATCTGACCGTTAAGGGCAGTGAAAATTAATAAAACAAACAGACTATTTTTTAATAAACTCACTCTATCTTTCTTCAAATCTATTGACAATAGGATAACGCCGTCCCATCCCAAATGCTTTTGTTGTGACCCGGAGCCCCGGCGCAGCCTGGCGACGTTTGAACTCTGAACGTTGTACACGACGGCTTATATCTTCAACGAGGTCTACATCATAACCCATACTTACAAGCTCTGATTTTGACCGATGATTTTCTACAATCTCCTTCACTAGGGGACTCACCAAATCATAATCAAAAGGATCAACCTGATTTTCCGATAGCTCCGCTGACGGATCCTTACCAAAGATACTATCAGGAATGATTTTCAATCCACAACTTTCGTTATACCATCTGCTGAGGGCGTAGACATCTGTCTTATCCAAATCACTGATGGCTGCCAGCCCGCCGCTCATGTCACCGTAGAGAGTGCAGTAACCGAGAGCCACTTCCGTTTTGTTTCCGGTGGAGATGACAAGATACCCCATCTTATTAGCAAAGGCCATGAGAAGATTTCCTCGTATGCGAGCTTGTATATTCTCCTCGGTTATACCCTTTTTTAGGCCATTGAACTGTTCATCAAATATATTTTCATAATGTGATGTAAGGTCTCCAATAGGAAGAACACGGTACTCAACGTCAAGTTTATCAGCTAATTCTTCAGCATCAATCTGACTATGCTTCGAGTTGAAGCGGGATGGCATGTAGATGCAGAGGACATTTTCTTTTCCAAGGGCCTCGACGGCCAAGCAGGCTGTCAGGGCGGAATCTATACCGCCACTGAGTCCAATAACACACTTGTAATGTCCCGTTTTCCAAAAATAGTCACGGATACCAAGTGTCAAAGCATTGAATAGCTCAGCCTCCCGAGTTTGAATAAGCGGCGCAACCTCACGGTCAGATTCAAGATCCACCAAAACCACCTCTTCGTGAAAGGCTCTTCCGCCACCAATTCGTTTCCCTTTTGCCGAATAAGCTACCGAATTTCCATCAAAGATTAAATCATCCTGCCCTCCTACAAGATTGCAGTAAAGAAACGGAACTCCGGTTTGAGACACACGATCAGAAATAAGCATCTCTCGGTCCTTACTTTTCCCTTCACTGAATGGGGATGATGAAATATTCACGATGAGATTAGCGCCAGAGGTAGCCAGTTCGTTAGTTACATGGCAGTCATACTCATCATCCCATAAATCCTCACAGATCTCAAGTCCAAGTGAAACTTTCTCACCACCGATTCTAATGTCAAATGGTACTGGCTTTTTTCCGGGAGTAAAGTATCGGGCTTCATCAAATACATCATAGGTGGGCAATAGAATCTTGTCGTAACGCCCTACAACTTTTCCATTCTGTATAAGTGCAGCACTATTAAACAATTTTTCTTCTTCCGGTTGAACATAACCGACCACAGCCGGTGCTTCTTCAACTGAAGAAGCGATATTTTTAAGTGTGACTACATTTTTTTGAACGAAAGTATGCTCTAAAAGAAGATCTTGCGGCGGATATCCCGTGAGAACAAGTTCAGGAAAGACCACCAAATCAGCGCCGGAATCAACAGCACGGCGGTAAAAGGAAAGTACCTTATCACCATTATTGGTGAAATCACCAACAGTTGGATTTATCTGACATAGAGCAATTTGCATGCATTCAATTAAAGTGGAGTCTTACAATTTGACCTGAAAGTTCCTGAATTTGTTTTCAAAGCCCATCCATTTTACTCTCACCTCTTCCACTCTCGCCATTTGCGGTCCCTCATTCAGTTGTTTCACTAACTTTTCTATTCTATCCTTCCGCCCTTCAGTTTCAAGGTAAACCGATCCATCGCGCTGGTTACGGACCCAACCGCCAAGTCCAAAATCTTCCGCCCAGTGTTGAACAAAGTAGCGATACCCCACGCGCTGTACGCGACCCGTCACTTTGATTTTCGCTCCCACAAATTTCGGAATATCATTCATACTAACTCCATAATTGTTCTTACCGCTTCTTCAGGCGTTTTCACTTGATTCACTCCCCTAATGTTCAGGGATCCCAGTGTTACCACAGGTTTGTCCTCTGGCAGTGTGTGTGCAATCTCAGAAAGTGTACCGTAGGCACCATCAATGGCGATGGCCCCATGTACAGAGTTGGCAATTATAACATTCCTCCCCTGTCCCGCACTCGTTCCCACGGAAAATTGAACATAACGGTTAATACCGGTGGTATCGCTATCTGGTAAAATTCCCACCACCGATACCTCCGCGTCGCTAACTCCCTTACAGACCGCCTCCATTACACCATCACGGCCTCCTGAATAGACAAGAACTCATGCATCGACACGTAATCTTCCCGTCTCTTCAGCCATCTAGTATGTCGCCGCATCGCACGTTGATCCCCCATAGACCGCTATTCTCTTCCGCTCAGTCAGGATTATCGCCTCATCACTTGAACACTCAAGTCGCAGTTTTTCCCCGTACCTTAACCACAGGGAAACTTCGTCCTTTAAATACTAATGCTCCACTTTTGGAATTTCCCATAACTTCACTCTTTACGGTTCAAGCCTATGGATCATCCTTGGGAACGGTATCGCTTCTCTGAGATGGGAAAGACCGCAGATCCACGAAACAGTCCGTTCCACGCCTAGGCCGAAACCAGAGTGCGGTACCGTACCAAACTTCCTCAGATCAAGGTACCATTTGAACGCCTCCTCAGGTAACTCATGTTCTTCCACCCTTTTTAGAAGCGTATCGTGATCGTCCTCCCTCTCACCTCCGCCGATCACTTCGCCGTACCCTTCAGGTGCAAGAATGTCCATTCCGAGAGCAAGTTTCTCATCCTCAGGATCGCGCTTCATGTAGAATGCCTTGATGGCCGCAGGAAACCGGTGGACAGTGACGGGACCGTCAAAATGCTCAGATATGATTGTTTCGTGCCCACCACCAAAATCGCCACCCCATTCAAAATCAGTACCGTTCTTATTGAGGATATCCACCGCCTCGGTATAGCTGATCCTAGGAAATGGTGCTATAATCTTTTCTAGCTGGGAAGTATCTCGCTCTAAAACTTCCAATTGATCGCCGCACTTGTCGAGAGCCCATTGAACAATGTGACAGATAAGCCCCTCACCCCAGCCCATATTCTCATTGAGATCGCAATAGGCGATTTCCGGTTCCACCATCCAAAACTCCGTCAAGTGCCGGCGTGTCTTCGACTTTTCGGCACGAAAAGTAGGACCAAAACAGTAAACTTTTCCAAACGACATAATGTTCGCTTCGTTATATAGCTGACCGCTTTGGGCAAGGTAAGCCTTTTGGCCAAAATACTCCGTTTCAAACAGCGTGGTGGTCCCTTCGCATGCGTTGCCTGTAAAAATGGGCGTATCGAGATTCACGAAACCGTTGCTATCAAGGTAATCGCGGATTGCCCGCACCGCCTCTGCCCGAATCTTTAGAACGGCATTCTGTTTTCTCGATCGAAGCCACAGGTGACGGTTGTCCATGAGAAATGCGGTACCGTGTTCTTTTTTTGTAATCGGATACTCTTCAGCAATCTGATATACCACCACATCTGTTACATCCAGTTCGTAACCACCAATGCTCCGCTTGTCCTCCTTCACCATTCCCGTCATGGAGACAGATGATTCTTGTGTTAGTGTCGGCTCAAGATCAAATACGTCATCGGAAACGTTTCCTCTCGCCACTACTCCCTGAGTATACCCCGTTCCATCTCGAAGGATAATGAACCAAATCTTTCCGCTTGAACGCTTGTTGTACAACCATCCGTTCAACGTTACTGTCTCGCCAACATGATCACCCAGTTCACTTATGGTCACCTTACCCACGAATTTCTCCTTTACCACGTTGAAACAATATCGTTAATAATGTTCTCTGAAATCTTGATTACCGCCGCTCTCATGGCAAGCTGCCGGGCATCACCCGATTCGTCAGGATCGTCACTGTCCACCTTTCCATCACCATCGTTGTCAATGCCGTCAGAGGCAACATCCGCCGTAAGGCTGTAGGCGCCCCAATTGGTGTAATTCTTGCTTAGGAGTACCTTATCCTCTTTAACGTCAAACCACTCCACAGAAATGCCAACGCTGTAGCGGTATTCCAGTACCTCCTCCCTTTCAGAGTAGGTATAGGGCTTGTCATCTACACGCTTAATGGTTCCCCAAAGGATCGAATCGCCTTTCCCCCTGATTCTTAAAATATTCTCTTCCAAAAAAACATTCGCCACCTCATCAGTCACCGCCTCAGCAATGCCGAATTCTGCCGTCTCATTTACAAAAAGCGGAATGGTGATACTTTTGATGTGCGAAGGAATCGATCCCGTGAACGAGTAGATGCCACAACCGGCTAAGAGAAAAAATGAGAGCAACAAAATTGACGCGAATACCGGTCTTTTCGGAATACAACGCTCTTCTCTATTAAATAAATTTCTGTCGGCGTCCCACCCAATGACGATCTTAGTCAAACCGAGATTCCACATTTCTCATTCCATATTTTTTTTATTATCGGAATTCTTCTGTCTTCTCTCCAACCCGTAATCGTTAATTTTACGATAGAGCGTCCGCTCACTGATGCCGAGGGCACGTGCGGTCTTCCTTCTGTTTTGGTTGAACTTCTTAAGCGTTCGAGAAATCAGTTCCTTCTCAAGATCCTTTACCCTCATATCACCGATAGCACCAGACTTGATCAGGTTTCCAACATCTCCCTCGATTGCTTTGAGATTGAGTCCTCCACCTGTATTGATATAACCGATCTCACCACTGCGATCAATCTGTCCGCCGGAAAGTACATCTTTAATTTCCCGCATATCCTGCCGGAGAAACAACAGTTGCTGAAGGATAAGTTCCCGTTCAGCCTGACCCGATGATTTGTCAACAAGCACTGGGAGATTGGGCGATGACCCACTCCCACCCACAAGCGGCTCGAGATGCTTCATCACTATTTCACTTGAGATTTTGTTCCCTTTTTCAAGTAGAATGACGCTCTCAACAAAATTCCTGAGTTCCCGAACGTTCCCGGGCCAGTCATACTGTTTCATTACACGGATGGCATCCGAGCTGAAACCACGAAAGATGATATCGTTCGAGCGGGAAAAAAGAAGTGCGAATCGTTCCGCTAGCAGGTCCAAATCCTCCAGCCGATGCCGCAGTGGTGGTACGTCCACAGTGACAGTACGAAGCCGGTAGAAAAGGTCCTTTCTGAATTTTCCTTTGCTCGATTCTTCAACGAGATTTTTATTGGTGGCGGCAATCATTCGGACATCCGCCCTACGTGTCTTGGCGTCCCCCACACGCATGAACTCCCCAGATTCCAATACTCGAAGCAGTTTCACCTGTGTTTCAATGGGCATCTCTCCAATCTCATCAAGGAAAACAGTTCCGCCATGAGCTTCTTCAAAATACCCCTTTCGGTCTTCCGCCGCACCGGTAAACGCCCCTTTTTTGTGGCCGAACAGTTCGCTTTCCATAATTCCTTCCGGGATTGCGCCACAGTTTACGGTGACTAACGGTTCTGATGAGCGACGACTCTGCTTATGAATCGCTTTCGCTACCATCTCTTTACCAGTCCCAGACTCTCCGATTATAAGGATGGAAATGTCCACCGGCGCTACCTGAATAATTGTTTCCAAAACTTCCTCGATAGTGTCAGAATTTCCGATGATGCCAGAGTCTCGACGCATTCTGTCCAGATCGATCACGCCGGCTCCTCGGTTCGCTCAAAGTTATGTTGATAGATTTTCCACATCGAGGTAAGCAATTCCTCAAGGCCCGAATGAACAGGTTCCCAGCCAAGAATCTCCTGCGCAAGTTTGGAAGAGGCAACCAGTTCAGCGGGATCGCCGGGCCTGCGCCCTACCACTCTGAACGGAATTTCCGCGCCTGTTACTTTTCGCGCTGTTTCCACAACATTGAGAACAGAATGGCTTTCTCCCGTAGCAAGATTCACCGTAAGCCTGTCGTTGGTCTGAAGATAATCAAGGGCAAGGTGATGGGCTGAAGCGAGGTCCGACACATGAATATAGTCTCGGACACCAGTTCCATCAGGCGTTTCGTAATCATCACCGTACACCTCCATTTCATCCCGGACACCGCTGGCCACTTCCATCACAATGGGAAGAAGATTGGCGGGATCTTTTTCAAGACCGAGAACACGTCCGGCACCATCATAACCCGCGGCATTAAAATAGCGCAGGGCAGCATAATGAAATCCCTTGAGATCGCCGTACCACTTAAGATATTCCTCGATAGCCAGTTTCGTATAGCCGTAATAGTTGATGGGCGATGTGGGGTGATCATCATCCATAGGAAGATACTGAGGAAAACCGTAGACAGCAGCCGTGGAAGAAAAGACAATTGTGTCCACTTTTTCCTCCGACATGCAATTCAGCAACCTCAGTGTTCCCGAAATATTGTTTCTCGAATACTTTTCCGGCTTAGTCATGGACTCTCCCGCGGCCTTGAATGCTGCCAAATGGATTACAGCATCTACATCGCTAGAAAGTGCTTGACGAACTTTTTTGTCATCCAGTGTAGAACCATGTATAAATTCAGAATCAGGGTGAATGTTTTCCTCCCGCCCCTTGGAAAGATCATCCAAGATCACTACTCCGTACCCTGCCTCCAGCAAATCGAGAACTACATGGGAACCAATGTATCCGGCACCACCTGTAACAAGAATGTTCATAATATCGCATTCCGCATTATGCTACAAACTCTTTCCGCAATTTCTCAATTTCATCCCGCAGTTTCGCCGCCTTCTCAAACTCTTGATTGTCCGCTGCTTCCAACATCTCATTCTTCATCATGTCGAGTGCAGCGCCTTTATCAAGCGTATCGAACCAGTCTCCTTTTCGTCTGTATTCAATCTCTTCTGTCTCTCTGACAGCATCCGCAACAGAGGTGCTGATCAGCACATCATCTATTGATTTGTAGATGGTCGTTGGTGTTATCTCGTGCTCTTCATTGAAATTTTTCTGAATTTTCCTCCTTCGTTCTGACTCGTCAATCACTTTTTGCATTGAATTCGTTACCCGGTCAGCATAAAAAATCACAGTTCCGTTAACATTCCTCGATGCACGGCCAGCCACCTGCATGAGCGAACGCTCCGACCGGAGAAACCCTTCTTTATCCGCGTCGAGAACGGCTACCAGTGATACCTCAGGAAGGTCAAGTCCTTCCCGTAACAGGTTGATACCGACCAGAACATCGAACTCGCCAAGTCGTAGATCTCTTAATGTTTTTACTCGCTCCACAGAATTAATCTCAGAATGGAGGTATCTCACTCGCAAATTCATTCCCATCAGATAATCGGTAAGATCTTCAGACATCCTCTTGGTAAGCGTCGTGACTAAGATTCTTTCTTTTCGATCCACTCTCTCCCTTATATTACCGATAAGATCATCGATTTGACCATCAGAGGGCCGAACGTGTATAATTGGATCCAGCAGACCGGTGGGGCGAATAATTTGTTCCACAATAGCTCCACCGGTATAAGCGTGCTCTCGTTCAGATGGCGTGGCAGAAACGAAAACGGCCTGATTGACGCAATCTTCAAATTCGTCATACTTGAGAGGGCGGTTGTCCAATGCCGACGGCAGACGGAAACCGTACTCCACCAACACCTCTTTTCTGCTCCTATCACCATGATACATGCCTTGAATTTGGGGAAGTGTTACATGCGACTCATCCAGAAATATCAAGTAATCATCAGGGAAGTAATCCAAAAGAGTATACGGGCGTTGTCCTTCAATTCGTCCGGAAAAGTATCGAGAATAGTTCTCAATTCCGGAGCAGTAACCCACCTCAAGCATCATTTCCATATCAAAGTTGGTCCGTTGCTCCAGCCGTTGAGCTTCAAGAAGTTTGTTCTCACCACGAAGTTCTTCGAGTCGAGCTGCTAGTTCCTCTCTGATAGAATCTATGATTTTATCAAGAGAAGATTCGTCTGTTACAAAATGTTTGGCAGGATAGATGAAGAGTGAATCAGTGGTAACAGTGATTGCCCCTGTCAATGGATTAAAGAAGCGAATAGCTTCAACCTCATTCCCGAATAGTTCGATCCGGACTCCATGATCCTCATAAGCAGGGTATATTTCAACAACGTCACCTCGAACTCGAAAACGTCCGCGTTCAAAGACCGTATCACTCCGTACGTAGTAGATATCAACTAAACTTCTATAAAGTTGCCGACTGTCAATTTTCTGACCAACTTTAATTTGAACCACCTTGTTTTGGTAATCTTCGGGTGATCCGATACCGTAAATGCAGGAAACTGAACTGACCACAATTACGTCCCCCCGTGTGAGAAGAGATTCGGTTGCCTTAAGTCGAAGTTTGTCAATCTCTTCATTCACAGAGGAATCTTTCTCAATGAAAGTGTCAGTCACCGGAAGGTAAGCTTCCGGCTGATAATAGTCATAATAGCTGATGAAGTATTCCACTCCGTTTTCAGGAAAGAGCTTCTTGAATTCACCATAAAGCTGAGCTGCTAGAGTTTTATTGTGAGAGATCACTAGTGTTGGCTTTTGAAGATTCTGAATCAGATTGGCCATGGTGAAAGTCTTCCCACTGCCGGTGACACCCAGGAGTGTCTGCCATTTTTCCGAGCGATTAAAGCCCTTCATTAGTTCCATAACTGCCCGGTTCTGATCGGCAGTCGGAGAAAACGGACTTTGGATTCGAAATTCTGCCATAATGACCTAGAATTTAGACCTTTTCGACGGGCGTGTCAACGTTTAGTGTCGGAATATTTTACAGGATACAGAGCTCAGAAGACTCTGTTAAATCGGTCAGTATGAAGCTGAATTGGTTTCACTTAGATTGCGGATAATGTACTGGATCCAGCTGATTGTTGCCAGTGCGGTGGCAATCACCAGTATTATGAAGCCTGTCTCCTCTTCTCTGACAATGTATAGCAAGATCGCCAGTGCTGTGATTCCCACTGTCCATTTTCCAACTATATTTGATCCATGCACCACATGGGTGTGATTAAGCATGTACACCCCACTTAGCGTGATTGTCAACTGACGCAACATATAGAAAATAAAAAACCAAAACGGAAAACTCCTTGTTTCATCAAGTGAAATGAATAAAACAACACCAGCAATGGCAATGGAGTCCGCTACAGGATCAAGGAATTTTCCAAGATCGGAGACTTCGTGAGCCCTGCGTGCAAAATAGCCATCAAGCCAATCAGTGACAATGGCAAAAAGAACAAGCGTCACGGTCCAGCCTATCCAGTCATTTGCAAGGCTGTAAACGATGGGGAGAGTTAGGAAGGCCCTTAGAACGCTGAAAAAATTAGCCAGCGTAGCAATCCTTGTGGGATGTGTGATTCTCGTTTTTTCTTGGTTGTCAGGCATAGCTCTGAATAGAAGAAATAGACAGCTCACCTTCGTGAATTCTCAACAACATATCGCAAAGTGCATCCGCCTCCTTCTCATCGTGTGTGATGAGAATAAGATACTTGTGCCGAAGCACATTCTGAAGTGACTCCATCAATTTTTGTCTCTGAGCAATTCCAAGAGAGAACATTGGTTCATCAAAGATTAGTAGGTCATAGTTTGCTTGACAAAGCAACGAGATCAGCACCAACCTTGCTTCGGAAAGACTTAACTCATGTACGGGTACGTCACAAACTCTTTCCCAGGCAATCTGAAAGTAGCCAACGGCATCAATCACTTCCTTAAGAAAGTTCTCACTAGCACGGTTCTCAGCCATCATCATTTTTGCCAACTCAGAAGGAGTAAAGCCTTCGAAAAGTCTCTCAGGTGATTGAGGTAGTGCTGCTATCATGGATTGATTGTTACCCATTGATAATTCGATTGAACCGGAAAGTGGCTGTTCTACACCAGACACAAGTGCACCAAATGTTGATTTTCCAGACCCGTTCTCTCCAAGCACCGCTAGGGAGCGGAATGGTCCTACTTCCAAAGATAACTCATCGAATAATGGCTCTGATTCGGGGTAACTGAAAGAAAGACCTTTCAGTCTCATCAACATTTCTCCGGTATTTTTTTGCACTGTGTTGTATTTTTTTTCAAACGGCTCCTCTATTCTCGTCAGGCTATCAAGTGACAATTGCCATCGGCTCTCTGATTTCCCAAGGTCGTCTGGATCTGAAGTGAACCAGAGAACCACACTGTGTTTCTCTTTGGTCCATTTCCGAAGCAGATCGATACATCGGCTCTTCGTTTTTCCACTGAGGAATGACATTCCATCGTCAATCAGGAGAAGGTCCGGTGAGGTTGATATGGCAGTGACAATATTTAGAAGTTCACGCTCTCCTCCTGAGAGCGTTGCAGGATTTCGGTCCTTCGAAAACGATAAACTGAAGGTGGATTCTAATTTGCTGATTCTTCTCTGAATCTTGGTGAAATTCCACCCTAGATTCTCCAAATTGAAAGCTAGTTCTCTACCCACTGTGGGAGCAACTATTTGCACATCAGGATCCTGAAACACCATCATGGGTGAACTATAGCCTGAAATTCGGGAGAGCGTGAAATTGTGTGGCTTCAATTCATTTTTTGATAATGCAAGACGACGGCATAAAGCACTCTTACCCACTCCACTCTCGCCATAGATTAAATGAATTCCTGTCCCCAGACGCAATAACACCGGTGAGCTATTAAATCGTATAAATTGGATAACGAATCTAATTTCAGTCACGTAGGATCCCTCTTACTACGCGCGTAGACGAACCTATGTTCCTATGTATTACCTCTGTCGCAGCTGAACTTGACTTGAGAAAAAACTGCTGATCGCTTATAAGACGATTGATCATATCGAAAAATTGATCTTTCGAGTTAATACTAAAACCACCTCCTGTCTTCAGAAGTTCCTCAGCGGCGTGTGAATTATGATACCTAGGTCCGAATAGAGTTGGTAGCCGTGCGATAGCTGGCTCCATCACATTATGAATTCCCGTTGTGAAACCGCCGCCGACATATGCAAACCGACCTTCCCAGTAGTGACGCGAGAGATGACCCACCTTGTCCATGATTACGACTCTTGCCATTTCAAGCCTATCGTCGATATGAGAGAACAGTTCGGGACTAAGCCCGGCGTTGGAAAATTTCGAATATGTTTTTTCGATATATTTCTGGTCAGGCTCGTGGGGAACCCACGTAAAGGTGAATTCCCCTCTCTCTTGTGCGATTTGGAAGATTGAGTCGAGAATCAGTTGATCGTCTTCAGGCCAGACACTTCCAGCAATAAATCGTAAAGGACGTTCGAGGATTGATCCACTTGAAGCTTGTGCTTCTGCAAGTTCTTTCACCTGATCATACCTGGGACTACCAAGGACCCTCACAATTCCAACTCTTCTCTTAACAAGCAATCGTTGAAGTTGAACATGATCTTTTTCAGAAATTGTATAGACCGTTGTCAAGCTAGAATAGACGTGCCGGTAGAAACTTCTAATGACTGGCCACAGTTTTGAGCTTCGTTTGTGAAGCCTCGCCGAAAAGAGAGTGGTTTGAATGTTTAGTCGCCGAGCAGTCCAGACCATATTCGGCCAGACATCATATTCCGCAAAGATTAGCTTGTCCGGTCTGATTAATTTCATCATGAAACGCGTGTTCCAGATAAAATCAAGGGGAAGATATATCTTAAGATCAATATTTGGATCATCAACATTATTGTACCCCGGTGGAGAATAAAAAGTGACAACAACAATTGATTCTTGTTGAATCTCCCTTAACCCCTTCAATACTGGCCTCACTTGGTCATATTCTCCGTGTGAGGCGCAATGGAACCAGTAAATCAACTTCGATCGGTCAAGGGTTGAAGTGAACTGACGTACTTTCTTTCTAGTTCCCTGTCTCTCTTTTAAGGCTTCTCTCACTTTCGGTTTGAACAGAGCGACCGCGAGTGCCATGAGGAAAAGGATAGGAAGGAGAACCGCGTTGTAGATGATCTGCCAGAATAGTTTCATATCAGACGGACCCAACCATGCCATTTACAGATTTCTGAACATCAGAGACAGAGATGCCGGTCATACAGTACCTTTCCTTTCTGAAACAATTTCTCGCACCTTGTTTTGAGCAAGGCCTGCACCATACGTCAGAGTACAGTAAAGTGGATGACACATGTCTAACGTTTGCTCCCGTTGCCCTAGCTGTTGGTCCACTAAGCATTACTACCGGTGTTCCCAGTGCTTCGGCTGCATGGATAAGACCAGTATCAGAACCGACAGCCATTTCTGCAAGGGAAAGGACTACAAGAGAGGTTCTTAGATCCGTTTTACCTTGAAGGTTAATGATTGAGGAAAAACCATCAGAAATTTGTCCACAGATCGCATCGTTTTCACCTCCAAGGACTACTACAGTCCCGTTATAGGAATCGATTAATTCGCGGTATCCGCTCACGGTCCAAAGTTTATTCGGCCAGGCAGCACCCGGCACTAACGCGATAAACGATCCATCCACTCCAAAATTCTTCAACTGTTCAGATATTTTCTTTTCCTCTTCAGGATCAACGTAGAGTGTTGGCTGAAACTCTGTTCCTATTCCAGCAAGCTCCAAATACTCTTTAGTCAGCTCGAAATCTTCATTGAACCGATTCCAGTTAAGGTAAAACAACAAAAACCTCTTAATACGATGTTTCTTGTAAACAGTTGTTCTATTTCCTCTAAGTCCGCTTCGAACAAGACGGGAACGCAATGAACTGTGAAGATCGATGAGTTGGGAATAACCTTCAGATCTCAGGTCGGAGCCTATCCAGCGTAACTGTTTCATGCCAGCATCGCGGGGAACGGATATAATACGATCGATATATGGATGGGATTCTAAGATGGGAACATAAGAGGAAAGCGTCATAAAATCGATTGTGAACCCCTTTCCCTTAAGTGCTTCCACAACAGCAGTGGTAAAGACAATATCTCCGATTGAACTGAATCGTATGATGAGAACTTTATCCACCCACCTCACCTCCCCCAGAGTGTTCTCTATGGCTTAGCCTAACGCGTTCTCTGAACGTTATAAAGGCAGAGGTCAACCATAGATCTCTTGTATGGAGAATCCGGAAAAGGCGCTAATGCTCCTATCGCCTGATCAGAAAATTCCTGAAGCTTCTTTTTCGTATAATCAAATCCACCGTGATCTGAGACAATATTTTTCAAACGAGCGATATCAGATCCTCTAGCTCCGTTCGAAAGTGTTTTCTTCATCTGTCGTCGTTCAACCCTAGATAGTGGTGAAGAAAGCGTATGTATAATTGGGAGAGTAATCATGTTCTTTGTGACATCCTTGTTAGCATCCTTACCTGTATCCTGAGACGCACCTAAAATATCAAAGAGGTCGTCCTTAATCTGGAATGCGACACCGAGTTTTTCTCCATAGTCTTTCGCAGCACTCTGGTGCGTATCGTCTTTGGAGGTGGTGATTACCCCAAGTTCACAGCAGGTCGATATGAGAGATGCCGTCTTATCCTGAACCATTTTGAAATAGGTCTCCTCGGACATGGACTTTTTAAAGCTGCTCTCAATCTGGAGCATCTCACCAGAGCTCAATCGCTTTGCTGTATCGGAAATCAGGTCGAGAGCTTCAAAATCCCTGAGGCGGATCAGGTTGGTCAAAACTTGACTCAGAATAAAGTCACCCATAATGATGGCGGTTTTATTCTTCCAGATTTTGTGAATTGTTGGGAAACCTCTTCTCCTCTTCGCTTCGTCAACGACATCATCATGCATCAGGGTGGCAAGGTGCAGCAGTTCTACCATAGCTGCCGCCTTGTAGCTGTTTACAGTAGGTCCTCCGCTCACTCTAGCCGTGAGAATGGTGAGGATTGGGCGAATCGCCTTCCCTTTATGGTTGAGTAAGTATCGGGCGATGACATTTATCAGACGAACTTCAGATTTTAATGCAAGTTCAAACTCATCCTGAAAGACCTTCAAGTCATCGAGGATGGGCTCGATAATACGTTTTAGTTCTGTTGTTTCAGTCATCACTCAAATTTACCTTAGAACGGACTGGTCCGCATCAATACTTCTTCCCGAAAATATGAGAAATGCCAATACTGATTTCATATAGAATCATCAGCGGTACAGACATCATCATTAGAGAGACTGGATCTGGTGGGGTCAAAAGTGCCGAAAGAATCAGGATCGTAACGACCGAATGACGGCGGTAATTTCTCATAAACGCAGGTGTGAGGATCCCAATGATGGAAAGAATTAGCACAATGACTGGAAGCTCGAAAAGCATTCCCGCCGCAAACAGTATCCAGAGTATATAGCTGAAATAGTAATTAATTGAAAAATTGTTCGCCACATCAACATATCCCATACCGGTGAAAAAGTTGAGAGAAAATGGTATAACAATAAAATATGCAAACAACACACCAATCACGAAAAAGAGAAATGAGAACAGTATAACCGGAAATGCATATCGACGTTCGTTCTCCAAAAGGCCCGGCGCAACGAACTTCCAAAATTGATAAGTGATGACTGGAATCCCGAGTATCAGACCACCAACGAAAGCGATTCCCCATTTGATCATGAACATACCATGGACTTTAAGTACCTGAAGATTGGGTGGGTGTTCAAGATTTGTAGCCGGTGCTAGAAGAATTTTGAAAATTGGATCAATATAAAGGAAAATTAAAGTAGCACCTAAGACCACCGCCAAAAGCGATTTGATGATTCTCCATCTCAATTCCTCAAGGTGGTCCAGGAACGGCATTTCTGATTGGCCTCTTCTCATTTATTAAGAGAATCCACGAGATATTTGGCGGCTGTGAAGGGAGATTTCTTTGCCCGGCGCAAGGCGGTTATCTCAGCATCCATATCCAGTTCGGGCTGGCCATTCCAGAATTGTGCAACCAGTTCATCCCTAAGCGCACCCTGGACTCGCTTCAAATATTGTCTTTCCCTTCGAAGTTCGAGCTCACCTGAAGATTTGAAACGTTCAATGAGTGTCAGTGCCTTCTCATGCAGGTCTTCTATTCCATGTCCTGACGTAGAGGATGTGAGAAAAATCTCGGGAACATTGTCACCCTTCTCTTTCCCATCCTGAAGATACTCAGAGAGCAGTTCGGACACACGCTCAGCACCATCCCTGTCGCACTTGTTGACAACAAAAAGATCAGCGACTTCGATAGGTCCAGCCTTCATAAACTGGACTTCATCTCCCGCCTCAGGCACAAGAACCACAATAGTAATATCCACATTCTGGATGATTTCCGTCTCAGCCTGTCCTACGCCGATGGTCTCAAAAAGAATATAGTCTTTCCCCGTGCAGGCGAGTACCTCGCCAAGAAGATGGGACTTTCTTGCCAAGCCACCTATCATCCCTCGTGAACCCATACTCCGGACAAAGACACCCTTGTCCAGTGTGTGCTGGCTCATTCGAATTCTGTCACCAAGAAGTGACCCTCCAGAGAAGGGGCTTGTAGGATCAACAGTGACAACGCCGATAGTCTTGCCATCTTTCCTGAATTGATCGATTAGTTGATCTATCAGCGTGCTTTTTCCAGCACCCGGTGGGCCAGTTATACCAATACGTACAGCTTTCAGCGAATGGGCGTAAAGAAGGTCGTTCATATCTTTCGATTGAACATTATTCTCCACGTCAGACATAAGGCGTGATGCGAACCTGACGTCATTAACTCTAAGGCGCTCTAACAGTTCCTTAGTCATAATTCTATTTTGAAGACTTGGGGCGGCATATCACCCAAGAGGTTATTACATGAAAGCATTCCTGAACTTGGTATAATCGAGAATGGACAAGGTGTGCGCCCTACGCGAAATAAAGTCTTTCTCCTCAAGTAACTTGAGCATACGCGACACCGTTTCGCGGGAAGTTCCCGCCATGTTGGCAATATCTTGTTGGTAGGGGAGTTTTTTAATCCTGACAACACCCTTGTGAATAGTCCCCAGTTCCTCAGAAAGACGAAGGAGTGTAACACCGATCCGTTGTTCCGCATCACTGAGAGCAAAACTCTCGATCTGCTGATCGCTCTTTCGTATCCTTCCAGCAAGTTCGGTCAGCAGTGAGATAGCAATCTTTGGAAACTTTTCCAGGAATCGCAAAAAATCGTGGCGTTTTAGGATCATCACTTCACAGTTGTCATTTGAAATGGCGTTGGCGGAGCGTGTCTCACCGTCAAGGAGAGACATCTCCCCAAAAAAATCTCCCTGTCCCAGGATCGCAAGAATCACTTCCCTCCCGTCTTCGCTCAGACGTGTTACCTTGATACTTCCCTTGCTGATAATAAAAAAAGTGTCACCAAACTCATCTTCCATCAAGATGATCTGATCCTTGCTGTATGCCCTCTTAGACATGTGAGAATGAAGTTCTTCCAAATCAGTAGAGCGTAGGCCTATAAAAATCGGGACAGTGGAAAGTAGTTCAAGATCGCTCATCCATTGAAGGTAATGTTTGATTTAAGAAATTCAAAACAGTTTCAAGACTAAAGTTTTGTTCTTCTGAATTCTGCTCATAAATTTATTGACGTCGTTTGTAAGGTATCTTAAGAGGATTAGATGAGTACTAGAACAAAGTCGGTCAGAAAACGTCAGCGGCAGCATTCCGCTAATTACGACCGGAACCAGCACTATAAATCAAAGATGAAATCTTTCATTAAGAAGGTTTTGGCATCCACTGATAAGGCTGAAGCCGATGTCCTGTACCGTGAGGCCGTTTCTGTTATTGACAGACTCAAATCAAAAAAGATTCTACATAAGAATACGGCTGGGAGAAGAAAGTCTGCTCTGACGAATCACGTCAACTCTCTCTCCTGATAGTTACCTCAGGAGATCAGTTCTCTTTCGGTTGGTAGTTAGGAGAATCCTTTACAATCTTCAGATCGTGAGGATGGCCTTCAGTATAAGAAGCCGAAGAGATTTCAACAAACTTAGCATTCTTGTTAAACGAAGTGATATCCTTTGCACCGCAATAACCCATGCTAGCTCTCAGTCCACCCGTTAACTGATAAATAATTGAACTGAGAGTTCCGCGGTAAGGAACGAGCCCCTCCACACCTTCCGGCACAAGCTTAATTCCAGACTCACCTTCCTGGAAATATCGGTCGGCACTCCCTTCTCGCATGGGACCAAGGGATCCCATCCCTCTGAATGACTTGTACTGTCGGCCATCATGAAGTATCACATCACCAGGACTTTCATCGAGACCAGCCAACAAATTTCCTAGCATAACACAATCAGCGCCTGCCGCTATCGCCTTCGCCATATCACCGGAGAAACGTATGCCTCCATCGGAGATAACTGGCGTATTACTTTCCGCTGCAGCCTTCACAGCCTCTACTATTGCGGTGAACTGGGGCACCCCGATTCCACTCACCACCCGCGTGGTGCAACTTGCTCCGGCCCCAATTCCAATCTTTACAGCGTCGGCACCCGAATCAATGAGTGCCTTGGTTCCACTGTAGGTGGCGACGTTGCCAGCAACAACAGCTGTATCAGAATGTTTTGACTTCAATAGTAAAACAGAATCAAGGACACTCTGGGAATGACCGTGGGCTGAATCAAGAACAAGAATATCCGTTCCGGCACGTATAAGCGCCGATGCACGATCATCAAGATCATCAGAAGCGCCCACAGCAGCCGCGACCAAAAGGCGACCGTGATCGTCTAGTGAGGCACTGGGAAATCTCTCTTTAATAAGTATGTCGCGTACCGTCACCATGCCAGCGAGCTTGCCACTCCTATTTATAATAGGCAGCTTCTCTATCCGGTTCTTTTGAAGGATATCTTTCGCCTTGTCAAGGGTGGTTCCTTTTTTTGCAGTAATCAAATCTTTGGTCATCACATCAGCCACCAACTGATCGAGATTTGACTCAAAGCGGATATCCCTCTCAGTGATAATTCCGAGTATTTTTCCCGCTTTATCCAAGACAGGCAGACCTGAAATTTCGTGATGTTTCATGACGGCAATCGCATCTTTAATCGTCTTGTCGGGAGTGACTGTTACCGGGTCAAGGATTATACCGCTCTCGGCACGCTTGACTCTCGTTATCTCCTTTACCTGGCGATCAATGGACATATTTTTATGAATAACGCCCAGACCTCCTTCTCGCGCCAGCGAAATAGCCATCGCATTCTCCGTTACCGTATCCATGGCGGCACTGAGAATTGGAATATTGAGAGTTATGGATTTCGTAAGCCGTGTGGAAAGATCGACCTGTTTTGGAAGCACTTCAGAATGCTGCGGTACGAGAAGCACATCGTCGAACGTGTGTGCCTGTTTTAATTTTAGTCCGATCGCCATTTTACCTTAAACGAATCTTTGAATTTACTGACGATACCAGCAACCTGTCTCGAATCAATTCCACAGCAAGATTGATCTCCGGAGTCAGAATACGATCATTTTCTTTGAATGGTATGGATCGACGAATCCTTTCACGCAACAGTTTGGTGATAGGTGCAGGCTGCAGCGGTCGGCGGAGATCAAGAAGGTGCGTTGCTACAATAAGTTCAATTGCCAGAACCTTTTCAAGATTCCCGATTATTCTCAACAATTTTCTACCGGCGATGGGCGCCATGGAGACGAAGTCCTCCTGTCCATTCTCCGTTGTGATGGAATCAACAGAAGCTGGAAAAGAGAGACTCTTATTTTCCGAAACAAGTGATGCAGCGGTAATCTGCGCCATCATATATCCGGACTCGAGACCCGGTTTTCCTGCGAGAAATGGAGAGGCACTGACATCTTTCCCTTTCATCATCCTGTATATTCTTCGTTCGGAAATGCCGCCTAATTCAGAGGCAGCAACAGCTAGACTATCGGAAGATTGTCCGACCGCTTCTGCATGAAAATGTCCGGAATTCAAGATGCCTATTGAATCTGAAATCACCAGTGGATTATCGCTGACACTGTTGATTTCATTCTCTGCAATCCTTCGAGCTGATTCCCAAGTCTCCCGGCAAGCTCCGTGTACCTGAGGGATACACCGAAAACTATAAGGGTCCTGTACACTATAGCACCCTTCATGGGATTTCACAATTTGACTCCCCTTTAAACAGTTCCAAATGTTGGTTGCACAATCTATCTGCCCTCGATGTCTCTTCAGACGATGTACCGCCGGTTTGAAAACATTTCGAGAGCTGAGGGTCGCCTCAACAGAGATTGCGGAAATAAGGTCGGCACTCTTTAGCAAATTTTCCATCCTCAACAGACCTTCAGCAGCCAGTGCTGTAGAGACCTGTGTACCGTTTAAGAGAGAAAGACCTTCTTTAGCTTTAAGCTTTAACGGTTGAAGCCCACATGTTTTCATAGCCTTTGAAGCTCCACATTCGCGACCTCGAAATGTGACTCGACCTTCACCAATGAGCGAATGAGCAAGATGAGAAAGGGGGGCGAGATCACCGCTAGCGCCAACAGATCCTTGCGAAGGAATTACCGGTAAAATATCGTGATTAAGGCATTCCCTAATGAGAGACGGAACCTCCCAGCGTACGCCACTGTAACCAAGGGAGAAATTGAGGATCTTCAAAAAAAGAATCGATCGTGTGATTCCTTCATCAAACTTTGGCCCGACGCCAGCACTGTGACTTCTTACAAGGTTAAGCTGAAGACGCTCCAGATCGTTATTATCAATCTTGTGCTGACTTAACGCCCCAAAACCGGTGTTGACACCGTATATCGTCTCTCCAGATGATAAACGTTTCTCCAAAACTTTTCTGGAGTTGACAATTGACGCTTTTACTTCACGTGACACTTTAAGTTTTGTAGGACCGTCGAAAAGTGGTTGAAGATCAGCGAGGTTGATTGTCTGTCCTGAAAGGAAGATCATTTCTTAGACAATTTAGTTAGAGGCATTAGAGGGAATCAAGTAGGCAGATGATCGGGATCGGAGAATGATTTCATCCTGACAGGAATGATAGATTGGAAAACATGACCGTAGCGTTTGGTTGTCACCCTGTTATCAAGGTTGATGAAGATTCCTTCGTCATTAATGCTGCGGATGAGTCTTCCAAACCCCTGCCTCAAGCGGATGGCCGCAGCGGGAACAGAATGGTCAAGGAACGCATTTCTTCCTCCTTCCTCGATCTTGTCATTGTATGCCTGAATAACAGGATCGGTTGGCACATCAAACGGTATCCTGGTGATCATTAGGATTTCAAGAAGATCACCGGGAAGATCAATTCCTTCCCAGAATGAACTGGTTCCAAGAAGAATTCCATTGTGACTCCTTCTGAATTGTTTGATGAGCGCGGAACGAGAAGCATCTGACAGTTGAGCAAGGATCGGCGCCTTTGACGATAGCGAACTCACCATTAACCTGTCATAGGAATCTTGCAACATTGTGCGACTTGTAAACAGGACGAGCATCCTCTTTTTATATTTGGAAAACAGGGTGTTCACAGTCTGACAAATGAGGGGAACAAACTGGTCGTCGGCGGGAGCAATTCCACCGGTCCACTGAAAGTAGCTGCACTGATCTTCATAATAAAACGGACTGGGGAATGTTTTGAAATAGAGTGTTTTGTCATCTGACGGATCGAGTCCAAAACGCCGAAGAAAATAGTAGAACTCCTCTCCAATGGAAAGTGTGGCGGAAGTGGCAACAGACGATTCGGCAGTTTCGAAGAGAATTTCACGAAGGTTCGGCCCCACGTCTAAGGGAACAGCGCTGAGCGTTAATTCAAGCTTATCCCTGACAAACATTCCTGTCTCCCAGTAAACCCACTCCTTGCTTTGGTCGCTGGTAAGTCTTTCAAGAGTCTGTGCCAAAACCCGTATATTTTCCGACATGCGGTTAATAGTTCTTCTCACTTCTTCATCGATTTGACAATCGGGAACATCGGATAGAACTGACTCCAGCCGTGATATGTCGTTCACGGCACGGATAAAGGCCTCATTCAAGCTTTTCAGTTCATCAACGGCGTGATCATAATGGTCGGTTAATTCTCTCACGCGATTCGTCTCTATATAACGGGAACGCCTAGAATACCGCTTTGATCCTTCCTGAGTAAGTTTGCCAAAAAATCGAGTCGAAGATGATAGAAGAATTTCGACTGTATTCTGCAGCACGGTGAAATGTCTGTTCACATTTGGATCGACTGCTGAAAGCTTATCCATCATCATTTTCATCCGCTTCCCTCT
This sequence comes from Fidelibacterota bacterium UBA6931, assembly GCA_002448795.1. Lineage (GTDB taxonomy): Bacteria > Fidelibacterota > Marinisomatia > Marinisomatales > S15-B10 > S15-B10. The sequence continues at coordinate 120,025 of DKAH01000004.1, forward strand.
GTTGGACGACTTGGTCAAAGGTTGAAACTGGTCACTGATCATCCGTTGGCTGAGAGACACTGTAAAATGATTATAACCAACCTTCACCAGATTATGAGCTTCGTCAAGAATCAAGGTCCGTAGGGATGGAAGGGCACTCTGGTTTTCAAGCTCATAAAGGAGAAATGAATGATTGACAACCACAATATCTGCATTCTGCGTTGCAATGCGGAGTGGCCCCAGAAAGCAACCAGCCGTAGACTTACAGTTCCTTGTTGTACAGAAACCGGGATCACTCTGAATCATCGCCTTCAGGCGATATGGGCGCCTTTTCAGAAAACCGGTGCATTCTTCAAAATCTCCCGATCGCGTCCACTGCATCCAGATGAGAATAACGATCATGGATTGAACTTCTTTATCGGAAAGGAGTGTTTTGGCCTCGGCAATCACTTGGTTCACTCTTGTTTTGCAAATGTAATTCTGACGCCCTTTCATAATAGTTGCCGAAAATGTAACGTCCAGCGCGTCTGCCAACTTCGGAAGCTCCTGCTGAAATAGCTGATCCTGAAGTGGTTTCGTATGGCATGAGATAATCACGGGCTCACCGGGCTGTCCAAGAGCTCTTTCCAATGCCGCAAAAAGATAGGCAAGCGATTTTCCCAGCCCTGTTCCCGCCTCTAGCACACCAACTGCACCATCAGAGATAGTTTCCCTTACCATTTGACAGTACCGAATCTGGCTATCTCGGGTTTCATATCCTTCACCGATGGTCTTTTCCAGAAGTCCATCCTCTCCAAAAAAAGACTCCGGGGTAAAATCCGGTAATAAGTTATTCCCTTTGTGGTTAAAAATTGGCGAAGGGCACAACTTATGAATCTTGCTCTTTAACAGCCCATTTCCGGAATCACCTCTTCTAGCTAATTCTGTTGCAAGTCTATCAAAAAGCAGCTTGTTGTGAAAATCTCTTCCTTCTGACACAGCGAGAATGCGTTGGATAACGGTCAGAGAATAGGAAGCAGCTTCCCGGATAAGCTCCAGAAAAAGTGTTCCAACAATTTCGGTATCTGCTAGAGCTCGATGAGTACTGTCGCTTGCAATCCCAAGGTATTCACCAATTGTCCCAAGTTGATGATTGGGAAGGAAAAATAGCAGTGCCTGAGCCAGAGGAACGGTGTCATATCCTTCGTTATCGACCTCGCCTGAAAGATGGGTATCTCTCATTTTAGCCAGAAAAGATAGATCAAAGGGAAGATTGTGGGCAACGATAGGATAATCACCGATGAATTCAAATACACCCTCGGTAATCTCCTTAGCTTTTGGCGCCCCCTTAACCATCTCATCAGAAATACCTGTTTTTCGAACTACATCGATGGGAATAGGCCGCTCAGGATTGATCAAAGTTTGAAATGAATCGGTCGCCTTACCCTCTTCGAACTTGACCGCGGCAAATTCGGTAATTTTGTGGTTGCATGGATCGAGACCGGTGGTCTCGAAATCGAAAGCGATGAAAGTTTGTAGTTTTAAATTTCGGAGAAGGTCCGCAAGCTCCATCAGATGCCCGCGAAAACCTTCATCACATCCACCACGAGAGACGGTTTCTTAAAGACGGCTTTTCGAAACACCTTGGCGATAGATCGTTCATCGGGAGAAATTTTTTCCACGGCTGCAACTATCGAATCCAACTCTTTATCTGTAAGTCTGAATATGGCCTCTTTGATAGAATAGAAGCGCTCGTGATTCTTCCCACCGATTTTGTGCCATGCCTTGGGATAGCGGTTCAAAAATTTTTCTGAAGTATCACCGGCCTTGATCGCCTCCACGGCTGTCTCACCCGCCAGCATACCACCGCGCATGCCCGGGACTATTCCACCTCCAGTCATGGGGTTTACCATGTGGGCGGAATCTCCCGCAAGCATCAATCCGTCTGTGACAAACTTTTTCAATGTCTTATCGCACGGCACACCACCGACCGTAGAACTAATCACCGATCCATCGGGAAAGGTTTTCGCAAGAAAATCATCCAGATACCGCTGGGCAGAACGAAAGCGGCTGTACTTGCCTGAAACACCAAGCCCGATGTTGGCGGCATTCGGCCCCTTAGGGAAAATCCAGAGGTATCCTCCCGGTGCCCACTCCCGGGACATATAGAAATCAAACCGGTGCTCATCCACTTCGATCCCGGCAATGGTCTTCTGAATTGCTGATTCCATATCTTTCATTTTCACCACTGTCGCAAGACCGGCCCATCGTCCCACGCGGCTTTCCACCCCGTCAGCTCCGATAACAATGTCCGATTCCACCTCGAACCGCTCACCGAGGTGCTCACCGGTAACGCCAGCTACTTTACCATCCTTGAAGAGGAGTCCATCAACGTACGCTTTGCAGACAATCTGGGCACCCTCATCGGCGGCATACTGGGCCAAGTCGTAATCGAAAATCCTTCTGTCAAGAATGTAGCCCTTCTGCTTCAAATCAATATCAATCGTGTGCTCGCTTGGCGAAATGAGCCGCAGCTTGGTAATAACAGACTTTATCCACCGGGTATCGGGATCGACAAAAATTCGTAGACCTTCATCACTGGCGGCTTCACCACACCGAACCGGGACTCCTATGTCACGGTCCTTTTCAAGTAGGAGGACACTGATCCCACCAATGGCGGCAAAACGCGCTGCGGTAGAACCTGCGGGACCACCTCCAACTATGATAAGGTCAAATTTCTGCTGTTTCCACATCCTCAAACACCTCAATGGGGCAGATGTACAGGCAAAGTTTACAATCGATGCAGACGTTGTAATCAATGTCGATATCAGCCTCCTTTAGATCGATACAATCCACCGGACAGACACCGACGCAGCATCCACAGAAATCGCATTTGTTAGGTTTGATCTCAATCATCAACGACTTTCAAAGTGGGACTCACTTTTCCAAACCTGAAATAGTTGTATAACCTAATAAACGAAAAGTTTACGAATATGGCAAACCAAAGCCATGGATATCGTACCCCTATAAAGATAGCAAGAATCATCAAAGGATATCTGAATGCACGGATAAAATGTTCGGCCCGGGGAAAGAAAAGCGCGACGACATAAAACGGGACGACAATCGCACCGGCAGTGCTGATTACAGGATCGCCTATGAAATATCCCAAAACTGTTGCTAAAAAAAGAAGAATAAAGCTGGCTCCGCAGATGGGTAACTTTCCTTCTAAAAAGTCTCGGTGGTTTATTGTTTCCGCTTTTTCTGATAGTGATGAGAATAGAGCAACCGCTACAAATCCACAGACGTACGGTGAAGATGCGCGCAAACCGCTAAGAAAATCGCCACCTGCAAATTGCCAGCCAATCATAAAAAGGGCAAGGGCGGGCAAAGCGGAGAATGGAATATATTTTATCCAATCTTCGGAATTAAGACTTTGGCTATAAGTCAGATTAATACGCCATGAAACGTAGAAGAGTGAGATCCATCCGCCGACAAAAAAGAAAGTGCCTCGGCTACCCCCTGAAGATGCGACCGCCCAGACAGCAGGAAGCGTAAGTGAAAGTCCAGCCAATAGAAGCATCAAGACCGTCTTTTCAGAATTAGATTCTTTCCCCTCCATGGCGGCGGAACCAGCAAGAAGCGATACCCCAAGGAACAAAAGGAATGAAACCCAACTCAACGAAGTGCTCCAGTAAAAATCAGCGGTGCTCTGGCCATGAAAAGCGCTGAGCCCAGCCGTTGTCATAGTCCAAACAACAAGAAGCAGGACTGGTCTTACTTTAAACAGCCCATCCAGCAATCTTGCTGTATGATTAAGTCTGTTGTAAAGCCGGGAATCAGTCCGTATACATCGAGATATGATCATGAAATTACTCTTTGAGTATTAAAATATGCCTTCAAGCAAATGCGTTAGGATTCAGTAATAGATAAAACAACAATATTCCCAGTGAAATGGGTGCCACGAACTTAATGAAGAAACCATAGACATTTCCGTATTGAAATGTTTCAAAGCCGACAGTGATTTCTTCCACTATTCGCTTAGCTCCCCACTTCCAGCCCGCAAAGATAGCCACCCCAAGCGAACCAATCATCAATGAGTACTGACCGAACAGGAGATTCATAAAATCGAGAAAGCCGTAATTCCGGCCTTCAATGGAGATGAGATTCGACAGCCAGTCGACTGCTCCCAGACTTAGCGCCGCTGGGATCCCAGCCGCAAAAGCACCAACACCTGCCACAATAACCGCTTTCTTTCGTGTCCATTTAAATTCATCGATAAAGAAGGCAGCAGGAACCTCAACAATGGATATAAGTGAGGTTACAGCCGCAATTCCAAGCAGGAGAAAGAATCCTGTCCCGAACAGGGTGCCAAGAAACATTTCATTGAAGATATTTGGTAACACGACGAATATTAGTCCCGCGCCCATAGTTGGCTCGAGACCAAAACTGAAGAGGGCCGGGAAAATTGCAAGACCCGCCATTAGGGCAATTCCAGTGTCCAGAGATGCGACCCAGGAAGCGGACGTTACAAGGTTTTCCTTTTTTGACAAATAACTCCCATAAACAATCATCGTTCCCATTCCCAGGCTGAGAGAGAAAAAAGCCTGGCCCACTGCCGCGATCACACTTCTGCCAGTCAGTGCCTCCCAGTCCGGCTTAAAAAGAAAAGCCAGCCCTTCGCCAGCACCGGGAAGTGTGAGTGATCTCACCACAAGCAGGACAAGAATAGAAAGCATCAGCGGCATGAGAATTTTTGACCATTTTTCTATCCCTTTCTTCACACCACCAAAAAGAATCGCCATAGTAATTACCATAAAAATGAAATGAAGACCAATGGCAGAACCGGGATTTGCGACGAATGTTCCAAAGGCATCGGATATTTCACTTGCCTTCATTCCGGAAAAAAAGCCGGATGCGGTTCGAAAAATATATCCAAGCGTCCAGCCGGCTACAACACTGTAGAAGGATGAAATACCCCAACCTGTCAGGACACCAAGCATCCCAAGGTACTTCCATCCACTTTTAGGCGCCAGTGCCTTATAAACGCCTACAGGATTCTGCTTTGTATGCCTGCCGAGCGCAAGTTCAGCAATCATCACACTTAGGCAGATCAAGACCACAGCCGCAAGGTAAATCATAACAAAAGCCGCTCCCCCATTCTGGCCAGCTTCTGTTGGAAACCGCCAAATATTCCCTAAACCTATGGCCGATCCTGCCCCCGCAAGGATAAAGCCCATTCTGGATGCCCACGTCTCTCTCTGCTCAACCATCTTTCGTCCCCTTTTCTTCAATTTTGTCATCAACCTCTAACTCTTCGTCTTCATCGAATCCTGCCAAGTGACTGTCCACCAATGCATCAGCGAGATTATAGAGATATACGAATGCACTGTACCATGCAAACTTGTTTCTGTTATCGAGGTAGTATTCTTTCGAGTAAGGATCTCTACTTTCCCATCCATTATATCTAGATCGATTGCTGGAAAACTGATAAAGCATCCACACTTGCGCTCCCATCATGAGAGCTGCTTTCATCGGTTTTTCGTTATAGAGCTGACCACCTCCCGGTACAATTGAATAAGTAAGTGCTTTTTTTGGCGTTTTCACTTCACTGGAATCTTGAGAAGAAAGTCGCACCGTCAATATCATTGATATGAGTACCACTCTCTTCACTATGCGTGTCCTGCTCCGCCATCCCAAATGGTGAAACCGTCTGGAATGATTTCAACTTCAAAAACCTTGTTCTCTGCATCGATTATTTCACCATCCATATGCATAGGTAAAGGTTCCTCGCTGGTAACACGAACTTTTTTCGATTGACGGATGGTCACTTCTTCGAGATCGTTTATTTTTCCGTTTGTCAGTTTCGGGAAGTTCCAGACGATTTTACCCGAACTGATATCCGCAACATGGCAGACATCAAAAAGACCATCCCTCAGATGGGCGTCCGGCGTAAGGCTCAATCCTCCCCCGACAGACCATCCGTTGGCAATGCAGGTTAGATAGGAATGATCATCAATAAGATCATTATCCATTTCGATTTTCATGGGTACGGCGCTCCATTGTCTCAGCGTCTTGAAAACCGCAGCCACATAAACCGCTGTCCCTTTTAGACGCTTGATCTTTCTACTCTCAATGTTTGCGTAAGCGTCAAAACCAATACCGATAACGTTAATAAAATGGCGCTCTCCATTGAAAACACCGAGGTCGCACATCCGCCGTTTTCCGCTGAGAATATTATCAAGTGCCGGTTCAAGCTTAATGGGTAGCTGTGCACTCCTGACGAAATCGTTTCCTGTACCTATGGGCATAACCGCCATGGGCGTGTTTCCACCAACAAGGCCGTTCAATACTTCATTCATGGTTCCGTCGCCACCAAAAACGGTGACAAGATCAAAATCATCTCGCCTCTCCTTTGAAAACAGTTTCGCATCTCCGGGACCTGTAGTCTTGAGTAACTCATGATCAACCTCTTTTACATCTAGCAACTTCTCCAGCTTTTGGAGTTTCTTGGCTCCTGCTCCTCTACCAGCAGTGGGGTTTACAATGAAAAGGATTCTCATTTCGCTCCTGCTAAGGCTACACATTCAATCTCAACATCCGTCCCCAATGGAAGTTTCGAAACTTCCAGTGCCGAGCGAGCAGGCGGATCTTCAGAAAAAAATTCAAGAAAGACTTCATTCAGCTCAGAGAAGCGGGAAAGATCTGTAAGAAAGACCGTCAGTTTCAAAGCGTTCTGCAGTGATGAGCCAGCTGCGGTTAGAATACCGTCGACGTTATGCAGAACCCTGCGAACACGATCTTTAAAGTTTCCTTCCACTATTTCTCCAGTCTCGGGATCAAGCGGAATCTGCCCCGCTGTAAAGATCAGATTCTCCGCAGCGGTCCCCTGGCTGTAAGTTCCAACGGCATGAGGAGCAGAGTCTGTTCGTATGATGCTTCTGGACATTATGAATCTCCTTTAAGTTTTTCAATGATGATATCAGCAGATTTCTGCAACACCTCTCTTAGCTTGCCAGGGTCCTTTCCTCCAGCTGTGGCAAGATGAGCCTTTCCGCCTCCACCTCCACCCAGTTCGGCACCGATCATTTTCACAAGATCGTTAGCCTTTGATCCTTCCGTTACGAGGTCATCGGTCACCACACACACTATTAACGGCTTGTTATTAACCAATGCACCCAATACTCCTATACCTCGCTTAAGTTCTTGTCGAAGCCAATCACCTATCTGTTTCAGATCATCGCCATCAGAAACTTTGACTTGATCCACTGCGATCTGGATACCATTATAGTCTCTCGCTTTGCCAATGATAGAGGACAGGGCGTCCCTGCTTTCAGAGGTGCGTTGCTGCTTCAATTCTTTATCCAACTTTTTCCGCTGATCCATCAGCGCTTCAACCCTCTCGGCTATGTCGCTCTCACCGCAATTAAGGAGAGACTTGACCGTATCGATTTGCTCAAATCGGTCCATTATATAATCGACGGCACCGTGGCCAGTGACGGCAACAATTCGGCGCACACCCGAGGCAAGGGATGACTCTTCGGTAATTTTGAAGAAACCGATGTCTCCGGTTCGGTCAACATGTGTACCGCCGCATAGTTCTTTGGAAAAACCTTCAATAGTGACCATTCGAACCTCATTGCCATACTTCTCCTCGAAAATAGCTTCCGCCCCTTTCTTTTTGGCATCATTGAAACTCGTGACGGTCATATTCAATTTGATGTTTAAAAGAATCTGTTCATTCACCATCTTCTCAATAGCCTTCAGTTCGTCCGTTCCAACCTTCTGCGGATGTGTTAGGTCGAACCGTAGATAATCTGGATGGACAAGAGACCCAGCCTGCTGTACATGCTCCCCAAGGACCTTCTTCAAGGCCCTGTGGAGAAGATGGGTAGCTGTATGGTTTTTCCTGATTTTCGCTCTTCGATTGGTGTCGATCGCAGCTGTGACTTTCGGTGAAGAAATGGTGTCACCCTCCTGCCATTTACCAATATGCAGGTGAATTTCACCCTCTTTAATGGTATCTGTAACTGTGATTTCAAACCCGTCGCCGGAAATTGTTCCCGTGTCTCCGACCTGGCCCCCCTGTTCCCCATAGAAAGGTGTCTTGTTAAGTATTACAACAATCTTTTTAGGATCGCTGTGAAACCGCCGGACCGATGCTTCTGTACTTGATTCGGTGTAACCAACAAACTGTGAATCGCTACCATTGGTTACCGTTGTCCAATCAAAATCTGAAACATCCATTTTAAATTTGCCTTCCCTCCTCCCCTTTTCTTTCTGTTCTTCCATAGCTTCATCAAATCCATCACAATTAACATCAAGTTCTCTTTCTCGAGCCATTTGAACGGTGAGATCAAGCGGAAAACCAAAGGTATCATAAAGCTTAAAGGCAGAATCGCCAGAAATGGTTTTCCCTTCAAGGTCTGAGACGATACGTTCAAACTTCTCCAGTCCGCGATCAAGCGTTTCGTTGAAGTTCTCCTCCTCGGCTTTGATAACATTCTTAACATGAGCTTTCTTCTCGGAGACTTCCGGGTAAGCATCGCTCATTAGCTCGACCACAGAATCGACAAGGGTGGTTAGAAAAGGCTTTTCCATCCCCATACTCCTACCAAACCGCGCGGCCCGCCTCAAGATACGACGAGCGACATATCCCCGTCCCTCGTTGGATGGGAGGACGCCATCAGCGATGGAGAATGTGAGCATACGAACATGGTCCGCGATAGCCCGGTGTGCCACGAGATTGTCCTGATACGAAACTCCCAGCACTTTCTCTTGTGCTATGATGATGGGTCTAAATAGATCAGTATCATAGTTGCTGGACTTTCCCTGCATTACCGCCGCTATCCGCTCGAGGCCGGCACCCGTGTCCACGTGTTTCTTCGGAAGGTCTTCCAGTTTACCATCAATAAGACGGTTGTTCTGGATAAAAACAAGATTCCACAATTCCCAGTATTCATCTGATGTGTTGACGCCTTCAGCATTTTGTGAGGAAGTATCTTCACCAACATAATAATGAATCTCTGAACAGGGACCGCAGGGCCCTGTCTCTCCCATCTCCCAAAAGTTGTACTTCTTGCCAAAGCGAAGTACACGTTCATGCGGAATGTCGGTCACCTGTTTCCACAGTTCGCAGGTTTCATCATCTTCTTCATAGACTGTTGCCCAGAGGCGATCTTTATCCAAACCCAAGACATTGGTAAACATTTCCCAAGCCCATTCGATGGCTTCTGACTTATAGTAATCGCCGAAAGACCAGTTTCCCAGCATTTCGAAAAATGTGTGGTGATATGTGTCGTATCCCACCTCCTCAAGGTCGTTGTGTTTGCCGCTGACCCGAATACACTTCTGACTGTTCACAACACGAAGATGTTTAGCCTGTTCTTTCTCCAGAAAGATTGATTTGAACTGATTCATTCCAGCATTGATAAATAGCAAGGTTGGATCATCAACAGGGATCAGAGAAGCGCTGCGAACACGTATATGTTCTCTCTCACCGAAGAATTCAAAGAACCGATTTCTTATTTCTGATGCCTTCATGAATTTCCCCGCGTTTAATACATTGAATTAATTTACACTGACGGAGCGAGGAGAGAAACTATGAAGGCGGTATCACCTGCCTTTAGGGAAAAGTCCGAAAATTATCTGTGCTCCATTAATCGAGCTTCAATCCGCGGATAAACGGTTCCATCTGTTCCCATGTAAATCCCTTTCGGCAAAGCTGATTGATAATACGTTGCTTCTCCTGAGCGCTAACCGCTTTGTCATTCCTGATTCCCCGTTTGATCAATAAACGATGGATCAGCTCCTCGGGAGTAAACTGCTCATAGATGTCTCTAATTGTCTTTTCTATTACCTTGCTAGGAACGCCTGTTTTAAATAGTTCATTCTTGAGCGCCATTGGGCCAAGACACTTGTTTTTCACCTTATCTCGGGAAAAAATCCGAGCAAATTCATTGTCATTAAGGTAACCTTTGTCCACAAGGAGCTCAGCAACTTTTTCTGCCACGGAATCACTCCACCCCTTCTGTCTCAGGCGATCGGTAATTTCCTTCACACTTCGAGGGCGGTAACTCAAGAGGTTGACGGCGGCCAGCTTCGCTTTTTCAAAATCATCCTCATCCCTGAGTTCCGCGATCTCTTTCTCAGAAAGTTCGCTGCCTTCTCTAAGGTCACGCTGGGAAAAAATGCCTTCAGAAACGCTGAAGGTAAATTGACCGTCAATATAAACTGACCTCCGATCCGGTCGTTTTAGATTGACCTTGATGGCCGTGATTTCAGGCACTAATCAGTTTTTTTTATATCGTCTGCCGGAGCCTCTTCACCATTAATGCCTAAGAATCCTTTGACTTCATGCTCAATTTTTTCTCGAGTGTCACCGTACTCCTTAAGATAAGCTTTGGCATTTTCTCTCCCCTGACCGATCCGATCATCGCCATAAGAATACCAGGCACCGGATTTTTCGACCACATCGGCGGTTACGGCAAGATCGAGTAGATCACCTTCGTAGGAAATCCCTTCGCCGTACATAATATCAAATTCCGTTTGACGGAACGGCGGAGCACATTTGTTTTTCACAACCTTCACACGGACACGATTACCGATGGAGGTATCACCCTCTTTGATAGCTCCGATACGGCGGATATCAAGCCTCACTGATGTATAAAACTTTAGAGCTCGACCGCCGGGGGTTGTTTCAGGATTTCCAAACATGACTCCGATCTTTTCCCGAATTTGGTTGATAAAGATCACGGCGGTATTTGACTTGGAAACTGTCCCCGTCAACTTCCTAAGTGCCTGAGACATAAGTCTCGCCTGGAGTCCCACATAGCTGTCACCCATTTCACCTTCTAATTCCACGCGCGGGACCAGTGCCGCCACGGAGTCGATGATTACCACATCCACAGCGCCACTGCGGACGAGCGTATCACAAATCTCAAGAGCCTGTTCGCCGGTGTCGGGTTGAGAGATAAGAAGATCGGTAATGTTGATTCCCAGTTTCTTCGCGTATGTCGGATCCATGGCGTGCTCAGCATCTATAAATACGCCGTAACCACCTAGCTTCTGAGCTTCCGCGAGAATATGTAGGGCCAGAGTGGTCTTGCCCGAAGCTTCAGGCCCATAAATCTCTGTTATTCTCCCTCTCGGGACACCACCAATTCCAAGGGCCGAATCAAGTGATATTGCTCCTGTCGGTATTCCTTCAAGACCAACCACAATGCTCTTTTCGCCAAGACGCATAATGGACCCCTTCCCGAATTGCTTATCAATCTGCCCGACGGCAAGATCCAATGCTTTGTTCTTCTTGCTCTCTTCCTTAGTTGTCATATAAATAATTCTCCTTTATCAGTCCACGTCAGTTGAAGCGGTACGGTGTCAAAGATACGCTAATAAAACTCCTGATTCGACACAATGAATTTATTGATAACTGAACAGATAATGAACGGTCTCCGTCCATTTGCTAATAATTACACGTCAACTGTGGCTGTTTCTAGGCAAGCTGGTGAGTCCCCAACAGAGAATGAACAGCACCACTTGGTAGAGTATCGGTCCGGTAAAGACGGACCTTTGTGACAGTAATTTCAACCGGGACATATTTTGCGTTCAGGTATTCGGTCAAATCGGGAGTTACTTTTTGCGGATAGCGAATTCTCCCAATCGTCACATGGGGGAAATAATCCCTCTCGTCGTCAGGATATCCCAATTGATCCATACCCGAATTGATCTCTCCAACAAGGCTAGTGAGCGCATCCACTTCACCGTTCACACCGAGCCAGAGAACACGGGGCCGTTCTTTTTTGGGGAAACAGCCAACACCGGAAATTGTAAGGTCAAAATCCGTATGGCGGCGTCCGATGTCGCTCAGCAGTTCATTGATCTTTTGTAACTCTCCGGGGGGTGTGGGACCGATAAAGCGTAGCGTAAGGTGGATATTATCTTCCATCACCCATTTCACCGCGGAGGGATTTGCGCCGACCTTAGGTTTTAGATCGCTGGCAATCTTCCCGATCTTCTGTGGCACATCAACAGCAATAAATATTCGAATCAGTTTTTCAGGCAAGGGACAACATTTTTGTACAAAGAAACATTATGGTCGATATTGTTTGAAGCAAGTTTCGTAAATCAGCTTGATTCGGGAGGTGGATTTTGATCGGCAACCCGGAATACATCGAACCCGCATTCATCATTCTCAAATTCCAAGTTTGTATATTGATGGGCTACTCTCCGCATCCTTTCAACGGTAATATCCGCCACAGTAGGAAAGTCTTTCTCTACGTCTTCATCGAGGACTGGTTCATCGAGCTGCGCGAGAATAAACCGCCGACTACCACCGTCCTCTCTATTCAGTGCCCACACCGCATGGCCTGTTGAGCCGGCTCCGGCAAAAAAGTCGAGAACGAGGGAATTTTTACGGGTTCCCATTTTTAGGAGCAGCTTAATAAGATCAACAGGTTTGGGATAGTCAAAAACACGTCGCTTGAAAAGAGTCTTCAGCTCCCGGTTACCTTTCTCGTTCGGGCATCCTCTAATCAGCGTGGAGTAAGGGTTCGTCCTAACCTTTGGCCGACACTGGTTGTCAACCTTTTCATACTCTTTGAAATAGACCGATGGTTTGCCATCTCGGCTCTTTTTAAATACGATAAAATCGTTCTCGATACCCCATGCCACTTTGGTCTGGGACCATCGCCAAGTCCATTTCCTATCAGAAGGGTCGCCGCCGGGCCACACCTCATTTCCATCCGGCGCAGTGATTGGATAGTCTAGACTGTCTGAATAACGGATCGAACCTCGGTCCAGCTTGTTTAGGCGATAACAGCCCCTAACCTCTATATGATCATCTTCGAGGACAAAACCTTTCAGGGCGCTTGGTTTTCGGTTGATGACAGCGCTATTGGCGTTTTTGGCATATATGACCACATAGTCGTGCTGAATGGCCACATGTTTCGCATCCTGTCTCGGCGCTACGCCACTCTGACGCACAAGCGTGGCGATAAAGTTCTGGTCGCCATAAATCTCGTTCATTATCGTGCGAAGATTATGGAGCTCATTGTCATCTATTGAAATGAAGATAAGGCCACAATCTGCCAATAGCTCTCTGGATTTTTCCAATCGAGGCGTCATGAATTGTCGCCAAAGAGAATGGGGATCGGTGGCTCCGACTTCCTTTAGTAACGGGAGCTTTTTATACCTGTCATGCTTGAAACTGTCACGAAAAGTGAAATCCTTTCCAGTATTGTAGGGTGGATCAATGTAGATCATATCTACCTTTGAAGAGTAATCATCAAGTAAATGTTTAAGTATCGTAAGGTTATCTCCACAGTATATGGAATTATAGATTTTATTCGAATTTATAGATCCCTCCTGATCATGCAAAATTCTGGATCCAGTCCCAAATGAAGTATCGTTCATATCTGTCCCGCAATTCTAAGACGGACAGAGTTAAGGGCCGTCTGGGCCGAGAGTTCTTTGTTAAATCGCCGATCGCGATAAAAAGTTACCGATCGGCTAAACGGCTTGATGCCGTCATCGAGACCGAAACATGTATAGCCCACCGGCTTTTCTTTCGTACCACCGTTGGGGCCGGCAACACCTGTAATGGAGACGCCAATATCGGCGTTGAACTTTTCCCTAGCACCGGCGGCCATTTCAGCAGCGACCTCCTCGCTTACGGAACCAAATGATTCAAGCGTCTCTTTCCTAACACCCATAAGATTCATCTTAGCTTCATTGGAATAACAAACAACGCTTCCCAGAAAATAGTCAGAGCTTCCCGGTATATTGGTCATGCGATCCCCCAGTAAGCCACCTGTGCACGATTCAGCCAGCGCGATTGTCAGACTTTTTTCTCTCAAGCAATCACCTACCGACTCCTCAAGCGTCTTCCAGTCTTCGGCATATATATACTTCCCTGCCAGATCGTACACCTGCCTTGAAAGCTCTTTCACCAGCGTCTTGTCTTCAGATGTAAGCCTTAGATCCACACCGCTGAAACCTGGGAGAAAAGAGATAGAGACGGGAGAGCCGACCATAACGCTGTTGAGAATATCGTGTAGTTTTGACTCCATAACGCCGGTGGTCCTAATATTGGTGACAAATAGATCGTTTGTCGACATCTGACCCAGTTCAGGAAGAATGCTCTCCTCCATCATCACTTTCATCTCCGCTGGCACGCCAGGTAGAATGCAAATCCAAGTTCCATCGATTGAACAGGATAATCCTCTTGCTGAACCTTTCGGATTGGGAATCACCGATCCCATATCAGGCACGAGTCCTTGGCTTTGGTTGGACTCAGGCATGTCGACACCCCGTCGTTCAAAGCGGGCGCTTAGTTCTTTCAGGTATTGTTCATCCATCTCCAACTCAGCACCAGTAAATTCACAGTAAGCGTCCCTCGTCACATCGTCTCGCGTTGGGCCAAGCCCACCGGTGCAGATCACCACATCCGCCTTTTCCGTAGCAATAGAGAGGGCATTCACAATCTCATTTTTCTGATCAGGAACCGTGGACTTCCAGATCGTACGAACACCGATATCAATCAGTTTTCTTCCAATCCATGTCGCATTGGAATCAATTGTGTAACCGCCCAAAAGTTCATCCCCAATGGTGACAATAGCGCTATTCACAGAAAAAGCACCAGAGCTTGCGTGGTGATACCGGCGTAGAGTCCCGCTACGACATCGTCCATCATGATACCCCATCCCCCGGGCAATTTCTCAAAACGATCTGCGGGATATACTTTTAGGATGTCAAACATCCGAAAAAGAGCAAATGCAATACCGATCCAAACCCATTCGTTGGGGATCATCAACAGAGCTATCCACATTCCAGCCCATTCATCAATGATAACATGAGAAGGGTCGCTTTCCATTTCCTTTTCAACGACAATGGTCGAGGAAATTACCCCAATTAGGAAAATAACGATCACAATGAGGGCAAGGCGGAATAGTTCCATATCCGGAAGCAGTCGCCATACAATAACTGCCGCGGAGCTACCCCAAGTTCCCGGGGCATAGGGAAGATATCCAATGCGGAAGCAGGTAGAGAGCCAGTCAGCTAAGTGGACGAGAGCTGTCCTCACTCACTCCGGCCGGAACTGTTGATGAAAGCTTCTATGGCTTCACGATTAATGTATAGATAATTGAGGCCAGTATACACCGTAAAGAAAGTCGCCGTAAATGCAGCATACCAGATAAGATTGAACTCATCTATGAAAGCCGTAAGTCTAGCTGCATCAATAAGTGGAAACGTCTTAAGGGCTAGATAAGCGAGCACAAAAAAAATCGCCGATATCTGGGCTCCGGTCTTGGTTTTTGCAACCTTGCTTGTCGCAAAACTGATACCATTGTTGAGGAATAGCATTCTTAATCCAGTCACAAAGAGGTCCCGGAAGACGATAAGCGCAACCATCCAAAAGGGAATTTTATCAAGAAGAGCAAAAGAGAGAAATGCAGAGACCACCAGAATCTTATCCGCCAGAGGATCGAGAAATTCACCAGTTCGCGTGACAAGGTTTCGCTTTCGGGCGATGTGGCCATCAAAAGCGTCAGTTATGGAAGCAATAATAAAGATGGCCAGAGCCGCCGATTTCGACCATGGTGATTCGTAAAACAGGCACAGAATAAAAACGGGCGTGAGAAGAATTCTTCCGATTGTGAGAACGTTAGGTAGCATCTTAGATTTCCCGTCTTCCTTCCAGAGCACTCACTAATGTCGCCTCGTCCGTGTATTCAAGGTCTCCCCCAACTGGGATGCCGCTGGCAAGTCGTGTTACCTTAACCTTCCGTTCTTTCAACTGCTTCGCCAAGTAGAGTGCAGTAGTCTCACCTTCGGCGCTGGGGTTTGTGGCGATGATCACCTCTTCCTCCCCATTCAGCCGGTCAAGCAGTGTATCAATGTATAGGTTCTCCGGGCCAATGCCGTCTAGGGGCGAAAGCACACCTCCGAGAACATGATATTTACCGCGGTAGTGGTTGGTTTTTTCAAATACCACAAGGTCGGTGGTATCCTCCACCACGCAGATAAGCAAACCGTCCCTTTTTTCATCTGCGCATATTGAACAAGGAACTGTCTCAGAAATATTGTGACACGCGGGACATTCATGAATTTGTTCCTTTACATCAACAATTGCCTGAGCAAGACTTTTCGCCCACCCACTGTTTGATTTCAGCAGGTGGAACGCCATTCGTTCGGCGGTTTTCTTGCCAATCCCCGGAAACTGCGACAGCCCCTCAACAAGACGATTAAGCGATTCAGGAAGTGCGTTCATTCAGATATATCGGAAGCATTCAGGTCCCCCAGGGCCCCCAACATGCTTCCCGACACACCGGCCATACGTTTCTGCGATTCTTTGCCCGCTCTGGTCAAACCCTGATTAACCGCAGCTACGATAAGATCTTCAACAATTTCTACATCATCCGAGAGGATTTCAGGATCGATCCTCAAGTAGAGCAGTTCCTGTTTGCCATTAACTTTCGCCACCACCATGCCGCCACCTGACTGACCTTCAACTTCCAGTTTTTCCAGCTCTGCCTGTGTGGCCTCCAGTTTCTCCTGAACATTCTTGGCCTGCTTGATAATGTTGTGGAAATTACCTTTCGTGATCATGATTCCTCCGCTATCTGGTTAATTTGTACCTTCACCGCTGAATAGTTCCAGAACTCTCTGCGTTACGGGATGATTTGAATCATCTAATTCCGCTGAAGAAGCATCTCCCTTTTGAAGAAAAAAATTGACCTTGAGTTTTTTACCGAAAACTTTTTCCAAGCTCGTTTCAACCCTTCTTGCATTCTTCTTGAGCACATCCAGCTGGAAGCGGTACCTCTCGGGAAATCCGATGGTCACCTTGCTGCCCGCCACCTCCGTGGGTTGCCCATGAGAAAGAAATGTCCCAATGGAAGTTCCATTCTCGGAGACCTTTCCGACCACTTCCTCCCAATGCTGCTCCAGTGACTCCAGCGTTACCACCGGTCCCGGGTCTGAAACGGCCTCTGGCTTATTGCGTTCGTTCTTTGTCACCGTTTCCGAAGGGACCTCTTTTTTCTTGTCGACATCTTCCGGCATCGGTGAATTTTTTACGCCGGTTTTGGCTCTCGGTACAACTTTTTGCGGCGGAGCTTTCTCTACTTTTACGATTGTAGGGTTCCCGCCTGACAGCTGCTTAAGAAGATCAGAGATTGCGACAGATGAATCCATTTCGGCCAGTTTCAGCATCATTGCTTCAAGATAGATTTTCGGCTGCTGTACCTGTTTTATCTCGGACTCCATTTTTGTGACATGATCCATGTGTCGGATCAAATCCCGGCCGTCCCACCTGTTCCCCGCTTCACCGTACCTTTTTTTGAGATCGTCAGTGACATCAAGAAGTTCGACACCATTATCTCCGGATACAATGAGCAGATTTAGCAGATGGCTGTTCAAGCCGGCTATGAAGTCTGTCAGGGCAAATCCTTTGGAGTGCACTTCTGCCAACTGTTCCAGCAACACAGATCGATCCTTGGACTGAAGAGCATCAGTGATACCAAAAAACAGGTCACTGGGGATGATACCGAGCATTTCGGTCGTGGCTTGAAGTGCAACGGAATCACCGCAGAAGGCGATGAGCTGATCGGCAATACTTAGAGCGTCTCTCATACTTCCATCGGCTATGGTGCCGATGAGGTGATAAACGGTCTCCTCCATTTGAACATTCTCGGCTTCAATTACCTTTTTCAACCCTGACTCTATCATCTCCAGCGACATCCTGTGAAAATCGTGACGTTGGCATCTGGAGAGAATGGTCGGGAGCACCTTATTCGCCTCGGTTGTGGCAAAGATAAACTTCACATGGGACGGCGGTTCCTCCAGCGTCTTCAAGAGAGCATTAAACGCCGCCTGTGTCAGCATGTGGACCTCATCAATAATAAAGACCTTAAACTTTGCGTTGATGGGAGAATACTTGACCAGTTCCCGAAGGTTTCGGATTTCATCGATGCCGCGGTTTGAGGCTCCGTCAATCTCCAGTACATCCATACTTCGGGACGAAGCGATTTCCTGACAGTTTCCACATTTGTTGCAAGGGTTACCTTTGGAATCTTCAAGACAGTTTAGAGCTTTTGCCAGAATACGTGCTGTTGTTGTTTTACCCACTCCCCGTGGACCGGCGAATAGATAAGCATGAGCAATTCTCTCCCGGCTAAACGCGTTCAGGAGTGTTTGGGTAACATGTTGCTGGCCAAGAACTTCCTGAAAGTTCTCAGGTCGATATTTCCGTGCTAATACTTGATAACTCAATACAGTATTTTCCTAAAAGTGGAGCCGAAGGGGATCGAACCCTCGACCTCAGCATTGCGAACGCTGCGCTCTCCCATCTGAGCTACGGCCCCGGAACAGATTTGAATTTACCGTCAGAAGTTAACAGTTGGAACAAACAGTTTACCGATTCTACCTTCGCGCAACCCCGTGGCACAATTCAACAATCTTGAAAATTCCGCTTATGGCGGACCAGGTTGGTCTCTCCGTTTAGATCCACTCCGCGCTGAACTAGGCACTGTCTGGACCAAGTGCGGCATTAACAGCGAATACGCCCGGTTAAAATCTGTCCTGCTTCACCGTCCCGGTGACGAGTTGACAGCATCAGAAGATCCTCAGAGTGTACAGATGCTTTCCTCAATAGATGTGGAGAAGGCAACAGATCAGCACGATGCACTTGCCGAAGCATACGGTAATGCCGGTGTGCAAGTCCACTACGTCGATCCTGACCCTCCTCCGAGCCCAAATCAGATGTTTCTGGCCGACCTTCTTTTCTCAACACCGGAAGGTATTATCATCGGCCGTCCGGCTTCTACGGTCCGTGCTGGAGAGGAGCGTTGGGCGGCAAGGCGCCTAGCTGATCTGGGAATTCCTATAGTGAGAAGTATTTCAGGACATGGCACATTTGAGGGGGCAGACGCCATGTGGATACGTCCTGACCGTGCCATCGTGGGGCGAGGATTGAGGACAAACGAGGAAGGTCGTCGGCAAGTAACCGAAGTGCTGGAAGGGATGGGCTGCCACGTCGTCAATGTGGATATGCCTGTGGGAACCATGCACCTGATGGGAATGCTGCGTTTCCTCGATGGTGACCTCGCCATCGGTTGGCCCCTCAGGTTCGCTCAATCCGGTGTTGAAGCGCTGAAGGAATCAGGCTATAAAATGATTTACGTCCCCGATCAAGAAGAGGCAGTGAAACTATCGGGCTTCAATTTTGTGACGATTGGCCCCCGTGAGATTGTCATGCCCGCCCTCAATCCACAGCTCCAATCGTTTCTGGAAGGGCATGACGTTACCTGTCACACCGTTGACGTCTCAGAGTTGTCCAGAGCTGCCGGCGCAATTGGATGCTTGACAGGCGTCCTTTATCGCGAGCCGGTCTAAAGAACATGACACAACTGTATCCCCCTGTTGAGCCGTATGCAACGGACACACTTTCGGTCTCCCCACTTCACACCATTTTTTATAAGCAGTCGGGAAAGAGTGACGGCTTGCCCGCCCTATTTCTTCACGGCGGCCCGGGAGCGGGTATTTTGCCCGATTATCGCCGGTTCTTCGACCCGAATATATACCGATTGATCCTACCAGATCAGCGTGGCGCTGGAAGGAGTACTCCGGCAGCAGAATTGAAAGAGAATTCTACCTGTGAAATCGTAGATGATCTGGAAAAACTGCGGAGTCATCTCGCTATAGAAAAATGGGTTGTCATGGGTGGAAGCTGGGGAAGTACACTAGCGCTAAGTTACGCCATTCGTTATCCAGAAAGTATTCTCGGCCTTATCATTCGAGGTGTTTTTCTCGCCCGATCCGAAGAAATGGACTGGCTGTATCATGCGGGTGGTGCCTCACAAATATATCCCGATGCGTGGGAGCGGTTCATATCGCCGCTTAACCACAACGGTAATAGGGAGACATTGGTATTATACTACAAACTCCTCACTTCTGACAAACCTTCAGTCAGGATGGAGGCGGCACAATGCTGGGCCGCTTGGGAGGCATCTATCATGACACTCCTTCCAAATCTTGAATCCGTTAAGGAGATGACTTCTGGGGAGAGCGCCCTGAATATTGCTCGCATTGAATGCCACTTTGCGTTAAACAAATTTTTTATGCCGACGGACAATTATCTTCTTGAGAACGCTTATCTGATCAACGACATTCCGCTTCGGATTGTTCAGGGGCGTTATGATGTAATCTGCCCCGTTTCTTCTGCGTGGGATCTCCACAAAGCTATGTCACATTCCGATCTTCACATTATCCCCGATGGAGCTCACTCACCCATGGATACCGGCATGGCTGAAGCATTAGTGGAAGGGTCCGAAGACTTTAAAAATCTCTATTGATAAACAATAAAAGATCTTGACTTGACATATTTAACAGAAAAACCTAAATGAGGAGATTAACCATGAAAATCCGTTTCGCATCTCTGCTCACAATTGTTATCTTGTCGATAGCCACAGCATCGCCAAAAAAATACGGTGACCTCGCGGAAGGTCCCTACGACAAGCTTGTAATCCAGAATATTATGGTTATACCGGGACACGGTGGTCCACCTGTGGGACCCTATGATATTGTAATTGAAAAGAATGTGATTGCTACAATGACTCCCTTCGACCCCGTGACAGCCGAGCGCCGGGGAGATACCAAAAGAGCAACGGGCGACAGGATCATTGATGGTACGGGACTCTACGCCATGCCGGGAATGACAGATCTTCATCTTCATCTACGGCAGGAGCCCATGGAACTGGAGTATATCTATTATCTCAAACTTGCTCACGGGGTTACCACGCTGGTGCCGGGCGCTGACCGAGGACTTGATGCTGGAATGGCGGAAGCCGAAAAAAGCAGGAATAATGAGATTCTTGCACCCCGCCTGTTTCCCATTTGGGGGTGGGGTCGAAACGTTGACATGAGCGGTGTTGAGAAGGATGCTCCGAAAAATGCGGATAAGATAGCTAGGCGAATGATGGCTCAAGGTGCACACGTGGTGAGCGTTGGTGGTCAGGCATGGAGTCAGGAACTGTTTGGTGCCGCATGTAAAGCGGTCTGGGATCACGGCGGCATTACCACTGTCCACCTACCCCCTTCCTCCAATGCTGTAGTTCAGGCAGTTGATGCGGCTCGGCTTGGTGTCACCATGAT
>DKAH01000004.1:141432-181922 GCA_002448795.1 Fidelibacterota bacterium UBA6931
GTGTCACCATGATTGAACACCACTACGGCTACGGGGAATCATCTCTCGATCGTAAAGTTCAGGACTTTCCCCGGGATTACAACTACAATGATGAAAACGCCCGTTTCCGCCACGCCGGTAAAGTGTGGCTGGAGGCTGACAAAGAGCGACTATTGTCGGAGGTAGCTGATTCGCTGGTCGCCTATGGCGTGACCATGCTCCCAACTCGAGTGGTCTACGAAGCAAACCGGGATATTATCAGGGCACAGAGCCTGCCTTGGCATGAAAAATATACCCATCAGTCTCTCATTAACTGGAATCTCCCTAACCCCGCCTATCACGGCTCCTACCACTACGACTGGACTTCTGATGATGAATACTACTGGTTCTACGCTTTCGACCTTTGGGGCGATCTGATCTACGAGTTCAATAAACGCGGTGGTCGTGTAGCCTACGGCACTGATGATAACTACATCTGGGCAACGCCCGGGTTCTCCAACATACGGGAACTTCAGCTGCTTAGAGAATCCGGTATGCATCACCTAGAAGTGATCAAGTCTGCCACTCTCAATAGCGCTCAGACACTTCGTCAGGAAAAACTGGGCCTCATTCGACCGGGATACATCGCTGATCTTGCCCTTGTAGATGGCAATCCCGCATACAATCTCCGTTTTCTCTACAGCTTTGGTGCTCTAGCTACTGACAAAGATGGTAAGATGTATCGGACGAAGGGTATTGTTCACACCATTAAGGATGGGATTGTGACAAATAACAACCGCCTTATGGAGGAGGTTGCCAAGATGGTAAAGAAGTCAAAGCGAGGTGTGAAACCAGATGCTATAACGAAGCCTTTTGTCATCCAGTAATTAACAGAGGATACCCCACAAACCTGATAGTTAGTTTCCCTTAAAATGAAAGGAGCCCTCATGTACAGGAGAATTGTGATCTTTCTTCTCCCCCTTCTGTTTCTCGCCTGCCTAAACGATGAGGGTGCTGCTACAAAAGGCGTCGAACAGACTTTAGATGACTTACACCGTTTCGCCTCTAAGGCTGATGGTGAAAAGTACTTTTCCCTCTTCACGGATGATGCTGTCTTTCTGGGCACAGACACCACCGAAAGGTGGTCCATCGCTGAATTCCGAGAATATGCCATGGCTCGGTTCAACACTGGAGTTGGATGGACCTACAAGACAAAAAAGCGGTTCATCTATTTCAACAATGATGTAAGCACAGCGTGGTTTGATGAAGTGGTGATAAATGAGAAGTACGGTGAATGCCGCGGCACAGGCGTCCTTGAAAAAAGAGGGGGAAAATGGCGTATCAGTCACTATAATCTTACTGTTCCAGTACCAAACGATCTGCTTGTTACTGTAGTGGAGATGATTCGAGAGCACGAGAAAGTGGAATAATCGCTTCTGTCCCCATCAGGCATGATCGGACTACAAAGTTTCAAGCAAGTGGATATTATTCTTAAGTAGGGCAGATCAAATCAAGGAGAAAAAGATGAAAAGACGAACATCGCTACAGCTAATTGCCGTGATTCTACTAATACCTTTGTCAGCAAAGGATACCAACGGCCATCCCAGCATCTCGGAAGCGGTACAGTTGATAGAGGTCTGGCTAGATGCCCAGAGAGATTATGAAGGACTGCCTGGCCTTTCGGCTGCCGTCGTTCATGACCAGAAGACTATGTGGAGCGGCGGTTTTGGATATTCTAATCCGGATAAAAAACGAAAGACAGATTCAAAAACAATTCACAGTATCTGCTCAATCTCAAAGCTGTTCACCGCCATCGCTATCATGCAGTTGAGAGATGAGGGGAAAATTAGGCTTGATGATCCGGTATCTAACCACTTGCCCTGGTTCAACATTGAGAACAATTATCCAAACAGAGGCGAAGCGACTGTTCAGAACATCCTGACCCACTCGTCAGGACTTCCTAGAGAATCAGACTACCCCTACTGGTCGCCTCCCGATTTTCCCTTCCCTTCCCGGGATGCCATTAAGGGGAAAGTCTCCGATCAAAATACACTCTATCCCGCCAACACCTATTTTCAATACTCCAATCTTGGTCTTACTTTGGCTGGAGAAATTGTTGCTGAAGTATCTGGGTTCGACTTCGACAGCTACATAGAGAAGAACATTTTTCGTCCCCTCGGGATGATGAATACACGAACGGAAATGCCGGAAAAACTCTATGGCAATCAGCTCGCTGTGGGACACGCCGCACGTAACCGTGAGGGCGATCGCCCAAAGGTAGAACTTTTTCATGCAGAAGGAATCGGTCCGGCGGCAGGGTTCAGCTCAACAGCGGACGATCTTGCCAAGTTTGCATCGTGGCAGTTCCGGCTCCTTGGCGACGATGGGCACGAGGTGCTGAAGTCCAACACACTGAGGGAAATGCACCGTGTCCATTTTCTCGATGACGATTGGCAACCCGCCTGGGGACTTGGCTTCTCCATCTGGCGTAATGGTGAGAAAAAGTTCGTGGGGCACGGCGGTAGCTGTCCTGGCTATCGGTCACAACTGCTGATCCAGCCAAAGAGTAAGATCGCTACGGTTTTCATGACAAACGCCTCAAGCGTTAATTCTCGAAAATTTGCCCAGGAATTGTACAATATCTTTGCTCCCGCCGTTGAATCGGCAAATTCCGGTGATGATGCTCAGGTAATCAATCAGGATTTTAAAGATTATTTAGGCCATTACAGTGAGGCACCGTGGGGTGGTGAAACTGCCGTCATTTCGTGGAAAGGTGAACTCTCGATGTTACCCTTACCTACTAAAAGCCCTGTTGACGCAGTTGCACGTCTTCAGCACATGGAAGATGATGTCTTCCGCCGAATCCGTGACGATGATGAATTGGGTGAAGAGATTCGGTTCGAGAGAGATAAAACAGGAAAAGTTGTCCGGATGTGGCAACATCAGAATTTCGCACCACGAATCAGGTGACCGAATTTCCCAAAAAACTTTTTCACTGCTGGCATCCTGTCGCTTATACGTCTGAACTTCCTGAAGGAAAACCTTTCGGTGCCACACTTCTGGATGAACCCATCGTCATCTGGCGATCCTCTAATGGAAAAGCTTACGCTATGAAGGATCTTTGCATCCACCGGGGAACGGCACTCTCGCTCGGTTGGATCAATAGCGACAACATCGTCTGCCCCTACCACGGTTGGAAATACAACAATGAGGGTTGCTGTGTGCACATTCCGCAAAAAAAGAACGGGCCCATCCCTAAAAAGGCACGGGTGCCCAGCTTCCCATGCATTGAGCGATACGGACTTGTCTGGGTTTCCCTTGGTGGGGAGGGAGTCTATCCGTTACCCAATGTCGTTGAACTGGAAGATCAATCATGGAAAATGGTGGAAACAGGTCCTTTTACATGGAAGTGTGACGCTTCCCGACAGGTGGAAAACTTTACCGATTTCGGACATTTCCCGTGGGTTCATCCCGGCCTTCTCGGCGATCGTGAAAGACCGGTAGTCCCGGAACATGATGTGACTGTTGACGGACATGTTCTCCATTATTCCATTGTACGTCCCGAGGCGCCCAACAGCAATGATTTTCCGATCTTTGCCAACGAGGAGGTGGTGAAACCGGAGCGTAGGAGCGTCTATCAGCTTCACCTCCCCTTTTCCATTGTTCTCAAACTCGGTTGGGGTGGTGATGAGGGTATGGTTTACTTTTTCGTGTCACAGCCCATATCTCATGACCAATGCCGAGGTTACTGCATTGTGGCCCGGAATTATGATCTTGATGAGCCGGAAACCGCCATCAAGGAATTTGAAACCACCATTTTTATGCAGGATCAGGTGGTGGTGGAGTCCCAACGTCCTGATCAGGTACCTTTCAATCTATCCGATGAACTCCATCTAACCTTTGACGCGGTGGCAGTCAATTATCGGAGAACCATGGAATCGGAAGAGCTGGCTTCTAAGTCACACTGATCCGATCCATTTCCTCGCCCGTGACTGATCAGGAACACAATCCCCTATGGGATGATGAAACAGCAGAGTGGTACGCGGAAGCGTACGGCGACCATTTTTCTACCACACTGGCGGTGGAACTGGCTCAACTTCAGCCCGACGATGTTGTTTTGGATATCGGGTGCGGAAGCGGAAATTCCTGCCGGGCCGCGGCGGCAGTGGTAACAGGGGGTAGTGTGATCGGCATCGATCCGACGCCCGCCATGATAAGAATCGCCAAAGAAAAGAGCAAAAATTGTCCTTACAGGAATCGAATTCAATTCAGGGAAGGTTCAGCCGAAGCAGTTCCTCTAGAAAACTGTTCAGTAACGACTGCAATGGCTATCAATGCACTTCACCACTGGGATGATATCAATGCTGGTTTAAATGAGGTCAAGCGAGTTCTACTTCCTGAAGGCCGTTTCTTCATTGCCGACGAGCTAAAAAAAGACGGCACAACTCACGGAGATCGCTTACTGGCTGATCCCGCTCAAATTGAGTACCTCCTGGAAAAGACTGGCTTTTCCAGTGTCTCCAGAAGCGACCATATGCATGGCGTTGAAGGTATGTGCTTCTACTCGGCAGTGAGACCTTGATTTGGTAATCAAATGAATCAGAAAAAGGAGACTCAATTAATCTGCTCGTTCTAAATGAGACCTCGGTTAGCCTCAGTTATATAAAAACTAGGGAAATATGAAGTAAAGGTGATTTAAGGAGCTATTTCTTCTTTTTCTTTTTTCTTCTTCCGAAGAAGCCTTTCTTCTTCAGTTCTTCCTTTTCTTCCCCTTCGCTTTCTTCAACGGGATTCTCTTCCCAGGCTGCCGGATCGCCGGAGGATTCAAGCCGTTTCTCCCAGTCACTCATCTCACTCTCGGCTGAGGTCACACCAGATGCGGGCTCCTGCATGGGTGCTTCTCCTCCCTGTTCAATCAGCTCCTGAAGTTTTTCATGCCTCTCAGCCGACTGTGCTTGCAGTGACTCCAGCAATACGGTCACCTCTTCATTAAATTCAGAAACCGTCTTTTCGAGCCGGTTCATTAGTTCTTCAAGAAAAGCTTCACCGTATCCTGGGGCAACGCCGTCGGTCATCTCATTGATTTTCGCCATGAGAAACTCTTTCTGAGCGTCTATTTCTCTGTTCTGTTCCTCAGCCATCTTGTTAACCTCCGTTAGGCAGTATACGGCTTGAATGTAGATGTTTCAATTGATTTTTGCCAATTCTTCCGGAGTGAGGGCAATCACCTTTGCCGGGGACGTGATAACAGAGATAGCTTCAAATATTTCACTCCCAAAAAGGAACCCTAATCCCATTCCGAGAAAACGGTTGTACCAGACAATATCGATGCGAGGAGATTTCTGACTGTTCCAAATTTCGGCAAATGATGTACCGACGACAGCTCCAATGCCAAAGGCAGCCCATTTCTTCCATATCTGGCCGTCATCTGCGAAGGGACGGTATGTGATGGAGACGAGTTCTTCAATGGGGAATTTGAACCGTTTCGTGAGAGACTGAAACGTGATTTCTCTGTTCTCATATTTCACAAAGGTGCCGGTAAATCGCTGACCGTTCTCGTGTTTTATGGTGCAAAATGTACTCGTTGGGATATCTTCCATAATGTTGTGGGTTCTAAGGTATGTCAAATAGTCCAATTGTTGAGCTCTCTTCTCTTCGGTGATAACAGGATGGCTTCCTGCGCGGTACTTCAGTCGATGAAACTGTTCCCATGAATACCTGCGTTTCTTTAGTTTTCGTCGGGTTCGGTCCACGTAAACTATCTTCGCCAGATAGCGGTTCTCTGACATTTTGTAAAATTGAGCACTCTCAAACCCTTCCACATCGGGAAAGAGTTTCATGAGTGCGTTTTCAGCAGCATCGATAGTTGAGCCAACCTTGATGGAAAGGACAACAATATCACTTTCTTCTTGTGCAGCAAGAGGTTGGTAAACCAAAATAGCTGCCAGAATTGTTCTAACTGGACGCAATAAGATTAAGCACTTCCCCGTCATTGGGAAATCGGTCGATTTGTTTTTTGGAAAAGATCAAGTTGCCATTCAGGGTAATCTCAAACACACCACCTCCTGACGGAAGAAGGGTCAGTTCTTTCACATCTGTGCCATGTTCATCAAGAATTTCGCTCGCCAGACCGGCGGCTCTCGGAAGATAATTTCACATACTGCAGTATTCAATAGACAGTTTCATCTCATCTCTTAGTTTTAGAACGAATAAACAAAGTAGACACCAAGCAGAACCAGAATAGCAGCCAGAATGATCAGGAACATTGCGGCTTTGTCAAACCCTTTCCTGCCAAAATCAAATTTCAGAACTGTTTTGAGATTACTGTCGGACATTACGGCGTCAGAAATCAAAAACAGTCTCTATTGTTGTCTGTTTCACAGGTTTGAGTCCTGTACCAATATCACGATAGAATTGACGATAATCCCAGACAACGCTAACCCCCTGCGCCACTTCATAACCGAGTCGGTACCCGAGGACAGTATTAACTGAGGGATTTTCGAAATCAAAGGGATTTTCATCATTGTTGCGCTGGTAATAGGCCTGAGCGACACTCAGCTTCGGAATGTTCTCTGTATTCACTAACAGCGTGGCGTGAAAGCTTCTGAACTTGGTGGTGTCGGCCACCATGTTTGCATAGGAAGCGTTGAAAGTCGCAAGGCTGAGCAGATTAAAGCCCATCGAACCAAAATACCCCTTTGAATTGATGGCCGTGGTTGTATCAGCGAAAACGAGCATATCCTTTGTGAATACGACGGTACCCGTGTCTGAATAGACCGGCAGGATCCTATTCAGATCATAGGCCTGATCGAAAAACTGGGGAAGAAAGTAGTCGTTCTTGAGCCTGTATTCCACACTGAGTTTGATAAAACCAAAAAGACTGGCCCGAAGCCCGGGGACCGTTATCCCCGTTCCACTTCTTGCGGGACGGAAAAACTGGTCTGTCTCAACGCCTGGAAAACTGAGACGGTTAAACTCGGAGTAGACCATCAGACTAAAACTGTTTCCGCTTGCTATGGGGTAACCGATATCCACGGAAAATCCGTTGGCTACACTCTTGTTCTCTTTAATGCTGAAGGGGATTGGCTTCAGCGACAGGGAATCGTCAAGAAGATCATAAATATTGTCGCCATCTGCATCAATATCCCATCTTGAGCTGTCCAATTCTGCGTGTGGGTCAGGAATTCCATCCCTGTCAGTGTCGTTCCAGAGATTGGTGCTATCTGGAAAATCATCAAAAATATCAGGATATGAGTCATCATCAGCGTCCTTCAGGCCGGAGAACTGGTTCATGTCGGTGATATAATTGACGCCAATTGTTATGGGAAAATCTTCAGATACAGTGAACGTTCCCCTGAGACCCAAGAGGGTTCCTCCCCTTCCAAAATCCTTCACATTCGCCATGAAAACCTCGGTTCCGAAATTGCCGAAATTGACACCGGTATTGAGTCCCACCCTGCGAACGGAAGGAAATTCCATCATATTGGAATAACCGGATAAAAGTCCGCCGTACCCAAGAGTAACAGCTTCAAGGGAACCGACCTTAAACCAGACGGGATCGGATTTTTCACCCCACCTTACATAAAGAAACTTATCAATAAAGTCACTGCCCTCATCCCATTCGTCTTTTCGGATATTCCCTTGATTATCAACGTACAGGACAAGGTCAAGACCGATTCCAAGATTTCCGAGCTTGAACTCTGGCCTCAAGGCAAGCTGATTGTAGATGGTACCATCGATGGTCGCTGAGCCGACTCCAAGCCCCAGATTGAACGGCTTGCCAGGCGGTGTGGGAACATCTGGAAGGCCTTCCGTCTCTTCGGGCGTTTCAGCGGTGTCATTTGGGGTTTCTTCCTCAAAAATGTACTCCTCAGGCGACTCGTCCTTAAACAACTCTTCAGCTTCAGGTTCAACCTGTTCTGGAGTCTCCTGTGGCTCTTCTGATTCCTGAGGCTCCTCGGGTATCTCCTCAGGCTCCTGTTCAGGTTCTGGTTCAACCTCCTGATCCATTTCCACTTCGGGATCTTCTGGCACCTCTTCAGGGTCGGCTGGGGTCGTCAGCACCTGACCGGTGCCGGTAGAAAGTGTCATCTCGCCAGGACCGAGTGTGACTGACTGCCCACTAACAGAGTTGAACACATCAAGAACGCCTTCAAGACCGTAAAATTTGTCAAAACCCATCCTGTTGATTACAGACCAGAATTGAGTCCCTTTTACACTCGCTACCGAGACTGGAGTTTCAACGCGAAAATCTTTTTTCTTCTCCTGTTTAACATCAGAAAGGATTTTCCCAAATTCAATATCAACAGTCCGCGTATTCTCGGTATCCATGAATTGGAACTGGGTATCCTCACGAATCTTTAATACACTCTTGTCATCAAGGTAGATGACCATACAGAAACTTTCTGCTCCTACATTCAGAATATCCCCGGAAGAGATGGCTGCGCCAGGCTTCGCGGGCAAAAATGATGCTGATGTGAGACCTTTGATCTTAACTTCACCCCGCATCTTGGTGACACGGGCAATCGTCTCCTGAGCTGTAAGGGCTGTAAGGTTAAGACAGAGAAATAGGACGGTTGCTCGATTATACATGATTTTCGAGATAACTTTTATTAATTGGATGAGTTGTCGAGTGGAGGATCAGCCTTATCAAGAATTGATCTGAGCTCGGAAAGGACTTCCCGTGCTGGAGGCCATAGGTCTTCCTCCATCTCCCCACCGCTCTGTTCGAAAGCATCAATCCTTGAGGCTATCTCATCAAGTATTTCGGTATGGTTATTCATAATTTGAATTAAAGATATCTCATTTGAATTTAAACCAATTCTTCTTTGTACTGTTTGATCTAAATCACTTTGACAAAAATGCTTTAAATCGATTGGTCCGCCTTCAGTTCGATGATTATATTTGCGGCGCATTATGTATAACCCCGCGGAAGTTTACCTTCTATTATGAGTAGATTGGACCTAATCTAAGCCACCATATCAATGACAGATTTTTTCGATAAACTGATCAAAGACGAACCCTACACACAGTATACCCTTGACATGTTCTCGAGAAGTACGGGAAAAGATCATGCTGAGATAAAGCAGTTTAACTTTTGGCGTGAACAAGTCAATAAAGCCAATAAGTATACATTTGAGGTTCCCCATCTTGAAGCTCAGCGGCCGGAAACAGCTGTAAGGCGAGAAAGCGGAGACGAATACCATCTCGTCAGTTTTGCTAGTTATAACTACCTCGGCTACTCCTACCATCCAGAGGTCATTCAGGGCGCCAAGGACGCCCTTGACCACTATGGCCTGGGCGCTACCGGCTCTCCTCTCTTGAACGGAACTTTCCAGATACACAAAGAGCTTGAAGACAAGATCAGCGATTTCTTTGGTCAAGAAGATTACGGCGTATCGCTGTTTTCATCGGGCTACGGTGCCAATCTCGGTGCTATCTCCGCTTTCATTCACAAAGGAGATCATGTGGTACTCGACCGATCGTCTCACGCTTCTCTTATTGACGGTGCCGTCCTGTCGCAAGGAAAGATTTCTCTGTTTCGTCATAATGATACTGAGTTTCTTGAGAAGGTGCTGAAGAAGATCGATCACGAGAATTCGAGGATTCTTGTCTGTTGCGAAGGAGTTTACAGTACAGACGGAGATTATGGCACTCTTCGTGACATCATAGATGTTTCAAAGAAGTACGGTGCCGCCGTGCTGGTTGACGAGGCCCACTCTCTACTCGTCGCGGGAGAAAACGGCCGTGGAGTTTGCGAAGAGCAGAATGTACTAGCCGAAGCTGACATGATCATCGCCACCTTCAGCAAATCTTTCGGCGGTGTTGGTGGGTGCCTCTATGCAAAGAAGAAGGTGACAAACTATATTAACTATTACGCCCGGTCCAGAATGTTTTCCTGTGCCCTAGATCCCGGTGTCACCGGTGGTTTGGTGAAAGCAGTGGAACTCGCTGGAAGTTCTGATGGAGACGAGCGGCGAAAGCGGATCAGTCAAAATTCCGATTATCTCAGATCAAAGCTTGCCGGACATGTTGACATAGGGACCTCCTCCAGCTGGATTATACCAGTCATTTACGGTGACGAACGTCTAACGCTTCCCCTCAGCGACTACTTACAAAAGAATGGAATTGACATATCGCTCATGACATTCCCAGCTGTACCGAAGAATAAATGTCGAATTCGTGCTTTTGTCACATCGGAGCACACACATGAACAGCTTGATATCGGCGCGGAAGCGATCTTAAAAGCTGCGAAGGAATACAAATTCCTTACAGGATAGATTATGAAACATACACCAAGTGACGACCTGATTGTCTGGCAATTTGATTTTGCCCTGACCACATTTTTTGAAGTGGAGACGGACCAGTTTCATCACCATATTCCCTTCCGGATCAGTCCCATGGAGGTTTCTCCAGGCATCGGTCTTGTTAACATCACCGCTTTCAACTTTCCCAGCGGAGGGCTTGACGGCAAACTGCCGGAATTTCAGGAATTAATTTGCAGCGTTATAGTCTCACCGGATCTGTCCCGTGGTGTGCCAAAGTTCGCCATGTACGTACTTTCACTTGGTAGTACCTGTCAGGAACATCTCGATCACAGCGCCGACTTCTACAAACTTCCTATCCACGGTATGTTGACCGATACCAAGATCGATAGAGATGCTATCGCCATCGACTATTCAGACAGAGACGGCAAGATTGTGACCATGAACAACTGTTCGCCCAAGACTAACTTCCGTGATGAGGAACGCTATTTCCAGGCCTTCACATCAGACGGCGACGATCTGACCATTGCTGACTGCTATATTGAGGCGCCGCTATTTGAGCATCAGCTGACTGACAGTGCGGGAATGATGTACCTGCACCCTTTTCTGAAGAATATCGATTTTGAACTGGGGGACCCCCTTCCATACCTCCAGATGATCAGCCGGCCCGGCGATGTAGGCAAACAGTTCTACTACCGTCCAAATACCTTTTAGGGATATCTCTTTTTTATTCAACAGGTTCACAAACCTGTCAGATCAATAGTCTTTTCCCACTAATCACGAATCGAAAGTTTGGTTCACCCGGGTCGATTTCCTAACATAACTCATCCACACGATCATCCATACAACAGCAGTGGCAACGATGGGAAGGATTGTTAAAACCAATGCCACGACCTCATCTCCGGTCATGTTCTCGCTTCCCGGTTCCACAAAAATGCTGATCGAACGCAGCATCATTAAGATCGTGACAAACCGCCACATAATGATATTCCAGCGCGGAGCGTGAGGGGGACTGTCTTAGAATAAAAAACAGAGGGGAAAGAAAAAATCATGATCAGGCTAAACATCAATCCAAACGGATATTCAAAAAACCATCCAGACAGCCCCATATAATAGACGATTAGGAGCGGTACTGAGCTAATAACATAGACCAGTAGCCACCCATTAACCCCGGCCAGGTTATCCGTAGCCGTCAATTGAACCAGATCCCCATTCCCTTGTTTCTCAGTTGATCACCTACCATTTTCTCAATCTCCTCAGCGTCTTTTCTTGTCGGAATTGGATTGTATTTTTCATAGAACTCCGGTCTTAATCTTAGTCCGAACTTTCGAGCGTATCGGTTCGATTTGTAACCCTCCTTATGCTGTTCAAATCTCAATTCCGGCTTTCTGGATGACTGACCAACATAGAGACATTTTTCCCCCTCGATGTAATATGGATTCTTTTCCCTGAATTTTTTGAACGACCTTACTTCCTGTTCTAACTCAATTACGTAGAGGTAATACCTTTTCACTAAATCAGTTAGCCATCCTGAAAACGTGTGAATGTGATAGACTTTACCAAATTGCGATTTCTACTCGAACAGCACACTGTCCAGCACAAGTATATAGAAAAGGGATTACCCTATTTTAGCAGAAGAGTTGTGAGACCGTTATTAAATGGTATCAACGTATATAGCTGTCGCAACAGCTGTTTTGAAATGGCTCTCACTTATACTGGTAGTACCTCCTTGGGCATCATGACTTACATTTTGTTTAGTTTGATTTGTGGTACCTTCAATCATAATCCCATTTGCACCCAAAGAAGCTGCTTCGATCTTAAGTCTTTCAATCGTTTTGTTCATTTTGCGCTGCCAGGTAAAGTCAAATGAAGGATCTCTAAAAGCAAATTCACTGGAAGCATCGATTCGTGCAATTATTTCATAATTATCCGGGTATTCTAAATATATTTTCACTTCAGCTGTAGATATTGGTGTTCTTGTTTCCCCCACAATTATATGGGAAACAGGATAGCATCCAACAAAAACCATAACTCCCACCAAAACGGCCGATTTTATCGCAAAATGCAGATGCTTCATAAAGGTATCATTAAAATCAATCAATAATATAACTCATGAATTTGGACATAAAATTTATAAAAGGATAACAAAATTATGGGGTGCAAGTCAACCATAGAGAGAAAACCCCCCTCAGAAAGAGAGGCTTATGAGAGCGGAGAGGGCGGGATTTGAACCCGCGTAACGGGTAACCGTTAACACGCTTTCCAAGCGTGCGCCTTAAGCCACTCGGCCACCTCTCCTTATTAAAAACCAAGTTCCAAGCTTACCTTGGTATTTTCCCATAAGAGCACCGGACATGAACCAAGGCTACTGTAACTTTATATTAACTTTCTTCTTTGTTGTCCACAGAGTCTGACTCGGAAGAATCAGCCGAACCTTCTTCAGCGGTTTCTTCCTCAGTTGCGGCAGTTTCACCTCCGGCATTCTGAGAAACGACTTCTTCCGGTTCCTCTTCATTTGAGTGCTCAGCGGATTCCTCTTTAGCCGGGGCATCATCGACTTCGTCAGGCTCAGCCTCACTCGCTTCAGAGGACTCCTCATCAGTCTCGGGTGTTTCAACTTCAACGCTATCAGAAACGTCTTCTGTGAATTCCTCTCCCTTTGAACCTTGAGATGCTTCCTCTTGGGCAGAAGTTTCCTCGGTCTCACCAGCCTCAACCTGACTCTCTTGATCCACCACAGGTTCGGCCTCCAGTTCCTTCAGGTAAGCGTCAAGGCTTTTACCCTCAGGTACTTTAAGTATCTTTTCCTGAAAACGGGTGCCGCCTGTTTTCTCAGACTCAACGGACTTCACATATTTCACCACTGTGAATTCTTTATCTTTCTTTCCGCCACGTTTTGCTTTATCAGCGAAACTTGTTCCTTTAGCCATAGTGATCCTCCTAACGATTCATCTATTCATAAAAATAGGTGACAAATTTAGGGGAAAAGAGAGAGAAAACAGAAGACTAGGGAATATTCTTTTCCCTATAGTCAAACTCGAAATAGTCACCATCAGACCAAGACGACGGTCTTTTTTCAGCCGAGGATACGACTCTCAGTCGGTTGTGACCTATGAATTCGAACAGTCCATACCTTCGAGTACCGTCATCGTACTTTATAGCGAGCCTGAACGGCCGCTTGGTCCAGTCGATGGCGTATTCGCCCGGTTTCTCGTCACCGAGGGTATTACCGAACAGAACCCCCTGATTGAACCGGCTTCCCTCACTGAAAGCCCAGAGAATAACGGCAATCCCCTGATAGGCCCACTCGCCATCCAGAGGCCGGACAATTTCTATATTTTCCACGGTCTGAGCTTTTGCAGGATTCCCAGCAGCATCCTTCCCATCAATCGTCAAAGTGTAGGAGGTTCCGATAAGAACATTTTCCGCTCCAGGGATTTGAACCGCAGAATGTTCTCCGCTTCCGAGGTCCGACTCAGCAACAAAAAGCGTATGGGGAGATCCGGGGTCTTCACTGCCTCCCTCCCGCTCCCATCGGAACGTTACCTCCCCCATATCTTCGCTGAACGTCATCCCAACAGGGGAATTGTAGTTGAACAGTCCTCGACTCGGGGCGCTCTTTCTGAAATCGATGGATATCTTTGGCGGCATCGTGTCAAAGGTGACATTTGATACTGTAACTTCTTCCATAACATTTCCGGCAGCATCGTTTCCGGCAAAAGTGAGCGTGTAGGTCGTTCCATCAGACAGAGACGGCGCCTGGGCCAGTGTCTGTGAACTGTGGAGTCCGGCGGAAAGTTCTGATGCTAAAAGGGTCTGAATCTGGGGAGAGCCCCCACTAGACATCCACGTAACGGTTCCGGAAGCAAGGGTCTCGGAAAGTTCATAACTCAGACGTGAATGATTGACAGAGCTACCCTGCTGAGGGCCGGTAAGAGCCACCACAGGCGGCGTGTTGTCAAACATGAGAGCGCCGACCTGAAGGGGTTGGGATGCGTTTCCGGCTGAGTCAACAGCGGAAAAAGCAAGCATATAACTAGCGCCGCTCACCAGTGTGGGTGCGGCTAACAAATCGATATTTTCATGTTCACCGGCTGTCAGTTCACTTCCAGAAAGAGGAACAGTGTGAGGGGATGATGGGTCAGGAACTCCGCCGGCACGTGTGAAAACGATGGTTCCTTCAACAATGGTTTCGCTCAGTGTGTAGGAGAATGTCCTGCCATTGGTAAAACCTTCGGCGGGAGTGATGCCGGTAAACTGAGGTGGAGTGACATCGTACTTAATATTGTTTGCGGAGATAGCTACCGCTTCGTTACCGGCGGCATCGGCACCGGCGAGAGTGAGAGTATAGACAGCACCGTCCACTAGCTGAATCTGTCCTGAAAGTGTTCCACTCCGATTTCCCTGCCCCATTTCAGGCACGGACAGTTCTATAACCCTCGGCGACTGAGCATCGGCTGTACCGCCGGTATGTGTCCATTTGGCTGTGGCCGCCGCCATCGCCTCCGATAGAGTGTAATCGATATCCAGAGTCCTGATGTGTGCTGATGAGCTCGGAGAATTGAGTGTAACAACGGGCAAGACAGAATCGTAAAGTATTCCAGTGAGTTGGGCTGGCTCGGCCTCGTTCCCCGCGTCGTCAACTGCTCTAAGTGTCACCCTGTAAATGGCGCCATCCACCAGAGTCGGGCTGTTGACCAGAAGAGCATCGGGGTGCTCCCCTGAGGTCAATTCGAACTCCGTAAGATCCACAGTGTGCGGTGAATTGGGATCCTCAGAACCGGATGTTCTCTCAAAGGTGACTGTTCCAGTCACGGCTGTCTCGCTGATGGAATAAGTCAGTTTCGGTTCATTGATGGCGATGGAGCCTGTTGGAGTCAGCAGTGTCAGCGTCGGAGGAACATTGTCAAATGTCACCGCTTCAATGCTCATGCCCGATGCGGAATTCCCCGCTGGGTCTTGCCCATCGAAAGTGATAGAATAGACGGCGCCGCTCACCAGCGTCGGGGCGTTCACAAGAACAGTTTCATTGTGTTCACCCATGGCCAGCTCAAGGCCCGAGAGGGGAACCTCGTGAGGGGAAGAAGCATCTATTTCTCCTCCGGTCCGTGTCCAGATGACCGTTCCGTCTGATAGGGTCTCACTCAGGTTATAGGATAAAACCGTAGTACGGACAAAAGATGTGGGCGTCGGGGCAGACGCAACGATTGCCGGTGGCGTTACGTCAAAAAGCACCTGGTTAACAGTCGCCGGCGCACTTTCGTTATTGGCTCTATCACTGCCAGAAGTCGTAATATCATAGATGGCACCGTCAACAAGGGCCGGAGATTGAGACAATACCCCATCCGGTTTGCTCCCTTCGGACAACTCATCGCCGGTAAGTTCAATGGTGTGTGGCGAAGCAGAATCTGCTGTCCCGGCAGCCTGCCGCCATTCAATAGTGGCGTACGCCATTGTTTCGGAAAGCGTGTAAGAGATTTGAGTTGAATTGACAGCGGACATCGCTTGAGGATTATCCAGTTTGAATTGCGGTGAGGAGACATCATAAGTAACATCGGCAACAAGAACTGATTCTGCCGCATTCCCCGCCAGATCTTCACCGGTAAAGGCGATGTCATACTGGGCGCCGTCCACGAGATTGGGGACTGCAACCGTGACCGCTTGGTGGTCACCTTCAGTCCGTTCAGTCTCGGTCAGCGTTGCTTCATGAGGCCCAAAGGGATCTGAACTTCCACCGACTCTGCTCCATGTTATGGCGCCAACTCGGAACTGTTCTGACAATCCGTACCCGACCTCTTTTGAATTGACGAACTGAGATGCCGCTGGAAAAGAGGCTGTAATGACAGGCGGTGTATTGTCGAACGCAAGATTGTCAACAGTAAAAGGAACACCGGCATTCCCAGCCATATCGGTCCCTTCAATTGTGATGGAATAAAAAGCGCCGGAGACCAGCGGAGGCATGTCCAAAGGTGTGTACGCAGGATGATCTCCTGAAGCGCGGGCTCCCTCATCCAGAGAGGCGGTTCTTTTCTGAATCGGATCCTGTGTACCGCCGGTGCGGATCCATGAGACCACCCCCTCCTTAAGCTCTTCGCTCAAATTAAACGAAAGGGCAAGTGAATTGATATAGTCACCGTTGGCGGGCGTGACAATGGTCAATGTCGGCGGCGAAGTATCGAAACCGATATTTTCGACAGAAACAGCTTCAGCCTCGTTCCCCGCTCGATCCACACCGGTGACCAATAGGGAGTACACTGAACCGTCTCTGAGTGTCAACGAGTCATCTAGGCTCACTTGAATGTGATCCCCGGCGGCAAGAAGATCTGCTGGCAGTTTCATCCTTTGAGAGTTGGCTGAGTTTCTCATGTCTCTCCAGACAAGTTCCCCGTCGCCCAAATCCTCACTCAGGGAGAATGAAACGACCGGTTCATCAAGATAAACATTCGGTTCCGGACCTGTAACGGTGATGACAGGGACAGACACGTCATAGGCAACTCTGTCAATGAGCAAAGGTTCAGCTTCATTTCCGGCGAGGTCCATTCCGGAAAAAGAAACAGAATATACCGTCCCGTCAACCAGCACCGGTAGGTTGAGAAGGGCCGTCTCGGGATGATCACCTTCGGACAGTTCCCTGCCGGTTAAGGCGCTTGTGTGAGGGGACTCGGGATCGGTCGCCCCTTCAATTCTTGCCCATACGATGCTTGCCTCCAACATATCCTCCGTAAATGAAAATGACGGGAGAATTTTGTTGAGGTAATCGTCTGACACTGGATTGGAAACTGTTATTACCGGCGGTGTAATATCATATCTGAGTCCTTCCACAGACACTGTATCTGAAATGTTTCCGGCATGGTCAATACCATAAAACTTGAGGTTATAAACCGCACCGTCCATAAGCAGTGGAGGGAATATTAGTTGACCGTCCAAGTGGTCGCCCATGGTAAGTTCATCAGAATCTAGCGGAACAGTATGAGGTGATGACGGATCAGAAGGACCGTCAATATGTGTCCAGATCATGGTACCATCACTCAGGTTTTCACTGAGATTGTAAATAACATCTGGATTCATGATGGCTGCACCGGCAAGGGGCGAACTGAGAGTGAGGATAGGCGGTGAGTAATCGACCTTCACTTCGGCAATGGATGCCCCTTCCGCCGGATTACCCGCCATGTCCACACCATCAAAAGTTACGGTATAAACGGCGCCGTCCACAAGAGGCGGCTGAGTCATAAGAGCTCCATCGAGTCCCGTTGGTGCACGCTCCGCTTCCGTTAGGGATAAGACATGGGGCGATCGGGTGTCGGCCGCTCCGCTGGATTGTCTCCATGTAATGGTCCCCTGTTCAAGTGTTTCCGAAATTGTATAAGCGATTCTGGAGTCAAGAACATAACTGTCGGTTGAAGGGAAAGTGACCGCAAAGCGGGGTGGCGTCACATCGTACAGAATGCTCTCAACCCTTGCTGTGTCCGCCCTGTTGCCAGCTGCGTCACTGCCGAAAATTTCAAAAGTATAAACCGCCCCGTCTGCCAGAGCCGGCGGCATCTCGAGAGATATATCATTGGAACTTCCAATCACCAAATGTTCCGGTAGAAATTCAAAATAGTGAGACGATGTCGTATCTTCAGCACCTCCAGTCCAGATCCATCGAATTCCCCCTTCAACCATCGCCTCGCTCAGCGTGTAGGAGAAACGGGCATGGTTTACTTCGGAGCTATCAACGGGGCTCAAGCCAGCGATAACGGGCGCGGTGACGTCGTAAGTGATTTTTTCTATCGAAACCACCTCCGCCCTGTTGCCGGCCCGGTCGGCACCTTCAAATGTAATCCGGTATTCCGTACCATCTTGAAGTTGAGGCCAGAGTGATTTCCCCAGAGAATCGTGGTGACCCTGCGACAACTGAGCTGCTGAAACGGACACAGTATGTGGCGATCTCGGATCAGCATTTCCTCCTGACCTCCTGAAAGTGATGCTTCCTTCCGCCAGCGTCTCGGACAGGGTGTACCCGACATCAGGCGTATTGACAAAACTGCCGGAGTCAGGCCCTTGCACGGTAATCATGGGAGCGGTAATATCGAAATGAACGGAATCAATCCGCAGTGTGTCCGAAAGGTTGCCGGCTGGATCACGTCCCAGAAGGGATAGGCTGTAAATGGCGCCATCCACAAGGGAAGGCGTCTCGGTAAGCATGGCCGGCGCGTGAGTACCGGCGTTCAGTTCCGCCCCGGAAAACTGTGAAATATGGGGTGCACTTTCATCGCTTTCACCCCCAATGTGGTTCCATGTCAAGCTCCCTTCATCGATATTTTCACTGATCCAGAAACCGACAAGCGGTTCATTGATATGAGAGGCAATTAACGGCGTTACATCATCGAAGAGCGGCGCGGTCGCATCAAATATGAGGTTTTCCACTACCACAGGCTCTGAGTCGTTCCCTGCCCTGTCGGATCCTGAAATGGTGAGACGATATTCGGCCCCTTCAGCCAAAGAAGGTTCATCAAAAAACTTAGTATCAGGATGGTCACCAGCAGCAAGTTCATCCCTTACAAACTGAACCTCGTGAACATAGGCGGTATCTCGGGAGCCTCCAGTACGCTCCCACCGGGCAATCCCCTGGGAAAGGGTTTCACTCAGCAGGTAAGAGAGATTTGACGATTTAATAAAAGATTGAGCAATGGGCTGTGACAATTCCACAACCGGCGGTTTGGCGTCGTAAGTCACATAAGAAATCATCACCGTATCAGAAAGGTTTTCGGCTGCATCCATCCCGGCAAGACGGATTGTATAGACCGCACCGTCCACCAGCGTTGGTGCGTTGGCGATAGCCATCTCTTCATGAAATCCCCCAGAAAGTTCTTCCCCGGTCAATTCCACAATTTGCTGAGATTGTTCATCCATTTCCGGCGTCTGAGATTCCCAGATGACCGTCCCCGATACGATGCTTTCGCTGAGGTTGTAGGTGAGATTGGTGCTGTTGACAAAGCCACCACTGTCAGGTTTTACATCGGCGAAGACTGGTGCTGTTGCGTCGAATCGTACATCGGCGATCACAACAGGAGCTGAACTGTTCCCGGCTAGATCAACACCATTCACTGTGACCGTATAGATAGCACCTTCCACCAGTGCCGGCGGTGTCCCGCGAAGTGTAGCGCGCTGGTGTTCACCTGCCACGAGCTCGCTATCTGACATGGTTTGAACAAAACTGCTCAAGCTGTCTTCTTCTCCGTTCACCCACTCCCAGATTAACTTCCCGGACTTGAGTTGTTCTGAGACAGTGTAAGCAATTTCGCTATTCTTGGTGGGTGTGGAAGAGACAGGGTAGCTGACCTCAAGAATCGGAGGTGTAATATCGTATACAATACCCGCCACCGATACAGTGTCTGAGCTGTTCCCGGCACTGTCAATACCGACTATGAAAAGGTCATAAATTCCACCATCCTCAAGAAACGGCTGATTAACAGTCAGAAAATCAGGGTGACTTCCGCCGGACAGCTCAGCTGGCTCTAGAGATACAATGTGCGGCGATTCAGCATCTTCCGCACCATCTTTCCATTCCCAAATTATTGAAGCTGAAGAAAGAGGCTCACTCAGTTCATACCCCAATGCCGGGCGGTTTCGGTAGTCATCGACGGCAGGCGATGTAATGGCCAATTCCGGTGGTGTATCATCAAAAGTGACTCTCACCGCCTTTTTAGGTTCGGACCCCTTGCCACTCAGGTCCCGCCCTTCAATCGTGACAGAATAGACAGCACCTGAAACTAGTTTCGGCGATCGTGCGAGCAGGAGCGTCTCATGCTCTCCCTTGGCCAATTCAATTCCTTCAAGTGCAACGGTATGGGGCGCTTTCACATCAAGAATTCCTTCTATCCACTCCCAGATAACTGTCCCCTGCTGAAGCCGCTCTGATGCACTGTAACTCACCGATGGGTCAGGGACATGACTTCCCGTTATGGGAAAATCAAATTCTATTTCCGGTGGTGTAATATCATACATAACGTCCTTGGAAGATGCGCCAAGAGATCGGTTCCCAGCGGCGTCGATTCCCATAAAAGAGACGACATAGATGCTCCCGTCCTGGAGTGTTGGAGATAAGACTGCCAAGACGCTGTCGTGAACACCTACTGTCAGCGCCTCTGCCGGGAGCTGCATCATCTGAGGCGAGGAAAAATCGGTCTCACCGCCCACCTGCGTCCAGATCACAGTCCCGTCTGAAAGATCCTCGGTCAGGGTGTAGTTGACGTGAGGCGACATAACAAAGGTACAGTCTCCCGGCGTAACTTCCACAAACTCCGGCGCTGTAATATCAAACTTTACGTTAGCTATAGATGATGGCGTCGCCTCATTTCCCGCCTTATCCCTACCCGTGAGCCGAATTGTGAAAATACCGCCGTCGGTTAGTTGATCCGAATAAGTAGAATCATCCACTCGATGATCACCGGCGATGAGCGCTGAGTCCGAGATCGTGATGCTGACATTCCGCGGATCAGATGCCTCGGCTCCTTCGAGGATCCAGTCAATTTCCGCTGATGCAAAATCTTCATCGAGCGTATAAATCACTTCACCGTCCCGGACAGAAATTCCCGGTTCAGGCGCCACCGCCGCAAGGGATGGAGGTGAGGTGTCATACAATATATCTTGAATAACAATCGGCTCAGCTTCATTTCCAGCCAGATCTTTGCCTCTCATAGTGATGGTATAGGAAGCACCGTTCACCAGTTCAGGCGACTGTAGCAAAGCTTCATAAAGATGCTCGCCGCCGGTCAATTTCGTACCAGTGAGTTCGATAACATGAGGTGTGCCGTCGTCTTCCTCCCCTCCTGTCCGCTCCCAGCGGATCTGTCCGTCTCCAAGCTCCTCCGTCAGTATAAAACTGACCACCGAACTGTTGACAAAGGCGGCGCTGTCCGGGGATTGCCACATAATCTCTGGTCGCGTCGTGTCGTAAGTAACACCACTCACTGATAGGAAAGGACCCCGATTGCCCGCAACATCTCTTCCTTGAAAAAGGACTGAATATGTGGTTCCGTCAGCAAGCTGGACATCTTCCCCAAGCATAACTGAATCTTGACTTCCCGCCTCAAGCATCCCTCTAGAGAGACCGATGAAATGCGGTGACGCATCATCTCTGCCTCCCTGTTCCCAAACCCAGACGACCTCAGCGGAGGAAAGCTCTTCATCCAGATGGTATGAAATGGCTGGGCGGTTAGAGTAGGCCGGTGCATCCACGTTATATACTGGCGGTGTAGTATCAAACGGGACTGTTCTGAGGATAACATTCCGTGCCGGATATCCACTCTCTCCAGTAGCGGAAAAGGTTAGTCGGTAAAGTGAGCTGTCATTCAGCTGAGGTGCGTAACGAAATTCAACATCATCGTGTCGTCCCCTGGTCCTTTCCGACGTAATGAGGTTCACGATGTGTGGAGCGGTGCTGTCCGCCTTGCCGCCGATCCAGTCCCAACGTAAGGTCCCTTTAACCAGGTCTTCCTTGAGATGGTAAGAGATGCGACTGCTGTTGACCGGAATATTGTCAGCGGGAGCTAGAAGCGAAATAATGGGAGCTCTGCCATCGGCATCTATGACCATGGCATTGACAATGGTTAGGGTCGAATCATACTCCCAGATATCGGTCTCTCCTGTCTTTTCATCGTAACTCTTCACGTAGCGCCGAACCACCTGCTCCGATGGCATCACTATCCAGTCTTCCTGTCGAACCTTCCCGTCATCATTATACTTCAGTTCTATCGCCCCGTACATGTAACCGTTTACATCGTAGAATCGGTATATCTGCGGATTTCCACTGGCGGTGTTTTCAACAGATGTATAACGGTCATCATGGTCCCGAACCCTGCTGATGCCGTATGTATAACGGATAAACTTCTCCGACGCCTCTTCTCCACCGCCGAATTGGGTGTATCCTCGAAGTGTGCTGTCCGCGGAGTAGAGCGACTTCAGTGCCAGTTCACCTGTGGCACTGTCATACTTAAATATCTCAAACCGATCGAGACTGTTGAGGCGCGTAAAAAATCCCTTTCGGACAATTCTCCCGGAAGAATCATACTTCGCTTCGATATAAGATCTGAAACGGAGATCTTTTAGAGAAACTTCAACGCCGCTGAGAAACGCCTTTTCAGAACGAAAATATCGGGCATCGCGCTCTTCTCCCAAAAGCGCGGATGCCGACACCAATAAACTGAAACCTACAAGCCTTACCACGGAGAGAGAGTTTAATCACCGTGGTAGACAGTGTCAATCCAAATCAGCTTTAGGGTTTGTGGGGAATTCGAAGGAATTCATCGACCACCCAAGTGATGGACCAGTTGTGTCCGAGCCGCCTTCCGTTCATACTATCTGGAAGAAGCGTCACCTCGCTGCCCGTGATAAGAATATCTTGAGGATCGATCTTTAGCCGTCTGAATGCACCATCGAGCTTATGTTGAGTCCGCCATTGGAAATGGGAAATGTTCGTTTCCCATTCGGAGAACATGAGCGTGCCATCCCTCTGGATTTCCGGTTCGCACCTTTTGGAAAGAGCAGCATATCCCCTGAGCGGTGAGGCGATGGTGTGTATCTCTACCGGAATATTCAGGTATAGTCGCGACGCCAACTCCGTCACCACAATGC
This sequence comes from Fidelibacterota bacterium UBA6931, assembly GCA_002448795.1. Lineage (GTDB taxonomy): Bacteria > Fidelibacterota > Marinisomatia > Marinisomatales > S15-B10 > S15-B10. The sequence continues at coordinate 164,274 of DKAH01000004.1, forward strand.
CCCCGTAGCTATGTCCAAAGATGATGAGGCGTTCGCAGCCTGGGGAGTCCCCGATGAGTTTCGACAGTTGTTTTGCCAAAAACATGGACGCGCTGTCCGGGCAGACTTCCCAATTATAGCGGTAGAAATACGTGTGCCGAAACTGTTGGGCCAGTTTTCTGACACCGTACACCCATTCATATCCTTCGGATTTTAATCCGTGAACGGTCACAACCACAGTCCTCACATCGTAACTAGAATCATCATCAATTCTCGTGAAACCGTATTTTTGGTTTATGAGCTTCTTTCCTGAAGCTCTCAATTCTTGAGCAATGGGGAGGTCCGCGGTCTTGATAATAGCGGTGGAATCGGCGGAAAGGATTGAGCATAAGGTGGTTAGTGCAATAAGCTGTAAGAACCAACTTTGGAGATTCTTTAGGCGTACCGCGGCAGTCATGACCGCTAATGTTAACAATAATCGCCGTACTATCCGACGTTCCGTCGGCAAGGAGTTTTTCCGGACAAAGCGTAAATTGGCGACTTGTGAAAACGACGCTTCGAAGAAATCGCTCTCTACTAATGCTTCGGACTTGCGCCATTGTATCGAGCCAATTCCTTTTTTCTGCGCTGTTCGCCCAGCAGCTAGCAGTCCTGGACATCGCCCCCATCGAGATTACCAAAGATAACGTCCTCACTTTATCTAAACATTTTCGAGAAGTAATCTCCGTCAAACTCGGCGAGGCGTCCATGCCACCGGAAGCTATTAGAACGGTTCTGTTAGGGGACAAAGTGAACAACAGGTGGTGCGCTGAAAAGTGGTGTGGCGAAGAGGTAGGCAAGCTCCTCAATGCTGAAAAAGTTATTGTCTCTTCTGTCTGGAAGGACGATGAGATGTACAGAATTAACGGCCTCCTTATTGAAATGTCCTCTGACAGTGTGACCCAGAGCCATCAGTTCAATTTTGTTGGCGAAGAAGCCAGTCTCTTCACAGAGGTGGAAGTGATGGCCTATCAACTGCTCAGTAAACCGATGCCACCGGAATTAAGCCGTCAGCATGAGTATATCTCTGAACGGTCGCTGGCCCTTCAGGGAATCACCGAGAGGCGAACCCGACTCACCGCCACCCTCCTCTCCACGGCTGTTCCCGGGCTGGGCCAATTCTACCTCAAGAGGTTCCTCTGGGGAGGTATATGGTTTGGTACAGAGCTCGCCCTTGGCTCGGCGGCCCTGAGTCACTACATCACATGGCGGAACGCTTATAGAGACTTTTTTGAATTTGAGGATATGTATCTTGCTTCCACAGACGTGATCGAGATTGAAAACTACCGTAACGAAATGCTTGACTCCTATGATGTGGCCAAGAATGCCATCTACAGAAGAAAAGAGATCAGTCAAATTATTACTGCCCTATGGGTGCTGAATATCATACACGCTTACTTCATTTCTCCATCCACCGAAGAGATACTTCAGGAAATTGAAGTAAAGTTTGCTCACGACCCGATTCGCCGTGAATTCCAACTGAGGTTTGCCATTGCCATCAACTAAACTGCTGTCACTTGCCTGCCTGCTTATCTGGAGCTGTGAGAAACTTCCTGTGATCGACTTCGCCAATCCGCTGGATGTAAGACAGTCACAGAATGACGGTATTCTGCTGCCGGCACTTGTGTTCTACCCGGACAGTGTGGTGATGAAGACCGGTGAAACGGCTAGAGTCACTTTATTCGCCATGGAGGTGCAAGGCCTCAGCGCCGCCCGCGTTCAGATTGATTATGAGCACCAAAAATTGAATCTCGTCTCCAATGCAGCCGGGGATATACTTCAATCATTGACGAATCCGTTTTTTCAAGTTGAGGACGACACAGCGAACGGTGTCATCGATATTTTTACCGTCAGCTACGGGGTCGATTCACTAAAAACGGTAACGGGCACCGGTAGTCTAGCTGTTCTGGAGTTCCAGGCAACGGCTCCGGGAAAGATCATACTGGAGTATACCGACGCGTGTGAGTTTGTGGATCATGATGATAACCCGATCACCATTGAAAGCCGTTTGAGAGGTGTACTGGATGTTTCGGATAACTAGCGCATCTCTGCTGTTTGCCATCGCCATCGCCTCAGCTCAGCCGACGGCGCCCACCGTTACTTCCATTTCTTCGACCAATGACGCCGGCAGCTACATACTGGGAGCTGAAATCAATATTACCCTCAACTTCAGCGAACTTGTGACACTTACCGACGCTCAGTTGGAAATTGTTCTCGAAACCGGCGAAACAGACAGATCGATATACATTTCTGCCTTTGCAACCGCCGCCCTTTCCGCCAGCGCCACTTATAAGGTTCGGAAGGGCGATGAAACGGCTGCCCTTTCCGTCAACTCAATCAACATGGGCGCCACTGGAGGTTCTCCCACGATTCAGGATACCGCCGGTAACGCCATGATCAATTTTGTTCCCCAGGCCAATCTTGAAGCGGATCGTACCATTCTCATAGATGGCGTTGTTCCCGCTGCTCCCACGGGTCTCTCCGCTATTGCAGGAAACTCAAACATTACACTGACATGGAATGCCAACTCGGAGACTGACTTTGCACGTTATATTGTCTACGGAGGAGAGGCCACCGCTCCAACCACGCCTGTTGATACCATCGCAACCATATTGGAGGTGTCAGCAATCATATCCACTCTTGCCAATGATGTTAAATATTATTACCGCATAAGAGTGGAAGACGTCCTCGGCAATATTAGCGACTTTTCACAAGAAGTGTCAGCAACACCCTTCTCGAGACCTGTGGCCGGGGCAATTAGGGACGGTGTACCCGGTACGGAAGATGTGGACTGGTGGAGTGACCGCTCCAGCGTCACTTTCAACTGGGACGCTTTTCAAGACAACGGCGCAGTCAGTTATCAGGTTGCAGTAGGAACGAGCCTTTCCGACCTGGGTAACACTGTGGACTGGATGGCTGTTGTAGATACGTCAGTCACCCTTACCGGACTCAACCTGATTGAAGGTTTTACCTACTACCTCAGCACGCGCGGAACCGACATCACTGCCAAGTCCGACACCTCCACCTCTGACGGAATAACCATTGACCTGACGTCACCGGCGACTGGGACAGTCTTCGATGGATCGACAACACAGGGGACTGACCGAACCTTCTTGAATTCCGCTACAGAATTCCGTGCGAACTGGAGCGGCTTTACGGATGTGACAAGTAGCGGTGTCGCAAGCGGTATCGCCTCCCTCACCTACAGTCTCGGAACTTCATCTGGAGATACGAACGTTGTTAAACCGACCACAGTAAACAGACAGGATTCCCTAACCGTCGAGCAATTAAATCTTCAGGAAGATTCCACCTACTATTTTTCACTTTTCGCCACCGATTCCGCCGGCAATTCCTCATCTTCATCCACCAGCAACGGGGTGACCATAGATCTGACAGCCCCGACAACGGGAGAAGTGATCGATATCACCGCTTATCATTTTATCATTGGGGACTGGTCGGATAGGGACTGGATCAATTTCAATACAAGTCTTGTTGCCTACTGGTATGGATTTTCCGATTCACTTAGTGGCATCGCAACCTACGAAGTGGCTGTCCTTGATTCTCAAAACACCCCCATAAACGAATGGGAATCGCCCATGACGGACTCCACCAAGTTCATCATGGGTCTTGAAATGGAAGATGCCAGAACCTACACCATAGCGGTCAGGACTACCGATGTGGCGGGGAATGTCATTATTAAAGAAAGTGATGGAATTACGATCGATCTGACGCCGCCCTCTTTTAAGTCACAGAGCGAAGACCGGATTCTGCTCAGCGACACCGGCAACGTAGATATAATCTTCTCTGAGGATGTGGCCTCCGTGGAAGTTTCCGCTTCTGCTCTCCTTGCTGATACAGTATACTATAAGTCGAAGTTGAGGGGAGACACCCTCTCTATCACCACACTTCCGCCTTTTGCCAGCCTAGATTCGGTAATCTTTACTCTCACCGATGTCACAGACACTCGGCAGCTTGTCACCGAATCTATCGTAGTTCGGTTCCACACACGAATGCTAGGTGACTATAATGATAATCTTCAGATAGAGCTTAGCGATATTGACAGTTTTGCAGCGGCGTGGCCCGATGTCGATTTTGCACCGGTAACTGGAGAACCACCCTACTACATCCTGAATCCAGATGGTGTTACCGATCTTCGGGATGCCCTCGTCTTTGCCCGGATGTGGCGGTGGTCCAGTGAATCCTCCGATACCACTTCCATACAGTTGATCCAGCAAGGACCGTCACCGATTCTGGAAATATCCAGTGACCACATTTCAATTTCCCTTCCCATAGGCACAAAATCAGGAAAGGTAGAGATCCAGTCTCAAGGTCCTCCTGTTCGCCTCCTTAACGAAGAGATTTCAGAAAAAGGAATCTTTTTGTCCCGGGAAAGTAACGCCGGGAACCGGATCATCAACTTCGCTCTCTTCGATAAGGAAACCGCGCATAAAGTGAAAGAACTCACCTTCTCTTTAGAGAAGTCGGCGATCTTCAAACTTGGGCTAAGCTACAGTTTTTACCGTAGTTCGGGTGAGATCATCTCCAGCGGAACAACATCACTTTTCGACACACCTATCCCAATCAGCTTTGCGCTGCGTCAGAACTTCCCGAATCCTTTCAATTCTGTCACCCTTATTGGCTATGATCTGCCGAAGCGATCTCATGTGGAGATTACCGTCTACGATCTCATGGGAAGGTCAATAAGAAAACTTGTAGATGGAGAGCAGGCACCGGGGTTACACTCAGTTATCTGGAATGGAAGAGATGAATCAGGCCGACCACTGGGATCGGGCACATTTCTGCTGCGAATGAAAAGTTCTTCATTTACGGCGGTGAGAAAAATGCTACTTCTAAAGTAGGTCTCTTTTCACTCCTTTACCGCTGAATAAACCGCTACTCCCCTTCCACCAAAGAAGAGTCAGATCCGAAGCTTTGGTCGGGGGCTATTCGGCTGGTGGTGCCATCGATTCAACTTTGTAAACATCGTGGCGAACAACATGTTCAGCAATCAGAGGTGCGGCAGGAGAATTGGGATCATTCATTGCCTTCCCCATTTGTTCCATATCCACATCAAAAAGTTGAACCATGGCGGTCTGATCATTCACTTTTCCTAAACGTGTACGGCTTTCATCCACAAAGTTGACCCTGCCACCGGGATCTGAGTCAAAAACTTCTTTCCATTTATCGAAATTCGTTTTGATATGAACTACAATTAAAATATCCATCATCTATCTCCTTTTGTTATTGAAAGAATCTATTTTTAGGTCAACTAACCTTTGATACCTGTTACAATCAGAGTACCCGCCCAATCTCCCTTTGCACCGTGACGCCACGATTGAACATTTTCTAATCCAACTGCGCTGAACGCGTCCCACCAGTCATTTTCAGACAGCATGGTCATCACTGAGATTCCGCAATCTGTCACCCAACTGTGACTCGGCTTATTTTCTCTGTAAAAATCGACCCCGATAATAAGCCTCCCTTCCGACTTAAGCCAGTTTTCCACCACATGCCGAATCAAAGATTGCGGTTCAGCCAGATAGTAAAAAACCTCCATTGAGTGCACTATATCAACCGGATCATTAGGAATCCATTGAAGAAGATCCGCAAGGAAATACTTTCCAACTGGATCTTTCGACCTTGCTTTTTCGATCATCCCATCAGCGCCATCGATACCCGTGGCGGAATGACAAAGTGGATGAGATAGCATACGACGGACTGTCCACCCAGTTCCACATCCGGCATCAATAAATGAAAACGGCTCCTTCTGTCCATTCAGTGCGAAATCCAGCATTGCCATTACTGAAGAGGAGTGAGCCTCCTCCATTCCCTCATCCTTCCCATTGATAGTCCAGTCGTTGAAGACTTCAACGGCGCTTTTCATAACACGCTCCACTACCTGAGCCCCACAGAGTGCAAATGAACGGTTTCTTCTCTACTACTTTACAGAGAAAAGACTCTCATGCGGTTTTCTTGCTATAGAAATAAAACAGCCCGGCAAATACAATCCAAATCAACGTCTCAACAATTTGCGATGTTGATGTAGGCAGCGCACCGGTCACAACATGAAAAATATTCATGGCCACCGGCAACAGTGCTATGACCATATAGGCTGTTCCTGCTTTAGAAAGATCGTCACCGAGCCATGCAGGCAGCATCCACGTAACGATCAGTAGTGATGTATAGGCAATCATCATAAACTGCATCATAAGTGCAGCTTCGTCCGTAAGAGCGATGCCGTAACTCTCCATAATGTCTTCCGGCGCAAAAAGCATCATCACGCCAAATAATGCACCGAAACCGAAATAGATACGAAACACGAGTTTAAGATTCATGAGAACCTCCTTGTTAAAGCCATAAGTAGTTTTCGAGCAATAGTCACCAAAATGAGACCTACTTTACCATAGTCTGTACTTCATTCGTGTGGCCTAAGTATACTGTATCTTCTTTTGTTCTAGACAATAAGTCTTTATTTCGAAACAATCAAATTTCTAAAGCAGAATGTTGAGAACATTGCGAACCAGAGTTCCAGAAAAATTAGTGGTAAAGTTTTTTTCAACCAGAAAAATATGCTAAGGCCGACTCTAACCAGAATTACTCTTTTAACAGATACCTATTAAACCAGTCCATCATCCTTTCATAGCTGTCTCTACGCGAAGGTATTTCATCCCAACCATGATCTTCCATAGGATAAACTACAAGATCAAATTTCTTCTTTTTCTCCATCAAGATTTGCGTTAAACGAAAGGAATCTTGTATTTGGACGTTACCATCAACAAGGCCATGCTGGATTTGCAATGCGTCCCTTAACCCTTCAGCATAATAAACAGGACTTGAGCGCCTGTAAGCTTCAGGATCATTTGTCGGGCTCCCGTTAAGAATTCTACTTGTATAACCCTGATTATAATGCGCCCAATCAGTAACAGGGTATATTGATACACCTGCTGCATATTTCCCGGGATGTCGAAATAATGACATTAGTGTGAAGAATCCGCCGTAAGAACCCCCATAAATTCCAATACGGTTTTTATTAACAGAATAATTTTCAGCAAGAATGTCGAGCAACGGCAGTGCGCTATCAACATCGGATATACCCATCTGTCGGTAAGCGTATGTCCTGTTCTTATGTCCGTAACCGGAACTACCTCTGTAATCAACAGAAGCCGCTACATATCCTTTCTGAACAACATAATTAGCATACAGCCTTGCGCCTATCCTGCTCCACCCTTTATCTACTGCTTGCGCACATTCACCACACCCATGAGCGTAAATCACCGCCGCACCATTTGGTTTATCAGGCTTTTCCCATATTTCAGCCCAGGTTTCTTCACCGGCGGCATCAGGATATGAGATGATCTCACTGTCCAACCAATCATAACGAAAGAACTCGTCAGAACCCGATTTAGTTACCCGATTTGATGATGCACCTTTCTTATTCTCTTGAAGATAGAGATCAGGCAAAAGTTTCGTGCTTTCAGATCTGAGCGCTAGCATACTACCATCCGGTGATGGTGTTACTGCATGTTTTCCCTCCTCGCGAGTTATTCTCTTAAGTTTTCCTCCTTTGACTGGCAGATGATAAAACTGTTCTTCACCTGGGTGTTCCTTACTTGTGGTCAAATACCACGTCTTACCATCAGGAGATAGATAAGCATCGCGTACTTCCCATTCGCCGTTAGTCATCTGCGTCACCTTCCCCTTGACTGTTGCAGTGTAAAGCATGCTCCAACCAGTTGCTGTAGAAAAGAACCCGAATGACTTACCGTCCGGAAGCCATTGAAGATAACCTGCCCGCCATCGACCTTCTACCAAAGGTCCTCCGATCCACGCATTTTCATGCTGATGATTGATAACCTCTGTTTTCCCTGATTCAATATCTAGTAGTGAAATCCACCTGTCCTTATGATCCATGGAAAGTATCTGAACGACCGCCGCAGTTCCCTTGGGATTCCAGTAGGGACCGTGCATGACCGTTTCCTTTTCTTGTCCATCATCAACCCAGATAATCTCCAAGTCTTCCTCGTCAATGTCTGGGCTGTAAGGGATAACCCCCATTTTATGAGAAGGAAGCGGTTCGCCGACCTTTGGTCGTGCTTCCTTCATAGTAGCATATCCATCTTTGTTCACAAATTCCATGAATTGTGTTCTGTGATCATCCGAAGGATCCTTTATCCATTGAAAGGAAATAAATCTACCATCCGGGCTCATCTTGAAACTGTAAGCACGAGTTCCTTTCTGAATCGGTAATTCCAGAACATTAAAAGGATCCTGGTTTCTACTTATGAACTTTTTCGTCTCCTCATCATTTTTTCTCTTATTCACGATTTTAATAAGTTCCAATTCTTCATCCATAATCCAATTACCGGCTTCTGTAACCTCTTCAGGGTCTTTTTCTTCAACTGCTCTCACCAATTGACGGATATGTCCTGAACTAACTTCATAAACCCAAAGATTCCCTATGTCTCCCTCTGAAATGTCAGTACTGAAATAGACTTTGTCTCCGGTCCACGAAATTTGAACATTAGCCAATTCTGATTTAGTCGAATACACTGGTTGCACCTTCCCTTTCTTCCAGAGATAAAGTGTGCTACCTCGAGACCAGACAGCTATTTTTCGATCACCGGAATATTGAATGTTATCGGAAGGAATATTAAATATTTCATTATCCGGGACTTCCGCAACCTTCGTGGCTGACCGATCAACCACAAACCATGGATCTTTATCAGGTAGGGCTTTGGCATCCACCTGAATGTTCCATCGAAAATATATTTTTTCCCCTTCAGGTGACCAAGTTATGTCCCTAGGAGGCACACCCATCCACCTTGATCCCAAGGCCAAGTGCTCCATGGTCATTTTAAAATCAGAATCCATATCCTTTACAGAAAGCGTGGACTGACTTACTAACTGCGCAAAAGACTGGTTCACCAAAACCATAACGATAATTACAGATTTAAATGTTTTCATTTTTATGAACCCCTCTAATAATTATACAATGTGATGCATCTTAATAATATCCACTATTCTAATGTACCCAATGAGTACTGAGCTAGAACAATCTAAGTTTAAACAGATTATTTCATCTGATTAAAGTAACAGTTCTCTTATGCTTAAGTAACCAATTGTAAAGTTCTGGATTCTCGTAGGTTTCTGTCCATGAATCATGAAAAGCATTTGGATACAATGAATAACGTACTTTGCCGTTAATTCTTTTAAGTGCGTCAACCATTTGTTCGGTTTCTTCAGGCGGTACTGTTTCATCCCTAGCACCGTGAAAAGCCCATATTGGCAAATCTTTAAGTAAGCTTACAGTTGAAGGATCACCGCCGCCGCATATGGGCACAGCTGCGGCAAACAGTTCAGGTCTTTTTGCCGCAATGCCCCAGGTCCCATATCCACCCATGCTTAAGCCTGTGATATAGATACGCTCAGCATCCACTCTGTAATCATTCAAAGTTCTCATCAGCAAATCCAATACCGCTTGCTGCATATCCTCATCTCTCCAATCATACTCAACAGGACATTGAGGAGATAATGCAATAAAGGGGAATTTTTTGTCCTTTCCTGTAATTCTCGGAATACCATGGATTTTTAACAATTCGAGATTATTTCCTCTTTCGCCTATACCATGAAGAAATAGGATAAATGGCCATTTTTCATTTGGCTCAGCATTATAGCTTTCTGGCAAGAACAGTAGGTAATTCAAATCAAAATCTTTTATAATATTATCATCTTCATTTTCATTCTTCTTTTGAGACTGAACAGAGTTAAGAAGGAAAAAGGTTAATGATATATTGATCCACTGAGAACGAACCATTGATGTCTTTGAGTAAATGTTTCTCTTCACATCTTGAAGTATCTAAAGATTATATGGTACTGATTATTGAGCTTCTTTGAAGTATAGTTTTTGAACCGCTACTTGCTTGGGAAATACCTGAGCCGCGTTCTTTCCATTATAGACGATTCCGTTTTTAATAACATACTCGATAGATCTGCTATTCCGGATATTGTCGATAGGGTTCTTTGTCATAATAACAATATCCGCCAGTTTTCCGGGCTCAATAGATCCCAGCTTGTGATCAAGACCATGATGTTTGAATCCGTTAATAGTAGCTATTTCAATAGCATCATAATTGGAAAACCCACCATGTGTAAACAGCTCCATTTCCCAGTGTGCACCGAGACCCATCATCTGACCATGGGCACCCATATGCAATTTAATGCCACGTTCATAAAGCTTTTTTAATGTCTTTCCCATTTGTGCTGAATAATGATCATCGGGCCAGAAAAAACCGGGGCGCCGAAAACGAATAAGCTCATCCATGCGGAAAAAATTTAATAGCTTTTCATCCTCCCATAGTCTTTCTGACTGGTAGAAATAGGTTTCGCCTGAAGGTCCGTTGTATACCACGACCAAAGTTGGTGTTATACCTATTTCAGAATGGGCCAAAAGGTTAATTACATCTTCATATAGTGGCTCTAGGCCCATCGTGTGCTCTAATCCTGTAAAACCATCAACAATCTGTGTAAGGTTCATTTGTGGATTCCCAAAAGATTCACTGATAATGTTGATTCCAAGTTGACGGCTGGCTTCCGCTAGGTACTGCCTTGCTGAGCGGGTATGATTGGAATAATCTTTCACTGCAGGTGCGCCATGATCTTTATTGAACTGAACATGTTCCAGAGCATCTTCCAGGTTTTCAATAGGGCGGTGCATTTTTGTTCTATACTTCGTAACAAAAATTGGGTCTCCAACAGAATAGATCCTGGGTCCGGTGATGTCCCCATGTTGAAGCATATCCGATACCCAGAAATCCTTCTGAGTTGTGCCATATACATCATACATCGTTGTCACCCCGTACGCTAGATTTGCTTGCAATCCGTAAAGATTTTGCTCAATAACGTTGAGAGCTGAAATCGGGCTGCCATAATGACCATGAGCATCGAACATACCTGGCATGACCGTTCTGCCACCAAGTTCAAACACCTTAGCATTATTTGGCACGCTGATATTTTTACCTACTGCTACTATCTCATCAGACTTAATTAGTAAAGTTACATTTTCTAGAATTTCTTTCTTTTTATTCATAGTTAGAACACGGACATTTTTCAGAGCTATTGCAGTGTTTGGGCGTTTGACTGAATAGGTAAAAGAGATGTCGGTTTTTTTAGTCTGGCTCTCTTGGTCTAATATCGACTTCAGTTTCTTTTCAATGTGATATTTTCCACGGGTCCAATACAGGTTTTGGCTATCAATTGACCATGACATGAAGTCCCCATCTTCATTTTTGTCTACCCTCTGGGTATATCCTTCTTCATCGGCGTTACTGATGGTCACTGTTTGTCCAATATAATCGAAAGGAGTGACGAAACTGCGGTGGTACTCTCGGAAGGCTATCCATTTCATATCCGGTGATATCACAGCCCGAGTAGCGTTGGTAAACTTGAAAATATCTTTTTCATCTAAACCATCCGTGGTAATGGATTTGATAGTTAATACATCATCCACATATTCAGAGAAGTAGATACGTCCGTCCAGTCCAAAGAATACTGTAGGAGGACGCTTGGCATAGCGGTTCTGACTCCACTCTATTTCAGTCAAAACAGTCTCCTTTTCCGCGTTTTCCATCAATACAAGCACATAGTCAGTTTGATTTTCAAGATGATTCCCGTTAATCAAAGAGCCTCCTCCACGTATAAATGCAATCCTGCCTTCATTTGATACAGCAATAGAGCCATATTGACTTTTTGCGGAAGTCAATTTTTTGCGTTTCTTACCGTTCATGTTCATCTGATAAACCGCTCCCATTTCCTTGTCATTCCAGGAGGCGAAATAGATTAATTGCGATTTGGCATCATAGACCGGGTTGGTCTCATGATCTTTGGATTTAGTAAGATTTATAACCTTCGAATCCTTCTTTATGTAAAGGTCTCCTAAGGATTCAAATAGGATCCCTGAAGGTGTTGCTTGAGACCAACGGTGCGAACGAGTTACAGCTTCAGCCTGTGGAACATCCACTTTGAAACGGATCGTCTCCTTTATTTCACGATCCACAAACGCTTCAAATTCAATTTTACGAACTTTACCTGAGTGAATATCAACAGCGTGAATACCTCCTTCATATGAAAGAAAAATTTTGTTGCCGTCAGGATGCCAACTCATGTTCGGATATGATCCATAGAAGCTACCGCTGTCTTGACGATCATAATCCAATCTTCGGTTGATTACTTTCTCTTCCCTTGTATTTAAATCATGAACCACCAAAACGGTCTGCCGGTCATCACGGTGTATATACGCCAGTTTCTTGCCGTTTGGAGATATGGATGGATTAGCCGCACCACCTGGCCTATCAATATAAATTTCCACGACACCCGTATGAGTGTTGAAAGTCTTTATACGATCGCCGCTACTGTAAAGGTTACCATCACCATGCTCAAAGTAGATTAGACCATTTGTAGGATGCATTTCAAAATGTGTGGCCGGTGCACGGGTTCCCGGCGGAATAATCTCTTGTTTACTTCCATAAAGGTTAAACATGTAAACTGGATGACGAACCTTCAAATTCAATGCTGTTCCAAAAACATGTCGCCCATCTTGTGACCAAGATCCTTGATGTACCGGGAGTTCCATATCGGAGATATTTTGCATTTCCCCACTAACCAAGTCATGCACCCACAAATCATCACTACCACTTCGGTCTGAAGTCAATAAAATCTTTTTGCCATCAGGACTGAAACGAGGAAACATATTCCACGAAGTACCATCGGTGATTGGTTTTGCCTTTCCACCTTGGGTCGACATAAGATAGATATGCCCCAATAAATCAAAGGCAATGGTATTCCCATCAGGAGATACATCCACACTCATCCATGTACCTTCCTTTGCAGTGAAGGTGACTGTTTTTGTTTGGGCAAAAGAAAAAGTGACAAGAAGAAATGTCACAGGAATCAAAACAGTTTTTTTCATTATTTTTTTTCTTTCATTTTATAATCTCATAAATATTTAACAAACCAGTTCACTATTGAGGTTGTTGATCGAATCCGGTTAATAGTCTTTCTAAAACCATGTCCTTCATCAGGAAAAAGGATGTATTCAACAGGCACATCTCTTTCTTTTAGATTTTCTACTACTTGTTCCGCTTCAACTACCGGAACATTAGTATCATTTGCACCATGCAAAACAATAGTAGGAGCTCGTACCTGATCAACCTTATGAATTGGAGAAAGACTTCTTAAAAGATCTTTCTCAGTCTTAGGATCACCATATTCGATTGTCGAAATGGCTGCCATCCAAGGTTCTGTGTTGGCAAAAAAGGTTTCAAAATTCACTACTCCAAAAAGATTTGCCCCAACACTTATAAGATCTGGATAATAAGCAAGCCCGGCCATAACCATATATCCACCATAAGATCCTCCCATGATCCCAATGCGTTGAGGATCAGCAATTTCACTATTAATCACATATTTGATACATGACTTGATATCTTTAATGCCATTAAATCGTAATTCACCATTATCCAGGTTAACAAATTTTTTACCAAAGCCAGAAGAACCTCTCACATTTGGTGCGAGTATAGAGATTCCTTGTGCCAAAAGAGCTTGGTAGTCGCTCCTAAAGCGAGGTCGCTCTTGCCCTTCTGGACCTCCATGGAAACTAAGGACAACTGGGCCTGGCTTGTAACTTGATGATTTAGGCTGATACAACCATGCCGTAAGCTTAAGTCCATCGTGAGCAGAGAAACTTACAAGTTTTGGGGAAATCAATGTTTTTAGATCAACACCTGCATGAGGACTGAAGGTGAGTTGTCTGAATTCATAAGTTTCTGTATTAAGAATCCAAATATCCCTCGGGGTTGTTGCTCCTGATAGTTCTAATGTTATCCATTTCCCATTTTTCGAAAAGTCAATACCTCTAACAATTTCAGAAGGAAGACTTATATTATTTTTTATGACTTCATGTTTTTCCAAATCATAAATGCTTAGTTCATTTCGGCCGTATACATTCCATATTAATACGGCCAATGTGGCGTCATTATTCAATTTGAAACTCTCAAGTTCAGCATCAGCTCTTTCAAGCAGAACTTCAATTGGTCCTGGTTGATCTTGCTTTTTGAGCTTGATTTTACCAAAAGCGACAAGATCCCTATTCTTATTAAAGCCAAGATAGATCTCTCTTTCATTAGAAGAAAATTGTCCAAAAAATGTGCCGGGACCTTTATGATCTGTAAGGATTTTTTCTTGACCGGTTTTTGTTTGAATAAGAAATAGATCATTACTACCACGACTTTCCAATCTGTTTAGAAGGGCATATTCTCCATCATTAGTTATATCAGAAAATGATCCTATACCTTTACTCTTTGAAATAAGTTCTAATTTGACGTCTTCTATATCTATTAAATAAGCATCCATAGAGGTTGGTAATCGGCGATTAGAAGACATCATTAGCTTCCTTCCATCAGAAGTCCAATTACCCAAACGATTTGTTTCATTCCCTCCACCAGTAAGAAGTGTTACGTCTGAACCATCTGGTCGAACAATATATATCTGTTGATTCATGCCACCACCAGGAGACATTGAGAAAGAAAGCCATTTGCCATTAGGAGACCATTTGACACTGTTAATAGGGTCTTCCAGTGAAGTTACTAGTGTAGGCCAGCCTCCTGCTCTTGGAATAGTCCAAATTTGTGGAACACCGTTCATATTTGAAATGAAAGCCACGGTTTGTCCATCAGGAGAAAATGTAGGAGACCAACAGGCACCAATTTTGGCCATCATTGCAACTGACGTTTCAATGATATTTTTTTCTTGAGCCTTTATGATTGAAGAATGAAAAAAGATTAAAACTATTATTACCAATAAAAATATTTTTTTCATGAAATCACTCTTTTATTTCTTGGTTCTATGTTGAAAATAATCCGCCACTAAAAACATAGTAAAAACAATAGCCAGCCAATACTGTCTAATGAAAATCATACCCACTAAACCAATAGTGGAGATTATCAACGCAACCCTTCTCGCTTTTGGATTTTCTGGGTTTGTTAGCCAACTCATTTATTGCAATAGTTTAAATCTCGTTTTGGATTTTTTTGTCTTGTGGTCAATTCACCATAATTTATATTGTTAATTGTATTAAAAGTGACTTACTTGAATTAGAGCTACCTTTAATTCAACTCCAATGCTGATCTGATTGCTTGTTCAGCTAAAACTGCCATTAATTTATAACCTGATAGATTTGGATGAACTGAATCTGTACCATATTCTTTTTTAAGACCATCATTTTCATCAACCATTGATTCAAAATAGTCTAAAAAAGTTAATTCATTCTTATTTGCATAACTCTTAAGAATTTTATTTACAGAAGACACTTTAGATACTGGGTTGATTTTAGAATTCCATGAAAACTCATTTGCTGGCAATATTGAGCAAATTATTGCTTTGATTCCGTTACTACTGGCCAGTTCAGCCATAGAAATAATATTGCCTGCAATATCTTGCACTTTTGAGGGACCTGTATTTTCAGCAATATCATTAATTCCCGCCAATATTAATACGACAGAAGGTTTTAGTTGAATTACATCCGAACGAAAACGGATAAGCATTTGTGGTGTAGTTTGTCCACTAATACCGCGATTTATATAGTAGGGTTTATTGAAAAATTCTGGTTGGAAGTTCAACCAACTCTCAGTGATGGAATCGCCAATAAAAACAACTCTTTTTTCATTAATAATAGGTGCGCCTAATTTTTCGTTTTGATCACGATACTTATTCAGATTTGCCCAATCTTGACTACTCACTATTGAAAAAGTTACAAAAAATAACATAATAATTACTTGCCTGAACCCAACCATCCTTCCATGATTTAAAGGCATAAAATTAGAGAAGTACTTGAGATAGAAATGATTCATTTTAATAGAAGAACATTTAAGTAATTAAACGAGGTTTTCCACTAGTCGAATTCCGTGTCATGGATACCACCTGATCAGGGTCTTTTCTTAGAGTCCTCTTCTCATCTTCAGATAGTCTATTAAACTCCATACATTCTATCGAACAACATTGGTCGTACTTTTTACTACATTTGTAACACTGAATAAATAATATGTGACAAGCATCATTATTGCAGTCGATATGATTGTCAGAGGTACCTCCACATTGATGACAATTACTAATAACATCGTCGGTTATTCTTTCACCAAGACGGGCATCAAAGACAAAGTTTTTTCCAATAAATTGAGATTCAAGATTGTTATTTCTCACTTGATGCCCATAATTAATAATTCCACCAGTTAACTGATTTATATTCTTGAATCCATTATGAATGAAAAAGGAACTTGCTTTTTCACATCGAACCCCACCAGTACAATACATTAGTATTTCACTTTCTTCTTTGCCCTTTAATAACCGTTTAATCTCTGGCAATAATTCTCTAGAAGTTTCTACACTCGGGGCGATTGCCCCTTTAAATTTCCCCACTTCACTCTCATAGTAATTTCTCATATCTACAATAATTGATTTAGGACGATTCATTGCTGAATTGAATTCACGTGGACTTAAATGTTTTCCAACAAAATTCATATCATATTCATTTGTATTTAGCCCATAAGCAACAATTTCATCTTTTACCTTTATAACGAGTTTGTGGAATGAGTTACCCTCTTCAACTGCAAAATTTTTGGGAATGTCTTTAAGTACTCTATGAGTATTCAGCTTTTCATTATAAGACTTCCAATTGTGCTGTGGGCAAGAAATTTGAGCGTTAATTCCTTCATTTGAAACATAAACACGGCCAAATATTTTAAGTGCAGACCATTCTTCATATAAAAGATCACGAAAGCTATTTAGATTAACGATACTGACATAGCGGTAGAACGAGCATGTAAGGCGCTTAAAGGATTCAAGTTTCAATTCTTCAAGCAAATCTTTTTTGCTCTTTTCATTATATAATGACGGATTTTTCAACAGGTTTTCTACTTCTTAAATATTTTAGATAAAAAATTAATTAAACCCATAACTAGGTCATCTCGTAATATTGGGAATCGACTACCACAATTAGGACATTTAGTGAGAAAAGAAGCATATTCATTGAGCTTCCTTCTTTCCCAACGATGGGAACAAGATAGACATTTCATATGAATTTCAACATCTGTCTACTTTTTCCACAACTCCCACCTCCATGTCATTTGTCAGATTGAAGAACATTCTTAGTAAGAACAATCAAAATACTTCGTTTTTTTTAGAAAAGTAGAATTCAAGGAATCCTCCCTCCAGAGCTAAGTCAAAAATTGGTAATAATATGATTTGATTGATAATTCAGGAAAGATCATATTATTCGTCCGCGGAAATTTTTTCAATGGCAATTATCGTAAATTTCGTCGCTTTATCTTGGAATTCAAGCGAAAAATGTTCGTCAATCTTTTTACCAATTATGGCTTGACCAAAAGGTGAATGGTAGGTTGCAATATCTGGATAAAGATCTAACTCAAACTCAATGGGACCTAATAGGTAATAATCTTCGTCAACATCGGAATTTTCTTCACGGATTGTAACTTTATTTCCAAATCCTGCCTCATCAGTTTTGATCTGGCTATTCTCGATGATTTCAAAAGGCGCATGGGACTGCATCAATTGTTTTTTATA